>CALXIQ010000006.1 GCA_944388405.1 uncultured Ruminococcus sp. | reverse complement strand
TCCTCAAAAAGCCAGTAGAGGTTATCCGGGTTCTTACCGTTTATTATTATCATGTCCATGCCGCTGTTTACGGCTATTTCAGCGGCGTTTATCTTGGTTATCATGCCGCCGGTTCCAAGCTTTGTACCTGCGCCCCCGGCAAGCTCCTTTATTTCGTCTGTAATCTCCTCGACTACCGGGATAAGCTTTGCGTCGGGATTCTTTCTCGGGTCGCTGTCGTAAAGCCCGTCTATGTCAGACATTATTATAAGCAGGTCGGCGTGAACAATGGACGCCACCGTTGCGGCAAGGGAGTCGTTTTCTCCCACCTCAAGCTCCAGCTCGTCGATAGCCACCGTGTCGTTTTCGTTTACTATAGGAATAACGCCCTGCTCGATAATCTTTTCAATTGCGTTCTGTACGTTTACTCTCCTGTCCTCCAGCAGAATATACTTTGTCAGCAGAACCTGCGCCACTGTGAGGCCGTAATCGGAAAAAAGCTTGTCGTACAAATACATAAGCTCGCACTGACCAACCGCCGCGCACGCCTGCTTCATGGGGGTGTCCTTTGGTCTTTCCATAAGCCCCAATTTAGCTACTCCCAGAGCGATAGAGCCGCTGGAAACTATAATAAGCTCGTGCCCTGCGTTTTGCAAATCGGCAAGGTTTTTCACCAGCTGTTCAACCCGTCTGATGTTAAGCCTTCCCGTTCTGTGGGTGAGAGTAGAGCTTCCCAGCTTTACTACCACTCTTTTTTTATCCTTCAGATGTGACATCTTGATTCCTCATTTCGGTTTTGTATTTATCCCCGTATAATTTTTTGCAAGACTTCCTAAAGCCCCGCAACGTTGTTTCTCGGCTTGCCCTCCATCCAGCATTTAAGATTAAGGGCGACTTCTTTTAACAGCCGCTCTCTGGTCTCTCTGGGCGCCCAGGCAATGTGGGGAGTTATGGTACAGTTTTTTGCATTTCTTAAAGGGCAGTCCTCCCTCATAGGCTCGAGAGTCAATACGTCAATGCAGGCTCCTCCTATCTCTCCGCTGTCAAGAGCCTTGGCAAGAGCGTATTCGTCCACAAGTCCGCCTCTTGCAGTGTTTACAAGCAGAGCGGTTTGCTTCATCATGCCCAGAGCCTCGGCGTTTATCATTTTCTGATTGTCCTCGGTCAGCGGACAGTGAAGGCTTACCACGTCGGAGCGTTTCAACAGCTCCTCTAATGACACCACCTCCGTGCCGTCTGTAACCTTATGGGGCGAACGGGTGTAGGTTATAACCTTCATTTCAAATGCTCTTGCAATCTCTGCGGTTTTTCTTCCTATATCACCATAGCCGATTATTCCCATAGTTTTTCCCGCCAGCTCTGAGGTGGGAATATAAAAGTAAGAAAACAGCTTGTAGTTTACCCAGTCGCCGTCGGCTACAGTTTTGGCGTACTCGGCGATTTTGTTGTAATAGTTGAGTATCATTGCAAAGGTGTGCTGAGCCACTGAATTTGTGGAGTACGCCGGAACGTTGCACACCACCGCACCATGCCTTCTTGCAGAAGCTATGTCGATATTGTTGTAGCCCGTAGCAAAAAGCCCTACGTATTTTAAATTGGGACAGCTTTCAAACACCTCGTCGGTAACAAGGCACTTATTGCATATTACAGCGTCGGCGTCGGCGATTCTTGCGGCGACCTCATCGTTTGGGGTATAACCGTAAACCTTTGCCTCCCCAAGCGTGGTTATTCCGTCAAGAGAAACGTCGTTTCTTGTAACAGTTTCAGCGTCCAGTATTACTATCTTCACCGTAAAAACCTCCGCAACTCAGCGTTTATTCCTCGTCGTCCTTGAAAGCGTTGTCCACAAGCTCCTTATCCTCTTCCTGCTGAATTTTCTGCATAAGCTTTGCCTTTATTGCTTCCTTTTCTTTTTCTTCAATCTGCTTCTGATGTGCGGCTTTTAACGCTTTATTGTAACGGAAGCACAGAATTGCAGCAGCAATAAGCAGCGCCGCCTCGGCTATCGCCAGCGCAGATATTGCAAAATGAGAAGTCCACAGCTGTGTTATAAAGGTCAGATCCACCGCAATCATCAACAGCAGATAATGCCACGCTCCCTTTCTGTAAAACTGCACAAGATAAAGCAACGTCGCTATAAGACAAAAAACAAAATGAACGCCCATAGGCATAGGAGTATAAACGTTCTGCATTCCGCTTGATAAAATCTCCAAAACAAAAACCTCGCATTTCTTACCTTTCGGTATCCTGTAGTTTCATAATTTTTATAATAACACAATTCGCCGAATAAAGCAATATATTTTACAGTTAATTTTTAAATCTCTCCCCTGCGCCTTGCAGAAAAAAATGATTTCGCCGTTTTTACGGGGTTGAAAAATATGAGATACTGTGATATACTTAAACTATGTATATACGCCTGCCGTATTATAGAAAAGAGGTAAGAATTATGGATTACTGCTCACAGATTCTCAGATATGACCAACCTGCCGACGACTGGAACAAGGCGCTGCCCGTGGGAAACGGAAGAATAGGCGCAATGGTTTTCGGTATGCCCTTGTGCGAGCGTATACAGCTTAATGAGGATTCAATCTGGTCGGGAGGATTCAGAGAACGCAACAACCCCTCCGCCCTGCCTAACCTTCAAAAGGTAAGAGAACTGCTTTTTGACGAAAAAATCCCCGAAGCAGAAAGCATTGTACTGGACGCTTTCTGCGGCACTCCTACAAATCAGCGGCATTATATGCCTTTAGGGGATATGACTGTAATCCATTACAAGGACAGCGAGGCGGAGTTCAAATACCGCAGCCTTGACCTTGAAACCGCTGTGTGCACCTGTGAATACTCCATAAACGACTGTGATTTCAAAAGAGAGGTGTTTGTTTCCCAGCCGGATCAGGTAATGGTTTTGCACATTGCCGCTTCAAAGCCCGATGGAATAAATGTGCGCATAAGCCTTGACGGACGGGATGATTACTTTGACAGCAACTCTCCCGTAGGGGAAAACAACCTGCTTTTCTACGGCGGCTGCGGCTCGGAGGACGGGATAAATTTTGCCGCTTATGTGAAAGTTCTAAACAAAGGCGGAAAGGTCTATCCTTACGGAAACTACATTGTCTGCGAGGGGTGCGGTGAGATAACAATCCTGCTGGGAGCTCAGACCAGCTTCCGTCACAACGACTACAAAGGGCAGGCAATTTACGACGTTGACTGCGCCGCAGAAAAATCCTATGAGCAGCTTAAGGCGAAGCACATAAAGGACTATCAATCCTACTACAAACGGTGTGAAATCTCCCTTGAGGACAACAGCGGCGGAGCTTCATCTCTTACTACCGACAAACGGCTTGAAAATATCCGCGGCGGCGGCAGCGACAACAAGCTTATGGAGCTTTACTTCAACTTCGGTCGCTATCTTATGATCTCCGGCAGCCGCGAAGGCACCCTGCCTTTGAATCTCCAGGGCATCTGGAATCAGGATATGTGGCCTGCCTGGGGCAGCAAGTACACTGTTAACATCAACACCGAAATGAATTACTGGCCTGCGGAGGTGTGCAACCTGAGCGAGCTTCACACGCCGCTGTTTGACCATATTGAAAGAATGAGACCGAACGGCAGGGTTACCGCCAAGAAAATGTACAACTGCCGGGGCTTTGTGTGCCACCACAACACTGACATCTGGGGTGATACCGCTCCCCAGGATCTGTGGATGCCGGCAACTCAGTGGCCTATGGGCGCAGCCTGGCTGTGCCTGCACATCTGGGAGCATTACAAATTCACCTTAGACAAAGATTTTCTTGCGGAAAAATACCAGACAATCCGTGAGGCGGCGGAATTTTTCACCGACTTCCTTATCAAAGATAAAAAAGGGCGGCTCGTTACATGTCCCTCCGTTTCCCCCGAAAATACCTACATCACCGAAAAGGGCAGTCAGGGCGCGCTGTGCATTGGTCCTTCCATGGACAGTCAGATCCTCTATGAGCTTTTCACCGCAGTTATAGAATCAGCACAGATTCTTCAAAGGGACGAAGCCTTTGCCGGAAAGCTCAGCTCAATGAGAGAAAAGCTTCCCAAGCCCGAGATAGGCAAATACGGACAGATTAAAGAATGGGCTGAAGATTACGATGAGGCTGAGCCCGGGCACAGGCACATCTCTCAGCTTTTTGCCCTTCATCCCGGGGATATAATCTCCGTAAGAAAGGCTCCTCAGCTGGCTGAGGCGGCAAGAGCCACCCTTGAAAGACGGCTTTCTCACGGAGGCGGTCACACCGGCTGGTCGAGGGCGTGGATAATAAATCACTGGGCAAGGCTTTTGGACGGCGAAAAGCTTTATGAAAACATTATCGCCCTCCTTTCAAATTCCACCAGCACCAATATGTTTGATATGCATCCGCCCTTCCAGATAGACGGCAACTTCGGGGCGACAGCGGGAATATGCGAATCCCTTTTGCAGTCGGAAAACAATGAAATCCTGCTGCTTCCCGCTTTGCCAAAGGCATGGAAAAGCGGCTCCTTCCGCGGACTTATGGCAAGAGGCGGCTTTGAGGTGTCCTGCCGCTGGGAAAACGGCGAAATGCAAAGTGCTGTGATACGTTCCCTCAAGGGGGAAAAATGCAGAGTGGTTGCAGAGGAAAAATATAAAATCTACTGCAATGAAACCGCTGTTTCCGCCGAATATTCTGACGGCGCATACACCTTTGAAACCGAATGTGGCGCATTATACTGCGTAAAATAACTTCGCCCCATATACAAAGCGTAAAAGCGGAGAATATTGAAACGGCTTAAAGAAAGGATGTTAATTTGCAATGAAGGCTAAGCCACTGATTTCATTGACGCTGGCGGCTGTTCTCGCCCTGCTTTCGGCAGGCTGCGGACAGTCGATACAGAACAATGACGACATAATATCGGAGGTGTCCTCCCCGGAGAATTCTACGTCTGAGGAGGAAAATTCTCAGTCGGTTTCCGATGAAGCTGTAACGGTATCGGAAGCTTCCATAACAGCCAACGAACCGGAATATGTGGAATTCAGCGAAACCTATCAGGCTGAGGACGGAACAATAACGGGCGATGTAAAGGTGGGCGTTGCAAGAGATGGTTTTTCGGGCGACGGCTATGTTACGGGGCTTTACACCGACGCCGACACCTGGGAGCTTGAGTTTGAGCTTGAAGACTCCCAGTATTACAACATAACCCTTGCGGTAGCCTCTCCAGACCCGGTAACAAACACTGTTATCTTAAACGGCGAGTCTATAGGCGAGTTTCTTACCGCCGGCTCGGGAGATTTTGAAACTGTCACCTTTGAAAACATCTACATAGAACAGGGCGAAGTGACAATTTCCCTCCCGCCAATTGAGGACAGAATAGATATAGATTATGTAACGGTTACCGCAAGCGATGAAATAAGCAGGCTTGACCTGAGCTTAGATTCGGCGTCCCTTGTAAACCAAAACGCCGACTACAAGACAAAGGCGCTTTATCAGTATCTGTGCGAAAGCTTTGGAAACACCGTGATTCTCGGTCAGCACGATTCGGTAGGCTCCGCCGCCGAAACAAACGCCATATACGAAATAACCGGCAGATACCCAGCAATTCGCTTCGGCGACCTTATGCCATTTACTCAGGACAGCACCGTGCTGGGAGAATCCGAGCTGGAGATTGCAAAAAGCTGGGCTGAAAACGGCGGAATAGTCAGCTATATGTGGCACTGGACAGACCCTATGGGCAGCGGCGAATATTATTCCGACAGCACGGATTTTGACCTTACAAAAGCCGTTACTGATGAGGATATCGCCCTTATGTCCATTGAGGAGATAACCGAGCTTCATGAGGAGGGCGAAATCTCCGACGAATGTCTTGCAATAATAGAGGATATAGATAAAATTTCGCAAGTATTAAGTCAGCTTCAGGACGCAGACATTCCCGTGCTGTGGCGTCCTCTCCACGAGGCTTCCAACGGCTACTTCTGGTGGGGCAGGGATGTTGACGCCTACAAGTGGCTGTGGCAGCTGCTATATGAGCGGCAGACCAATTACCACAATCTCAACAATCTTATCTGGGTGTGGTCGGCGCAGAATGACGACTGGTATGTGGGCGACAACTACTGCGACCTGCTTTCGGTGGATATTTACGACCGGGGCAACTACTCGGGACAGATAAACCGCCTGCTTTTCCTGCGGGACATTTCTGATAAAAAGCCTGCGGCGATCGGCGAATGCGGAAACTTCCCCTACATTCAAAACATTGCCGACGAAAAAGCCGAGTGGGCTTATATCGGACAGTGGGGCGGAAACTTCCTTTTGAACGAGGACGGCAGCCTTAACGAGGAATACAACACCGAGGACAGTCTGATTGAAATGTACAACAACAATCTTACGATCACAAGAGACGAGCTGCCCGACCTGCAAAGTATGGCGGAGGAACTTGAGCAGCAGGAAACCGCACAAGAGCAATCGGAAGCGCAAAACGATTCTTCCGAGGAAGCTTCCGAATCGGAAGAAGCTTAACTGCAAATTATACAGTAAAATGGCGTCCCCTCAAAAGCGGACGCCATTTATCATTTGACCGAAGCCATAAAAAACGGACGACACTGTGCCGTCCGTTTTATGTTTATTGAGTTACAATGATTTACTGAGGCATTATAAGCTTGCCCGCTTTAAGCAAATCAAGCATCTTAGTGTTCTGTGCCGCCGTTCCGGTGTAGTCTGCAACGCCGTTGATCTCGGCTATTTCCTCTCTGAGGGCATAGCTTCCGTCTACTCCGATGGCAGCAAGTCCGTAATACAGCGAATCGCCCGTATAGGAAGTTTTAGCGTAATACTTGACACCGGAAGTCGCAACGGAAATATTATCGGATTTGTTTGATACATAATTCTTTATATCGGTTGTTCTCGCTGCGCCAACCTTGAAGCGGTATCTTGCTCCTTTTGAAAGTCCTGTAATCGTGCAGGAAGTTGAGCCGTAAACGTCAAGCTTTTTCTCATACTCGCCCGTTTCGTTGCTGTACATATATATTCTGTAGAAGTCTGTTCCGCTTACCGAATCCCATTTAAGAGTTACGCTGGTTTCGGATTTGGATGAAACCTCCAAATCCGTAGGAGTGTCAGGTCTGGTGTTTATGGTATAAACATCGCAGGCTTTTCCAGCAACTCCGTTATAAACCGACTTGATTTTTATTTTATATGAGGTATTCCCCTTAAGATTTGAATACCTGTACTCTGTTTCGGTTACTTCTCCCAGACGGGTATACAGTCCGCTTGCAGGATTGTAGCGGTAAACATAGTAACTTGTGGCGCCCGGAACAGGATCCCATGACACTCTTACACCGTTATCAACATAGCTTACCACGGTTATTCCCGTAGGAGCCTGGAAAACCGGCTTTAGCAGCTTTCCCGTTTTAAGCAGATCAAGCAGCTTTGCGTTCTGCGCTACCGTTCCGGTGTAAGCCGCAACTCCGTTTACAACCGCCATTTCCTTACGCAGACTGAAATCCGCCGTTACTCCTATAGCTTTAAGACCCTCCGTCAGCGATGAGCCTGTATAAGATGTTTTTGCGTAATACTCTGCTCCCGATGTAGCAACGGAAATATTATCAGACATTTCCGACAAATAATTCTTAAGCTCGGTAGTTCTGATTGCTCTTACTTTAAAACGGTATCTTGAGCCTTTTGAAAGCCCTGTGATTGTGCAGGAGGTTGAACCGTATATATCAAGCTCCTTCTCATATTTGCCCGTTTCATTGCTGTACATATATATTCTGTAGAAATCAGTTCCGCTTACCGAATTCCACTTGAGGGTTATGCTGTTTTCGGTTTTTGAGGAAGCCTTTAATCCCGAAGGGATATTCGGCGTGGTATTTATTTCGTACGCCTTACTTTCGCTTCCAAGCTTGCCGCCAATGGAAGCTCTGACAGTTACCCTATAGCTTGTATTTGCCGACAACCCCGACATTCTGTATTCGGTGCCGGTGGTGGAGAACTGATTTACCAATGCGCCGGTGTTGAAATTGTAAAGATAAATGTAATATCTTGTAGCACCGGATACCTTATCCCAGCCGATTCTTATGGCGTCGGATACATATCCCTTTACCTCAATGTTTTTGGGCACGTCCGCCGACTCGCTGATTGTATCGCCGCTTCCGTCGTCGTAAAGCACGTTTATGTCAACATATGTGCTCTGAACGCCGTTGACGCTTCCCGAGCCTGTATACTGCCACATGCTGAACTCGCCCGAATAGCTTGTGTTTGTGGTATAATGAGCAAGCCAGATAGGATATTCCTCTCCAAGGGCTTCGCCGTCAATCTGATATGTAAGCCATGACATATTGGCGTAAACGCCCGCTTTGAATCCCGCAGCTTCTATAGTTTCGGCAAACGCCGTGCAAAGTGCGGTTTTCTGAGATTTTGAAAGATTTGCGGAATCAAGTCGTCCCGTGTCGTAATCAACGCTCTCGATGTCGTAATACACAGGAAGCTCAAGGTCGTAATCCTCGATACGCTCAAGAACAAATTGCGCTTCTTCTCTCGCCTCGGTAGTGTTTATCGCCTGGGTATAGAAATAAACTCCCACCTTAAGGCCCGCTTTCTTGGCGCCTTCTATGTAAGTATAGAAATTGGTATCCTGTACGAGCCTGCCGTTTCCGTAGCCTCTGTAGCCGACACGAATTATCGCATGCTCAACTCCCGCCGCCTTTACCTTATCCCAGTCTATATTCTGCTGATAATAGGAAACGTCTATGCCGTAAATCTTGTCATGGTCGCTGAATCTCTGCTGATGCACAAGATTTGCCGAGCCCCATACCGCTCTGGTCTTAGCCTGATTGTTTACAAATTTATGATACAAAGGGTCGTTTTGCGAACAGGGCAGAGTGTCGCCTTCAAAAACATATTCAGCAAACTGCTCGTCCGTATCGTTGACCGAGCCTTCTCCGAACACGGCTTTTTCGGCTTCACTCACCTCTTCGGACAATACGCTGTCCTCTTTTTCGGAATTGTCGGTATAAGAGTTTACGTCAATCTGATTTACCGAGCTGTCAGTTTCTTCGGCAGACGCTGAAACCACAGGCTGAGCAAGCATTGCCGCCGCCAGCGCAAGCGATATTGCCTTTTCTGAATAACTCATAAAGTTAACCCGTTCCTTTCATTTCCCGCCGTAAGCGGGGCATCCGTTAAATATTCGTACTTAAGCGTGTCTGTATTTATATAAACACGCCCTTAATTTTTCTCTTTTTTTCTGAATATTTTTTCTCTCCAAAATTATTCCACCCTATATAAGTTTCCTCGCTTTATGTGAGGAAGCTATACAAAAATATTATACAGAAAAAAATCGCTTATGTCAACAGTTTTCGTTGATTTACAATAAAATCAATGTTTTTATTCCATGTTTTTTCATGCCCGTCTTTTTGGACGCGTTAAATTTAAATCGGAGCAAAACGTGATAAGCTCGCTTAATCACGTTGCGACGATTGCAACCGTCGCAAGGAGCTTTGCTCCTCAGGGTTTCAGTGGGGGATTAAAACCCCCACTGAAAGTCTGAATGGAACCCGCCGCCTTAGAGGCGAGGGACATATGCGACAAGGTTATATTACAATTGCACATATTTGCAAACCGCCGCCTGTATGCCGCAACTATTTGGCGGCTGAATGCGTTTATTATAATATAGTGTTGTTTTGCGCAAAGCTCACGCTATGTTTACTTATTTTCAAAAAATAAGCGTCGATTTACAAAATTCCACTGCCAAAAGCTTAAATTTACGAAAATAAAGCCCCGGAGCTATTGAAATTACGCAAATGATATGATATACTTAATGATGTATGTGACAAAATATGTACAAAATCGCACTGAAAATATGGGGAAAGGAGAAATGCTCCGTTTTTTGGGGAGCATATCAATCATGATGTTAAAAAAACCGGCTTTTTTGAAAAGTCCCTTTTCAAAAGACAGACATAAGGAAAAATACCTTATGGTCTTTCTCTTTGCCTTCTTCGGAATGATGGTGGCTTTTCTTCCGTCAATGATAGCTAATAAGGGAATTTTCCTTTATTACGGAGATTTCAATTCACAGCAGATGATGTTTTACCAGCACGCCAACGAAGCGGTGCGTGAGGGCGCAACCGCCTGGGACTGGGGAACAGACCTTGGAGCCAACTTTATCGGCTCATATTCCTTCTATCTGCTGGGAAGCCCGTTTTTCTGGCTTTCCACGTTGTTCCCTCTGGGAGCGGTGCCGTACCTTATACCCTGGCTGCTGGCGCTTAAAACTGCCGTGGCGGCTCTTACCTCATACGCTTATATAAGACGTTTTGTAGAAAACACCAATGCCTGCTTTATCGGTGCGATTCTATATGCGTTCTCGGGCTTTCAGACCTATAATGTATTTTTCAACCACTTCCACGACGTTACGGCTTTTTTCCCGCTGCTGCTGCTGGGCTTTGAGCTGCTTACTCAGGACCACAAAAAGGGAGCTTTTGCCCTTGCCGTGGCGCTGTGCGCAACCATCAGCTACTTTTTCTTTGTGTGCGAAGTGGTGTTTACAATCATCTACTTCTTTATCCGCTGCACCGACAAGGAATTCAAAATCGACCTTAAAACCTTTGGTCTGCTGGTATTTGAAGCGGTGTTGGGAGTTATGATTTCTGCGGCGATGCTGCTTCCCGCCGTTATTGAAGTGTTGTCAAATCCCCGAGTTTCCTCTCGTCTTTACGGCCTTGATATGGTTATATACAGCGAAAACGTGCGTATTCCCAGAATCATTCAGGCGTTTTTCATGCTTTCTGACATGCCTGCCAGAGTCAACATCCTCAACTCCGACAAGGCAAGGTGGGCGTCCATTGCAGGCTATCTGCCTATGTTCTCAATGTGCGGAGTTATCGCCTTCATGAGAACACGCAAAAAGCACTGGGCGACAAAAATTATAGCCGTTTGCGGAATAATGGCTTGCGTTCCCATACTCAACTCGGTTTTCGTTCTGTTTAACAGCAGCTACTATGCAAGATGGTATTTTATGCCTATTCTTATAATGTGCCTTATGACCGCAAAGGTACTGGACGAAAACCGTTCCGACCTTAAAAAGGGCTTTATCGCCGTGTTTGTAGTCTGTGCGATTTTCATAGGCATAGGACTTCTTCCCACTCAGGAAAACGGCGAAACTGTATATGGAAAGGTTCCCGAATATCCCGAACTTTACTCAATTCAGGCGATTGTTACCGCTCTTATGCTGGTGATGCTGTTCTTTGTTATCTACTGCCTTAAGGAGAAAAACAAAAACTGGTATCGTATCGTAAGCGGCATGACTGCCGCCGCCTGCGTAATCTGCATGACCTCGTCGGTGCTTTACGGAGTTGCTCAGGGCGACGACAACGCCGACTATATTGACAGAGCAATAAACGGTTCGGATAATCTTGATATGGCTAAGCTTGACGGCGATATGTCTGATTCTCAGAACACTTTCTACAGAATAGACACCTCCGCCAACGTAGATAACTGGTGTATGTTCTGGGGACTTTCCTCTATGAGAACCTTCCACAGCGTTGTTCCCGCCTCGATAATGGAATTTTATTCTGCCATCGACCAGACAAGAGACGTTGCTTCGCGAATGGAAACCAACCTTTATCCTCTGAGAGGGCTTTTCTCGGTAAAATACTACTTCAACGAGCTTTCAGAGGACCAGCTTAACGGCGACGCCCAAAACAATCCTCCTGAAACTATGGGAAACCTTGTAGGCTTTAATTATGTTGATACCCAGAACGGTTTTAACATTTACGAAAACGAATATTATATTCCAATGGGCTTCACCTACGACTACTACACCACAGACAGCGTTATCGAGTCAGCTCAGGAGGTTCAGAAAACCAATATTCTGCTGGAAGCCCTTGTGCTTGACCAAACCCAGATAAACAAATATTCCGACATTCTTCAGCCCTATGAATACGATGCTGCAAATCTCAATTCCGAAACCTACAAAGCGGTGTGCGAAGAAAAACGCAGCAATTCCTGCTACTATTTTGAAGAGGATACCAACGGCTTTGACGCCGCAATACAGCTTGACGAGCCAAAGCTTGTATTCTTCAGCGTTCCCTATGAGCAGGGCTGGAGCGCCGAGGTAAACGGCGAGCCTGTGGATATTGAAAAGGTATCATATGGCTTTATGGCTGTGGAATGTCCCGCAGGCGACAACACCATTACTTTCACATATGAAACCGCCGGTCTTACAGAGGGCATAGTAATCTCAATTACAGGCTGGGGAATACTTGTGGCATATGTGGCTGTCAACTTTGTTTACAGAAAAAAGCATCCAGAAAAGTATCCTGCGGCACAATCCTGAGTCGTAGGCACATAAACCGTTAAACAAAATTGCTGCGAAAGGAGCAAAAGCGCAATGCATTTAAGTGAAAAGAAGCTTTCGGGCGAAAAGATTTTCAGCGGACGGGTGGTAGACCTGTCGATTGATAAGGTAGAGCTTGAGGACGGCAAAATTACCACCAGAGAGCTTATTACTCATCCGGGCGGAGTGTGCGTTGTACCGATAAATGAAAATGGCGAAATATATCTGGTAAAACAGTTCAGATACCCATTCTCGTCGGTGCTGCTTGAAATACCTGCCGGAAAACTTGAAAAAGGCGAGGACGTCAAGGTATGCGGCATGAGAGAGCTTAAGGAGGAAATAGGTGCAGAGGCGGAGTATTTTGAATACCTGGGCTGTTTGTATCCCACCGTGGCTTACGACACCGAGATAATTCATATGTACCTGGCAAAGGGCTTGTCCTTCGGAGAGCAGAGCCTTGACGAGGGTGAGTTTATAGACGTTGTAAAAATGCCCTTTGAGCAGGCAGTCGAAATGGTAATGAAAAACGAAATCCCCGACGCCAAGACACAGGTTGCGATTTTAAAGGCAAAGCTTTTGCTGCAATCGGGGGCGGAGCTTGTTTGACAATGTAAAAATAATGTGGTATAATAACCCTAAAACCTCGGATTTTACGCAAATTTCGGCATCAGTCGGGTAAAATCAAGGTAAAGCCGTATTTTTTACAAAGTCAGACGGTACAATATAAATAAGAACGTTTTATGCAACAACCGCGGAGCTGTTTTTCGTCGGACGGACAGCTTCGGAATCAAACAACTGAGAATGATAAAAAAAATCGTAAAATGGCTGGCTTTCAGGGTGATTTATCCCTGCGCATACCGGGTGGGCTGTATTAGACGGCTCAATCCCAAAAAGGTGATTTTCGCAGAAGTAAGACATTCCTTTCTTACCGACAGCTACAGGCTTATATATGAACAGCTGAAAAAGCTTCCCGACTACCGCCTTGAAGTGGTTTATCTTGTTACAAACAGCGGAGGACCGGGGTATTTATGGCGGTATCTCAAGCTGTGCTTTAAAATGGGCTCGGCAGGATGTATTCTGTGCGACGACACCTGCAATCTTTTCGGCGCATTCAAACTGAGAAAAGGCACAAAGCTGATACAGACCTGGCATTCCTGCGGAGCGTTTAAAAAGTGGGGGGAATGTATAAGCGATTTAAGCTTCGGGGAAGATATTGAGGAGCTGAGAAAATATCCTGCCCACACAAATTACACCCTCTGCACGGTAAGCTCAGAGGAATGCATAGCTCCTTTCAAGGCGGCGTTCGGACTGCCCGAGGAAAATAGCTGCGTAAAAGCAATTGGCGTTTCAAGGACGGACGTTTTTTTCAGGGAAGAAAACAAAGTGAGAGCGTTTGAAAACCTTGAAAAAGCCTGTCCCGAGGCGAACAGCGCCAGGAAAGCGGGTAAAAAGCTTATGCTTTACGCTCCCACCTATCGCGGAGACGCAGACAAGGCGTATATACCCGAGGAGCTTGATATTCCGCTGATGAAAAGTGCTCTGGGTGATGACTATGTGCTGCTTATCAAGCGGCACGGCTTTGTAAAAAGAAAATGGGACATTCCAAAAGACTGCGAAGATTTTGCTTTTGACATTTCGGAAAGCATGAAAATAGAAGATTTGCTGTTTGTATCGGACATCTGCATTACAGATTATTCCTCTCTTATTTTTGAGTATTCGCTGTTTGAGCGGCCTATGTATTTTTTCGCCTTTGATCTGGACGAATTTTACGATTACAGAGGATTTTTTTACGACTACAACGAGTTTGTTCCGGGACCGATTGTCAAGACTTCGGCGGAACTTACAAAAAAAATAAAAACGGGAGAAGGCTTCGATAAATCCGCCCATAAAGCGTTCAGAGAACGATTTATGGGCGCCTGCGACGGAAATTCCACAAAGCGGATAGTCGATTATATTACAAGTTAAAGCCTTATTCCTTCTACTGCCGGGCTAATAGGCCGGGCGTATCTATGCAAAAACTGAAAGCTTGCTATGCTTGGAGGATCATCATGAAATTTGGTATATTGATGCACAAAAACACACAGAATATAGGCGACGATATTCAGTCGTTTGCCGCTGCCAATCTGCTTCCGTCGGTTGATTATTTTCTCGACAGAGAAACCCTTGATACCTTCAAGACCGAGGACGGCAAGCCTGTTGCGACGGTAATGAGCGCCTGGTATATGTGGTCAAAATGGAACTGGCCGCCATCAAAGTATATTGTCCCGCTGTATGTTGGAATGCACTGGGCGGATCATCAGCTTGCCCAGCAGGACGGTTCACCCATCAAAACCGAATTTCTCACCGGCATAGGTGGTGAATATCTCAACGCCTACGGTCCTATAGGCTGCAGGGATTTGTTTACCTACAATACCTTCAAGGATATTGGAATAGACAGCTATTTTTCCGGCTGCATTACCCTTACCCTGCCTAAAATGCCCATCAAAAAGCCGGAGCAGGAATATATCTGCATAGTAGATATAGGCAAGGACCTTATTGACCATGCAAGAGAGCTTCTCAAAGGCACCGGCATAGCCGTAAAGGTTGTGAAGCATTACAAGGATTACCGCAATTCCGATGCAACGTGGGAGGAGCGAAAAAAAGCCGTTACCGACCTGCTTACTGTATATCAGAACGCAAAATGCGTTATAACAAGACGTTTGCACTGTGCCCTACCCTGCCTTGCAATGGATGTGCCTGTGCTGCTTATAAACAGCAGAAAGCCTGCTGCGACAAGCCGTTTTGAGCCTTATTTCGACTGGATACACAACTGCAAAAGAGAAGCTTTTCTCGATGACAGCTGCGGGTATGATATTGCCAATCCGCCGCCAAACAACGGCAAGCACATTGAAACAAGAAACCAGCTTATCAATACCGTTAAGGAGTTCGTCGAAAAATACAAGGACGCCGACGGAAGCTGCGACGACTTCAATCGTCTGAAATACACCGACGATGAAATAATGAAGTGGCGTCACGACACAATGAAAAGCGTTATGTACGACTGGCTTATGTACACCCGCAACGATTTTCACACCATCAAAAAGCTTAACGCTCAGCTTGAAAAAAGCAACGCCCGCTTTAAAAAGGATCATGCGGAAGTTTCAAAAGAAATTAATACCCTGAAAAGCAAAATAAAAACTCTGAAAGCCGAAAAATCGGAGCTTGAAGCAGAGAAATTAAAGCTTGAATCGGAAAAATCTCAGCTTGAAAATAAAAAGACAGAGCTTGAGGCGGCAAACAGCAGATATGTAAAAATTCTTAACTGCCGTCCCGTAAAAACCACTATAAAGCTGAGAAACGCCTTTGTGAACGACAACAAAAAAATCAAACTTTGAATATGAACGGAGATTTTGCCCAATGATATACGGAGCAATGCTTGCAGGAGGTTCGGGCACAAGGATCAAGACCTCGGCAATACCCAAGCAGTTTATTGAAATAAACGGTCAACCTATTATTATTTACACGCTGAAAAATATGCTTAAGGCCGAAAGATTTGACTATATCTATATCGCTGTAAGAGAAGACTATATGGATTACCTTAAAAAACAGGTGGAGGACAATGTTTCCCAAAAGGAAAAGGTAAGGATAATCGAAGGCGGAAAGGAACGCATCGACTCCATAAACAATGTTACCAATGCTATCGTTTCGGACAACGGTTTGAGAGACGACGATGTTATCGTTATCCACGACGCCGTAAGACCCTTTGTTACTGAAAAGATTCTTAACGACAGCATTGACTGCGCCGCCCGGTACGGAGCATGCGTATGCGGACTTCCCTGTGCCGATACCATACTTCATTCAAAAAGCGGAGATATTGTTGACGACATTCCAAAGAGAAGCGAGCTTTTCAGCGGACAGGCTCCCGACAGTTTCAGGCTAAAACATTTTATTGATATGAAAAACAACCTGACAGAAGAGCAGAAGAAAATCATTACAGGAACCTCCCAGATATGCACTTTCAACAACCAGCCTATCTATATAATCGAAGGGGACGCCATTAACTTTAAAATCACCACCGACAGCGACCTTGTGATGGTTAAGCATCTGCTGGGAGCAAGCGATTAAGGCTTGGTTTTTTGTGATTTTTACTGACGGAAAGGACTCTTTTTTATGAAAAGCTTAATTGAAATTCCAAGTAAAATGGAGGCTCTCGTTCTGGAGGGGGTCGGCGATCTCAGACTTGAAACCGTCGATGTTCCACAGCTTACCGAGGGCACCGTTCTGGTTAAAATAAAAGCCTGCGGAATATGTTCAAGCGATATTCCCAGAATTTTTGTTACGGGAACATATCACTTCCCAACCATTCCCGGTCACGAGTTTTCGGGACAGATAGTTGCAATTGGCGACGGCGTTGACGAATCACTGCTGGGGAAAAAGACCTGCGTTTTCCCCCTGCTGCCCTGCGGTCACTGCAAGGCGTGCGGACTTGAGGAATACGCCCAGTGCTCGGGGTACAGCTATTTCGGTTCTCGCTGCGACGGCGCTTACGCCGAATATCTGGTAGCTCCGGTATGGAATCTTGTGCCTTTTAGCGACAACCTTTCCTACGAGGTTGCGGCGCTGTGCGAGCCTGCGGCGGTAAGTCTCCACGCTGTGGACATCGGTCAGATAAAAGAGGGACAGAACGTAATGATAATCGGCACGGGAACGATAGGTTTTCTTATCGGTTCTTTTGCCAAAAAAGCTACCAAAACGGGAAAGGTAATAATCTGCGGACGTTCACAGAACAAGCTTGAATATGCCAGAAAGCTGGGCTTTGAAACGGTAAATCCCAAGGACGAGCCTATTCCCGATGCTATCAGAAGAATAACAGGAAGCGACGGAGCGGACGTATGCTTTGAAGCGGTGGGAACAAACGAGGCTATAGAAAACGCAATCCGTGCCACCGGCGCGCTGGGAAGAATTGTGCTGGTGGGAAATCCCGCAAGCGACCTTGCTTTGCCAAAGGATGTTTACTGGTCTATACTGAGAAAACAGATAACTGTGGCAGGCTCGTGGAATTCCAGCTACAACAGCAGAGTAAACGACTGGGCAAAGGCCCTTGAGATCTTTGAAAGCGGCGAGCTTAACGTAAGAGAGCTTATTACTCACACCTTCCCCATTTCAAAACAGGAAGAGGCTTTTGCGGCGCTTAAAAACCCCGACGAGTTTACCGTTAAGGTAATGTTTACTTTCGATTAATTTAAGGAAAAAGTGATTTAATATATGGATACTTTGCTTACAGAAGAGCAGCTTGAATTTTATGAGGACCGGAAAAAAGCCGTAGAGGAGCAAGACCGCCTTGGCAAAAAGTACGCTTTGCTGACTAATATTGAGTTTAAGCGTGTTATTATGCACATTGAAGGGGAGCTTAAAGGCTTTGAAAGCAGCGATGGCATATCTGCCAGATTTGTCACCAAGGACAGAAAACTTGTGTTTTACCCTCAGCACTTTGATATGGAAGGAAACCGCTTTCACCTGACCTTCAACATCATGAGCGTCAATAACGAAAAGCCTATTCAAACAGGAAACTACTTTCTGGTGCTTTTCAAGGAATATAACGGCATGGAAAAAGAGTTTTCGCCCCGGATTATAAACGACCCCAACACCGAGATTGCAGTCCGTTCGGGAACAGTCTATCGTATAACCTACGATGAAAAGGGAAACGCCGTAGAAAAGCAGGAACTTACAAACGAATATCCTGCGTTTATCTCACCCGACTTTGAATGTGAAATAAACAAGCAAAAGGATAACCCTCTTAATTTCAGGCTGAGAAGAAGCGCAGGAAACCTTTTCTACTGCGATTCCACCACCGATATGGATACCATGGAGTATTCTGTGAAGGTGGAATATAAGGAGCCCGGGCCTCCCCAGACTCTTTTCAGGCGCATCAAAAAGAAATGGCGAGAGCGAAAAAACAGAATAGTCAAGGATTACAACGCCCTCAACCTGTATTTATACAGAGCTTCTTTTAATTTCTTTAAAAAGTTTGCAAAGAAAAAAGGCAATATTATTCTTTTTGCCTCCGGTTCAAGGGCTGAAATCGGCGGAAACGAAAAGTTTATCTACGACAGAATGATAGAACGTGGGCTGGACAAAAAATATAAATTCCGTTTTGATTTCAAGGAAAGCATCAACATCAAGCGCAACAGCTTTAAAATGCTGAGATTCACCTGGTATCTTGCCACCTCCGATATAATTATCATAGACGACTACTATCCTGAGATTTACAAGGTGGACTATCCGCCCAACGTCAAAATTCTTCAGGTTTGGCACGCCTGCGGAGCGTTTAAGTCGCTGGGCTTTGAGCGGCTGGGAAAACCGGGCGCTCCTCCCTTTAACACAAGGGTTCACAAATGCTACACCCACGTTCCCGTAAGCTCCTATCACTCGGCTAAGCACCACGCCGAGGGCTTCGGAATCGACGAAAGCAAGTTTTATCCCGTCGGTATTCCCAGAACGGATATTTTCTTTGACGAGGAGTATAAAAAGTCCACTCGTTTAAGGATGCTTGAGGAATTTCCCGCCTGTAAAACTGCGTCTAAAGTTTATCTTTACGCTCCCACGTTCAGAGGTGAAAATGCTAAAAACGCATTTTTCCCTTTTGACAGGTTTGATCTGGATGTATGGGGAGAATTTCTGCGTCAGACAAATTCGGTGCTTATAATAAAGCTTCATCCCTTTGTTACAAGACGGGTTGAGATTCCGCCCAAGTATGCCGACATTATCATAGACGCTTCCGATTACCGTGAGGTAAACGACATTCTGTTTATTGTGGACGTGCTTATAACAGACTATTCCTCAATTATCTACGAGATGTCGCTGCTTAAAAAGCCTATGCTGTTTTTTGCATTCGACCAGAAATACTATGAGGCAACCAGAGACTTTTATGAGCCTTACGAGGAGCTTGTGCCGGGAAAGATTGTTCATTCCTTTGACGAGCTTATGGATGCGCTTAAAAATCAGGACTATCAGTTCCACAAGATGGACAGCTTTATAAAGAAAAACTTCACCTATACAGACGGAAAATCCACCGACAGAGTAATTGACCAGCTTATCATGGGGCTTCCTCCCGAGGATAGCGCCACAGGAAAGGATTGATTGTATGGCTTCACTGCAAAAGGGAATGATTTCGGTTTCGATGATGTGCGTAAGCATCGATCAGACCCTTGATTACCTTGCGGCTTTTGAAAAAAACGATATAGAGCTTCTTCACATTGACATTATGGATGGAGATTTTGTGCCTAACATAACCCTGGGCACAGATTATGTCAAACAGCTGAGAAAGCTCACTAAAATACCATTTGATTTTCACTTTATGGTTACTTCCCCCGAGGAAAAGATGCAGTGGTACGATATACGTCAAAACGACCTTGTCGCCGTGCATTACGAATCAACCAAGCATATTGATAAGTGTATGCAGTATATCAAGAGCCTTGGCGCAAAGCCTATTCTTGCACTTAACCCCGGCACTCCCATATGCGTTATCGAAGAGGTGCTTGATTATCTTGACGGCGTTTTGGTTATGAGCGTCAATCCGGGCTTTGCGGGACAGAAGCTTATTCCCGGCACTATTGATAAAGTAAAAAGGGTAAGAAGCTTTCTTGACGAAAGGGGCAGACAGGACGTTTTCATTGAATCGGACGGCAATATGTCAAACGAAAACGTGGCACTTGCTTACAAGGCAGGCTCCCGCATTTTCGTGGCAGGGACATCCAGCATCATCAAGCCATCTCTTGACGGAGTGGATGAGCGAATCGCCGAAAAACGAAAGCACATGACATTATAAAGCTTACAATGCCGCAGGGTTTTGCCTTGCGGCATTTTTGTTGTTAACTCCCTTTCACTTACAGGCAAAAAATCGGCACAAGTTGCACGCAGATGTGCAACCGCTATAAAAATTAAAATCCCCGACGTTTTGATAACCCGTATATTTCAGCGCAAAAGGAAAACAATATAATCAGCGTGAAAAAGCTTACAACACTACGATTGGAGGATGTCCCGACAGCAACCTTTCACGCAGCAAAAGCTGTACAGGACGGCATACATGGATATAAAATTAAGCAAGGCTCAGTATTCTCAGATGTACAAGGAAGCGTCCGAGGGGACAAAATGGTACCTGACAATTCCTAAAGCGTTTATCATTGGCGGACTAATCTGCACGCTGGGAGAGGCTTTGCTGAATATGTACTCAGCTTACGGACTTTCCGAAAAAAACGCAGGTACTGCGACTTCCATAACCTTGATTCTTATTTCCGCAATCCTTACCGGCTTCGGACTGTACGACAAAATTGCCAAACACGGCGGAGCGGGAACTCTTGTGCCTATAACAGGCTTTGCAAACTCGGTAGTCGCCCCTGCCATAGAATTTAAGACGGAGGGTTTTATCCTCGGTCTGGGCGCAAAGATATTTATAATCTCGGGTCCGGTTATTCTTTACGGAACTTTAGCAAGCGTTATTTACGGACTTGTTTACTATCTCTTTTTGAGATAACTGCTAAGAAAGCAAAAGACGCCCTTTTGAACCCCTTCCCCTTGAAACTTTCAAGAATTTGTGTTATTATAAATATAACGCTCCGACAGTCAGTCGTAAGCGTGCAACATACTAACAAAGGGCGGTTGTTTCAAATGCTAAAAAATCTGCTTTCAAAAGAGGAATGCGCAAAATGCAGGATATGCTGCTGCTTCGACAGCTCGGATATATGGGAAGCTCCCGTTATTACCCAAAGCAAGGCGGAACAGATTCTTCGTGAATACAAGCCCGGACAGGAGTTTGTCAAGCGTGAAGGACATACGCTGCTTAAAATGGAAAAAGAGCCTGATTCCGACCTTTACTACTGCTCCCTGCTTGACCGTTCAAAAGGTTGCATAATGGGCGACGAAAAGCCTTTCGACTGTAAAATCTGGCCTTTCAGGGTGATGTCCCTTAATGGCGTGAATGTTATTACCCTCTCGCCGGTATGCCCTGTGGTGAAAACCCGTCCTCTTGAGGACATAATGAAGGTGTGCTGGCAAATCAGCGATGAAATTTTCAGTCAGGCAAAAGCCCACCCGGAAATTGTCAAGCCGTATATTGAAGGCTATCCTATAATAGTGACGCAAAACTCAGACGGTTGCTGACGCTCACTTAATTGCGTGAACGGTTAGTTTGCTGCCGCAGGCAAGGTAAACATAAAAATAAATCCGTTATCACTTTGTTGTGATAACGGATTTATTGTGTCTACAGCCATAGGGTGTTTCTGCTGAATGAGGGACGTCGAGGGCTTTCTTTTTAGCTTCGTTACGTTCGCTAATCGCTCATTCCAAGTCGTCTGAACTATCAGTTTGCCCCCGCTAGGACAGCATTGTGAAAAGCATAAATTTACTACAGAGCTTATGTTGCATTTTTACGATAGAGCGGGACGTCGAGGACGCCTTCCCGTACAAACTATGTTGGAAACCAATGCACGGACGAACTAACCTTGACGGTTACGAACCGATAGCCCAATCAAAACGAAGCGAGCAAAGCGAGCGGATCGATATTGCCCCGTCCGGGCTAGGACCTTGCGTTGGCAAGCATTAGTTTTATGCGGTTTTCCTGGTTTACCTTGGTTGCGCCGGCGTCGTAGTCGATTGCCACAATGTTGGCATCGGGGTAAGCCTCTTTTATCACCCTCGACATACCCTTTGCCACAATGTGATTGGGCAGACATCCGAAGGGCTGAGCGCATATGATGTTCTTTGTGCCCGTTTCAGCCAGAGCCGCCATTTCCGCAGTGATAAGCCAGCCCTCGCCCATCTTTACACCCTGGTTGATGTACTTGTCGGCACAGCGTCTCAGATGCTCAAAATCATGAGGCGGCTGGAAAACTCCGTGCTCCTCAATAACCTTAATCTGCTGACGCTGGAATTTGTACAGCACCTTGTAACCAATGTCATATATAAGTGTGCGCTTTGTCTTTTTGTCGTAAAGCCGTGCGTCGTTTATCAGGTCGGATGCGCAGTAAAGAATAAAATCAAGCAGTCCCGGAACGTTTGGCTCGCAGCCCTCCGACAGCAAAAATTCATTGAGGTGATTGTTTGCCAAGGGAGAGTATTTTACATAAATCTCTCCCACCACACCTACTCTCGGCTTTTTCTCCTTTGAGCGGGGAAGTGCGGCAAATTCGTTGAGCATAGCCTTGTAAATCGGCTTCGGCGAAAGATAATCGTTGCCGTCAAGGAGCTTTCCCAGACGGTGCTGCCACCTTGCCAGAAGCTGATCCGTTATGCCAGGCTCAAGCTCGTATGGCTTGCACTGATTGTATAACAGCATAAGCATATCGCCGTACATAACGGCGTAAACCAGCCTGAGGGCTATAGCCGGAGTCATGGGAAACGCCGGGTTCTTTTCAAGCCCGCTGAAGTTGAGGGATATTACCGGCACCTGTGGAAACTGTGCCGCCACCGCCTTTCTTATGAGATGAATGTAGTTTGACGCCCTGCAGCCGCCGCCCGTCTGGGACATAAGCAATGCTACCTTGTTTACATCGTACTTTCCGCTTTTAAGCGCATCCATAAACTGCCCGATAACCAGAAGGGCAGGATAGCAGGCATCGTTGTGGGTGTTTTTCAATCCCTCGTCTATAACGTTTCTGGAGGTGTTATGCAACAGCTCCATGTGATAGCCATATTTCTCGTATATCTTAATTATAAGCTTGAAGTGTATGGGAAGCATGTCGGGAACTAAAATTGTGTAATCCTTTTTCATGTCCTCGGTAAATACCGTTTTGTAAACACGGTCTGAACCCATTTTGGGGGTCTTTTTGTCGCTCACCTTACATTCTCCTCCTTTTCCTCTAAAGCTGCGGCAAGGGAACGAAGCCTTATCTTCGCCGCACCAAGGTTTGTAATCTCATCTATTTTCAGCTGAGTGTACAGCTTGCCCTTTTCCTCAAGAATAGCCCTTACCTCATCGGTAGTAACGGCGTCGATTCCACAGCCGAAGGATACAAGCTGAACAAGCTGAATATCGTCGTTTTCGCAGACATACTCCGCAGCTCTGTAAAGCCTTGAATGATATGTCCACTGGTTAAGCACATCAAGGGGTGGACAGTCCACAAGTCCCGCTACGCTGTCCTCCGTAACCACTGCAAAGCCCAGCGAACCTATAAGCTTGTGAATACCGTGGTTTATCTCCGGGTCGATATGGTAGGGACGTCCGGCAAGAACTATTATTTTTTGTCCGTTCTTTCTCGCCTGAGCAATTATCTCCTGAGCCTTTTTCTCAATGCTGCGGCGGTATCTTACCTGCTCGGAATAAGCCTTGTTAAGCACCGAAGCCACCTGCTTTGGCGTAATGCCGTACCTTGAAAGGGAAGCCGCCACAACCTTTGCAACGTGCTTTTTTATGTTAAGATCCAGATATGGCGCAATAAAGTTGTCGCTGTTAAGTCCGGGAACATTGGCTTTAAGCAGCTCGGGATAGTACGCCACCACAGGGCAGTTGTAATGATTGTCCGACTGACCCTCATCAACATTGTAGCTCATGCAGGGGTAGAAGATGAAATCCACTCCCTTTTCAAGGAGGCTTTCTATGTGACCGTGACAAATCTTTGCGGGATAGCACACCGTATCGGAAGGAATTGTCTGCTGACCTTTATAATAAGTATCTCTTGTAGACTCCTCCGATAATACCACCTCAAAGCCCAGCTCAGTAAGCAGGGTGTGGAAAAATGGCATAAGGTCGTAAAATTCCAGCGCCAAGGGTATACCCGCCTTCGCTATGGGGTTAACGGGCTTTCTCTTTTCAAAATCCAGAATACGGTTGTATTTGTACTCCACCATATTTTCAACATGGTTTTCTATCTTTATGCCCGCTCCCTTTTCACAGCGGTTGCCGGAAATAAATCTGTGACCATCGTTGAATTTTATTATAGTCAGACTGCAATGGGCGGTACAGCCGTTGCACTGGGTCGCCACCGAATTGTAGGCAAATTCTCTGAGCTGCTGTTTGTTAAGCAGACCTGAGGGTTTCTGGCTGTTCTTTGATTTTTCCATTGCAAACAGAGCGCAGCCCAACGCTCCCATAAGACCTGCTATGGCGGGACGGATAACGTTTCTGCCCAGCTCCATTTCAAAGGAGCGCAAAACTGCGTCGTTAAGGAAGGTTCCTCCCTGTACAACTATGTTCTTACCCAGTTCCTCCACCGACTTGGCTCTGATTACCTTGTAGATGGCGTTTTTGATTATGGAGGAGGAAAGTCCGGCGGAAATGTCCTCAACACTGGCTCCATCCTTCTGAGCCTGCTTTACAGAGGAGTTCATAAACACGGTGCATCTTGAACCAAGCTCAACGGGGGCTTTCGCAAAAAGTCCCAGCCTTGCAAAATCGGCAATCTCGTAGCCCATAGCCTGAGCGAAGGTCTGTATAAACGAGCCGCAGCCTGACGAGCACGCTTCGTTGAGCATAATGCTGTCGATGGCGTTGTTTTTTATCTTGAAGCACTTGATGTCCTGTCCGCCGATGTCAATAATAAAGTCAACGTCGGGACAGAAATATGCTGCCGCCTTGTAATGCGCCACCGTTTCAACAATACCGTAGTCAACTCCCAGACCTGCTTTTATAAGATCCTCGCCGTAGCCCGTTACCGCCGAGGACTTTATTTTAAGCCCGTCGGTGCACAGGGAGTATATATCCTCCAGCTTTGCGGCGATAACGTCCAGCGGCTGACCTTTATTTGAGCCGTAATACTGGTACAAAAGCTTTCCCTCGGGAGTTATCAGCACCAGCTTTGTGGTGGTGGAGCCGGCGTCAATGCCCAGATAAGCGTCGCCACGATAGGTTTTTATGTCCTCATATTTAAGATCCGACTGCTTGTGTCTTTCCACAAACCGCCTGTAATCCTCCTGGGATTCAAAAAGCGGCTTGCCTGTAACGATGGAGTCCTTTGCCTTTGCGTTGAGTATTTTGTCAAGCGCTTCGTCTATTGTCATTTCGTCGCCCATTTGCTGTGCGTGAAGCGCAGAACCGTACGCCATAAAGCAAGGAGCAAGCTCCGGGAACACTGCATGCTCCTCATCAAGCTTAAGGGTGTCCACAAACGCTTTTCTCAGTCCGCTGAGGAAGGAAAGAGGACCTCCCAGGAAAAGCACCTTGCCGGCAATCTTTCTGCCCTGCGCCAGACCGGAAACCGTCTGGTCAACCACCGCCTGAAAAATAGAAGCGGCTATGTCTTCCTTTCTTGCGCCCTGATTAAGCAGCGGCTGAATGTCCGACTTTGCAAAAACTCCGCAGCGTGAAGCGATAGGGTAGATTTTCTTTGCGTGGAGCGAAAGCTCGTTTAGCTCGTCGGGAGTAACCCCCAGAAGCCCTGCCATCTGGTCGATAAACGCTCCGGTTCCTCCGGCACATGAGCCGTTCATACGCTGCTCCACTCCCCCGGTGAGGAAGATTATCTTTGCATCCTCTCCGCCCAGCTCAACCACCACGTCGGCATCGGGATAAGCCTTGTTTACCGCAGTAAAGGCGGAGAAAACCTCCTGAACAAAGGTTATTCCGCAGGCTTCCGCGATTCCAAGTCCCGCCGAGCCTGTAATTGCCACCTTAAAGGTTTCTGTAGGGTAAATATCTCTTATAAGCCTGAGCTGTTCTCCCACAGTTTCACGAACCTTTGAAAAATGTCTTTCGTATCTATTGTAAATTATATTTTCTCCGTCAAGAATAACGGTCTTAACCGTTGTAGAGCCTACATCTATACCGAGGCTGTAAATTTTATTCATCAGCGTTACCTCTTTACTATATGTATTTTTCGTATACCTCTATATTATAGCATAAACTTTGCAAAAATCAAATACTTTTTACCCTGCCGGCAAAACTTTAAGATATTATACAAAAATCAATTATTGTTAATTCGCAAATTATGCAGATTAACGCAAAACAAAATAGAAATATATTACATCAATTCACAACCGGGGCAAACTGTTCGGTATATATAAATTGGAATGTCAAAGTTTAAAGATTTTCGGCATATGTCTTGACTTTAACAGGGAAAAGTAATATAATAATAATGTTAATTTATTTTTAATTTATGGAGGGTATTATAATGGGTAGAGTTTACAACTTCAGTGCCGGTCCCGCAGTGCTTCCCGAAGAAGTTCTTAAAGAGGCCGCCGACGAAATGTTGGATTACAAGGGTACAGGAATGAGCGTCATGGAGATGAGTCATCGCTCAAAGGCTTTCGACACAATAATCAAGGACGCCGAAAAGGATATACGTGAGCTTATGAACATTCCCGACAACTACAAGGTGCTTTTCCTTCAGGGAGGAGCTTCTCAGCAGTTTGCGGCTGTTCCTATGAACCTTATGAAGAACAGAAAAGCGGCTTACATAATTACCGGTCAGTGGGCTAAAAAAGCTTATCAGGAGGCTCAGAAGTACGGCGAGGCGATTGCGGTTGCATCATCTGCCGATAAGACCTTCTCATATATCCCCGACTGCTCCGACCTTGATATTCCCGAGGATGCGGATTACGTATACATCTGTGAAAACAACACAATCTACGGTACAAAATTCAAGGAGCTTCCCAACACCAAGGGCAAGGACCTTGTTGCCGACGTTTCTTCCTGCTTCCTTTCTGAGCCTGTGGACGTTACAAAGTACGGCGTTATCTACGGCGGCGTTCAGAAGAACATCGGTCCTGCAGGCGTTGTTATCGTAATTGTCCGTGAGGATCTTATCAGAGACGACGTGCTTGAAGGCACTCCCACAATGCTTAAATGGAAAACTCAGGCTGACGCCGATTCCCTTTACAATACCCCTCCCTGCTACGGCATCTACATCTGCGGCAAGGTGTTCAAGTGGATAAAGAAGATGGGCGGCCTTGAAGCTATGAAAGCTCACAACGAGAAGAAGGCAAAGATTCTTTACGACTTCCTTGACCAGAGCAAGCTTTTCAAGGGCACTGTTGAGCCTAAGGACAGATCTCTTATGAACGTTCCCTTTGTTACCGGCAATGAGGAGCTTGACAAGAAGTTTGTAGCGGAAGCCAAGGCGGCAGGCTTTGAAAACCTCAAGGGTCACAGAACCGTAGGCGGAATGAGAGCTTCAATTTACAATGCTATGCCTATTGAGGGCGTTGAAAAGCTTGTTGAATTTATGAAGAAGTTTGAAGCCGAAAATTCCTAATTTTCCGACGCATACGATGCAGTCGGAATGAAAGCGACCCGATAAAAATTTAATTGGCGGCTTTTGGTCGTCCGTTTATTCAATGAAACGAGGTAAACTTAAAATGTATAATATTCTTACGCTTAATAAAATCTCCGCTGTGGGAACAGATAAGTTTGACAGCACAAAATATTCCGTAAGCGACAGCTGCGACGCTCCCGACGCTATTATGGTACGCTCTGCCAAGATGCACGATATGGAGTTTTCCGATAATCTTCTTGCCATCGCCAGAGCGGGCGCAGGAACAAACAATATTCCCGTTGACAGATGTGCAGAGCAGGGAATAGTGGTTTTCAACACCCCCGGTGCAAACGCCAACGCAGTTAAGGAAATTGCCCTTTGTGGTTTGCTTATGGCTTCAAGAAAGATTCCCGAGGCTATGCAGTGGGCTCAGAGCCTTAAAGGCAACGGAGCGGAAGTAGGAAAGATGGTTGAAAAAGGCAAAAGCAATTTTGCCGGCTGTGAAATAATGGGCAAGACTCTGGGTCTTATCGGTCTGGGGGCAATCGGCGGCAAGCTTGCAAACATTGCAATTTCCCTGGGCATGAACGTTATCGGCTACGACCCGTTCCTTTCGGTAAGCGCAGCCCTCAGCCTCAAGCCTCAGGTAAAGGTAACCGCCAACATCAACGACATTTACGCAAATGCCGATTACATCTCACTTCACCTTCCATACAACGCCGACACAAAGGACACAATCAACAAGGAAACAATCGCCCTCTGCAAGGACGGCGTGAAGATTCTCAACTTTGCAAGAGGTGAGCTGGTTAATTCCGCAGATATAATCGAAGCTGTTAAAGCAGGCAAGGTTGCAAGATATGTAGTAGACTTCCCAAGCGATGAGGTTCTGGGAGTTGAAAACATCGTGGCTATCCCCCACCTGGGCGCATCCACCGAAGAGTCGGAGGACAACTGCGCAGTTATGGCTGCAAACGAGCTTATGGATTATATTGAGTGCGGCACAATCAGAAATTCTGTAAACTTCCCAAATGCAGAACTTGCAAAAACAGGGGACGCTCTGGTGTGTGTGCTTCATAAAAACACCCCGGCGCTTATCTCGCAGATAACCGCCGCTGTTTCCGACAAGGGAGCAAATATTGAAAACCTTGTAAACAAGTCAAAGAAAGATTGGGCATACACAATGCTTGACGTAACGGGAGAAGTTGATTTAGAAGCTATCAACGCTGTGGAAGGCGTTGTAAAGGTAAGAGTGCTTTAATTCAATACCAAACGACAAAGGGGTTGTTCCGCATATCAAATGCTTTGCGGAGCAGCCCCTTTTTGAATAACAACAGGAGAAATTGATTATGAGCGAAATTATGACTGCAATTTTGTTTCTTGGATTACCAATGTTAATTGCGTATTTTGCCTACAGGTTTTTTGACCGTGACGGAAAAAAAGTCAAGAAGCTTATAGGGAAATTCCCCTTTATCCAGAAGCACAGGTTTATTGTGCTGATTGGCGGAATGGTGGCATTTGTAATTATTTTCGGCTTGATTTCAATAGCCGCAGGATTCCCTCAGGAGGTTTTTTACGTGGTATCGGGACTTGTGGTGGGACTTGCCAACGGAGTTTCAGCCACAATGATGTACAACGAGTAATCCGGCGTTTGCATACTTATAAAATTTCGGGCAGCCCCGCAAGGCTGCCCTTTTTTGTATATTTACTTGGCTTTTTCTATCTCCATTACATATCCCTCACGGGCGCAGATGTCGGTAACCTTATCATATGGCAGGCTTTTTAACTTATGATACTTGGTTTTCTCCGCATTTGTGTACACTTTTAAGGTGCATGTACCGTTTCGCCTTTGGAAAATATTCCGAGACACAAGAATCTTGCTGATATTCTTTTTTGGAATAACTATCTTGTGAAACTGATATAACGGGCAATAAGCCAGAGTGCAGAAACCGTTTTTAAAGCCCATCTGCGTGGAAAACGCCGCAGTAATCTGCACTATAAGCAGCCACGCCAGAGGAATTACCGAAAGCACCATTATGATGTTTATTTCCTCATGCCACTGGCTGAGAAACAGCTTTGCCACCGTTCCTGCCACGGGGGGAATAAAACAGAATATTAAGGGAATTGTGGCAAACCGCATAAGGTCACGCTTGCCGGTTGAGATTTCCGTTTTAGGCTTCGGCACGGAGGGTTCAAGAATTTTAAGGGACGCCCACATTTCCTTATCTGTGGTGATGGGGATAAGGGCTGAAATTTCACGCCGTCTTTTGCCGTAGCCGGTGCAGTAAAGAGTAACGGAGTTTATTCTGAAGATTTTCATAAGCAGCGTCTGCTGAAAATCCAGAAAGTTTATCTTCTCTCGGTTGATAACATGCCGTCTTTTGGTAAGCACTCCGCTCTGAATAATAAGCTGCGAACCGCATCTTGTGGCGGTAAAGCTCCAGTGGCGCATAAGATTGGCGGTAAAGGAAAGCACCCACCCACCAAGTATAATCACGCCCAGCACCAGCACCGCCTTTGGAATGGTGCTTAAAAGCCTGAGAAACTGACTGTCTATTTTTATTATTTCTCCGTTCACACGTTGAAAAAACTGCTCCTCAACCTGTCTGCCCAGCTCATTTCCCAAAAACCTGTAAAACTCAAACACAAAGGTTGCAAACAAAACCATTCCCGAAAGAGTGGAGGAAAACAGCAGCGAAAAAATAACCAGATATGCTTTCTTTGGCGACACCGAAAACTTAGGCAGCTTTCGCCCCTGACGTGTAACCGCTTTGTATATTTCTGCCACGCACCATTCCGAAAGCACCAGCTTTATATCGGTTTTGGGCAGGGAATCGGCGTTGGTTTCAATATACATTGTACAGGCATTTACCGCATTGTATATATACCCCTGAGTGCAAGAAAAGGTTGTTATCTCGCTGAAATAAACCTTGGTGGTAAGCATACCGAACAGTCCGGTGTGAGCGATAATGCCGTCCTCCTCGATTTCATAATAAACAAATATCCATCTTAAAACCGCAAACGCAAAAATCGCCGTAATAGCCAGAATATCAAGCCAGTTTGTTCTTATCCAGCTTTGAAAATCAAACCTTGCCGCCACAAGATATTTTGTTACGGGCATAAGCAGCAGCCAGATGTTCTTTGAGGTATAGTTCACAAGCTTTATTGGGTGCTGCCTGCGTCTTAAAAACGACCTGAGCCGACGCTTTTTTATCTTTACGGCAGCTCTTGCCGCTCTTGGTCCTTTCAAATCAACACCGTCCTTACTTTTTACATGTTAAATACGTCGAGCCGCTTTATTCTAAGCTTTTCTGCTTCTTATAATATCATTTATATACTCTGTCGCCTCCAGACAGTCGTCCTTTTTCATAAACGCCAGCATTATCTTTGAGCCGAGAGCGTTTATTATTATAAAATTCAGTCCCGTATATCTGCTCAGCGGCGTTATAACAGTGGTTACCGACTTAACCGACTCCATCGGCATAAATTCGCTGGTGAGAGTCAACATTCCCCTATGCCTGACAATTTCGTCGTGGGATATGCCTATCATCGAGTGTCTGAAATACATTGGTATCATCACACAGGCAAAAAATGCGTGCAAAATCCAATAAGCCGCAACTATATATATATCATATTCGCCTATAAGCGGAATAAGCAGGAAAATCGCCCCGGTTACCACAACAAGAACAACCGTAAGCAAAATATAGATAGACGCCGCCGCTCTTTTGGCAGGCTTGTATTTATGCATAACTATTTCTGCTTTCGCGTCGGTGAGCGCTGGTCACGTCGGCAAGCATATCCTCCTTTCGGTTTTTTTAACTGCCGCCCCGATTTGGACAGCCGCAGGGTAAAGTAATAAATGCTGCAAGACAGGCATATCATTAACTGACAGTCTTTCATAGGGAAAGGAATAATTCAATCAATGGACAGACTAAGCTTGATATGCCAGAAGATTTCTTCTGTAATCTGGGGATATCCCGTGCTGGCGCTTATGCTTATTGCGGGAATATATCTTTCCGTAAGAATGGGGTTTCCCCAGCTTCATCTGATAAAAATTTTCAGAAGCACAATCGGAACGCTTTTTAAAAAGAATCCCGACTCTGCCGCCGAAAAATCAAATGGCTCTCTTTCACAGCTTCGAGGCTTTTCCACCGCCCTTGCCGCCACAGTTGGAACGGGAAGCATCGCAGGAGTTGGCGCAGCCGTCGCCGCGGGAGGGCGTGGCGCAATATTCTGGCTTTGGGTATCGGCATTTTTCGGAATGGCTTTATCCTACACCGAAAACATTTTAGGAGTAAAATACTGCAAAAATTCAAAAATAAAAGGCGCAATGAGCTACATGGAAAAAGGTCTTGATTCCAAATGGCTGGCTGTGATTTTCGCCGTTTGCTGCACCCTCGCCTCTCTCGGAATGGGGTGTATGGCTCAGAGCAATTCCATTACATCGGTTTGCAGCGGAAGCTTTTATATTCCCATGCCCCTTACCGCCGCCGTTGTGGTTATCCTTACCGCCTTTGCAATTTCAGGCAGCCGCCGCCACGGAAAGCTGATAGAGCGGCTTGTTCCGCTTATGTCGCTGTTTTACATTGCAGGCTCACTAATAGTTATATGCAAAAACTGCGCTTATCTTCCCTCTGCGTTTCGGGATATTTTCCGTGAAGCCTTTAACTTCCGCAGCGCAGCGGGAGGTTTTTCGGGCTTTGCGGTAAACTCCGCAATAGCCGTAGGTCTTAAAAGGGGCACCTTTTCAAGCGAAGCGGGGCTTGGCTCCACCGTAGCCATTCACAGCAGCTGCGAAATAAAGGACCCAAAAACTCAAGGCACATGGGGCATGGCGGAGGTTTTTGCGGATACTGTGATTATCTGCACCCTTACCGCTTTAGTCCTTTTCACAGGCGGCGTTGACATCTCCGACGGGGGAGCGGACGTTATCTGCAAAGCCTTCGCCAGCGGCCTTGGCTCCTTCGGAGAAATATTCGTAGGCATCTCAATACTGCTTTTTGCCTTTGCCACCATAATAGGCTGGTTTTTCATCGGTCTTAAAGCGTGGGAATATCTTGCTCCCGGCAAAACGAAAATATATAAAATAATTTTTCTTGCATGCGCCTGCGCAGGGGCTGTGACCTCCGTTTCACTGGTGTGGGAAATATCCGACATTTTCAACGGACTTATGGCTATCCCTAACCTGACCGCCCTGCTACTGCTTTCAAACGAAGCTATAGCGGAGCACAAAAAGCAAAGCCTATAGCACAGTATGAGCGTGCCTTGTCACATGACAGCCTACATTTACCGAAACGGGAAGTCCCGCAATGTGGGTGGGAGCTTCTTCAATATTTACCGCAAGACAGGTCTGAGTGCCGCCGAAGCCCTGGGGGCCTATTCCCAGCTCATTAATCTTATCAAGCATTTTCTTCTCAAGCTCCGCATAAAGGGGCTTGGGATTTCTTATGCTTACGCTGCGGCACAAGGCTTTCTTTGCCAGATAAGCGCACTTTTCAAAATCTCCCCCAATGCCCACTCCGATAACGATTGGAGGACAGGGGTTGGAGCCTGCCTTTGCGCAAACCTCTGCCACCCACTCCACAATTTCATCCACCGTTACCGATGGGTTCATCATTTTAAGCTGTGACATATTCTCGCTTCCAAAGCCCTTTGGTGCGACGGTTATGGAAACCTTTTCTCCCTCAACAATTCTTGTGTGGACAACCGCCGGAGTGTTGTCGCCGGTGTTTACCCTTTCAAGGGGGTCGCTTACTATCGAGCAGCGCAGTCTGCCCTCTGTGTATCCCCTTGCAACCCCTTTGTTTATGGCGTCGCTGAGCAGTCCCCCCACAAAATGCACGTCCTGACCTATATCAATAAACACAACCGCCATTCCGCAGTCCTGACAGATTGGGATAGTCTGTTCCTTTGCAACCTTTATGTTTTCAATTATATCGTCAAACACGTTTTTCCCAACCGGGGATTCCTCCGCCTTTGCGCCGCAACGGATACATTCCTCCATATCCTCGGGAAGATAGAGATTCGCTTTAATACAAAGCTCTCTTACCGCATTTTCAACTTCTTTTACATTTATCTCACGCATTTTATATTCTCCTTTTTGCAATATAAACTCAAAGGCTATATACCCTTTTTCCTTCCACAAACACCGCCGAAGGGCTTGACATTACCTCAAAGGGACTGCCATCAAACAAAACCATATCAGCCCGCTTTCCAACCTCCAGCGAACCTGCAAGGTCGGCAATGCCTGCAATCTCCGCCGCATTTATTGTAATGCTGTCCACCGCCTGCTGAAAACTAAGCCCGTGCTTGATGCATATGCCCACCGTAAGAGGGAGATACTGTATCGGCGTTTCCGCATGGTCGGTGCACACAGCGGTTTTTACTCCGGCATTTGCCAGTATTCCGGCGTTTTTTGGAGTTATGTTTGCAAGCTCCGGCTTGCAGGCATCGCACATAACGGGACCTATCACTGCGCAGGCGTTTTCCTCTTTAAGCTCGTCGGCGATAAGATGTCCGTCGGTGCAGTGAACAAGGACGTAATCAAGGTTAAATTCCTTGGCAAGCCGTATTGCCGTAAAAATATCGTCGGCTCTGTGACAGTGAAAATGCGCCTTGATTTGCCTTTTAAGCAGCGGAATAATCGCCTCCGACTTTATATCGTACTCCGGTAGGTCGTCGCCGTTTTTTTCGGCATTTTGCTTGTCCTCCATATATCTTCTGGCTTTGGCAAGCGCTTCACGTATCATTGAAGCTATCGCCATTCGGGTGCAGGGGGTTTCATCCCGGTTCATGTAGGTCATCTTTGGGTTTTCCCCCAGAGCGAATTTCATTCCCACCGTCCTAAGAATCATTTTGTCAATGCGTTTTCCCACGGTTGACGCCGCAACAATATCCCCCGCTATGGGATTCATCGACCCAGGAGAGATAACCGCCGCCGTTATTCCCGCCTTAACCGCCTCCGAAAAACTTGCGTCCATGGGATTGATTCCGTCCCGTATTCTCAGCTGGGGAGAAACCGGCTCGCTTTCTTCGTTGAAATCCTCGCTTTCCATTCCCACGCCGTTGGTGGTAAGTCCAAGGTGGGTGTGGGCGTCGATAAAACCGGGGTAAAGGGTCTTTCCTCCGCCGTCAATATCCACCTCTGAGATGTTTTCATACGTCCCTTGACACACATTTGTGATAACGCCATTTTCAAAGCTGATGAAGCCGTCGATTATGTCACGGTCTTTATTCTGGGTGTAGATTTTTACGTTGTATATTGTCATTTATGCTGCTCCTTTACAAATCAGGCTGTCTGTCGGTTTTGTTGGTGGAGCCAAAGCCCCCCGCGCCTCTTTCGGTGTCGCTGAGCTCCTCAACCTGCAAAACCTCCGGGGTAAAAATAGGCGTAATAACAAGCTGAGCCACACGTTCTCCCGGCATAACGGTATAGTCCTTATCCGAATGATTGTGCATAGCTACCAGTATTTCTCCTCGGTAATCGGTATCCACTACCCCCACACAGTTTGCAGGGGCAAGCCCGAACTTTGTGGCCAGCGACGACCTTGCAAATATAAGCAGCACGCACTTGTCCTCCCCCTGAACCTCGGCGCTTAAGCCTGTGGGTATCTTCACCGTTTCCCCGGATTTTACCGTAAGGGGCTTGTCAAGGCAGGCCGACAAATCGTAGCCTGCGCTTTGCTCTGTTGCCCTTTTTGGGAGGATGGCGTTTTCCTTAAGTTTTTTTATTAAAAGCTTCATATTAAAACTCCCTGAGTTGTTTTTTACAGCACCCCTCTGAAATACAGTCCCCTGGTTATATTTGAAATTCCGCAGCTTCGGCGGTTTTCCACACTTGTGATTATTTTATCTATCTGCTCTGCCGTTTCGTCGTAAAAGTCCAGCTGAACAAACGCCGCCGACTTAAACTCCTCAAGCTTGTCACCGATATAAAGTATATCCGAATTGAGAATCTCTACATATCCCTGCTCACGTGAGCATTTAACGGGGAAAACCCTGCCTGTTCTGTCCCTTACACAGCCGGTGCAGTTTTTGCAACCTGCCGCCTGACGAATAGGACAGTTTACCGTCAGCATAAGGGGAAGCCGTCCGTAGCCTATTATTCCGAAGGGAAGCTGTCCACCAAGGGAATTAATCTGACTGACCTTAAGCTCAAAGGAAGCGGTGCAGTCGCTAAGCCCCAGCCTTTTCAGCTCACCAATAGCGACAGAATTTGTAACGTTAAGTCCAAAGCCGCCGTGGATTATCATTCCAAGCTCTCTGCCCATTGAAATGTGGGCGTAGTTTGTGCAGACAATATGGTTAATCCCTTGTTCTCTCAAAACTTTAAGCCGTGCAAAATCCCGCTCCTCATCAAAGGTAAAGCGGGGCATTTCAACAGCCAGCTTATCGGCAGCAATATATGATGGCAGCCCCTCGGTATGACCTTTTTCCAAGGTATCAAGCGGACATATTATAAGCTCTGCTTTTCCTGCCGTAGCCTTGGAAACCTGACTTAAATCTGTGACCGAGATGCGTATTGCAGGGTTTTCCACTCTCTGTGGCTTTATTATCTCAAAATCCGCCTGTGTAAACGCAGGCTTTTTGGTGTAGTATTCATATCTTTTTTGGTCAAGGTCTGAGCATACCTCACGCCTTAAAGCATTAAGCTCCGACGCCGGGCACATTAACCCCTCGTCAAGCTCCGCCGTCAGACTACCAAACTCATAGATAGTATCACCCAGCTTTGAAAGCTGTTTTTCAAGATACTCCTTGTCGGCAGGGCGTTTTACAGCCGTCTGAGGAAAATCTCCCCACCTTCCGACGGTCACGCCGTTTTCATCGCAGGCTGAGATATAAAGCCTTTGGCTTTTCTTCATGCGTACAAAAAAATCTATCCGGCTTCGCTTGTACTCCCGTCGGTAAAGCTCATGAATTGCGGGGAGAACCTCCGCTGAGGACAAAACGTCCTCCTTTTGCCTGAAACCGAACATTTCCGCTCCCGTTCTGCTGCGGTAATATCCGTCGGTAAATCCGCTTCTTGAAAATACGCTCTCAAGCATGTTAATATCGTAAGGCTTGCCTTCAAGAGCTTTTCTCACGCTGTCCACAGCGCACGCCACATATTCGGGTCGCTTCATTCTGCCCTCAATTTTCAGGGAAGCCACCCCCATCTGAGAAAGCTCCCTGATATGCTCTATATAGGACATATCTTTAAGGGACAAATCGTGCCTGTCGCTTTTGCCCTTCACCGCCGAAACGGGAAGTCTGCACGCCTGGGCGCACAACCCCCTGTTGGCGCTTCGTGAGCCGATGACGGCGCTCATATAGCACTGCCCCGAAACGGACATGCAAAGGGCTCCGTGAACAAAAACCTCTATCTCCGTGGGAAGCTTACAAAGCTGTTTTATTATCTCCCCGGTAAGTTCTCTTGAAACCACGACTCTTGAAAAGCCCATTTCCCCGGCAAGCATAACTCCTCTTTTGGTGTGAATAGTCATCTGGGTGGAGGCGTGTATCTCCATATCGGGACAGCATTCCCTCACCACCGCCACAAGGGCAAGGTCCTGAGTGATAAGTCCGTCTATGCCGATTTTGCAGGCAAATTCCACCGCCGATTTAAGTTCCTCCAGCTGGCGGTCGGTTACAACGGTATTTATCGCCTGATAAACCTTCACTCCTCTGACGTGACAGTCATAAACGGCTTTTTCCAGCTGAGCGTTTGAAAAATTGGCGGCGTTCTGTCTGGCGGAAAAATTCTCTCCACCCAGATATACTGCGTCGCAGCCTGTTCGCAGAGCGGCGTAGAGGGACTGGGCACTGCCGCAGGGGGCAAGTATCTCGCTCATCGTTTTTTGCCGTAGTTGTAGGGATATTTGTTTTCTTTATTTTCAAGGGCTTTGTTTATGTCCTGAGAAATCATTTCCTTGGCGGAAAGCTTTTCACCCTCGTCGGCAAAGGACTTACGCAGCTTTACTTCCTTTTCAAGCCGCTGATTTTTCTCCCTCAGCTCTTTCAGCTCCTTCTGGGCTTCGTCCGCAGCGCTTCTTGCCTTTGCGGCTTCGTCGGCGTAATCCTTTAACTGTGAGCGGATGTTTTCAATATCCTCTCGTGCCTTTGAAAGCTCGTCGCAGTATTCAAGACTTATAAGCGCGGCGGCATCTTGCAATGAAAGGGAGGGCTTTGCCTTTAAAAGCTGTGACATCTTTCTGTTAAGCTTTGCCGCCAGCCTATCGGTGTACTCCTTGGTTTCGTCGGTAAGCAGTCTAAACTCCTTGTTAAAAATTTTTACTGTAACTTCTTTTTTCATACTGGAACCCGTTCCTTTCCGAAATAATCAAATCGGTATTATTAAATTTATTATACAACATTTTTCACATTTTGAAAAGGGCTTTGCCGAAAATTAACGTATCGTTCGTCAAATTGAGTTCACTGCCAGTTTTTATTTCCTGACAAATACTTTTAAAATCATTGATTTATACCCGTCTGTATGATATAATGAAATTGCAAAAGAAAGTAACTACTGTTTAAGACGTTGAAAGACGGGTGAGGATTATGATTTCAAAGCGTATACTGACTGTGCTGGCAGCGGCGGCAATTGTGGCGACTGTGCCCGGGGCTCTTTATCTGGTCAACCGAAGCGGCGATGACCCATCGGAAGGTGTTTCTACCTATGCCCAGGTTACCCCCACTGCCGCCAGGGAGCAATTCTCCCGTGGGATAACCGTTACAAAGGCAAATAAAACCTTCGACGCAGTGCGGCTTTTCTGGAAGCCGGTAAGCTGCAATGGCTATCGGATTTATGTGTATGATACCTCCTCCCGCAGCTGGGATAAGATTGCCACAGTGAAAAGCTCCTCCGCCGACCAGTACCGCATTTCGGGACTTGACCCGGCGACGGAATATAAATTCAAGGTGTTCGCCTACCAAAGCTCGGATGAGAAGGATTCCCCTTCCGACAAGGGCAGAACATTCAGCGTTTCCACCAAGCCAACAGCGCCAAAGCTTTTGTCCCTTTCAGCCGACAACAAATCCGCAACTATAAAGTGGTCTAAGGTGGAGGGTGCTACCGGATACCGGATTTACCGCTATGATTTCAAAACGGGAAAATACATAAGTATTGTTTCCATAAAAAATAATCGCACCTTCACTTGGACGGACAAAACCGTATCCTCGGGAGTGGCATACAAATACAAGGTGAAAAGCTACGTTAAGGTGGACGGCGTAAATAACTGGAGCAACTATTCAAATATGCTGTGCACCGCAGTAAAGCCGGACAAGATAACAATCACCGGAGCAAACCGCACCTATGACGCAGTTCGGCTATTCTGGGAGCCTGTAACCTGCAACGGCTATCAGATTTATATGTACGATTCAGGCTCGAAAAAGTGGAAACACCTCACCACCGTGAAGAACCCCTCGGCAAACCAGTACCGCATTTCCGGGCTGAAACGGGGAACGGAATATAAATTCAAAATAAGGGCGTACAAATGCGATGCCCAGAGGAAAAATCATTTCGGCTCCTTCGGCAGCACTTTCACTGTTACTACCAAACCTGAAATCGTCACAAAAAACGGAATTACATATGTTGAGGGAATACTTATCGCAAATAAGACCTACTCTCTTCCCTCAAACTACAACCCCGGCATGAACTCCGAAGCTATGCAGGCGTTTGAAAAAATGCAAAAAGCCGCCCGCCGCGACGGCATAAGCCTGTGGATATGTTCCGGCTTCCGCTCATATTCCTATCAGAAGTCCCTTTACAACCGCTACGTCGCCCGTGACGGACAAGCTGCCGCCGACAGGTTTTCCGCAAGAGCCGGTCACAGCGAGCATCAGACGGGACTGGCTATGGACATAAACAACGCAAGCTCTTCCTTTGAGGGCACTGCGGCGGCGAAATGGCTTGCCGCCAACTGCGCAGACTACGGCTTTATAATCCGCTATCCCAAAGGCAAGGAAAGCATTACAGGCTATAAATACGAGCCTTGGCATATACGCTATCTGGGTGTAAAAACCGCTCAGGCGGTGGAAAAAAGCGGACTATGCCTTGAAGAATATCTGAAAATAACCTCTGAATATCAATAAAAAATCCGATGCGTACAAGCTTGTATGCATCGGATTTTTATTTTGCCTTAAATTAAGCGATAGTTGTTACGTCGCTTCCGAACCACTTGGTGGAAATCTCCCCGAGAGTTCCGTCGTCCTTCATTTCCTTGAGAATTTCGTTTACCCTATCGCACAGTGCCTGGTCGCCCAGTCTGAATCCGATAGCGTAATCCTCCTCGTAAAGACCCTCGTCAAGAATCTTAAAAGCTCTGCCGGAGTTAATCTCATAATCGGCAACCACCGAATCAAGGAACGCCGCATCGCACATTCCAAGCTCCAGCTGATTAAGCGCTTCAACGTTTGTAGCAAGCTCCGAAACGGTAATGCCTGCCGCAACGTCGGATGCCAGCAGTGTTTCCTGAGCGGTTGAGCCGTTCTGAACCGAAACCGTCTTGCCGTTTAAGTCGTCAAGAGAGTCAATATCACTGTCGCTGTTTACAACAAACACCATTTTGTTTTTCATATAAGGGTCGGACATAAGCATTACCTGCTGTCTTTCCTCGCTTACCGAAAGACCGTTCCAGATGCAGTCGATTGTTCCCGTATCAAGGTCAACCTCCTTGGTGTCCCAGTTTACTCCGTAGGTTTCAAGCTCAACCCCCATGCGTGAGCAAACCTCTTTGGCGACGTCAATATCAAAACCTACAACCTCGTCGTTTTCATCTGTATAGCCCATTGGCTTGAAGGTAGCGTCAAGACCCAGCACCAGTTTTCCGTTGTCAAGCACCTTCTGCAGAGAATCGTCCTCGCCTGTTTCAGCAGTCGAAGCTCCCCCTGTCTGAGCCGAAGTGCTTTCCGTTTCCGACGAATCGGATGAGCCGCAGCCTGCCAGCATAAGAACGGCTGCGCATACCGCCGATAAAATACTCTTTTTCATTTTCATTGAAATACATCCTTTCGGTTTATTGCTTTATTACAATAATATAATAGCATATCCCCGATAAAAAGTAAAGAGCGGGTATGATTTTTTGTCAAATTGTCGTAAAAAGCGGCGTTATCTCCCTTATTATTTGTCAACGGGCAAAAAACGTCGGCTTTGTCACAAAGCCTTCGTACATATTGATAAAACAAGTCGTTTTCACTTGAATATTGACCGACGCTGTGTTATAATATCTTTAATGCATAAAATTTGTCGGACCTGTTCCGATTTTAAACGAGAAAGGATTTTTCTTCATGATTTTAAATACAGTCGCCGCAATGAGCGCAGGCTTTGTGCTTAATTTAATGTTCGGCGCTCCCGGCGGATTTCTCAACCCCGAAAAGCTTGTGTCGGCGTTTGCTCTCAGGCTTGAAAGAGCTCTGAGAAAATTCTATCAGGATTCTCCCGAAGCTCAGCGAATGGCAGGGACAGTGCTGATTTTGTTCACCCTTGTGATTTTTGCAGGCATACCTCTCGCGCTGATTATTTTGGGTTATACCCTTCTTCCCGTGGCAGGGCTTATACTGGAATGTTTTTTCTGCTGGCTGGCTTTTTCTATAAGAAACACCCGTGTGGCACTTAGCCGCATTTTCAGAGCGGTACGCACCGGGGATTACAACCGTGCCGCCAAAAGTCTTGAAGCCCTTACCGACACCGACTGCAGCGGACTTGACGGAGATGAAATAATCAAAAAAGCCGTTGAATGTGCTGCCGACTGCTCGGCGGACAACGGCGCAGGCTCGCTGTTTTTTATGGCAATTGCAGGGGGCTTCGGCGGAATGTTATACCGCAGCGTAAGCGTTTTGAACAAAACAATAGGCAAAAGCTCTCCCCGATATGCGGATTTCGGCAAGCCCTGCCGCATACTATGGACGATACTTGACTTTATCCCTGCTTGGATCTGTGGAATTTTCATGAGGCTTGACGTAAGGTTTCTAAAGCTTGACAAGCAGGGCTGCAAACGTATTTTCAAGCGTGACCGAAAAAAGCTTTCACGACCAAACCTTGGTATCTGCCGCAGTATAATGGCAGGGGCAATGGGCATTGAGCTGACTAAAGAGGAATACTATAAAAATGGTCAGCTTCAGTCAAGGTCCATCGGCGAACAGCTTAAGCCCTGCACGTCGGAGGACATCTACTGGGCAAACCAGCTGATGTGCGGTTCGGTTTTCGGCTGTTTTGTGCTGTTTGCCCTTATCAGAACGGTTTTCTACTTTATTCTTTAAGACAATAAAAAATGCTCCGATGCCGTTTTAAGCATCGGAGCTTTTTGTTTATCAGGATATTTTAAGCCATGCACACGCCATGTCAAGGGCTTCGTAAAGGCTGGATTTTTCCGCTTTCTTTACTATCTGCTCGTTTGGCGGAAGTGTGATGTCCGTTGCCATTTTTCTCAGTCTTACCTTGTTGGCAACGTCCAGATCTCCCTGTTTTTCCGTTTCCAGAATCTCTATCATGACAACATAGTCGTCATACATATTTCCAAAATAAATTGTGTTTCCCTTTCTCACCAGCGGTACGCCTTTGTATGTGAAAAAGGATTTTTTTGTTTCTGCCATTATATCTCCTCCTTGCCGATGATATTATCTTTCTTTTGTCCATTTGCCCACGGTAAGGGCTGAACTGTATTCTCAGGGTTTATTTCTGCTGTCCGCACAGGCGAACGCTTCCGTAACCATTATATCACATTTCAGCTCTTTTGTGAAGGGCTTTCAACCGCGGCAATATTTATTATATTCCCGTACAACCGCAGATTTTGCTGAAATAAGACTTGCGGCGAAAAATTTTTAATAGGTATCCACTACCGCATCTCCGTTTTGTACGCTTTCCATGTTCTCAAGGAATCTGTCGGTCCAGTTTGTCTGCACCCTGAAGGACGGTCGGCCGTTTAGCACCACTATGCTGCGCCTTGAACTGTCGGTATAAAATTCCATAACATCGCTGTGACCGTCTTTGCAGTTTATCTCGATAGTCAGATAGTTTTCACCCTCGGGCTCGTCGGAATAAATCTCACTGGTGGGGCAGGTAATCAGATATTCGTACAAATCCTGGAACAGCTCTACCTCTACCTCTTCGCCGTTCATTGTAACGGAGTTTATGGTATCCTCACCGTTGCTGTCTATCACGTAGGTTACCTCTTCCTCATCGGTGGTTACTACAACGTCGGAAACGTCCATAATGTTGTTGGAGGTCATAAGAGAGGTTATAACATCCTCAGGCAGCACCGTCGCCCAGGGCAGGCTGTCGGCAGAGATTACCCATATGCAGTCTGCGCCGTCAACACCGGTGAGATAGCAGTAATATGACGCTACCTCGGTAGTGTCCTCTCCGCTGTCGTTCTGCTGATAGATTGGGTCGCCTATTGTCAGGGTGTAGTCGTAACCGTCTCCTGTGAAGGTTACCTCTGCAAGAGGCTCGTCAAGACCATATGCCTCAAAATCCTCCTCATCGGGGAACACCACCTGAGCCGATTCCGCCGAAAGCCCATACATTCCGTGAGTGGTAGAGTAAGAAACCGTTCCGTTGAGATATGCGAATATAGGCTCGGTCATAACCTGCATCGACACCATGTTTTCATTGTCGTACGGATCCATTTCAAAAATCATCTCATAATCAAGGTCAGATCTTCGAATGGTAAGTGTTCCGTAATTTGTTTCGTCGCTGTCGTCCATGCTTTCTATCAGCGACGTGTCTACAAAGTTTTCCTTTGGCTCGATAAAATAGGACAGCCTTGAATTAAGAACCATATACACATCGTTGTCGCCCTTTTCACAGAAATAAAGATAACGTGACTGGGTGGACTCGTTGCCTATGCAGAATGTCCTTTCGGTGTCGTCCGAAAAGGTGACGGTAAATTCTCCTTGCGGTTCGGTAAGACCGTATTTTTCAAGGTCGGATGCGTCCTCCTCTACGGTTTTGTACGCCTCAAGCTGAGCAATATCTTCAGCCATTCCCGACTGAAGAGTAGAGGACTGGTTGATTCCGTTAAGCTCCTCAATATTCCACACGGTTTTGCCCGATGAAGGTCTGACCATTGTAAAGCCGCCGTACTGATTAACTGCGGATATGCTTTCTATATCGTCGGCAGTGGAATCAATCAGCAAAACCGAAGTATCCTCCGAAGTGTCGTTTACAGTCTGAGACGAGCTGTCGCTTTCCGACTCTGAGCCTCCGCCGGTAGCGTTGAGAAACGCCAGAGTTCCTCCAAGACAGGCAACAACAACGCCGCAGACGATTATACCCTGTATTTTTCCATTCATATCAATAACCACGCTCCCTTAGCGGTGAGCCTCTCCTTTCTCAGATTTTTATCGGTTCTTTCTTCTCAGCCAGATAATAAGTCCCGTGATAAGAACCACAGCGGGGATAATAAGTATAAACGTCCATTTCAGCACGCTCCGCTGCATATCGGTAATATCAAAAACATTTCCCTCGATTACCTTAGGCTCGATATATATTCCGTCGGTCTTGTGGGTGATTCCGTTAAGCAGGCTGATTATATACTCTCTGTTCTGGAACTGGGAGTAGGTAAGGTAAACATCCGACAGCACGTATTCCGAACCGAACACGATAACGTTGCTGTAGTTTGCCCCTCCATCGGTAAGGAACAGCGCCTTTGAAGCAACGGCGGCATAAATCTGCTGACCGTTTTCAAGGGTTTCTCCCGTTTCCATATCTACTGTGTAGCCGTTTACTGTTGACCGGATATAAGCCTCAGTGGCAGTCTGATCCTCCTCGTCAAACAGCAGATGTATCGGCCGTGAATAAGCGTTTAAAATAAGCGGGTCGGAAGAAGTCATATCCTGATTGAAGTTTTCTGAAATATCGTCGGTTATGGTCATAGCCGGGATCTGATAATAGTAATCGCTGTCCGTTTCGCAGATAACTCCCTCTCCTATTTCAATTCCGTACTCGGCAAGAAATTCGTCCAGATTAGGCGTTTCTCCCTGTGAAGCGGAAGCAAGATACAACAGCTGTTTTCCTAAATTTCCGTTGTTGTCAAGAAATTCGTCCACCTTTTCAATCTCGTCCTCAAGGTAATCGGTCAGAGGAGCGGCAATGACTGCAACTGTTGTTTCCTCGGGGATTTCCTCGGTGGTTATATCGATTGATCCCACGGTATATCCGTTTGCCTCCAGCAGAGTCTGGAAGTAGGAAAGAGGCGAGCTTTCGTTTCTTCCCGTAAGGAATGTTACGGTTACGGGATTGGGGTCTGTAACCGTCATAAACGCCGACACAAAAGCCTGGTCGGCAGTTGATGCCTCAACGTAGCCGCCGTAATACTGCAGGAAGGTAAGTGCTCCGTACTGGTCCGCCATAACCTCTACGGTGGTTCCGTAGTAATCGCTCAGCTGCTGAACAAACTCGTCCTGAAAATCCACCAGGTTGACAAGAGTTATTTTCCTCGTTCTCTTAACGTCCTCGGTAGGATTGGTTTCAACGATAATGTCGTACTGAGAAATTGAGTTTGCCTCATAATCCGCCATTATATCGGGGTTTGAGTCTATATCAACATATCTGTAGCTTATCAGGTCGTTGTAACGGCAATATTCCTCCATAACCTCAGCAGCCTGTCTGGTATAGGTGCTGAGGGTGGTGAACTCGTCCTCGGTGGCAAACACCGTTATAAGGGTTTCAACGTCAATGTCCCTTACATACTCCTCCGACTCCTCGGAAATTGAGTATACATCGTTGCTGGTAAGGTCTATTGTAATGGGGTATCTTTCAAAAAGCATTGTAGCCACAATGTTTACCAGCACAACTACCACTATGAAAACAACAGTAAACGCCGTTGACATCAGTCCGTGCTTAAGCTGCTTTCCCTGAACCTTTTTCTTAGGTTTTTTCTCTTTTGATTTCTTCTCTTTTGATTCTTTGGTATCCTTGCTTTCTTGAGATTCATTTTCATCGGAAACAACGTCCTTGAGAAAATCTCCTACAGGAGTAGATACGGTTTCCTCTGAAAGCTTTTCGTTTTCAGGCATTTTATTTTCGCTCATACTGTATCCCTCCTTATGACCAGCGGCGTTTCTCCAGCACCCTGACCGAAAGGAACAGGAATACCGCTGCCGCACTTACAAAAAACAATACGTTTGACAAATCAAACAGTCCGTAGGTAAAGCCGTAATATCTTTCCCAGAAAGAAAGTCTGGCAAATACGTCGGGAAGATTGTCCCCTGCATAGGTGAACAGTCCCAGCACCAGCGCAATCGCCACCGTTATCAGAACAGTGCTGGCTTTTCTTCCGGCAACAAAATAAACAACAGTTCCCACTGCAATGATAACAACCGCTACGATAATCGCTCTTGCCAAATTTGAAAAACCGGGCATGATGTTCTCGATAAAATCAATGGGAATAACGTTTCCTATGGTGGTAAAAAGATAAAGCGCCACCATAACTATAAAGCTTACTACCGCCGAAACCACCTGGTTTTCGGTGAATGAGGAGCAGAACATTCCCACTGCGATAAACGCCGCTCCCAGCAGAGCAAGTCCCGTTACGTTGCCTAAAATAACCGTCCAGTCGGGGGCAGCGTATGCCGAAACTACAATTGCGTAAACAATGGTAATTGCAACTCCCAGTATGTAGATTAGGAACGCTGCAAGAAATTTTCCCAACACAATTCCCCACAGACTTACCGGCGCGGTAAGCAAACACTGGTCGGTTTTGTTCTTCTTTTCCTCCGACAGTGTTCTCATTGTAAGTATGGGAATAAGCACAATAAGTATTATCATAATCTCGCCGAACACTCCGTCAAGCTGAGTGCTGCCGTAGTTAAGCGAAACGTTTGCGAAGCTTACCGCAGAGCAGGCGTAAAACGCCGCCAGAAAAATATATCCTATAGGCGAGGTAAAATACGAAAGCACCTCGCGTCTGAAAATTGCTCCCATCAGTCTCTACCTCCGTCAGATTTTTTCTCAAGGGCAGGAATAGCCTCGCCCATTGTAAGCTTAAGGAAGATGTCCTCAAGAGAAAGCTCGGAGGATTTCATCTCAAGAATATACCAGTTTCTTTCGGCAATTCTCTTGAACAGCTCACGGCGTATGTCCACGCCCTCCTTGGCTTCAACACGGTAATCCCATACCGTATCGGAATGCTGTGCCCCCTCTTCGCAGGAAACCACGCCGTTTATACCTTTTATCAGCTTGGCAACCTCGTTTTTCGGACCGTCTATTCTCACCGACAGCTTGTGGTCCACCGAAAGCTTTCTTGAAAGGTTGTCCTCGGTGTCGTCAGCCACGATTTTGCCCTCGTTGATTACGATAATCTTGTCGCACACCGCCTGAACTTCCGACAGTATGTGGGAAGAAAGAATTACAGTGTGATTCTTTCCCAGCTTTTTGATAAGGGTTCTTATCTCGATAATCTGCTTAGGGTCAAGACCTACCGTAGGCTCGTCCAGAATAAGCACGTTGGGGTTTCCCACCAGCGCCTGAGCAAGACCAACTCTCTGTCTGTATCCCTTTGACAGGTTCTTTATAATTCTGTTGTAAACATGCTCTATTTTAACAAGGCTGCAAATGTCCTTCAGATGAGAGTTTCTGGGAAGCTTGCATTTTTTCAGGTCGTAGATGAAATTAAGATACTCCCTGACCGTCATGTCAAGATAAAGCGGCGGCTGCTCGGGCAGATAGCCTATCTTTGACTTTGCCTTTATGGGGTTTTCAAGAATGTCTATTCCGTCGATAAGCGCTTTTCCGTCGGTGCAGGAGATATATCCCGTGAGAATGTTCATGGTTGTAGATTTTCCTGCGCCGTTAGGTCCCAGAAATCCTAGTATCTCGCCGTCCTCCGCCTTAAAGGAAATGTTGTCGACAGCTTTTTTGTCGCCGTAGTGCTTTGACAGGTTTTGCACCTCTATCATTAAATTTTCCTCCTTTTTAAGGATACTTTACGCAATAATCCTGTTTTATTGTATCAACATTGTGTGACAGTAAAGTGATAAACTCAGGAAAGCTTTTGGATTCCCTTTTTAACTCTCTCCAGCGAATCCGCTTTACCGATAAGGGCGCAGATTTCAATTCCTCCGCCGGGAGTAAACGCCTTGCCTGAAACCGCAACTCTGAGAGGCCACAGAATAATCCCGTTCTTAACCCCCATTTTACCGATAAGCTCAAACAGCTTGTCGTGAAGCGTTTCCTCGTTCCAGTCGGCTTCATCTATGGATTCCAGCACCGGCAGCACCTCTTTAAGAGACTCAAGGGAGTTTTCCTCGTTGGTTTTCATCTTCTTGTGACAGTAAAGGGAAGTGTCGTATTCCGGCAGACTGTCGATAAAGTCCACCGTTTCGGGAATGTCGGTAAACACCTCGGTTCTGTCCTGTAAAAGAGAGCAGATTCTTGCCAGGTCAACATCCTCCCGCTTTACAGTCTGCCTGATGTAAGGCACTGCGTATTCCATAAACTTTTCGGGAGAAAGCTTTTTGATGTACTTGGCGTTGATAGCCTTTAACTTCAGCGGGTCGAAAATCGCCGGGGATTTTGAAAGTCCGTGAATGTCAAACTCCTTTATAAGCTCCTCAAGAGAGAATATTTCATTCTCGCCCTTGGGCGCCCAGCCCAGCAGGGCAATATAGTTTACAATCGCCTCAGTCAGATAACCCTTTGCAACCAAATCCTCGAAAGATGCGTCGCCGTCACGCTTTGAAAGCTTGTGCTGCTTGTCCTTCATAATGTGCTCAACGTGAATATATGTGGGCACTTCCCAGCCGAAAGCTCTGTAAAGCAGTTCGTACTTGGGGGCGGAAGCAAGATACTCGTTTCCTCTTACAACATGAGTAATGCCCATCAGATGATCGTCCACCACGTTTGCAAAGTTGTAGGTGGGCATACCGTCGGTCTTTATAAGTATCTGGTCGTCAAGGGTAGAGCAGGGAACGGTTATATCTCCGTAAAGCTCGTCGTGGAAGGTAACCTCTCCGTCAAGGGGGACTTTCTGCCTGATAACGTAAGGAGTGCCGGCGTCAAGCTTTTCCTTGACCTCCTCGGGGGAAAGGTTGCGGCAGTGACGGTCGTACATAGGCATTATTCCGCTTGCCTCCTGAATCGCCTTTACCTCTTCAAGACGCTCCTTGTCGCAGAAGCAGTAATAAGCTTCTCCTTTTTTCACCAGCTCCAGGGCGTATTTTTTGAACATTCCCATTCTTTGCGACTGAATGTAGGGTCCTACGGGACCTCCGATATCGGGGCCCTCGTCCCACTGCAAACCGCACTTTTTCAGGGTGGAATAAATCACCTCGGTTGCTCCCTCAACGTATCTCTCCCTGTCGGTGTCCTCAATACGCAGGATGAAATCGCCGTCGTTCTGCTTGGCGATAAGATAGGTAAACAATGCAGTCCTCAGATTACCAATATGCATATATCCCGTCGGCGACGGTGCAAATCTTGTTCTGACCTTTTTCATTTATATCTTTCCTTTCAAAATTTTATGTGAAATAATTGTACGCCGATGCAAACCGCCGTCGGCAATTATATCAATCCCTTTCAATTTTAGCGAAATACTCTTTTACAAACTGAGTATTTCTGCCGATTTCCTCCTTTAATTCCTCAAAGGAATCAAAAACCCGCTCGGGACGGACAAACTCGTACAGCTCAAGCTCAAGCTCTCTGCCGTATAAATCCCCTTCGTAATCAATAATGAAGGTCTCCGCCAAAGGCTCGGTTTTAACGTGAACTGTAGGCTTTACTCCTATGTTTGTAACTCCGCTGTACCATTTGCCGTCTATCAACACCTTTGAGCAGTAAACTCCGAATCTGGGCAGCACAAGTCCTTTTGGAATCTTCTGATTTATTGTAGGAAAATTCCACGTCCTCCCTCGCTCATAGCCGTGCTCCACAGGCAAAGTGTAGCCATAGCGGTAGCCAAGCATAACATTTGCCTTTGAAACCTCGCCCTGTCTTATAAGGCGGCGTATTTCGGTGGAGCTTATCACTCCTCCGTTTTGCTTGAGCTGTTCTATTACCATAACCTCTATGCCGTATTTCTTTCCCAGCCTGACTAAATCCTCAGCCTTTCCCGCTGCGCCTGAGCCAAAGGTGTAGTCTGTTCCACACACTGCGCACAGACAGTTAAGCCTTTCTTTCAGCACCTCTTTTACAAAAACCTCGGGCGGCATCGACTTGTAATCGCCAAACACCGGCGAAAAAAGATAATCCGCCCCAAGCTCCTCAAAATGTCTGCGTTTCTCCCTGTCGGTCAGCAGCATTTCAAATCTGCCGTCGTGACCCTTTGAAGTAACGCTGTCGGTCTGAAAGGTAAACACCGCCGATTTTGCTCCCCTTTTGCCAGCCTCAGCCACGGCGTTTTGGATTATCAGCCGATGTCCTCTGTGAACTCCGTCAAAAAGCCCCAGAGCGCAGACGGTATTATGTTCCAAAACATCCTTTTCAGTGATGCAGATCAAACTATCCCTCCGCTTTTCAATAAAAATTCTTTATGCTTTTAAATTTATCGGATTCAAAATCAGCCTGCCCCAGCCCGAGAAATTCCCCGTCGCAGCCATACACCCGATAGCTTCCCAAAGCCTCCGCATTTTTCAGCCCTGCCTGTTTGCACCTTAAAATAACTCCGTTTTTGTACATTTTGGTGCAGCGTTCATCAAGCTTCACCGCCGGGTATTTTTCAAACACCCTCTCAAGAGGCAGAATAATATCCTGCAATCTGCCCTCAGCGGCTGCCTGCTGAATTTCCTCGATAGTCAGACATTCCCCGATTGAAAATCCCCCGGAAAATGTTCTCACCAGGGAGGTCATAATTCCCCCTGCCCCCAGCTTGTTTCCTATATCCTCAATAAGAGTTCTTACGTACGTCCCCTTTGAACAGCGGACATACATTACTCCCTCTCTCAGGTTTTCATTATAGCTTTCAATTGTAATCTCGTCAATCTCTGCCTTCCGGGGCTTTCTTTCCACAGTTTTGCCCTCTCTGGCAAGCTGATAAAGCCGTTTGCCCTCCACCTTTACGGCGGAATACATTGGTGGAATCTGGGTTATTTCGCCCACAAACTCTTGCTTTGCCCTTTCCAGCGCCGCCATATCCACCGCCGCACTGCTTTGCGCTACAACCTTTCCGGTTATGTCAAGGGTGTCGGTGTTGACGCCCAGCTTAAATCCTGCCCGGTAAGCCTTTCCGCTGTCCGGGATAATATCGCAGGCTTTGGTCGCCTTTCCCACAAACACCGGTAAAACTCCCGTAGCCATCGGGTCAAGAGTGCCAGAATGACCAAGCCGCTTGATTTTAAGTATCCCCCTCAGCTTTGCCACAACGTCAAAGGATGTCCAGCCCTCCGGCTTGTTTACGGGGATAACTCCGCAAAGCTCCTTATTTTCCATCACTGCAGCCCAGAACCTCTCTTACCTCGTTAAGCACCTTTGCCTTCACCTGCTCCAGAGTGCCCTGAATTTCACAGCCTGCCGCACGGATATGTCCGCCGCCGTTGAATCTTTTGCAAAACGCCGAAGCGTCAATCTCCTCGGTAGTTCTCACCGAAAGCTTGAAAACGTCCGCATGACGCTGTTTTATTGTAATGCCAATCTCCACTCCCTCAGTAGAAAGGGGGATTGAAGCCATTCCCTCAAACTCCGCCTGCTCAACTCCGCAGGAATTCATCATCTCGGTGGTAAGCACGATAATAGCGCACCTGTCGTCAAAGAAATACTCCATTTCCTCAATTGCTTTCTTTTCGGCAATAAGCCTGCCCTTGCTTTTGACGTCGAACATCTTGCGGTTTATGGAGGCAAACTCAATGTCATACCCCATAAGCTCCGCTGCGGCAAGGTGAGCCTGAGGAGTGGTGTTTTCATACTTGAAGCAGCCGGTATCGGTGGAAATTCCCGTGTAAAGGCACTTTGCCACCTGATTGCTCATTTCGTAGCCGATGTATTTGAAAAACTGATACAGTATCAGACAGGTTGCAGACGCATTGCCGTCAACATAGCTGCGCTTGGCGTAGAATTTGTTTGATATATGATGGTCTATGCATACATCTATCGCACCCTCCTCAGCAAAGGCGGCAAGGTGACTTCCCAGCAGCTGAGTGTCGGCAATGTCCACCGCTATAACGCTCTGCGGCTCAAACTCCTGAACGTAATAGCCTTCGTAAAGAAATTTGTATCTCAAGGGAAAACTCTCGCTGTTAAGCACATTGGCTTTTTTCCCGGCATCTCTCAGATAACCGCACAGCCCGAAGCCTGCCCCCAGCGTATCGCCGTCGGGGCTTTTATGGGTCAGAATCAGATAGTTATCATGGGTTTCCAGATATTCCTTCAGCGCTTCAAAATCCATAAGCCTTTTCTCCCTTTTGATAATTCACAGCCATGCACTTGGTCATGTGGGCTGTTCCTCCGTGTCGCTTTCCGGCGTTTCGTCAAGCTTAATGCTTTTCAGCTTGTCGGATATTCTCATGGAATATTCCGCAGAATCGTCTGCAATGAACTTCAGCTCGGGGCACTTCCTCAGCTTGAGCACATTTGAAATCTCCCTTTTGAGAAATCCCGATGCGCTTTCAAAGCCTTTGATTGCTTCCTTCGCCTTGTCTATCCCCTCAAGGCTGGAGATATACACCTTGCAGAACGACCCGTCGCTTGAAACGTCGCATCTTACCACCGTAAGCATATCTCCGCTGTTTATTCTCGGGTCTTTAAGATCCTTCATTTTACCGGAAATTATCCTGCGTATATCCTCCGACATACGCCCAGCCTTAAAACCAGCCATTTTTAACCTCCATATCAACTTCACCGGATATATTCTCGCAAACCGGCGTCAGCTTTAATTAATCACGGTATTCCTCCATATAGAACGCCTCAAAGATGTCGCCCTCCTTGATGTCGGAGAACTTCTCAAGGGTGATGCCGCATTCGTAGCCTTCCGCAACTTCCTTCACATCGTCCTTGAATCTCCTCAGCGAGGACATCTTATCCTCGGCAATTACAATACCGTCTCTTACAACTCTTATTTCGTTGTTTCTTCCCACCTTGCCGCTGAGCACATAACAGCCCGCAACAATTCCTACATTGGTAATCTTGTAAACCTGTCGTACCTCGACTCTTGCCGTTTCAACCTCTCTGTACTTAGGCGCAAGCATTCCCTTCATAGCGGTGGAAATTTCCTCGATTGCGTCGTAAATAACCCTGTAAAGACGAATGTCAACTCCGTCTCTTTCCGCAGAATCCTTTGCAACGGGGTCGGGACGCACGTTAAAGCCTACAATAATCGCATTTGAAGCGTTGGCAAGCATAACGTCGCTTTCTGAAACCGCTCCTACCGCTCCGTGGATAACCTTTACTCTTACCTCATCGTTTGAAAGCTTTTCAAGGGACTGCTTTACAGCCTCCACCGAGCCCTGAACGTCCGCCTTTACTATAAGCGGCAGCTCCTTCATTTCGCCCTCTGAAATCTGAGCGAACAGGTTGTCAAGGGTTACCTTCTGATACTGCTTGAATATCTCTTCCTTAGCCTCGTGCTTTCTCTGCTCAACCAGCTCTCTTGCCAGCTTTTCGTCCGCAACAGCGTTAAAGGTATCGCCTGCACTGGGCACTTCTCCCAGACCCGTTATCTCAACCGGGGTGGATGGTCCGGCGTTTTCTATTCTTCTTCCCTTGTCGTTTGTCATTGTTCTTACTCTGCCCACAGCGGTTCCTGCGATAATAACATCGCCCACATTAAGCGTTCCGCCCTGAACCAGCAGAGTGGCAATCGGTCCCTTGCCCTTGTCAAGGCGAGCTTCGATAACAGCGCCTTTTGCAAGCTTGTTGGGATTTGCCTTAAGCTCTTTAACCTCCGCTACCAGCAGAATGTTTTCCAGCAGCTCGTCAATGCCCATTCCCGTTTTTGCCGATACGGGAACCGCAATAATATCTCCGCCCCATTCCTCAACAACAAGACCATGCTCGGTAAGCTCCTGCTTAACTTTGTCGGGGTTGGCACCTTCCTTATCCATCTTGTTTATAGCAACGATTATAGATACCCCTGCCGCCTTTGCATGGTTGATTGATTCAACAGTCTGGGGCATAATTCCGTCGTCCGCCGCAACAACAAGGATAGCTATATCTGTAATATTGGCGCCTCTGGCTCTCATGGCAGTAAACGCCTCGTGTCCCGGTGTATCAAGGAAGGTTATCTTCTTACCGTTGTAGACAACCTGATAAGCTCCTATATGCTGGGTGATTCCGCCTGCTTCGCCTTCCGCAACATGAGCGTTTCTTATTCTGTCAAGAATTGAAGTCTTTCCGTGGTCAACGTGACCCATAACAACAACTACCGGGCATCTTTCTTCAAGGCTGTCTTCAGGGTCTTCCTCGTCGGCAATAAGACGCTCCTCAATTGTTACAATAACTTCCTTTTCAACCTTTGCGCCCAGCTCATCGGCAACTAAAGCCGCGGTGTCAAAATCAATCACTTCATTAATGGAAGCCATTACTCCCAGACCCATAAGCTTTTTGATTACCTCAGTAGCGGTTACCTTAAGCCTGCTGGCAAGCTCCGAAACCACAATCTCATCAGGGATAAGTACCTTAAGCTGCTGCTTTCTGGCTCTTTCCAGCTCAAGACGGCGCAGCTTTTCAGCCTCAGTCTCCTTTTTGTGAGAATGCTGCTGCTTTTTATACTGCTGTGATTTCTGAGTAAGTTTCTGCTTCTTTGTGAAGTTATCCTTGCTTTTGTTCTGCTTTGTATTTGCAAGGTTGTCGTATTTTTCGTTGTATTTGTCAAGCTCTATATAGCTTCCTCTTGTATCCACCGTTCTGCCCTTTGAAAAGCTGTCGGTGGTTTCCGAAACTGTGTAGCCCTCGTCCTTTGCAAAAGATCCTCCGATAATCTGTCTGACGCCGTGCTCCTTTTTCTTTGCCGGCTTTGGCTGCTCCTTTTTATGAGCAGGCTTGTTTCCTTTTTCAGCCGCCTTTTGCTCTTCAGGCTGCTTTACAGCCTCGGGCTTCTTTTCGACAGGCTGCTGCATAATCTGCTCCGCTTTCTGCGGCTCGGAAGCTTTTTCCTTTGCAGGCTCGGTCTTTGCTTCCTCCGGCTGAGCTTTCTTTTCAGCCTTGGGCTTAGCAGACTTTTTCTCTTTTTTCTCCTCTGAAACAGGCTTTACATTGGCGGCGAAATATTCATCAAAGCTTTCCACCTGATTGTTCTGGGTAAAATACTCCAGAACATATCCTATCTCCTCGGGAGTAAGAGAAGCCACCGTTTTCTTGGTTTCTCCCGTCAGCCCTTCAAGACACTCCACAACCTGGGCGTTTGACAGCTTCAGGTCCTTTGCAAGCTCGTTAAGCTTATATTTTTTATTCATATTCATAGGCAAAAATGTCCTCCTTATTGGTTGCTGTTTAAATCGTCCTCGGAAGCAGGTACAGGTTCAAGCCCTTTGGCGCAGGCTTTGCTGAATCCTCTGTCGGTAACAGCCATTACTCCCGCTCTCTTTCCCAGCTCCGTCCAGATGTCGTCCATGCTTATTCCAAGCTCATACAGCTCAACGCCGTATCTGGAGCATATAAATTTTATCTCTTTAAGGGATTTTGGCGAAATGTCGTTTGCAATAAAAACTCCCGACGCACTGCCGTTTCTGCACGCTTCCTTGACGGTATCCATACCGATGTGAAGCTTTCCGGCTTTTCTGCACATTGTGATAAGTCCCATCTTACTTTTCATTTTCAAGCTCCGCCTCCATGCTGTCAAACAGCTCGTCGCTTATTCTGCAGGCGAAGGCTCTTTCAAACCTGTGAGCGCTTCTTGCTTTTCTGAAACACTCTATGTTTCTGCATATATAAGCGCCCCTGCCTGTTTTCTTTCCGGTAAGATCAAGGGATATTTCACCCTCCTTGGATTTAACCACCCTTATCAGCTCTTTTTTTGGTTTCATCTCGTTGCATCCGAGACACATTCTCATAGGAACTCTTTTGCTTTTCATAGCTTATTCCTCCGCCGCTTCAACGGGCTCCTCTTTTTCAGTCTCTGCTTCCGTCTTAACAGGTATCTCCGGCAGAATATCTATCTTATAGCCGGTAAGTCCCGCCGCAAGCTTTGCATTCTGTCCCTTGTTTCCTATAGCCAGTGAAAGCTGATTGTTGGGAACAATAACCTTGCACTCCCTTACTCCCTCCTCCGGCGAGAGAATAACATCTATAACCTCCGCAGGGGCAAGGGCTTTGGCGATAAAGTCGGCAGGATCCTCGCTCCATAAAATAACGTCAATCTTTTCACCCTTCAGCTCGTTAACTATGGAAGAAATTCTCGACTTCTTGGGACCAATGCAGGCTCCCACGGCGTCAACGTTGGGGTCTTTGCTGCAAACCGCTATCTTTGACCTTGCTCCCGCAACTCTTGAAATCGCCTTTACCTCAACGGTACCGTCGGCAATTTCGGGAATTTCTCTTTCAAACAGCCTTTTAACCAGCTCCCTGTGGGTTCTTGATATTTTGATGGACGGCTTTTTCTCGGGATTTGCAATTCCCACCACGTAAACCTTGATTATATCTCCGGGCTTCAGCACCTCGCCGGGTATCTGCTCATTTCTCACAAGGTAAACCTCGTTTTTGTCAATGGTAAGCACTGCGTTGAGGGTTGCAGGCTCAACCTTCTGAACGGTTGCCGAAACACACTCGTAAACCTTGTCCTTATATTGCTCGATAAGTCTTTCTCTTTCAAAATCCTTTATCTCATGCTTGATGGACTGCTTTGCGTTCTGTGCCGCCACTCTTCCGAACTTAGCAGGGCTAAGCAGTATCTCCGCTGTGCCGCCCACCCTTGCGTCCTTTGAAATTGTAAGGGCTTCGTCAAGGCTTATCTCATTGTCGGGATCCTCAGGCTCGCCCTCTACGATCTCCTTAAGTATCTTCATTTCAAACTTGCCGCTTTCGGGGTCTATTTCAACCGCAATATTCTCGCTGTTGGGATAGTCCTTCTTTATAGCCTTCATTATGCCCTGCTTTACCGTTTCGATAAGCACCTCGGCGTCGATGTTGTTTTCCTTTTCAAGCAGGCTCAGCGCCTCAAAAAACTCGTTATTCATTTTTTCAATCAATCCTTCCGATAATTATTGATTTAACTTAAAATCTATCTGTGCGGCGGACTTTACTGCCGCATACTTCAATGCTGCGTCACATTCCAACTGCGGATTCCGGCTTGCCTTCGGCTCATTTTAAAACAAATCGCCGTCGTCGTACAGCTTTATGGAAGCACACTCTTTTATAACAAACTCCGCAGGCTCCAGCACATTTCCCTCATCGTCGGTGAGATGGCAGTAAAGCTTTTCCTTGTCGTATCCGTCAAGACCTGCTATAAACTCCTTTTTACCGTCCCTGGGACGTATAAGCTTTATTCTGAGAATATCGTTTATGCAAGCTTCAAAATGCTCGGGACGCTTAAGCTCTCTTCCCAGCCCGGGACTTCCCACCTCCAGCACATAGCTCTGAGAAATGGGGTCGGTTTCATCCAGCAGCTTGTTGAGAGGTCTTGTCAGCGCTTCGCAGTCGTCCATGCTCACTCCGCCGTCTTTATCAATCAGCACCTTAAGATACCAGGTTGCTCCCTCTTTTTCAAACCTTACGTCCCAGAGAAAAAGCCCCAGCTCCTCACACAGCGGCTGAGCAAGCTCCCTGACCTTCTCGGCAGTGTTTTTCTTCTCCAAATATTATCCCGTTCCTTTCACCATGGCGTCGTTCGTAATTATTCCCCATACAAAATCAAAAGACCGGAAATTGATTTCCAGCCTTTCATTAAACGTATTACATACAGTATACCACAGAAAATCGGCGTTTGCAATACCCAAAAAGACTTTTCTCAATTCAGTGATGAATTTTATATAAATATTCTGTAAATATTTATGCAATCATGTCTTTTGGGGAGGGCTTTGGGGCTTTTTTCTGTTTTTGCTTATGCCCTCTGCAAAATCTATGGGGACGGTAAAAAGTATTCCCGTATTTGGCAGCGACAAATCACCCACCGTGTTGTAGACCACCTTTCTTGCCAGCTCAAGCTGGTCGTTTCTTATAACCGAAAGAATCGTCCTGTTGTCCTCGTTGCCGCTGAACAACGCTCTGATTGAAGCGCTTACGAAGGAGCTGTCAAGCTTTGAAAGGGTCATGGCAAGTCCTGACGATTCGATTATGGTGGCTCCTTCTATTCCTGCTGCGGAAAGCCCCTCAAGCAGATAGTCCAGAGCGTCGATTTTATTTAGAATTATAACCATAAGCTTCATTGCCGCAGCCCCTTCCAATTAAAATTCAACAACCAAATTCTTACACGGCGTCACTCTCCGAAGATACAACCCCGCTGTTGGTAGATGTTCTTTCATAAGCCTCTGCAAGAGAGGTCCTGAACTCGTCCGAAACGGTAAAATAGCTGTCGTTAGTCCATGTTCCGTCCGGGACAAGCAAAACCGCAGGCTCGATATCACGGCTGAGCATTTCGGTCATATAGGACTTGTGCTGCTCCATGACGCTGTCGGTAAGATTGGTATCCGAATCCGCACTCATAATATTATATATGTTATCAAGATTGTTTCGTGTGATATTGTTCTGCTGGAATGCCCCGTTTACAAGCTGATACAGCGCTTCTCCCAGAAATTCCACATTTCCTCCTCTGCCCTGCGAGAACACGGGCGACTGGCATATAAGGTTAATCTCTCTGCCCGAAAGGGAGACAGTTCCGCCTGCTCTGTAAGAAACGTCCAATGAAGCGTCCTCCTGTGAAAGATAGTAAAGGTCCTCCTCTGGAGTATACACCATTCCGCCGAGAATATCCGCCACGCTTTCAAATGCGCTGCTTGTAAGGGACATATAGTAGTCGGTTTCAACCCTAAAGGTCTGCTCCACTGCGTTTACAAGCCTTGTCATTCCACCATCGGCATATATCTCTCCGAAGGTTGAAACTCCGTCTGTGACGCTTACAGTAAGTGATGAGCAGGGCGTTATTATAATCTGATCCATCTCGGGAGCCATTCTCACCAGCGCAAGGTCGGCAAGCTCGTTGCCGCTATTTACCCCGGCGTACAAAATATTATAAGACTGCATAAGCGAAACCGGCTCGTTATCCTCCTGCTCGCTTTGGATATTCATTCTGCCGAGAAGTATAACCGCAAAAACCGCGAAAACCGCCAGAAAGACCATCATGGTCGCAAAATATACCAACGCCACCGGCGCCTGCGACTTTTTCTTTTTATTATTCTTAGCTTTATCGGACATATTGATTAAACGCTCCTTATATAAAAACTTCCCCGGTGTATAAAAAAATACTTGAACATTTCATAATTTAGGTGTAAACTATTATAAGATATTAAAGTTGCTCGGCTGAATCTATGTAGAATATGGGGTTTTTGTCAAGCTCAATTATGTTAAGCTCCAGCCCCGACGCCTTTGCCATGTTTATGGTTTGAAGCGTTCCCGAGCCTCTTTTCTTCTGCTTGTACACCCCGATTATCCTTGAAGAGTTGTCCACCATAAACTGATTTCTCAGCTTATAGCAGTTCTTTTCAAATTCATCGCATATGTAAACTACCTTGTCGCAGCTTTGTATTATAACGCTGTAGATATAACGGTCAAGCGGATTTGAAATTTCCATCGTTCCTTGATTCCTATAGGGAATAGCGCATATAAGCCTTATGTCAAAACCCTTTCTGTGAATAAGGTTGTGAACAATCTCTGCACATATCAGATCCGTTCCCTCAGCCATTCCCGAAATAAAAGTCTTATACCCTTCGGAGGCAGCGGTTTCTATTGCAAGCTGAATATTACTGACAAGACATTTCATTCCCTGCTTATCCCTGTCGCCGAAAAAGGGAAGATCACGGCTTCTGTGACCGGTGAAGCAGCAGGTGGTGGCTTTGTCTATTCCATAGCTTTCAGTCATAAAAAGACACACTCTTTCATCAGGCGGCGCAGCCGCAAGCTTAATTAAGTTATATTATACCACACTGTTCGGTGTTTTTCAATAGCGGCTTCAAAAAAAGAAACAAACCTCACGCCGCTGCAAAAATTTTACGAAACGGAGGAATACCCGCTGCTTTTCCTATTTTCTTTTGGTATGCGGGGATTATAAATGAACTATCTCAAACGAACCTGGGCGGAAATCCATCTTGACCGCCTTGAAAAGAATCTTAACAGCTACAAGCGCTTTATCTGCCCCGAAAACGAGATAATGTGCGTTGTAAAGGCGTTTTGCTACGGCCACAGCGACGAAGCTATCTGCCCCTATCTTGAAAACAAGCTGGGAGTAAGGTGGTTTGCGGTTTCAAACGAAATAGAAGCGCTCCGCCTGCGAAAAATGGGGATAAAGGGCGAGATACTTATTCTCGGCTACACTCCTCCCGAGGCGGCGGACCTGCTTTATGAAAACAATATTATTCAGGCGGTAACGGAATATTCCTACGCCCGTCTTTTGTCGCAGCATTCAAAGGGCGGCAAAATCCGCTGTCATGTGGCGGTGGACACGGGAATGACCAGAATCGGCGTCAGGGGCAGGACGGAGGAAATCTGTGCGGAGCTTGAAAAAATCGCCGCTCTGCCGGGTATCTCTCTTGAGGGCATCTTCACCCACTACGCCGCCGCCGACAGTACTGAGCCTGACGATGTTGCCTACACAAAGTCTCAGACCGACAGCTTTTTTAAGGTGTATGATGAGCTTTGCTCCCGGGGCTTAAAGCTTGAGCATGTCCATTGTCTTAACTCAGCAGGGGGGATATACCACAAAAATCCCCGCAGCACTCTGGCTCGGCTTGGCATTATCCTCTACGGATTGAAGCCATGCGTTTCCACCCCTCTGCCCTTTGAGCTTGCCCCGGTAATGGAACTTAAAGCGGCGGTTTCACAGGTGAAAACGGTGGAAGCAGGAGTGTGCGTAAGCTACGGCAGAACCTACAAAACCGATAAACCCACCACCCTTGCCACCGTAACCTGCGGCTATGCCGACGGCTATCCCAGAGCCCTTTCAAACAAAGGTTACGTTATAATCCACGGCAAGCGTGCTCCTATAACGGGAAGAGTATGCATGGACCAGTTTATGTGCGACGTTTCCGATATTGAAAACGTCCGCCCGGGAGATATTGCAACTCTCATAGGAACAGACGGGGAAGAAAGCTGCACCGCCGACGATATAGCCGAACTTACCGGAACAATCGGCTATGAAATTGTGTGTCAGGTTTCAGCCCGGGTTCCCAGAGTAATCTACGAAAACTCAAACCCTGTGGGGGTATACTATCCCTGAGCATAATGCGGCATCACACCGTATTCCCGATTTACATTTTAAAAGAAAGAGGCTTGTAACAATGATAACCGAAAACTTCGACGTTATAGTAATCGGCGCAGGTCATGCTGGCTGCGAAGCGGCGCTGGCGGCGGCAAGGCTGGGACTTAAAACGGCGATTTTCACCATAACGCTGGACGGAATAGCAAATATGCCCTGCAACCCCTCCATAGGGGGAACTGCAAAGGGTCATCTTGTCCGTGAGATTGACGCTCTGGGAGGTGAAATGGGCAGGGCGGCGGACGCTACGTTTTTGCAAAGCCGTATGCTCAATCGGGGAAAAGGTCCTGCCGTTCACAGCCTTAGAGTGCAGTCGGACAGGGTTAAATATCATACATACATGAAACAGGCGCTTGAGCGGTGCGAAAATCTCCGCATCAAGCAGGACGAAATCTGCGCCATCACCGCAGAAAATGGAATTGTTACGGGAGTTGTCACAAGGCTTGGCACAGAATACGGCTCAAAGGCTGTTATAATAGCAAGCGGCACATATCTTAACGGTGAGATTCATGTGGGGGAAGTTTCATACCCCAGCGGTCCCGATTCGGTGCTGCCTGCCCGGTTTTTGTCCGCCTCTATTGAACAGCTTGGCATAAAGCTCAGGAGGTTCAAAACGGGAACTCCCGCCAGAGTCCACAAAAGGTCTATAAACTTTGACGTCCTTGAAAGGCAGGACGGCGATACGGACATCACCCCGTTTGCTTTTGACAATCATGATAAGCTTGAAAACAAAGTATCATGCTATGTCGCCTACACCAACGATGAGACCCATCGAGTTATAAGAGAAAACATTCATCTTTCGCCTATCTATTCCGGCAGAATCCACGCCATCGGTCCAAGGTACTGCCCCTCCATTGAGGACAAGATAATGAGATTTCCCGACAAGCCCAGACATCAGCTTTTTATTGAGCCTATGGGACTTGACACCGACGAATACTATCTGCAGGGAATGAGCTCCTCCCTGCCCGAATGGGTGCAGCTTAAATTTTTAAGGACGATAAAAGGTCTTGAAAATGTGGAGATAATGCGAAACGCCTATGCTATCGAGTACGACTGCTGCGACCCTACCGACCTGCTGCCCACACTGGAATTCAAGGCGGTTAAAGGACTGTACGGAGCAGGGCAGTTTAACGGCACCTCCGGCTATGAGGAAGCTGCCGCTCAGGGAATTGTTGCGGGAATAAACGCCGCTTTGAAAATCAAAGGTCAACCCCCTCTTATTCTCGACAGGGCTTCTTCATACATCGGCACTCTTATAGACGACCTTGTAACAAAGGGCTGCTCAGACCCCTACAGAATGATGACCTCAAGAAGCGAATACCGACTGCTGTTAAGACAGGACAACGCCGACATAAGGCTTACCCCCATCGGTCATCAAATCGGGCTTATCTCCGACGAAAGATACAACGCCCTCCTTGAAAAGGAGCGGCTGACTGAAGAAGAGATAAAAAGAATATGGAAAACAAATCTTGCCCCATCGGCGGAGCTTAACGCTTTTCTTGAAAGCGTGGGAACAGAACCTCTCTCCACAGGAATAAAGCTTGCCCAGCTGCTTCGCCGCCCACAGGTTTCATATGAAGCCCTTTCCCCATTCGACCCGGAAAGACCAAACCTTCCCCCTCAGGTAAGAGAACAGGTGGAATTGCAGGTAAAGTACGAAGGGTATATAAAAATCCAGCTTGAGCAGGTGGAGGCTATGAGAAAGCTTGAAGCAAAAGCCCTCCCGGCGGATACCGACTACTCGCAGATACGGGGACTTCGCCTTGAAGCGGCGGAAAAGCTTGACCGCATAAAGCCTTTAAGCGTCGGTCAGGCAAGCCGCATAAGCGGCGTTAATCCTGCGGACGTAAACGTGCTGCTTATCTGGCTTTCACAGCAGTCACGACAGCATGAAGACCAAGCCCCTACAAAGGGAGGATAATAAAATGATGATACCCCAAACCGATGCCGAGAAGCTTTTCGGCGAATACGGAATTGAATTAACAGCCCGGCAGTATGAAAAGCTGAGCCTTTATGCAAAGCTTTTGGTTGAATGGAACGAAAAGATAAATCTTACGGCGATAACCGACCCGGAGGGGATTGCGGTCAAGCATTTTTTCGACAGCGTTTATCCCTTCACCCTGTTTGATATGCCGAAAGGCTCAAGGCTGATAGATGTAGGCACGGGAGCGGGCTTCCCATCATGTCCGCTGAAAATTTTCCGGGAGGATATAAGTCTTACCCTCCTTGACAGCCTGAACAAAAGAATAAAATTCCTGACCGAGCTGTCAGACCGGCTGGGACTTGAAGCGGAATGCGTTCACGGCAGGGCGGAGGAACTGGGCAGAAACGCTTCTTACCGTGAAAGGTTTGACGTCGCCACGGCAAGGGCAGTGGCAAATCTCACCTATTTGTGCGAATACTGCCTGCCTTTTGTAAAAGTAGGGGGCGTTTTTGCCGCCCTTAAAGGTCCCGACGGAAACAATGAGCTGGAAAAAGCTCAAAGCGCCGTGGAGATTCTCGGGGGAAAGACAGAAAAATGCCTTGAATATTCTTTGCCCAACAAAGACACAAGAACGCTTATTATTATAAGGAAAGTAAAGGAGACGCCACCGAAATTTCCCCGTACAAAAGGTCAGATGGATAAAAAGCCCTTTTGACTGCCGTCGCATGCAAGGCATAAATCAACTTAAAATCCAATATAAGCTAATATGATAAGCTTACAGTCAGTCTGTTTGGGGGTTTTAACTAAATAGATAGGAAATATTTCGTTAAGATTTATCTGCGTTTTTACCGAAAATACTATTGACAAAACCGAATATTTAGGTTAAAATTATTACATTGGAGTATTATATTCCGAATATGAAAAATTAACCGGGAGGAATTTATTATGTCAAAATTCTGTACTACCTGTGGAGCTCAGCTGGACGACAACGCAACCTTCTGCACAAGCTGCGGAACACCTCAGCAGGAACAACCCAAACAGCCAGAAACTGCGCCTTCTGCCGGAGATGCTGTTAAGAACACCTTTAACGACATCAAGGATAAGGTAAACGTAAACGCCGTAAAGGATTCGCTTTCAATGGAAAACATCAAGAACCTGAAAACAAATCCAAACAAGACTACGCTTATAGCTCTGGCGGTTATTGCAATTGTAGTTATTCTGGTGGTTATTATTGTGCTTACGCTGGTTGTAGGTGGAAGATACAAGAAGCCTATCACCAACATGTTCAACGGAATGGAAAAAGCCGACGCCGCTACATATATGAAGTCTGTTCCTCAGGCGCAGCTGGATTATCTTGAAGAAACCGTTGTTGACGAGTATGAAAGCTACGACAGCATTGAGGAGTACTATCAGGAAATAGTTGACAGTACACTTGAGGCTATGGAGGACGAATACGGTAGCGATATAAAGCTTTCTTACGACGTTGAAAGAAAATCCGAGCTTTCAGACCGTCAGCTTAGAAACATCAGAGATAATATTGAAAACTATTATGACGCTAACGTTGAGGTTACAAAGGGCTTTGATGTAAGAGTTGAAGTAACTATCAAGGGCGACGACGATGAAGAAACGGAATTTGCAAATCTTATTGTTGCAAAGGTTGACGGCGACTGGGTAATGGCTACCGACCTTGATTCTGACCCTGTTGAATCTGACACCGACGCAAGTCTCGATGACTGGCTTTAATAATTAACTGAAACTTATTTGATTTGCATATGTTTAACTGATAGGGACGGACAGTAAAAAGTCCGTCCTTTTTTAGAAATTGCGGGAGTTTTGCTGTTTCCTGCCGGGAAATCCTGCGGACAGCAAATTTATGTAAAAATTATAGGAGGAATCATTATGTCAAAATTCTGTACTAACTGCGGCGCTCAGCTTCAGGACAACGCTGCTTTCTGCACAAACTGCGGAGCGACTCAGCAAACAGCTCAGCAGTCAACTCAGCAGACGTTCCAGCAAACAACCCAGCAGCCAGCTCAGCAAACGACACAGCAAACACCGGAAAATGCTTATGGCGCGTATAATTACAACAACACAGCCTACAACTCCAACGGCGATGTAATGGCAGCACCCAAAAAATCCGGCAAGGCTAAGTTTATTGTGCTGGGAGTTATTGCGGTTGCGGTTATTGCGGCAGTGGTTATTGTTCTTGTAATGCTTTTCGGCGGAGGTTACAAAAAGCCTCTTGATAATTATTTTAAGTCAATAGAAGACGGCGATGCTAAAACTTTTATGGAAGCATACCCTGAATGTTATATTGACTATATCGACGATATGCTGGGTGTCAGCGGCATGGATATGGATGTAGAGGAATTTTTCCAGGAAACCGTTGACGGGCTTTTAGAAACATTTGAATCGGACTACGGCGAAAACATAAGTATTTCTTACAAGATTGAGGATAAAGAAAAACTTTCAGACAGTGAACTTGAAGATATAAGCGATGAGTTTAAAGATAATATCGACGCCAACGTTGACGTTACAAGCGGCTATGAGTTAGATCTTGAAGTAACTATCGAAGGGGACGACGATGACGATACCGATTCGGGCTCATTAACTGTTGCTAAAATTGACGGCGAATGGTATATCGTTGAAAATGACGGAGAAAGCTTATTCTGATTTTCACATGGCTTCAATGAATAAAAAGGCAGGCTTTTTATTTTAAAAATTGCGGGAGGTGCGGCTTATGTCAGGCTTATTTGAAAAGCTGCTACGGATTGTAGTTGCTACAGTGCTGGCGGCGATAATGCTTGCTATGCAAAGCTGCGGTAATTCTGACAATCAGAATGATTCCCCCCTTAATTACGAGCAGCCTACCGTTACAATGATACGAGCCATAAGGCTGCTGGACACACAGTCCTATCTCAACTGCTTTACGCCGGGAGCAAGAGAAAAATATGAGGAAAGCGAAAACTACAATTCTATGCTTGCCCAGGTGCTGCTTCCCAGTCAGGGGGAAAACACCCCTCTGTTAAGCATTGACACCCTTTCGGCACGGGAGCTGGAATCGGACGAAATTTCACAGCTTGAAGCCGATTACAGAGAAAGCTACAGCAAAAGACTGAGCATAAGCAAGGCTTACACCCTTTCGGTGGAGATAAGCACCCTTTTAAATCAGAAAACCATCTCCGATATAAGAGATATTACCGTAGTCAACACCGGCGACCAGTGGCTTATATACGGCGATGTAATCCAGGAATTTAATTTTACCGAGCAATAAAAATAATCAACGAAAGGATTTGATTTTATGTCAGTAATCTGTCCAAAATGCGGAAATCAGCTGCCCGAGGGCGCTAAGTTCTGCGGCTCATGCGGAACAAATCTGGCGGCTTTTGAAAAACCCCCGACAACAAATGTCTGCTCCAGCTGCGGAAGCCCTCTTAAGGAAGGCGCAAAATTCTGCAACGTCTGCGGAACAAAGGTAATGCCTGCCCCGGAGCAAACCCCTGTACCCGAGCCTGTTCCCCAGCCTGTACCGGAACAGCTCGTGCCAGAGCAGCCGGTTTCTCCTGCTTTTACTCAGGAAGCCCACGTTCAGGAGCAGTCCCCCATAATCGATGAAACTCCCACTCCTCAGCCCCAGACCTACAGTCAGCCTGCTTATCAGCAGACACAGCAACAGACCACATACCAGCAAGCCCCGCAGCAGAATGTATATCAGCAGCAGCCCGTTTATCAGCAGACTGCATACCAACAACCTCAGAATCAGGCGTACCAGAATCAGTACACCCAGCCGCTTAACAACGACAACGCTGCCATTCACCAGCCCTACCCCGACCCTGCGGGACAGACTGTCACCCCCGGCAAAAAGCCCAGCGTGCTTATTCCGATTATACTTATTATTCTTATTCTTGCAGTTATAGCCGTTGACGTTTTTGTACTGTTCCCCGACAGAATTTTCGGAAACAGCGACGAATCCTCAGCTGAAGAATCGGTGAAGGTTACATACTTCATTAACGAGTCTGATAATTTATAACTGCAAAGGATAGTTTGGGAACTGATTAAATTATATAAGATATGATAATAGCCACAGTATAGCATTATGCTTACTGTGGCTTTCTTTTTAACATCGTTATGCTCACTGACGTTCGCTTCGATTTTGTGGGGAGAACAGAGTTTGTCCCCCTCCGGGATTATTTACCTACGCAAAACTTAGAAAAAACTTCGGCGACTACTTGTTCGGAGGCGCATTCGCCGGTGAGTTCGGCGAGGGATTGTAGGGCGTAGTCTATCATAACAGTGACCGCATCAAGAGTTTCGCCACTGTTTAAGGCAGAGAGCGCAGCGTTGAGCTTGTTTAACGCCTGGGAAGCGCAGTTTTTCTGTCGCTCATTGACAAATACCGTCGAGTCTGCATCGTACCCGGCAAGTGAGAAAATCTCTGCACACGCCGCCTTAATTTCTTCTGTGCCTTCACCCTGCTTGGCTGAAATCTCTATAACGTGAGCTGTGTACTTTTTGAAGCTTTCTTTGTCAAGCACTGTCCCAAGATCGCTTTTGTTTAATGCTATTACAAGATTTTTTCCTACACTCTTGACGTATTCAAGTAACTCGTAATCTTCATCCGTAAGAGGAACAGAGGTGTCAAATACCGCTATAACCAAAGCGCAGCCCTCTATCTTCTTTCGGGCAAGGTCAACACCAAGCTTCTCAACCTTATCGTCGGTTTCGTGGATTCCCGCCGTGTCGGACAGCTTGAGTATAAATTCTCCAAGACGTGCGGATTCCTCGATTACATCTCTCGTCGTGCCGGCAATGTCTGTAACTATTGAGCGGTCGTAGCCTAAAAGCATATTCATAAGCGTGGACTTGCCTACATTGGGCCTGCCTGCTATAACTGTGTCTATGCCGCTTTTTAAAAGCATTCCGCAGTCGTAATCTTTAAGTATCCCCGATAGAACCTGTGCGGAGGATTCAAGACTGTGACGAAGGGAGTTTTCCTCCACCTCGGGTAAATCTTCCTCGGGATAATCAACCCATGCCGCAAGCTCTCCCAGTATTTTTATAAGCCTGTCCTTAACCGATGTAATGTCCCTGAAAAGCTTGCCCTCGCCGGCAAGCCGAGCCGCACGCAGCGTGTATTCTCCCTGAGCGGAAATCATGTCCATAACCGACTCCGCCTGAGTAAGGGAAAGTTTACCGTTTAAAAAGGCTCGCTTTGTAAATTCCCCCCTGTCCGCAGGCTGGCAGCCGTTTTCAAGACATATCCTCAGCACCTTTTTGGCTATGAATACTCCCCCGTGACAGGAAATCTCCGCTACGTCCTCTCCCGTATAAGACCTGGGAGCACGAAAAATAGTCAGCACCCCGTCGTCCACAGTTTTACCGTCAGCAGGGTCAATTACCCTGCCGTGAGCGCAGGTGTAGCCCTTCATGTTCAAAACACTGCCGAAGCTTGCAAAGGGAATAAAAACCCTTGCGGCAACCTCCAGAGCCTTTTCACCGCTTATTCTTATAACCGAAATTCCCCCCTCCGCCAGGGGAGTGGAAACTGCGCAAACCGTTGACATAAAATCACCTTTATAGCTGTAAATTATTCTTTAAGGCAATACCACAGCCGCAGTATTGCCTTAAACCTCATTATATTATATCCGCTGGGTCTCAAACTCCTTAACGGATAACGTCCTTTCCGCCCATGTACATTCTCAGCGCCTCGGGTATTCTTACCGAGCCGTCCTCGTTAAGATTGTTTTCAAGGAAGGCAATAAGCATTCTCGGCGGCGCAACAACGGTGTTGTTAAGAGTGTGAGCAAAATACTTTGAACCGTCCTCCGCCTTGATTCTTATGCCAAGCCGCCTTGCCTGAGCGTCGCCCAGATTTGAGCAGGAACCAACCTCAAAATATTTCTTCTGTCTGGGGCTCCATGCCTCAACATCGCAGCTTTTTACCTTTAAGTCCGCAAGGTCGCCCGAGCAGCATTCCAGCGTTCTTACAGGTATATCCAGAGTGCGGAAGAAATCAACGCTGTTTTTCCACAGCTTGTTGTACCATTCCATGCTTTCCTCCGGCTTGCAGACTACTATCATCTCCTGCTTTTCAAACTGGTGTATTCTGTATACACCCCTCTCCTCAATGCCGTGAGCTCCTACTTCTTTTCTGAAGCAGGGACTGTAGCTGGTGAGGGTCTTGGGCAGCTCGCTTTCAGGAATTATGGTATCTATAAACTTGCCTATCATGGAGTGCTCGGAAGTTCCGATAAGATAAAGGTCCTCGCCCTCTATCTTATACATCATATCCTCCATTTCCGCAAAGCTCATTACCCCCGTAACAACATTGGAGCGAATCATAAACGGAGGAATGTAATAGGTGAATCCCCTGTCAATCATAAAATCCCTGGCATAGGACAAAATTGCCGAGTGAAGCCTTGCAATATCGCCGCAAAGATAATAAAAACCGTTTCCGCTGGTCTTTCTGGCGGAATCAAGATCTATACCGTTGAGACTTTCCATAATATCAACATGATAAGGAATCTCAAACTCGGGAACAAAGGGCTCGCCGAACTTTTCTATCTCAACATTTTCGCTGTCGTCCTTTCCAATGGGAACAGAAGGGTCGATGATGTTGGGTATAACCATCATTCGCTTCTTTATCTCGCCTTCAAGCTCAGTTTCCTTAACTTCCAGAGCCGCAAGCTCCTCGCCGATAGCCTTAACCTCAGTCTTTACCTTTTCGGCTTCCTCCTTCTGACCCTTAGCCATAAGCCCGCCTATCTGCTTGCTCATAACGTTTCGCTTGTTTCTCAGCTCGTCGCATTTTGTCTTTGCCGCACGGAAGTCGATGTCCATCTGAACTACTTCGTCCACCAGCACAAGCTTTTCGTCCTGAAACTTCTTTCTGATATTTTCCTTGACAAGCTCGGGATTTGTCCTTATTAATTTCATATCCAGCATATTGATCTTCTCCTTAAATAATTTAAATATCTCTTTAATTATATTGCATTTTACCCCAATAGTCAAGTACTGCGGCCTTTCCCCAATAAAAAACGGGAGCGAGCCGTCAGCCCGTTCCCGCTTTTAATATTATTATCAGCCTTTGACTACTTCATAATCTTCGCCGCTTACCGCTCTGTTCATTGCTTCAAGCAGTCCGGGATAGTTCCACTCGCAGGTTTCCCTGTTAAACTGAGCGCCGTCGTCCCACATAAAAGGCGCAATGGAGTTTTCATGACAAAGCTTTGTAAACATTTCAGTGAAGTACACTCCACTTGCTTCTTCGTTCCACACTCCTGTGCCGAATTCCCCGACAATTACGGGTATTCCTTTGTTCACAAAATTTTCTACCATGTCCTGAACCTTGCCCTCCATTACCGCTACCTCCTCGGCAGTGCCCCACTCATAATTAATATTTGTGGTGCAGAACTCCCAAGGGGTGTAATAGTGAACAGAAACTATGCATCTTTCGGCAGGATCTTCAGGCATTTTAAATCTTGAATCGCAGGTTTTTGCAACGTCCGTCCAGTAACCTGCAATAAGCAGATGTCTCTGGGGATTGTTGCCGCCGCTTGCTCTTACAATGTCCACAAACTCCTGATTCAAATTATTCAGAGTGTCATAGGCAGCGTCCTCGCTCATGTCGTCAAAACCCACCTCGTTCATCGACTCAAAGATAAGCCTATCGCCATAATTTTCAAACCTGTCGCAAATCTGGTTCCAGATTGCCTTGTATTTTTCAAGGACTCCCTCGTAGTCGGTGGAAGCGTTTCTTATCCAGGCACCAAACTCCGGGTCGCCACCACCGTCGTGGTGAAGATTGATTATAACGTACATATCAAGGTCATAGGCGTAATCCACAACCTCCTGAACCCTGTCCATCCACTTTGAGTCGATTGTGTAATCCTCCCCAAGATGATCTCTCCAGGTCACCGGGATACGCACCGAATCAAAACCGTCCTCTTTAAGGGCTTCGAACATTTCCTTTGTGGTAGGAACATTTCCCCACAGAGTTTCGTCAACGTCGGCTGCGTTTTCATCGATTTCGCCGTCACTGTCACGGTCGGCATTGCACACATCAAGGCTGTTGCCTAAATTCCAACCGAGAGTCATTTCCTTTACAAGCTCCATCGAAGAGATGTCCCGCATTTCCTCCGGCCCGTTGCCGCATCCCCCGAAGCCGGAGCATACTGCCGCCGCACACAGTATAACCGCCGTAAGCTTTGATTTTCTTTTCATAATTAAATCTACCTTCTTGTCACATTTTTTGCGAAAGTGTTTACAATTTAATTATGCGGCGGTTTTTACTTTATGTCAATATAATTTTTTAACTTTCTATCAACATCTGAAACCGCAAGCTTTATTACAGCATAAATCAAAAGCTTCTGCCTGCTTCCTCCTCCGGAACCAGTATAACATATTCTATAAATCCGTCTTTTTTTGTCTTCTTTACTTTTGCGTCTACCCCCGCAAGCTTTATAACCTTGACCGCCCTGTCTACCGTGTTGAAAAACAGCCTGATATCCCCCAGCGCTCCGGACCTTTTTCTGTAGCTTTGCTTTACTCTCTCCTTTTTTTCAAGGCTGCTTATGTATTTTTCCGTAGCCTCCACCGTGAGATTGTCCTTTATTATCTTTATCAGAACCTGCTCCCTCTGCCCTTCCTCCGACTTGAGCAAGGCTCTTGCGTGTCGCTCGGAAAGGCCGTTTGCTATTATGACCTTCCTTAAGTCGGGAGAAAGCTTAAGCAGCCTCAGCTTGTTTGCCACGGTGGACTGCGCCAGTCCAAGCCTTATTGCACAGTCCTCCTGTGTCATCCCGTATTTTGTTATCAGCGCAGAAATAGCTTCGGCTTCCTCAAAAAAGTTAAGGTCGGCACGCTGTATGTTCTCAATAAGAGCGATCACCGCCGAGCGTGAATCTGATATGTCCACCACAACGCAGGGCACGCTTCTGAAGCCTGCAAGTTTTGCCGCCCTCAGCCGCCTTTCCCCCGAAACAAGCTGGTAACCGCCCTGCCTCCGCCTTACGGTAAGGGGCTGAACAATGCCATCCTGAGAAATGCTTTTTGCAAGCTTTGTCAGTTCCTCGGTGTTAAAGCTTTTTCTCGGCTGATCTGGGTTTGAAAAAATCTGCTCCAGGGGAATCTCAACCACCTTTCCAAGTTCTCTTAACGTCTGGGGCGAGGTTCTTTCTCTTGTCTTTGTTATAATGCTCATAAAAATTCCTCCGATTTTAAAGTTTATAACACTCTTTTCAATTAGCATTATATCACCTAACAACGATGTGTTTCTATAAAATATTCAGAGAAAAAATCCAAAAATTTCGCTTAAAATCCCGATGTTTTCACCCTTTTCTGCTTTTCTCGCCGCCTTTCCCCCGCTAAATTGTCGATAAAAATAAAAGCAAGCCGTACAAATTTCATGCTCGACCTGCCTTTGCATTATTAAATTTTCGGAAATTTAACACAGCTTTTTAAGAAAATCGGCAAACATCTCATCGTCTGAAAACTGCATTTCCATGGTGATTGCTCCACTTTTTAATCGCTTAAACTCGGGGGATATTCCATACTCGTTGAATATTGCGGTTTTTGCCTCCAAAAGCATTTTTTCACCGCTGTCGCCGAAAACCGCCTTTTTTGACTTTCTTCCCTCCGACTTATCAGCCGCACGCTTGTCGGCTTCCTGCTTGTAGCCGCCGCTTATAACCTTATTTACATGCTCCTCAAAGCGGCGTACCGACATGCCTTCGTCAAGCGCCTGCATAAGAAGAATCTGCTGCTGTTCCTTGTCCTCAACTCCACACAGCACCTTGGCGTGTCCAATTGAGATATGCTTTTGCGCCACCGCTTCCTGCGCCTGGGGGATAAGCTTTAAAAGCCGTATTGAATTTGTAACTGCGCTTCTGGATTTTCCCACGATTCTTGCAATGTCCTCCTGGGTCATTCCGAATTCGTCGGAAAGCCGCTTGAGGGCTTTGGCTTCTTCAATGGGGTTAAGGTCCTCACGCTGAATATTCTCAATAAGCGATATCTGCGCCACCTCAAGATCCGAAAGCTCTCTCACCAGCGCAGGAATTTCGCTCAGTCCCGCAATTCTTGCCGCCCTCCAGCGACGTTCGCCTGCAACGATCATGTATCTGTCCTCACCTGTGGGACGGACCAAGATGGGCTGTAAAACACCGTGCTGTCTTATGTTATCCGCCAGCTCGTTAAGCTTTTCCTCGTCAAAATCCGATCTGGGCTGATTTCTGTCAGGCTCGATAAGGGAAATTCTTATCTCCTCAATCCCCGACTTTTTCTCGCCGCTCGCTTCATCAACGCTGAAATTATCCTCAAACAACGAATCCAACCCGTTTTTTAATCTTTCCTTTTTAGCCATCTTCAAACCTCCGTATAAAATCACATTTTCTATCGTTAAAACTCAGCACTTATATATTCTCACCGAAATAGGCGGACAATTGGGGCGGTTCACAAACTCGCTTACCACAACCGTAAACTCGCCGACGGGAAGCTTTGATATATATTCCAAAACCCCGTCCTTTTCCTCAAAGCCGGTGTCCCTGCCGTAATAAATCGAAAGGCTTATCACTCCGCCGTATTTTAAAAGCTTAAGGCATTTTTCAATAGCCTTTATCGTAGATTCTGTCTGAGTGTGAACCGAATGGTTTCCTCCCGGCAGCCAGCCTAAGTTAAACACCGCCGCAGACACCGTGCCCTCTTCGGTGTATAAGTCAACATTCTCATGACTGCTGTGGATAACCTGCGCTATGTGCGAATAACCCCTTTCTTTCACCAGCTTAAGGGTACTTTCAATTGCTTCCTTCTGTATGTCAAAACTTATAACCTTGCCCTCGTCCCCCACAAGGGAACAGAGAAAAACCGTGTCGTTGCCTCGTCCTGCGGTGCAGTCTACGCATATATCACCCGGCTTTACCTGTACTGCCAGAAACTCATGAGCCAGCTGTACCGCCCCGAAGGTGCTTGCCATATGCTCTCTCCTTTCAATGTTCCACGTGGAACATTATAAAATTGCAATTGCTGCGTTTTTCGTTGAAACTTATTGTTCCACGTGGAACAATTCTAAATGTCGTTTTTGATAATCTCCTTAGCCAACGCTTCATACGCCTTTGAACCTTTGGATTTTTTATCGTAATAAAGTGCAGGCTGTCCGAAGCTGGGAGCTTCCGACAAAGCAATGTTACGAGGTATAACCGTCTTGAACACATGGTCTGAAAAATACTTTTTAACCTCCGCTACAATCTGTCCCGTAACCTTGTAGCGTTCCACATACATTGTAAACAGAATGCCCTCAATTTTTAAATCAGGATTCCAGGTTTTCTTGACACGCTGGATAGTCTGGTTAAGCTCCACCAAACCCTCAAGGGAAAGAAATTCGCATTGCAACGGAATAAGCACCGTGTCCGCAGCCACCAGCGCATTTATCGTCAGCATATCAAGGGTGGGAGGGCAGTCGATAAGTATAAAATCGTAAAAATCCTTTGCGTCAATAAGCTTTTTTCTCAGCTGTCTTGCCCTGTCTTTAACTGAGATAAGCTCTACCGTTGCCCCCGAAAGCTTCTGGGTGGTGGGCACTACCGACACCCCTCTGAACTGGGTTGCCACCACCGCTTCAAATATTGAGCATTCGTCCATCAGAACCTCATAAACGGTGTTGCGTATACTTTTTTTGCGTATGCCGTAGCTGGTGGTGGTATTGCCCTGTGGGTCAAAGTCAACAATAAGCACCTTTTTGCCTTTATTTCCGAAAACCGCCGCAAGATTCACCACGGTGGTTGATTTTCCTACTCCGCCTTTCTGATTTGAAACCGCTATTATTTTTCCCATTCTTACAGCAAAGCTCCTTTCGCTATTTTAAGCCAAAACAATATAGATTTATTATACTACATAATTGTGATTTTGAAAAGCCCCGAATTGCAAAAATACAGAAATGTTCCACGTGGAACATTCAGCGTAACCGATACAACAAAAAAAGGAGCGGAAATTCCGCTCCCTGCAATGCTATGTAAAGCATTAAAACTCAATTTTTCCGTAAAGTCCTGCGTCAAGGTTATCCTCCGGCTTTGGCTTTTTGTAGTCCTTTTCAAAGCTGGTGGTTATATCAAAATGAGCCTTGGGCTTTCTGTCGCGGCGTCCGCTGTTTCGCTTTCCGCCTTTACCTCTGTAGCCGCCATCCTTAAACTTCTTTTCGGTAGAGCTGATTATAACCTTTCTGTAAGGCTCTTCACCGGTGGAACGGGAGGTAACTCCCTCAATTTCCGAAACCGCAGCGTGAATAATTCTTCTCTCATAAGGATTCATAGGCTCAAGGGCAGAGGTTCTACCGTTTTTCTTCACGTTGTTTGCAATCTTTATTGCAAGCTGTTCAAGCTGATGCTTTCTTCTTTCACGGAAGCCGTTACAATCGGTGGAGATTCTGAAATACTCTCTGTCCACCTTGTTGCACACCAGTGAGGAAAGATACTGCATTGCGTCAAGCAACTCACCCTTTTTGCCGATAAGCTCTTCAAAACCGTCGCCGTTAATTTCAAACTGTGCGCCGTTTTCAATCTCAGAAACCTCAATGCTTACGTTTTCAATGTCCATTGCGTCAAGAATGCTCATCATATAGCTGCGGGCAATATCCGACTTGCTGGGAACATACTCCGCTTCAACCTTTGCTTCGCCTTTTATTTTGCCGAAAAGACCTTTTTTAGGTTCTTCAATAACGGTAAAACTGATTTTCTCCACGTCCGCTCCGAACTCATTGCTTGCGGCAAGCTTTGCTTCCTCTACCGTGGAAGCGGTAAAAACTTTTTTCATTTCTATCATCCTTTCAACCTGAGGATAAACCATCAGTTATCATTTTCGTCATATTCGTCGCCGTATTTTTCAGCCATGCGCTTTCTGGCTTCGTTAAGCTTTTTCCTTTGCAGCTCTTTAAGCTCCGCCTTTGAAAGCTTCTTTTCCTCGTCGTCATCATCGTCGTCGCTGTATGTTTTTCGTGCAACCGCTCCACCGCTCTGGGATTTCTGCTGCTCCTGCATTTCAAGCGCTCTTTCCATAAACGACTTTTTGCCGTTCTTTCTCTTCTTTTTCTTCTTTTCAATATCCTTCTCAACCATTGCCTTCACACGCTCGGGAGTATAAACAACGTTGAGGAATATCGTCTGAAGCAGCGCAAACAGAGAAGAGTAAATCCAGTAAAGTCCCAGACCTGCGGGATAAGCAAATGCGATAAACAGCGAGAAAACCGGCATTATAAACAACATTGCCTTCATTCCGCCGCCCATATTTGCAGCCGGATTGTTTTTCTTCATAAACAGCTGAGAAGCTATTGTGCAAGCCAGCTGTAAAACAAATGACAGTATAGGAATAATTATCAGAGCGCTGTCCCAGGTAGGAATTGCACCCAGTGAAAGACCAAAGAACTCATAATTAAAATCTTCTGCTTCTGCCCTTACGTCGTCGGGGAGAATATCGCCGAATCTGCCACCTTCCTTATCCTTATCTACAAAGTCAAAAGTAACAAGCTCCGGCCTTGACTGAGCAAGGTTTTGGGAAACGTATCTTTCGTTGGTTATAAACTGATCTATGTCGTTATGTTTCTCAATAGCTTCCATAACGTCGTCCCACTCGCTGTCGGAGTCGATATACTCTGCGGTATCGGGATAATCGTCACTGTTGCTAAGAGTTTCTCTGAGAGCGGCGTAAACGTCCTCCTCGCCCTGTTCCTCATAGCCCTGTATAAGCTGTTCGATGGAAGTATCCTTGCTTTTTATCTCGGTACTTACCGTATAAAGGTTTGTGATAAGGTTGTTGCTTCTGTCCACCGAGTTCTGATTAAGGTCGGTAACATAGGTAAGAGGTCCGTAGATAACGGGAATCATGGAAAACAGCACTACCATTGTTATTATCAGCGGAAGGCAGCTTGCCATTGGGTTGTAGCCTTCCTTGCTGTAAAGCTTCATAGTTTCTTCCTGAAGCTTTTCCTGATTCTTTGCATATTTCTTTTTCAGCTTTTCAAGTTCCGGCTGAATCATCGCCATTCTTGCCGTGCCCTTTTGCTGTTTGATGCTAAACGGCAGCACCACGAGTCTTGTTATAATCGTAAAAATAAGCAGCGCTATTCCGTAATTGTTTACCAGCGCATAGCAGCCTTTCATTATCCACCCTAAGGGGGTTGCCAGTATATTCATCAATAATCCTCCGTATTAAAAAAGACTTCTTTAAAATGTCTTATTATCTGCTTCTTTTAAACAAATGAAACTCCTCGGGAACGTAATCAACCCCGCCCTTACTCCAGGGATTGCACCTTAAAAGACGCCAGGCGCTTAAAATAAATCCCTTGAAAAAACCGTGCCTTCTGAAAGCCTCCAGCGCATAGCTTGAACAGCTGGGATAATATCTGCACCTTGCTCCTATCAACGGACTGATAAATTTTCTGTAAAATTTAATCAGAAGCATAGGAATGTATTTCATTATTATAAAGTCAGTCCTTTTTTATTTTCTTCCGCTCTTAGGCGGTCTGTTCATTTCTCTTATAAGCTTCTTTTTTATAAATCTCTCAATATCTCCGGACTTTTTCTCTTTTATATTATTCCTTCCCACAAACACGATGTCATAGCCTATTGGAAAATCTACCTCGTTAAGCCTGTATGCGGCTCTTATAATTCTTTTTATCCGATTTCTTTCAACTGCGTTCCCCTGTTTTTTTCCTGCGGTAATTCCTATTCTGTTGAAGGGCAGTCCGTTCTGCAAAAAATAGGCGACAATAATGCTGTCAGATACATATCTGCCTTTTCTGTAACACTTAACAAATACACCGTTATCCTTTAAATTTTCAGTAAAAAGCATAAAACGTCCCCTGATTGCAGAAATTTGCCGCACTTTATCCGATAATCAAAAAATATTATCAAATTTAGTATAAATTAAAATAAAACATTAATTTTTCTCCCATTAATAAAGAGAAAGACCCTATACCAATCAATAATGAATGGTATATGGCCGTAAAATCGTATTAGTAGCTGAGTCTTGCTCTTCCCTTAGCTCTTCTGCGAGCCAAAACCTTTCTGCCGTTTCTGGTAGACATTCTTTTCATAAAACCATGAACCTTTTTTCTCTGAAGCTTCTTAGGCTGATAAGTTCTCTTCATTTAAAATATCCTCCCTTCAATAAACGGATATTTCCGTTTTGTATCCTTACTTTTTATACAAGTAATAACGGACGATGCTGTCTGTACGGAAAAATACAGACAATTAGCCCTTGCAATAAATTATTATAACTCAATGATACAACCTTTGTCAAGCCTGTTCACGATTTTTTTATATTTAAATTTGCTGAATGTTCCGCAGTTTGTGAGCACTGAGACTTTAATATTTAAACTTTTTGTGTATTTACTAATGCTTTTGTACTATATATTGTACATAAGCTTATATCAAAAGCATACATTAAGTGTCCGCCGTTTTTATTTCTTTCAGTCGAAAAATTCACACTATTAATAATTATATAAGACTTGAAATTTTGATGTCTTTGTGATATAATTAAATAGAATTGATTTTTGTGCCCTTTTTTCAGAATATGAAGAAAACCTGAGCTTTATAAATTAACTGTTTGGATTATAAAGAACCATTCAAGCGGCATGATTATCACGGCTATACGTTTAATTTTACGAAAGGAATGGAAGAATAATGGATTCTTTTAACGAGGCGTTTCAAAGCGTGCTTAAATACTGTGAAGCAGATCCATCGGTCAGCGAGATCGGGTTTAATAAATGGATAAAGATTCTTGAACCGTTTAAGCTTGAAAACAACACTGCTTTTCTGCTGACAGACAGCGAATTTACAAAGAAGACCACTATGGAGGTTTATGAGGACGTACTTAAACGGGCTTTTCTTGAAGTGCTGGGCTTTAATGTTGAAATAAGGATACTGGTAAAGGCAAAAGAAGAAAACACCGGGGACATTCCTCAAGAGCCTGCTCCCACAGTTTCGGCGCCCACCCAGTACAGCAGCAGCCTTACCTTTGAAAACTTTGTAAAGGGAAAATCAAACGAGCTTGCTTATGCATTTTCAATAGCGGTTGCGGGCAAAAACGACACCTCAGGGGAGCTTAACACAAATCAGGCTTTCAATCCTCTTTTTATTTACGGCGATTCGGGACTGGGAAAAACTCATCTTATGAAAGCCATTGAAAACGAGGTAAAGAAGAAAAAGCCGGACATCAATCTCATCTACACCACCGGCGAGAATTTTATGAACGAACTTGTAAAAGCGATAGAATACAAGCAGACCATAAGCTTTCACGACAAATACCGCAACGCCGATTTTCTGCTGGTGGACGACGTTCAGTCAATAGCCGGAAAGGAACGTATTCAGGAAGAATTTTTCCATACCTTCAACGACCTTTACAACGCCGGAAAGCAGATTGTGCTTACTTCGGATATTGCTCCGTCAAAAATCTCAAAGCTTGAAAACAGAATACGTTCACGTTTTTCGCTGGGAGTACAGGTTGATATACAGCCCCCCGATTTTGAAACGAGAATGGCGATAGTCAAACGCAAAGCGGAGGTGCTTGACCTTCAGCTTACCGACAATATAGCGAGAATAATCGCAGAAAAGATAAAAACCAACATTCGTCAGCTTGAGGGTACGGTAAATAAGATGAAGGCGCTTACCACCTACACCAACGAACAGCCGTCCATCTCAATGGCTCAAAGGGTAATAAAGGAAATAATGATTGAAAATCATCCTGCCGAGATTACCGTTGACAGAATTATAAACGACGTTGCATCCGCTTTTAAGGTAACTGCGGACGATATACGCTCCACCAACAGGAGAGCTAACATATCCCTTGCAAGAAAGATAACAATATATCTTTTAAAAGAAGTAAAGGGTATGACCTATATCCAGATAGGAAACGAGCTTAATAAGAATCATTCTACAATGACTATACACTATCAGGATGTTGTGGAGCTTTTAAAGAAAAATTCCGACCTGAAAGAAACCGTTGAAGATATAATCAAAAACCTTAAAGATATGTAACAACAGTTTTTCAACAATTTCAACATACTTTTCAACAAATTATGAAAACAGTTACACCACCGATTTAAAAGGTTTTAAAAACTGTTTTGCGACATGTTCCAACATTTTTTACATCAACCGTTTCAATCGAGTTATTTAACTTTTATTTCTATTTGCGATTTTCTCAACAAATTTTCGCTTTTTGCTCAACATTCAACCATAAATTTTTAAACAGTTTCAACAGCGATTTTTTTGTCAACACTTTGCGATTCTTATCAACAGCGGAGGTTTAAAAATTCTAGACTTGTAAAGGCTTTTGTAAAAATGATTTTCGAGCTTTTTTGACGTTATCAACACACTCTACTACTACTACTGATAAATAAATAGTTATGTTATGCTTAACACAGCACAATAAGAGTAGAGGATATTAATGTCTGTTGAAAATAAAGATTTAGGAATTTAAACGGTTATGAATGCTGCGAAAATCGGTTTTGATAAAAATATGTTTAAAATACATAAATTAAAATAAAATTATGAAAGGACTTTAATATGAAGCTTTTGTGTAATAAGCAGTCTGTTTACGATGCGGTTATAAATGTTTCAAAGGCAGTAAGCGAACGTTGTGCAATGCCGTCACTTGAGGGAATAAAGCTTAAGCTTGAAAATTCTCTCCTTGAGCTTACTGGATATGACCTTGAAATCGGCATAAGAACCGTTATTACGGTAAACAGCGACGACAGAGGCGAATTTATTTTAAACGCCAGACTGCTCAGCGAAATGATAAAGAAGATGCCTGATGAAAACATATTTATTGAAGTAAACGACAATATGCAGGTGACTCTTTCCAGCGGAGTTACTACCTATAATATCACGGCTCTTGCGGCGGATGAATATCCCGAGCTTCCCGGAAAGGATTCATCGGAGGAGATATCGGTGCCTCAGACTACCCTGAAGAGCATGATAAACCAGACTATTTTTGCGGTTTCACAGTCTGATATAAAACCCATACTTAAAGGGGAGCTGTTTGAAATAGAAAACGGCATGTTTAATCTGGTTGCTATAGACGGATACCGTCTTGCGGTAAGAAGTGAAAGCATAAAATACGACGGAGAGAAAAAATTTGTGGTTCCTTCAAAGACCCTTTCAGAGGTTGCAAAGCTTTTAAGCGACAACGACGAGGACAGTTGCAAGATTTTCGTTTCGTCAAAGCATATAATTTTTGAGATAAACGGATACCTTGTGTATTCACGACTGCTGGAGGGTGAGTTCCACCCATATAAAAGCGCTATTCCAAAATCAAGCGCTACCGAGGTAATAGCTGATAGGAAAGAACTTATTTCTACACTTGAAAGAGCGGTTCTGCTTATAAACGAAAGAGCGCCCAGCCCGGTAAGATGCTATTTTGAAAACGGACTGCTGAAAATAAAATGCTCAACTGCCATAGGAAAAATTTCTGATGAGATAAAGGTTGATATGGCAGGTCCCGTTATTGAAATAGGCTTTAAGTGCAAGTATCTGCTTGATCCGCTGAAAGCGATAACCGATGACAAGGTTAAGCTTCAGATGAGCGGCAGTTTGCTGCCTATGAAGATTGTTCCGATAAACGGAGAGGAGTATACCTTCCTTGTGCTGCCGGTGCGTCTTTCCAAAGATTGATAAGAAGGTTTTATATGGATTATAAACAGATTAAGGTTAATATAAAAACAGATTATATAAAGCTTGATTCCCTGCTTAAATACGCCGGGCTTAACGAAACGGGAGGAATAGCCAAGGAGATTATAGCCGAGGAAAGAATCAAATTTAACGGCGAGGTCTGCACCCTGAGAGGAAAAAAGGTCCGCAAGGGCGATAGGATTCAAATCGACGAAATTTCAACTGAAATCGTGGTAGAATAATGCATATTACAAAGCTTTGCGTCAACGGCTTTAAAAATTTAAAGAATATTGAGATATATCCTCATCCCTCCCTTAATATTTTCTGCGGTGATAACGCCCAGGGAAAAACCAACTTGATAGAAGCGGTGTGGCTTTGCAGCGGAGTTAAAAGCTTTCGCAAAACCAAGGATAAGGGAATGATAGACATAAACGGCGACACCATGAGCATCGAGCTTCACTTTAAAAACAAACAGCGGGAGCAGATCGTTACTTACAATATGGCAAAGCCAAATGTAAGAGAAAAAAATTGTAAGCTTAACGGGGTAAAGCTTAAATCCCCTTCAAAGCTTTTCGGAAATTTCGACTGTGTGGTGTTTACCCCGGAGGATCTGGAGCTTTCAAAAGGCTCGCCGGAGGTACGCCGGGAATTTCTTGATTTGTCGGTTTCTCAGATAAAGATTTCATACGCTGAGGTTGCCGAAAAGTATGATCAGCTTATTGAGCAGAGAAATATGCTGCTTAAAAATATAGCTCTTGGCAAGTCGCAGAAGGACGAGCTTGAAGTTTGGGATATTCAGTTGGCAAGAATGGGAGCGTATATATCCCTTTTGAGATACAATTACGCTAAGAAGCTTAATTCGCTGGCATCGGCGCTGTATGATGAAATCTCGGGAGGAGCTGAAAAGCTTGAGCTTAAGTATTATTCCACTGTTTTTAACCGTCTTGAGGGACGGCAGGATTACAAAAACGACCTTTCGAGTGAATATCTTGCCTGTCTTGAAAACAACAGGCAGGAGGATATAAAAGCAGGCTTTACTCAGAAGGGAGTACACCGTGACGACCTGACGGCGTTTATAAACGGTCTTTCAGCCAGGGGGTTTGCCTCTCAGGGGCAGCACCGCTCGGTAGCTTTGGTTATGAAGCTTGCTCAGGCGTATATTCTTGCTGAGGAAACAGGGGATGCGCCTTGTATTCTGCTTGATGACGTTTTAAGCGAACTTGACCCGTCAAGACAGGAATTTGTGGTTTCAAAAATAGACGGAATGCAGGTGTTTATAACCTGCTGCGACGATTCTGTCCCTTTTGAGGGTAGGAGAGGAAAGCTTTATAAAATAAAAAACGGCAGAATTATAAGCTGAAAATTACAGGAAGGCAGAGTATAGATAAAATGTATCTTCATCTGGGCGGCGGCTATATTGTAAACGATAAGGATATAATAGGAATATTCGATATAGAAAACACTTCGATATCAAAATTCACCAAAGAATTTTTGAATGTGTCCTCAAAAAACAAAAGGGTGATTAATTGCAGCTATGAAATGCCCAAAAGCTTTATAGTCTGCCTTGATAAGGATTTTACCGAAAGGGTCTATATAAGTCAGCTTGCCTGCTCAACTCTTTTTAAAAGGAGTGTAAGAAAGCTGCAAGGTGACATGTCCCTTGATTTAAAAAATGACATAAATGCATCACAGCTTTAAAAATATATTTACGGAAGCTTGATTGAATCTTTCGTGAAAAGGTAACTGCTCATACTTTGCGGCAGTTGTAAGGAGGAGGTTATTGTTTTGGATAACATCGAAGAATTTGAAAATGAAAGCGTTTCAAAGGTGGATGAAAGCGTAAGCTACGATGAAAGTCAAATACAGGTGCTTGAGGGTCTTGAAGCGGTAAGAAAAAGACCGGGTATGTACATAGGTTCTACCGGTCCAAAAGGACTTCACCACCTTGTGTACGAAATTGTTACAAACTCAATAGACGAAGCTTTGGCAGGCTACTGTACCCAGATAGATGTAGAGATTCTCCCTGACAATATAATCAGGGTAGCCGACAACGGAAGAGGAATTCCTACGGGAATACACCCAAAGGAGGGCATTTCTGCCGCAACGGTGGTTTATACCGTGCTTCATGCCGGAGGAAAATTTGGCGGCGGCGGTTATAAGGTAGCAGGCGGACTTCACGGAGTGGGTGCGTCGGTTGTAAACGCCCTGTCAGAATGGCTTGAACTTGAGATAAAAGACGGCACTCATGTGCATTTTCAGCGTTTTGAAAGAGGTAAGTATGACGAGAAGCTTAAAATAATAGGCGACACCACCGAAACGGGAACAACCGTTACTTTCAAGGCTGACCATGAGATTTTTGAGCAGACGGTTGAATATGATTACGACACCCTGCTTAAAATGCTGAGAGAACAGGCTTTCCTCAATGCAGGAGTTAAAATTGTTTTTCAGGACAAGCGTACCGATGAATACAAGGGCGAAACTCTTCATTATGAGGGCGGAATAAGACAGTTTGTTGAACATATTCACAAAACCAGAGGTCTTGAAGCCATTACTCCTCAGGTTATTTATATCACCGGAAAGAAAGACGATATAACAGCTGAGATTGCTTTTCAGTATAACGATTCTTACAACGAACTGGTTTTGTCCTTTGCAAACAACGTTCACACCCCCGACGGCGGAACTCATGAAACGGGATTTAAGAATGCTTTGACTAAAGTGCTTAACGAATACGGTAAGAAATTTAATCTCCTTAAAGACGGCGATAAGCTTATGGGCGAGGACGTGCGAGAGGGTATAACCGCTATCGTTTCGGTAAAGCTTACAAACTGCGAGTTTGAGGGTCAGACCAAAGGCAGATTGGGAAATCCTGAGGTTCGTCCTATGGTTGACAAGATAGTAAGTGAAAAGCTTATGAACTATCTTGAGGAAAACCCTGCCGTGGCAAGGTCCATATTTGATAAATCACTTCAGGCTCAGCGGGCGAGAGAGGCTGCAAAGAAGGCAAGAGAGCTTACCAGAAGAAAATCCGCCCTTGAATCCTCATCCCTTCCCGGAAAGCTTGCCGATTGTTCGGAGAAGGACCCCACCAACACTGAGATTTATATCGTCGAGGGAGATTCGGCGGGCGGTTCTGCAAAGGAAGGAAGAGACAGAAGATTTCAGGCTATACTTCCTCTGTGGGGAAAAATGCTTAACGTTGAAAAGGCGAGAATAGACAAGGTTTACGGCAACGAAAAGCTTATGCCGGTTGTAACGGCGCTGGGAACTTCCATAGGCGGAGATTTTGACATTTCAAAGCTTCGCTACGGAAAGGTTATTATAATGGCTGATGCCGATGTGGACGGTTCTCACATAAGAACGCTGCTGCTTACATTTTTCTTCAGATATATGCGTCAGCTTATCGAGCAGGAGCATGTTTATATTGCTCAGCCTCCTCTTTTTAAAGTATCGAGAGGAAAACAGGTAAGATATGCTTTTTCCGATGAGGAGAGAGATAAGTATATCTCAGAGCTGGCAGGCGAAAACGGACTTAAAGTGGACGTTCAGCGATACAAGGGTCTTGGTGAGATGGATCCCGAACAGCTGTGGGAAACCACAATGAATCCCGAATCGAGAACAATGATAAAGGTTACAATGGACGACGCCGTTAAGGCGGACGAGATATTTACAATTCTTATGGGAGACAAGGTTTCACCCAGAAGAGATTTTATCGAGAAAAACGCTCAGTACGTCAAGGAGCTTGACATCTGATTTTATGAAATACCGTGAAAGGAGAGCAGTTTCCTTTAAGGAACGCAAACAAGGGTATGGACAGTGAAAATATTGTTCAGGACGGATTTGATAAAACTGAAATTGAAAACGGGGAAAAGATAATTGAGATTTCTCCCGACCTTTCCTTTGAATATAATATAACCAACGAGGAGCAGGGTGAAGCGTTTGTAACCTTTCAGAAAAAATATGTCTACAAGAAAAACCTGCTGAAAACCATAGGCTTCGGAATCCTTGCGGTAGGCTTTGCAGTGTCCTCCTGGAGAGATCCTTCCATAGCTATGAACTATATTCTTCTGGGAGTGTGTCTGGCGGCGATAGCGGCAATCTGGTACAATATGAAAAAAATCCGCACCTCCTTACTAGAAGCTATGAAAATCCTCGAGGACGACAGATATGTTTTTTCTCTCTATGACGACAGCTTCGTCATTGAAACCATAATAACCGAGGAGGAAAAAAACTCCGAGGATTTCAGACCCATTCCTCCCAAGGTGGTTAAGTTGGGCGACGGCGGGATTGATATTATAGAACAGGATAATATGTTTATTGTTATCCTCGCAAAAGATATTATATATGTGCTTCCCAAAAGATGCATGGATGAAAAGCAGTGTGAAATTTTCAGAAATAAGTTAGCTGTGTATTTTTCTTAAAAATAAATGCTGATAAGCCTGACAGTATCCGGCGAAAAAACGCCGTATCAGTAAGAAAGAGAGTGATAATTTGTTTAGCGATAATTCAAACGTTATAATCAGCGACGTTGAAGATATAATGAAGGAATCATTCCTTCAGTATTCAATGGCGGTAATTGTATCAAGAGCGCTTCCAGACGTAAGGGACGGATTAAAGCCTGTTCACAGAAGAATACTTTATACAATGTATGAAAACGGACTTTATCCCGACAAGCCTTATCGTAAGTGCGCCGACACGGTAGGCGCTGTGCTGGGACGTTATCATCCCCACGGCGACGCTTCGGTTTATGATGCACTGGTAAGAATGGCTCAGAGCTTTTCTCTGCGTTATCCCATGGTGGACGGTCACGGAAACTTCGGTTCGGTGGACGGCGACCCTCCGGCTGCTTACCGTTATACAGAAGCTAAAATGTCTAAGATTTCACTCCATATGCTTACCGATATAAATAAGGATACGGTGGAATTTCAATCAAACTACGACGACAGACTTAAAGAGCCACAGGTACTGCCTTCCCGTTTCCCCCAGCTGCTGTGCAATGGTTCAACGGGAATTGCAGTTGGTATGGCAACAAACATTCCTCCTCACAACCTCAGCGAGGTTATCGAGGGTATAAAGCTGCTGGTTAGAAATCCCGACTGTACTCTTGACGAGCTGATGGAGTATATAAAAGGTCCCGATTTCCCCACCGGTGGAATTATTATGGGCAGAGCCGGAATAAGAGCTGCTTATGGCACAGGAAGAGGAAAGATTATTCTCCGTGCAAATACCACCATTGAGGAGATAAAGGGCAGAAACTGCATTATAGTTCATGAGATACCCTATATGGTCAACAAGGCAAGGCTGGTTGAAGCTATTGCCGGACTTGTAAAGGACAAGCGTGTTGAGGGAATCCACGATCTTCGTGACGAATCCGACCGAGAGGGTATGAGAATTGTAATCGAGCTTAAAAAGGACGCTATACCTCAGGTTGTTTTAAACAAGCTGTTTTCATACACTCAGCTTCAGGATACCGTGGGTGTTATAATGCTGGCGCTGGTGAACGGCATACCGAAGGTGCTTACTTTAAAGGAATGTCTTGAGCAGTATCTTGACTTCCAGGTTGAGGTTATAAGAAGAAGAACCGAGTTTGACCTTAAGAAGGCAAAGGAAAGAGACCATATACTGAGAGGTCTTGTGATTGCCCTTGATAATATCGACGAGGTTGTTGAAATAATGAAAACCTCAAAGAATATTCCCGAGGGTAAGCAAAGGCTGATGGACAGGTTTTCTCTCAGCGAAATTCAGGCCGACCACATTGCCAACATGACTCTCGGCCGTCTTACCGGCATGGAGCGTCAAAAGATTCTTGACGAGTTAGAGGAAATCGAAGAAAAGATAGCCGATTATGAAGATATTCTGGCAAATCACGACAGAGTTTTAAATATTATAATCGACGAGCTGGAAGCTATAAGACAGAAATTCGGCGATGAAAGAAGAACTCAGATTGAAAATGTCAGCGGCGAAGTTGATATAGAGGATCTTATCCCTGTGGAGGACAGCGTTGTAACCTACACCAACAACGGCTATATAAAGAGAATACCCGTTTCGGCGTACAAGGCGCAGAACCGCGGAGGCAGAGGCGTTACGGGAATGAAGCAGCGTGAGGACGATTTTATCGACGAGATGTACATCTGCTCCACCCACGACCATATTCTGTTTATTTCAAACAGGGGCATAATGTATCGTCTGAAGTGCTACGAGCTTCCCGAGGGTTCAAAGGCTGCAAGAGGAGTAAACATTGTAAATATTCTGCCTCTTGGAGAGAATGAAAAGATAGCCGCAATGATAAAAACCTCCGATTTTGACGAGGGCAAGAATATCGTTATGGTTACAAAGCACGGAAAGATAAAGCGAACTCCCCTTTCGGCGTACAAGAATGTGCGCAAGAACGGTCTTATCGCCATCGGTCTTGACGAGGGTGACGAAATTGCCGGAGTGAGAATGACAAAGGGCGAAAACCAGCTTATTATTGCTACCCGCAACGGAATGGCTATCCGTATAGATGAAAACTGCATAAGAAAAATGTCCCGTTCGGCTCACGGCGTAAAGGCTATAAAGCTGAGAGAGGGCGACTATGTGGTTTCAATGGCAAGAGTGAGAGAAAACGCTTCTGTGCTTACCGTTTCCGACAAGGGTCTTGGCAGGCGCACTGCCCTTGATTCCTATAGGATTCAGAATAGAGGCGGCTTCGGAATGCTTAACTATAAGGTTTCCGATGAAAAGGGTTATGTCTGCGGCATAAAGGTTGTGGACGAAACCGACGACATTATAATGATTTCAACCGAAGGAATTGTTATCAGATTCCGTGCGGCCGATGTGAGAATAATGGGAAGATACGCTACCGGCGTAAGGCTTATGCGGCTTGCAGAGGACGACAGAGTTGTTACCTTCACCAGAGCGGAGCATGATGAAAGCGCTGAAATTTCAGAGGTTGAACAGCCCTCAGAGGAGGAGCTTGAGGCGGAACAAAAAGCCGCCGAAAAGGAAGAAAGCGCCGAGGTTATCACCGAAGAGCCCGAGCCGGAGGATTAATTCTTACCGGCGGATTAAAAAATATCAGAAACAGTCTTTTACTGCGCTGCGGTAAAGGCTGTTTTTTATTTCTGCGAGAAAATACAAGTGATGAAATATGCCTTTTTTATGATAAAAAATATATTTTTAAATAACCAAATTTTACGATTGCTATCATAGAGTTATCACATTGGGGGGTATAATATAAGTATAGAAACAAAAGAAAGGATACAAAACGGATCTGTGATATATACGCAGGAGGGATTGAATATGACAGACTTCAACAACTTCAATGAAAATTTTGATAATCAGAACAATCAGCAGGATTTTAACAGTTACAACAGTGACTCTGTAAATGAATTTTCCTATAAGCCCGAAAACAAAAAGAAAAAGGGCAGAAAAATTCTTACCGGAATTGTAGCTATACTCAGCGTTGTGGCTGTGGGAACAACCTCAATTGTAGGCTATTCGTTGATTACCGGAAACGGACTGGGAAACGACAGCTCAGGCTCCTCCCTTCAGACCGCTCAGAATAATGATGACGATACAAGTAGCGCTTCTTCGGTGGACAGAAGCAATCTTCCCAGCATTATTCAGCTTGCAACTCCAAGTGACGCTATGTCCATTCCCGATATTGTAGATAAGGTTTCACCTTCTGTTGTGGGAATTTCCTGCATGACAAGCTCGGGAACTGTTACCGGAACCGGCATCATCATGAGTGAGGACGGATACATTATTACAAACGCTCACGTTGTTGACGGAGCAAACACAATTTCGGTAGTTCTGCCAAGCTCATATACCGATGAAAGCTCAGGCAGTGAAAGTGAAACGATAGCCGCTGAGCTGGTGGGCGCAGACAGCCAGACCGATTTGGCGGTTGTAAAGATAGACAGAACAGGGCTCACCGCCGCTGAGTTCGGAACTTCCTCCGAGATAAGAGTCGGAGAAGTTTCCATAGTAATAGGAAATCCTCTGGGCTTTGACCTTGCAAACTCCGTTACGGCAGGAATAATCTCCGCTACCGACAGAACCCTTACAATTGAGGACAGAACAATGAATCTTATTCAGACCGACGCCTCAATCAACAGCGGTAACTCGGGCGGACCTCTTATCAACGCCTACGGACAGGTTATAGGAATCACCTCTGCAAAGGTATCCTCAACTTACGGCGAGGGATTGGGATTCGCTATCCCGATTGACGAGGCTATCCCCATAGTTGAAGACCTTATTCAGTACGGCTATGTAACCGGCAGACCTACTCTGGGTATAAGCGGTGAAAATGTAACCGACGTTTACTCTCAGTATTATGATATACCAAAGGGCTTCTTTGTAAGAAGCGTTGAAGAGGGAAGCGCCGCTGAGGAAGCCGGAATACAGGTCAACGATATTGTTATAGGCATCGAGGGAACTCTTATTGAATCTATAGAGGAGTTCAACGAGATAAAGGAAGAATACCAGGCCGGAGATCAGATTACAGTTTCGGTTTACAGAGACGGTGATATAATTGATATGGAGGTTATTCTCGGCGAGGCGATTGATACCGGCGACGACGAGGATGACCAGCAGCAGGATTACGGCGGCTATGACAGCTATCGTGAATTCTTCAATCAGTACGGAGGATTTTAATACTCCCAAAACCTAAATAAGCTTTCTTCTAATTTAAGTTTTCTTCATATTTTTCATATTCTTTTACTTCAGGCGGAAGGCTGTTCCATATTAAAGGGACAGCCTTTCGCTGTTAGAAGTAAAATTTTCATAAAGAAAGCCGGGGTTTTAAAACTCTGCTCCATAAAAATCAAGTCAAACGGGGTTATTTTATAAAAAAGTTTTATTTTATCTTGATTATGCTTGCTTAAATCTGCGGTTTGTGATAAAATTATAATAGTAAGTTGCGACTATTTTAAATTTTATATTAATAGAATAAATATATTAATTATGAGGAGATGTCAAGTTGAGCTATTCTGATATGTTGTTTTTTCTCGGATTGCTTCCGTTATCAATACTTTTTTCCTTTTTCGACAGAAGCACTGAATATAAAAATCTCATACTTATAATAACGTCGGTCATATTCTTTTCATGGGCAAAGCCCTTGGCGGTATGCCTGATTTTTGTTACGGTAATTGCGGAATACTTTATAGCAATCGGAATAGCCAAAAACCGTGAAACAAACAAGTCCACCGCAAAGGCGCTGCTGGCGGCGGATGTGGTTATGAACGCAGCGGTTTTGTTTATTTTCGCTCACAACTATTTGTTTGACGCAATAAGCCTGTTAAGCTTTTCTCAGGCAGTTCTGCCTATCGGAGTGGCATATTACACTTTAAGAGGGTTTTCCTACTGCTATGATGTTTATACGGGAAGGTGTGCTGTGGAAAAGAACATCTTCTGCCTGCTTACATATATGGCGTCATATCATTTTATGATAGCGGGACCGCTGGTGAGATACGGCGATATAGAGCCTTACATAAGAAAAAGAACCATGAGCGGACGAGAGATAAACGAGGGGCTCAATATATTTATTATAGGTCTGGGAAAAGCGGTTTTGCTGGCGCCGGTGTTTGAGAGTATTAAGCTGGCGGGACTTAACAGTGATGAGATAACCCTTTTCGGCAGCTGGCTTGGAATTATAGCTTTTTTCGGAGAGGCTTATTTTATTCTGGCGGGAATGTCTGATATGGCAAGAGGCCTTGGAAAAATGAATGGCTTCGATTATCCCAAAAACTATAAAGACCCAAGCTCAAAGGGACTTATTACGGGACTGCTTGAAAGCTTTAACACCACCGTGGTAAGGTTTTTTGAAGAGGTTTTTTCAGGACTGGGCAAGGGAAAGAAAACTCTGGCGGCAGGAAGTATTGTGCTCTGCTTTGTCTGCCTTATGATATGGTACGAGGCAAGGCTTAATTTTCTTATAGTGGGAATTGTTATTGGAATTATAGTGGCGCTTGAAAGGTGCGTATACGGCAAAAAGCTTGAAGAATTTCCTGGAATAGTTAAGCTTATCTATGTTTTTATCGTAAGCGTGGCGGTGTTCGGAGGACTTTATTTTTCAAGCATGTACGGCTACGGCAAATGGCTGCAGTCGCTGATAGGAATAGGCAACGATTATCAGCTGAGCGTTGCGGTAAGAGATGCGGTTTTAAACAATATAGTGCTTATTGCAATTGCCTTTGTAAGCGTTTGTCCATTTATCAGAAAGCCGCTGTTTACACAGGTTGATAAGTATAGTGAAAAATCGGCGAGAGCCTACGGACAGGTAAGAATATGCAAAACAGTGGCGCTGGCGGCGATTTTGCTGCTTTGCGTAATAACCCAGGCGGCAAGTCTTGTGGGTTAAGCTGAAAGGTTGAGTTTTATGGAAAGCAACGTTAAAAATATGAATTTATCCGCAAACAAAAAGACGGAGAAAAAAGAGTTTGTAATGCCAGAGGAGTGCGCCGAGAGCGAAAAGGCTCTCAATGAGATGAACAAAGAAAATCTTAAAGCGCAGTATGATTTTATAAATCTTGTGACGCTGGTGTTTATCCTGCTTTGCGCAGCGACGGTGTTTATTATTTTTACAAGCAGCACAAGATACGGAGATGAGGGAAATCAGTTCACCCTTGAGCGTCTTGTTTCGGGGGAATACACGGCGGAGATACAAAGCAGATACGAGGAAAACATGCCTTTTCCCCAGCAGATAACATGGCTTGAGGAGCATGTTTCGCTGTTATACGGCTTTGGCAACAGTGTTTCCGATTCCGCAGGCGGCGGAGGACAGGAGGAAAACCAAAATCCCAACAGCTTCGACCAGCCGGGGCAGTCGGGGCATGAGGAAAACAGCGTTACCACCACTACTGCGGCGGAAAGAGAGCCTGATGAAACCGAAACCTCAAGAGAAACTACCCCGGTGTATGAAACCACCTATTCAAGAACCACTGAGGAAACCTCTGCCGTTTCACAGGAGGAAGAAACCACCTCCGCCGCAACCACCACAAATAACGACCCGCCCGGGGCGACAACAACCACTACCGCAACCGCTCCTGTGGAAAGCGAAACGGAGCGAACCACCACTACCACCCCTTCAGCCACAACTACTACCACAACTACCACTACTGCAACTACAACTACCACAACCACTACGGTTACTACAACTACCACCGCTCCCGAAACGGAAGCTGAATCGGCGGCGGATTCGGCAGGGGAGGAATAGCAAAAATGACTCAGCGAGAGTCAAATCCCTTTGAATATTCTGATGACAACAAAAGGTATCAGACCTACAGTTATTATCTCAGGCACAGGTTCGGAAAAAAGGTTTTTAAGGTTCCGCTGAATATAGATTTAGGCTGCCCGAACCGTGACGGAACTAAAGGAACGGGGGGATGCATTTTCTGCTCTGCAAAACTCAGCGGCGATTTTGCGGGAGACCCTTGCGACGATATAAAAACCCAGTATCTTAAAATCAAGGCTCAGATGAACCGAAAGTGGGAAGACGGGTTTTGTATCCCTTATTTTCAGGCAGGCTCCAATACCTACGGCGATACCGAAATCCTCAGAAAGATGTTTGAAACGGCACTTAATTTTGAAAACGCCGTAGGGCTGAGCATCGCCACCAGAGCGGACTGCATAGACGAAGAAAAAGCTGATATGCTGGCTGAGCTGTCGCAAAAGACATACCTCACCGTGGAGCTGGGACTTCAGAGTGTTCACGACAAAACTGCCCGGCTTTGCAACCGTTGTCACAGCTTTGAGGAGTTTTTGACAGGGTTTAACCTGCTTAAAAAGCGGGGTATAAATGTGTGCGTTCACATTATAAACGGACTCCCTTTTGAAACCCACGATATGATGGTTGAAACCGCCAAGGTGTGCGGAGAGTTGGGTATTCACAGCATAAAGATTCATCTTCTCCACATTCTGAAAAACACACGGCTTGCACAGATGTATGAAAATGGCGAGTTTGAAGCTATGAGCCGCGAGGATTACGTTAAGGTGGTGTGCGACCAGCTGGAGATAATTCCAAAGGAGGTTATAATCCAGCGTGTCACAGGCGACGGGGCAAAAGATGAGCTTATCGCTCCGCTGTGGAGCCTTAAAAAATTCTGCGTTATGAATGAAATTGACAAGGAATTATACCGCAGAAGTTCATGGCAGGGAAAATTGACAGACAGGTAAAATAATATGAATTAACGGAGGAAAAGCAAATGAATAAATCAATGACTTTAAGCTATGAGGTAGGAAAGGGTCTTTATTTAAATATTACAAATAAATGCCCTTGCAATTGTACATTCTGCATAAGAAATAACGGCGACGGCGCTTACGGCTCCGACCCTCTCTGGCTGGAGCATCAGCCCACGGCGGCGGAAGTAATTGAAAATCTGAAACAAAGAGAGCTTGATAAGTACGATGAAATTGTGTTTTGCGGATACGGCGAGCCTACCTGCGAGCTGGAGATACTCAAGGAGGTAGCAAAGTATATCCGTTCGGTTACAAAGAAACCTATCAGAATCAACACCAACGGGCTTTCCGATTTGATAAACAAAAGAAACACCGCTCCCGAGTTTGAAGGGGTGGCGGACACAATCTCCATAAGCCTTAACGCTTCCGACGCCGACGCATACGACAAGGTTACAAGACCATCTTTCAAGGGAGTAAACTGCTTTGAGGAAATGCTGGGTTTTGCTTCAAGGGTGAAGGAATATGTTCCAAACGTTGTGTTTACGGTAGTTGACATAATAGGCGAGGAGGAAATAAAGAAATCCCAAGCTATTGCCGACAGCGTAGGCATAAAGCTTAGAGTAAGAGAATATATTGAAGATTAATTTGATTAAAACAAGCTGACACTAAATTCGGAAGGATTTGATATAAATGAGCGGGGAGCTTTGGCGGAAAAATCTTATAAGCATAGAGCCTTACGTTGCCGGAGAACAGCCGAAAAGCGAGGATATAATCAAGCTTAACGCAAATGAAAATCCCTACCCTCCATCTCCTATGGTTCAAAAGGTCATAGGTGAGTTTAATACCGATGAGCTGAAAAAATACCCCAGCATGGACGCTTCCCTGCTGAGGCAGGCGGCGGCTGAATATTACGGACTTAAAAAGGAAAATGTTTTTGCGGGAAACGGCTCAGACGACATTCTTGCCACTGCCTTTAGGGCTTTTTTCAATTCCGATACGCCCATTGTGTACCCAGACGTTACATATTCCTTTTATCCCGTGTGGTGCAGTCTGCTTAAAATTCCCTACAAGACCTTTGAGGTCAATGAAAATTTTGAAATTAATGTGGAGGATTATTACGCTCCAAATGGTGGAGTTGTTATCCCCAATCCCAATGCTCCAACCTCGGTTGAGCTGGGCAGGGATAAGATTATCGACCTCCTTGAACACAACCGTGACTGTATCGTAATTATAGACGAAGCGTATATTGACTTCGGCGGACAGTCGTCGGTGGAGCTTATAAACAAGTATGACAATCTGGTTGTTACCCAGACCTTTTCAAAATCAAGGTCGCTGGCGGGAATGAGAATTGCCATGGCGTTTGCAAATCCCGAGCTTGTTTCCTACATGGACGCAGTAAAAGATTCATACAATTCCTACCCGGTTGACAGCATTGCCGCCGCCGCCGGAGCAGCCGCTTTGAAGGACAGGGAGTATTTTGAAGAGACAAGAGGTAAGATAATCGCAACAAGAGATAATTTTATCACCGCATTGCAAGCCATGGGCTTTAGGGTTTTGAAAAGCAAAACCAATTTTGTTTTCTGTACTCATCCAAAATATAGCGCCAAGGATATTTTTGAATACGCAAGGTCAAAAAATATCTATATACGCTACTTCAACAAGCCGAGAATAGATAACTATCTGCGCATAACAATCGGCACGGACGGTGAAATGAAAGCGTTGGAGCAGATTTTAAGAGAATTTGTAATAAAATGACAAAAAACAGTCCGTTAACGTGGAAAGTGTACGAAATTTTGTACCTGAAACTCTTGAGATTCTTTAACTGTACAGACAAGCGGACAGTCAATGTAGTATAATTCAATTAACAAAGAATTATACGGAGGTTGATTTTAATGCCGGAGGTTATAGCACTGGTTGCGCTGGCTGTGATAGCAATAAAGAACATTTACGATTTTGTGGAGTTGTTTGTGTCAGGCGACAAAAAGAATACCGCAAAGGATAGCGTCCACAGCGGCAGATAAGGTAAATAAATATGAAAAGAGGGAAAATCCCTTAAACAGGGAAACAAAAAATGGAAATAGCGATTCTTATATTACTTATTTTGTGCGCCGTTATGCTGGCGGTTGTTATAATGAGGCAAAGCGCAGGCGGCTCGGGAGAGACCGAGCAAAAGCTTGAAAAGCTGCAATCGGAGCTTACGGAACAGCAAAGCCGTCTGAGGCAGGAGCTTTCCGCCAACGTTTCAAATTCCATAACGGCAATGAGTTCAATGCTGTCTGAGAACCTGAAAAACTTTTCCGACAGCCAGGACAAGCGGCTTGCCGAGATGGACAGGCATATTGTTGAAAAACAGCAGGAGATGAACAATTCCGTTCAGGCTCAGCTTAAGCAGTTTGAGGAGCGTCTCAAAACTCTTGAGACTACCAATCAGCAAAAGCTTGAGGATATGCGCAGCACAATGTCAAAGCAGCTTGCATCCATTCAGGAGGACAACTCAAAGCAGCTTGAAAAAATAAGAGGCACCGTTGATGAAAAACTTCAGCAGTCGCTGGAAAAGAAGATGAACGAATCCTTTAAGCTTGTAAGCGAGCGGCTTGAGCAGGTTTATAAGGGACTGGGCGAAATGCAGAACCTGGCTTCGGGAGTAGGGGATTTGAAAAAGGTGCTTTCAAACGTAAAGACAAGAGGCATATTGGGTGAAATTCAGCTGGGAGCGATTTTGCAGGAAATTCTCACTCCCGAGCAGTATGATACCGAAGTTCCCACCGTTCCCGGAAGCAGAGAGCGTGTTGAGTTTGCGGTAAAGCTTCCTGCCACTGACGGGGGAGAGCATATTTATCTTCCTATTGACAGCAAGTTCCCCGGAGATACCTACGCCGAGCTTCAGGAAGCCTATGAAAGCGGAAATGCCGAATTGGTAAAAACAGCGTACAAAAATCTTGAGGGAGTTATCAAAAGATGCGCAAAGGATATTCACGATAAGTATATTTGTCCGCCTTACACCACCAATTTTGCAATTATGTTCCTGCCATTTGAGGGCTTGTATGCCGAGGTGGTAAACCATGGTCTGGTAGAGGTTCTGCAAAGAGATTACAGCGTTAATATAGCGGGCCCATCCACCATGGCGGCGCTGCTCAACTCGCTGCAGATGGGATTCAAGACGCTGCAGATTCAAAAGCGCAGCAGCGAAGTGTGGCAGATTCTGGGGGCAGTTAAGACGGAATTCGGAAAGTTTGAGGATGTTCTTTCTTCGGCGAGAAACCGTATTCGTCAGCTTGATGAGGATCTTGACAAGCTTGTAGGCGTAAGAACCAGAGGAATAAACCGTAAGCTGAGAGAGATTGAACAGCTTGACTCCGCTCAGGCGGAAAAGCTGCTTTCCATCGCCGACGAATAATTTTTGCAAAGAAAACTCCATTGTAAGTTTTCAAGATTGTATAACCGATGCAGCCCGCTACTCACAAAAGAGGGGCAGGCTGCGTTGGTTTTATTTTATTATGAATCTTTTTTATCCCCCGGGGCTTTGCCGTTATCGTTATGAGAGGGATTTGAAAATGGGTAAAGCTGTTTGTAAAATTCAAAGCTTTCACTCGATTGATTGGACCCCGAGGGAATAAGTCCGGTGCAGTCGTTTGCCGAGCAGGAGGGATTATATGACTCAAAGGGAACAGTTCGGGTGTCGGGCAGGTTGTTTTTGTACTGCCCCGCACAAAGAGCAAGTTGTTCAAAAGTTTCGATGTTGCGCTCAAGCAGGCTGTTTTGCAGTTCGGGGGTAAGTGAATTGAAAAACTCACGACTTGAGGAATCTTTGTTTATAAGGTCGCTAAGCGAAGAGTTTTTTTGTGACATATTGTTACACCGCTCGCATTAAGAGCGTTTCTCCTTTCTTGATTGTGCTGTGTACTTTTATTGTTTGCAGCCGCAGGGCGTTTAAGCGTGGAATTTTAAGGATATAAATGGCGTAAACATGCGAATTTCTTCTCATTAGGCATGTCGAAAAATTATTATAAAATACAAATATATCAATTGTGTACAAGTGAACAGTCACAAATTTGTGCAAAATTTTTTAGATTTTTTATATACAAACTACAAAAAGTATGATATAATAATCGTACGGCGCAACGCCGATACAGTTTGTTTTGAAAGGAGACTTTGTTATGAAATCAATTATTACCATCAGCCGTGAGTTCGGCAGCGGAGGACGTGAAATAGGTCAGAAGCTTGCAGACCACCTTGGAGTAGCGTTTTATGACAAGGAGCTTCTGGAAATGGCGTCAAAGGAAAGCGGAATCTGCAAGGAGCTTTTTGAAAAGCATGATGAAAGCTACACCAACAGCTTTTTGTATTCCCTTGTTATGGGCAACTATCCCGTTACCGCCAACGGCAGGTTAAATCCTGAGCTACCGCTGAATCACAAGATTTTTCTGGCGCAGTTTGAAACGATAAAAAAGCTGGCGGAGCAAGGGCCCTGCGTAATAGTGGGAAGATGCGCCGATTATGTGCTTAAAGCCAACCCTGACGTAATAAATTTCTTTATTACCGGAAATATGCTTCAAAAGAAAAAGCGTATTCTTGAGCGGTATGACATCGAGAAAAACAAGGTTGAGGATTTTATCCGCAAAACCGATAAACGGCGGGCGAATTACTACAACTACTACTCCGACATGAAGTGGGGAGAGGCGAAGAATTACGATTTGTGCATAAACTCATCCAAAACCGGAATAGACGGCGCAGTACAGCTTATGACGGAATATATCAAAATAAAAGAAAGTGTAACCGAGTAACGACGGCTTGTCGGAAAAATTATAATGTAGCCTTTTTCTTTTCAATTCATTTTACATACCTTACCTTTTGAAAAAAGCTGTCTTTTTAAGGCGGCTTTTTTTCGTTATATTGCGCAGGGGGACTTATTATGTTGAAGGACAATTATTTACAGGTAATCAAGGAATACGCCATTCTGACCGTTGCAACGCTGTTTATGGCTGCCGGGATTTATATTTTCAAGTTTCCGAACAATTTTACATTTGGCGGAGTAACGGGAATAGCTGTGATTTTAAGCGCAGTATCTGGACTTTCGGCGGGAACGTACACGTTTATAATCAACATGGCGCTGCTGGGGTTTGGATTTATCTTTCTGGGCAAAGGCACAGGAATAAAAACGGTTTATGTAAGCACTCTTCTTTCGGTGGCGCTGGCGTTGGCGGAAAGAATACTGCCAATGGATAAGCCACTTACCGGTCAGCCCATACTTGAGCTGGTTTTTGCCATTACAATGCCGGCATTAAGCTCGGCGGTGCTTTTTAATATGGGCGCGTCAAGCGGCGGAACTGATATAATAGCCATGATTCTGAAAAAATATACCAGCTTTAATATCGGAACCTCGCTTATGATAGTGGATCTGCTTATTACAGTTATGGCTTGTTTTATTTTCGATATCGAAACGGGACTTTATTCTCTTTGTGGATTGTTTGTAAAATCCCTTATTATTGACGAGGCGATTGAAAATATAAATCTGTGCAAATATTTTACTATAGTATGCTCCGACCCCAAACCAATATGCGAGTTTATACATACTATTCTGGGAAGAGGAGCCACAATGTTCAAAGCCGAGGGAACCTATTCGGGCAAGTCGGAGTACGTTATACTCACTGTTATGGGCAGACATCAGGCGGTGATGCTGAGAAACTTTATTAAAAAATCCCAGCCGTCGGCGTTTATGATGATTACAAACAGCAGCGAGATAATCGGAAAGGGCTTCAGGGGAGCATAGCATAAAAAAATCGGACGAGGGAGCTGTCCTTCGTCCGAAAATTTATCAGTCGTTTAAAACCGCTTGGATTCTGTTAAGTTCTTCTTCGGTAAACTGAGTTTTGTACGCCGCTTCAACATTTTCCTCAATCTGAGAGGGACGGCTTGCGCCTATCAGCACGGTGGTTACCTTTCCGTCCCGCAGCAGCCAGGACAGCGCAAGCTGAGAAAGCTTCTGACCTCTTGATTTTGCAATGTCATTGAGGGCGTTAAGCCTTTCAATCATTTTGTCGTCAAGCTCCGACGCAATCCAAGTGTTGCCTTTTCCAATGCGTGAATCGGCAGGCACGCCGTTTAAATAACGGTCGGTGAGGAAGCCCTGATACAAAGGCGAGAACACCGCAAGACCGGTTCCGTTGTCGGCGGCAAAATCCTTAAGCCCGTCCGACTCGACCCAGCGGTTGAGCATTGAATATGAAGGCTGGTTGATTACAAAGGGGGTTTTAAGCTCCCTGAAAATTTTAAGTATTTCCTCGGTGGACTTTCTATCGTAGTTTGAAACGCCTACATAAAGGGCTTTTCCTTGTCTTACCGCATTGTCAAGAGCAAGAGCAGTTTCCTCTAAGGGAGTGCCTTCGTCCCGCACGTGGTGATAGAAAATATCCACATAGTCAAGATTCATTCTTTTAAGCGACTGGTCAAGGGAGGCGGTAAGGTATTTGCGGCTTCCGTTTCTGTCGCCGTAGGGGCCCGGCCACATTTCATAGCCTGCCTTGGTTGAAATGCACAACTCGTCACGATAGCATCTCATTCCCCGGTCGAGAATTTTTCCGAAGTTTTCTTCGGCAGAGCCGTTGTATGGGTTGCCGTAGTTGTTGGCAAGGTCAAAATGAGTAATGCCCAGGTCAAAAGCGGTGTGAACCATGTTCTCCATGTTGTCAAGACTGTCCCTGAAACCGAAATTCTGCCACAGTCCCAGTGAAATCGCCGACAGTTTAAGACCGCTGTTGCCGCAGCGTCGGTAGGGCATCTTGTCATAACGTCCATCGTTTGGAATATACATAAAATCGCTCCTTTAGCTTGTAGATTACAGCTATTATATCATAAAAAGAGCCGCAAGGCGATACCTTAAAACGATAAAATGTTCTTGAAACAGGTTTGCAAAGCAAACAGGAGCGAAGCTCCATAGGGTGCAAAGCACCCTGTTTCAAGGTTATTATATCATATTGATAAATTGCTTGTACAGAGCGATTTGTTAATTTTGTCTGAATTATTCAAGCTGACTGCGCATTGAGGCAAGCAGCTTTTTTTCACGCCGTGATACCTGAACCTGGGTCATGCCCAGCAGCTTTGCAGTTTCTGTCTGAGTTTTATTTTTAAAGTACCTGAGAAAAATGAGCTTTCTGTCCTTCGGCTCAAGAGCGCCCATTACCTGACGCAGGGAAATGGCGTCGGTTATGGCGGCGTCGGGAGATGGAGTTGGAATATCAATCTGACCGTGGTCGGAATCTTCCCCCGATTCGGTAAGACTTATGGGCGGAAGCGCAACGTTAAGGGCGTCAATCACAGCATCGCAGGGCTCGCCGCAAAGGGAGCAAAGCTCATCAACGGTGGGTTCTCTTCCCTCGCCTGCAATAAATTTCTCGCGCAGCCGTGAAATTTTCAAGGAAAGCTCCTTTACGCTGCGGCTCACCTTGATTGTGCCCCCGTCACGGAAAAGCCGCTTGATTTCCCCCAGTATAACTGGAACGGCGTAGGTGGAAAATTTCACTCCCCGCCCGGGGTCGAACGCCTTTGACGCTTTGATAAGACCTATGCAGCCTGCCGAATAAAGGTCGTCGTATTCAATGCCCTTGCCTCGGAAACGGTTTGCGCACAGGTGAACAAGCCCCAGATTTTCTTCCGTAAGCCTGTCTGTTTGTGGGGATTTTGTTATCATCGTAATGCCTTTCGGGTTTTAAGAGTTTTTTCCATGACAACGGTTGTTCCCTTGCCCTTCTGGCTTCGCACCTTAATTTTGTCCATAAAGCTTTCCATTACAGCAAAGCCCAGACCTGCACGTTCCTCTTCGGGGGCGGTGGTGAACAGCGGCTCCATGGCTTTTTCAACGTCGTCGATGCCGCAGCCTTTGTCACGTATTTTTATGTAAACTCTGCCCTTGTCGAAGATTCGCACCTGTAGAGAAATTTCTCCCACAGTGTCCCTATAGGCGTGGACGATACAGTTTGTCACCCCCTCGGAAACTGCGGTTTTTATTTCGGAAAGCTCGTCTATCTGCGGGTCAAGCTGGGTGAGAAAGCCCGATACGGCGATTCTTGAAAACCGTTCGTTTTCCGAATAGCTTGGAAAGCTGAGCTTCATTTCGTTTACTGCTTTTTTATTCAAATTCAACATTCCTCTCTTGATTTATTTGTTTTCCTGCGTAAGCTGCTTTTCGGCTGCAATTGTATCGGAGGATTCTATGTCACTGCCGCCGCGGGGGATTTCCTCGGGAGTGGGGCAGGATATTATCCTGCTTAACCTGTGAAGTCCCGCCAGCTGCATAACCCGCCTGATATAAGGCGGAGGATTTGCCGTCAGCACCTCGCCTCCCAGTTCGTGGATTATTTTGTACCTGCCCATAACAAGACCGATCCCCGAGCTGTCCATAAAGGTGACAAACCGGAAATCCAACACAAGTATGCAAGGGTTGTGTTCTCTGATTGCGGCGTCAATTTCCCCTCTTATGAATTTGGCGGTGTGATGGTCAATGTCGCCGTAGATGACTGCCGTAAGCTTCCTTTCCTCGCTTTCGGGAAAAATTTTAACATCCATAAAGTCAGTCCTTTCGTGTAAATTACTTTTCGTATAAAATAATAACAGCTCCCGACAGAGAAATCTGTCAAAAGCTGTTACGTAAAAACCGTTTGTAAACGATTATCTATTATTTTATATGCCCCATGTGAAAAGAGGAAATGTAATAATATTAATGTAATGGAATATGATTGTTGCAAAATCGCCGCAATTAAAATGCATTTAAAACAAATAAAGGAAAACAAGCGGCGTTGCAGGACAGTTTCCGTGCAAAAACCGCAGCTGATATTTTAAACTTTTTGTTAATTGTGCGGTCATATGCGGAAAGACTAATTGAAATTAAAGTAATTTAGCCCCCGAAAAAACAATATGCACAAAAAATAAGATAAGATATTAGACATAATGCCCAAATGTGAAAGTTGCACAAAAAACATTTTGCGTAAACGTTTAAGCAAACTTGACAAACTACCTTAAAATTGATATAATTATGATTAGCTAAGTGAGTCTTTTTGACATATCTTATAAAAAAGCAGCCGTAAAGTTGTGCAAAACTGTTTGTTTTTTGAACAATTTCACTATATGTTGTGGTGATATTTTTGTACAAACCACTATATGTTTATATTGCACAAATAAATGTCGTATTTCAGGCTTAACGTTTAATTACGGCAGAAATTTATTGGTCATTTTGCATGAAAAATATTTCTTTATTCGGAAAGGTTTGCGCTTATGGATGTTATTCTTTCGACCGAGGAGCTCTGCCGTGATTTTAAAATCGGCGATGGAAGTGTTGTTTCGGCGCTGAAAAACATAAATATTGAAATAGAAAAAGGAAAGCTTACCATTCTCAGAGGTCGTTCGGGAAGCGGAAAAACCACGCTTATCAATATCTTAGGTGCGCTTGATAAACCTACCAAGGGAAAGGTGATGTTCGGCGGCAGGGATATTACGACCCTTTCGGAAAAGAAGCGGGACGAAATAAGACGGTATGAGATGTCGTTTGTATTTCAGTCGGTGGCACTTATGTCGGGAATGACTGCTTATGAAAATGTCGAATTTGGTCTGAGGCTGGCGAAATTCCCCTATGACCAGAGAGATAAGCGGGTGCGGGAGGTGCTCAAGAACGTCAATCTCGATAAGCGTATGTTCCACCGCCCCGGCGAGATGTCGGGAGGAGAGCAGCAGCGTGTGGCTATTGCAAGAGCTATTGCCCACAATCCGGAAATCGTTTTTGCGGATGAGCCTACCGCCGAGCTTGACACCGCTACCGCGCTTCACGTTGTGAAGCTTTTTAAAGAACTTGTAGCCAACCATCAGATGACAATAATCATGACTACTCACGACCCGAGTATGATAGATATTGCCGACCGCGTTTATACGCTGGAGGACGGTGAGATTATTGAGTGAAGTTAATATCGATGAGAATATAGTAACACAGGATTATGATAATAAAATGATCCGATGTGAAAATCTGGTGAAGATTTACAAAACAGATGAGATTGAGGTGGTCGCCCTGCAAGGCCTTGATCTTGACGTTGAAAAGGGAGAGCTTATGGCGATTGTAGGCAATTCGGGCAGCGGAAAATCAACGTTGCTGAATATGCTGGGCGGTCTTGATAAGCCTTCGGCGGGAAGTCTGTTTGTAGACGGCAAGAATCTGCTGAAGTTCACCGATAAGGATTATATGGAGTACAAACGCAATACCGTAGGCTTCGTATGGCAGAACAACGCCAGAAACCTTGTGCCGTATCTTACGGCGGTTCAGAACGTTGAAATGCCTATGCTGCTGAAAGGTCAGCGTCACCGACGGGAAAGGGCGCTGGAGCTTCTTGAAAAGGTAGGGCTTTCAAACAGAAAAAACTCAAGGCTCGACCAGATGTCGGGCGGAGAGCAGCAGCGAGTAGCTATAGCCATAGCCCTTGCCAACAATCCAAGGCTTCTGCTGGCGGATGAGCCTACCGGCTCGGTTGATACCAAAACGTCAAACGTTATTCTTGACATATTCAAAGAGCTTAACAGAACCGAAAAAATAACGGTGGTGATTGTTACTCACGACGTTAAACTTGCCCGCCACATAGACAGAGTGGTGGCGATAAGAGACGGCAGAACCAGTTCGGAAATTGTAAGAAAGCGTTCCTATGTGGAGGAGCTTAACGAGCTTGGGGATATAGTAAGGGTCGAGGACGATGTGGGCGACGACAACAGAGAAGAGCTTGTGGTGCTTGACAGGTCGGGAAGACTTCAGCTTCCCAAAGATTATATGGAAACCCTTGAAATCAAAGGGGGAGATAAGATAAAGGTCGAACTTGATGAGGAGGATAAGAGAATTTATCTTTTTAAATCAGGGTAGATTTTAATAATTTTTTTATTTTCACGGCAGCATATGCTGCTTTCAGGTCCTATGGGACTTTAATACAGCTTTTGAGGGATACGCAGCTATACTATTTTTAATGTAGGGTCATAGAACGTTTTCTTCAATAAAAACCATTTGCAAATAATTAGGAAAGGTGGATTCATAAGTGAAAAACACAATGTTTAGGCGTGTTATCTCATCTGCATTGGCAATTACGCTTGCGGCAACAAGTTACATAACCGTGCTTGCAGACGCTGAACAGACTGACAGTTCGGCTGCGGAAACTACAGACGACAGCACTCTAGGCACTCAGGAGGTTACGGCTTCTGCTGAGCTGGTTGACGCCAGTAACCGTGAAAATGCATACAGCAATTATGTAAAGCGATATGCTGACGCAGCCAGACCCGACGAGGAAGTTATCATTAACGGAGCCGACTTCGTAAGCAAGAGCGATGACGCTGAAATCACCGTCACTTCGGTAGACGGCGAGGATAACGTTATGCAGTGGGCAAATCAGGAGGGCAGCGTTACTTTTGAATTCGAGGTTGCAGAAACGGGAGTATACAACATGGAAGCCTGTTATGAGGCGCTTGCGGGAGGAACAACTTCCGTTGAGTTTGCGCTTCTTATCGACGATGTTTGTCCATATACTACCGCTTCAAGAATTACGCTTCCCAAGAGATGGGTAAACGAAACCGAAATACGTCAGGACGAAAGAGGCAACGATATCCGTCCCGGACAGATCGAGCAGGTTTGCTGGCAGACTACTCCCCTTAAGGATATAGACGGACTTTTCAACGAGCCGCTTCAGTTCTATATCGAAGCCGGAGAGCATACATTGACCCTTCAGTCAACAAAAGCTCAGTTTGCCCTTAAATATATCAGGCTTTATCAGTATGAAACCGCAGATCCATACGTTGCTCCCAGCGACGAGGAGATAAATGCCACAAGCGCTGACGTTATAAAGCTTGAGGGCGAAAACGCAGACTATAAATCCGACCGAACCCTGTTCCCCACCAACGACAGAAACTCCTACATTACTTCGTCGGCAACGGGAAACAGCGCAACAAAAACCAAGTATAATACAATAGGCAAAGACAGCTGGAATCAGTCCACTCAGGCGATTACCTGGATATTTGAAGTGGAAGAGTCGGGATATTATAAAATAGGTATCCGCGGCAGACAGGATTCACAAAGAGGAATGTATTCCAACAGACGTCTTTACATAGACGGCGTTGTTCCCAATGCCGAGTCTGAGCAGATTAAGTTCTACTACAGCTCCGATTGGCAGCTGACAGTTCCTTCAACCGAAGACGGTGAGATAATGTATTATTATCTTGAGGCGGGAACTCATGAGCTTACTCTTGAGGCTATCCCCGGAGAAATCGGAGAAATCATGGGCGAGCTGGACGAGATTGTTTATAACGTAAACAGCTATTACAGACAGATCCGTCAGATTACAGGTCCCGACCCCGACGAATACAACAACTACATGATAGATGTTGCAATTCCCGGAATCGTTGAGGATTTTGAATCCTATTCCGATATGCTGAGAGAGCAGATGGGCAGAATTGAGGAGCTTTCAGGTCAGGGCGGTACCGAAGCGGTAACTCTTGATAAGCTGGCAATCGTACTTGACAACTGTACCGAAAAGCCGGACAGAATTCCTCAGCTTATGACACAGATCAAGGATAACGTTACATCTGTTTCATCATGGATAAGCCAGTACCGTGCTCAGCCTCTTGAGGTTGATATGATCGAAATCGCCACAGCCGATAAGGAGTTTACATCCTGCGATTCTTCCTTCTTCCCGGCAATGGCTTTCGGTATCAGAGCGTTTATTGGTTCCTTCTTTGAGGATTACAACTCACTTTCACTGGACGACGGCACCGAAGCGCTGACCTGCTGGATTACTCTGGGACGTGATAACGCGCTGGTAGTTCAGGACCTTATCAATAACGACTACAACCCCACAGCCGAAACAAAGATCAATCTGCAGCTTGTTCAGGGCGGTATCGTTGAAGCCACATTCGCCGGCAAGGGCCCGGATCTGGCGCTCTTCCTGGGAGGCGACTTCCCTATTCAGCTGGCTGCAAGAGGAGTACTTGTTGACGTTTCTCAGTACCCTGACTTTGAAGAGATAAAGGAAAGATTCTCACCTCAGGCTACAGTGCTTTATGAGTATAACGGAGGTACCTACGGACTTCCCGTTTCCCAGACCTTCCCCATGCTGTTCTATCGTTCCGACGTGCTTTCCGAGTACGGAATCGACCCGGCAACCGACCTTAATACCTGGGACGGTCTGATTGAAACCCTTCCTACACTCCAGAGAAACTACATGGAGATAGGACTTATCCTTCCCGTTCTTACCAGTACGGGTGGTACAACTTACGTTTCGCCTATCATTGAGGCAGGAAATACCTTTGCTATGATGCTGCTTCAGCAGGGCGTAAGCTTCTACGACGAGGCTCAGACAAAGACAAACTTTGACACTCAGGAAGCTATTGATGCGTTTGACGCATGGACCAAGTTCTATACCACATACAGCTTCCAGCAGACATACGACGCATTTACACGATTCAGACAGGGCGATATGCCTGTAGTTATCCAGAACTACACATTCTATAACCAGCTTACAGCAGCTGCTCCCGAAATCAAGGGATGCTGGGGCTTCCAGCCTGTTCCCGGTACAGTTCAGGAAGATGGAACAATTAATCACGCCGCTAACTCTTCAGGCTCCGGCGCAGTAATCTTCTCGCACCTCAGCCAGGAAGAACAGGATGAGGCATGGGAATTTATCAAGTGGTTTACTTCAACCGAAACACAGGTTTCCTACGGTAACGACATCGAAGCCGTTCTGGGAACGATGGGTAGATTCGATACCGCAAACGTTGAGGCTCTGGCACAGCTTTCATGGACTAACTCAGAGGTTGAGCTGCTTACAGATCAGTTGCTTGCTCAGGTTGAAATTCCTGTTATCCCCGCTTCCTACGGCGTAACACGTAACCTTATGAATGCGTTCCGTGAAGTTGTAAACGACTATGAGAACGCTCGAGACACACTGTTCTGGTACAACAAGGATATTAACGACGAAATCACACGTAAGCGTCAAGATCTTGGTCTTGATACTTAGCAGAAAGGGGAGAGTGATTAATGGCAAAAAAAGCCAATCCTAATGCGCCAATGAATAAGCAAGGAAAGTTGGCCTATACCTGGCATATGATGAAAGTCAACAAGGGCTGCTACGGTCTGCTGCTTCCATTCATGAGCTTGTTCCTGGTGTTTACGGTGATACCCGTTGTGATGTCGCTTCCCATAGGCTTCACAAACTTCAACATGATCCAGACACCGACATTTACAGGACTTTCAAACTTTTATACGTTGTTCCTCAACGACGACACATTCCTTATCGCAGTAAGAAACACTCTTATCTTCGCGATCTTTACGGGACCTTTCTCATACATACTCAGCTTCTTTATTGCGTGGCTGATCAATGAGATGCACCCGATTCTGAAAACGCTGTTTACCTTCATTTTCTATGCACCTTCAATGACTACATCCGTTTACGTAACCTGGCAGCTCATCCTTTCGGGTGACTCCTACGGTTACCTCAACGCAATTCTGATGGATATAGGTCTTATCAACTCGCCTATACAGTTCCTGACTGATACAAACTACATTCTTGCGGTAGTTATTATCGTTCAGCTGTGGATTTCAATGGGCGCAGGCTTCCTTGCGATCCGTGCCGGCTTCCAGAACATCGACAAGTCAATGTACGAAGCGGGAGCTATCGAGGGTATTAAGAACAGATGGCAGGAGCTTTTCACAATTACAATCCCTTCAATGGGACCTCAGCTGCTGTTCGCTGCGGTTATGCAGATTTCATCATCGTTCACAGTTGGTGTTGTAGGTCAGAACCTGGTTGGTCTGCCTTCCACAGACTACGCCGCTCACACGATAATGAACCACGCAACCGACTACGGTTCAATTCGTTACGAAATGGGTTATGCAGCAGCCATATGTTTCGTGCTGTTCGCTGCGATGCTGCTGGCGAACAAGGGCGTAAACTGGCTGTTAGGCAAGTATCTTGATTAAGGGAGGTGAGTTTACGAAATGGCAAGAAGAAAGAAAAAACACGTTGACATTGAGAAACTTAAAGTAAGAGATAAGAAGAGGAGAGTAAACGGTTCGCTTGGCGGAGATATTGCGATTTTCGTTTTCCTGACCCTGCTGGGTGTGTTTATGATTTTCCCAATCTACTATTCGCTGATACAGTCATTAAAGCCTATAGAAGAGCTGTTCGTATTCCCACCTAAGCTTTATGTACTTAATCCAACAACCAGAAACTTTTCGGATATGTTTAAGGTTGCGGCAAGCATGTGGGTTCCCCTTTCGAGATACATCTTCAACAGCGTGTTCATTACAGTTGTTATCTGCGTATGCAACCTGTTTGTGTGCTGCTGTGCCGGATTCGTGCTTTCAAAGTGCAAATTCCCCGGTGACAAGTTCCTCAACAAACTGATAGTTGTAGCGCTGTTGTTCCAGTCCAACGCTACTTGGATCATGCAGTTCATGGTAATGTCCACACTGGGTATGATCGATACATACTGGGCTCTGATTCTGCCCAACATTTCAACTGCAATGGGTCTGTTCCTTATGAGACAGAGCATGTCTACGATTCACGATTCAATGATTGAGGCCGCAAAGGTGGACGGCGCGGGCTTGTTCAGAATCTGCTGGCAGGTAGTTGTTCCTAACTCAAAACCGGCAATCATGACGCTTATCATCTTCGCCTTCCAGGGTGCGTGGAACATTCAGGGTGGCTCGCTTATCTACTCGGAAGAGCTTAAGACGCTGCCTACAATTGTTCAGCAGATAACCATGGCAGGTCTTGCAAGACAGGGCGTAACCTTTGCGTCCGCCGTACTGCTTCTTATTCCGCCGCTGGTTGTATTCCTTATTGCTCAGAGCAACGTTATGGAAACCATGGCACATTCGGGTATTAAGGATTAATCGGTCAACATTTAAATTCGGAAAGGAAACAGGTGATAAGTAGTGGCAAGAATGAAAAATTCTTTGAAAAAATTACTCGCACTGTCGATGGCTGCGGTCACAGCAATGACAATGTCGGTCACAGCCTTCGCAGATGAGCCTTATAATTCCTATAACTACGACACATGGGAGGATGCAATTCCCTCCCAGAGCGGTTATAGAGTAGAAAGAACGGTTACGGGTGAGGAAATGGGTCTTGACAGACTCACCGACCCCGAGGATCCGCTTTTCGTAAGCGAAACAGCTGTAACCACCCTCGACGGAGCCATGGACTTTTTTGTGGACGACGAGAGAAATGAGTTCTGGGTTGCGGATTCCGAAAACAACCGTATTCTTAGACTTAACGAGGACCTTGAAATTATCGGACGCTATTACGGCGTTTCGGGCGACAGCGAAATCAATGTGGACGAAACTACAGGGCTTTCTAATTTTATGAACCCTTACGGACTTTACGTAACAACCAGCCCCTTTACCGGCGATTTGACTCTTTATGTTGCCGATTACGATAATTCAAGAGTGGTTAAGGCAAAAGTCGTTTCGGAAACGGAATGTGAACTTATTCATGAGTATACAAGACCCGAAGAGGCTTTGTATACCTCCCAAACCTTTAACCCCACAAAGATTGTTGTAGACCAGGCTGAGAATGTTTATGCAGTTGTACAGTCTGTAAACACCGGTTCGGTTCAGTTTGCAAGAGACGGAAGCTTCACAGGATTCTACGGCGCCAACAGAGTTGAGGTAACCGCTGCGGTTATCGCTCAGAGGCTGTGGAGAACCATCGCTTCAAACGAGCAGATTGCCGGAATGACCAGAAACGTTCCGGTTGAGTACGCAAACTTTGATATAGACGAGGACGGCTTCATTTACACCGTAACGGAGGTTTCAACCTCTACCGACGCAGTTAAAAAACTTAATCCCGCCGGTTATAACATCTGGGATAACGAAGTCGGTAATGAGTATACCTTCGGAGATTTAAGCGGAAACGTGTGGGACTCAACCACAAACACCCTTCACGCAACAAGACTTACCGATATTGTAATTGGAAACAACGGTCTTATCAATATTCTTGACTATGAAACGGGACGTGTGTTCCAGTACGACCGTAACTGCAACCTTATATGCATCTTCGGTACAAAGAACTCCACCTCCGACCAGAGAGGAAGCTTCAGCAATCCCAATGCGGTAGAGGCCCTCGGCAATAACATCTACGTGCTGGACGGCGGAAAGAACGACATTACGGTGTTTACCGAAACAACCTTCGGAAGCTACGTTCACTCGGCGTTTGAATACTACGATGAAGGTCGTTATTCCGACGCCAAGGCCGACTGGGAAGAGGTTATAAAGAGAGACGGTAACTATACCATGGCTTATATAGGTCTGGGAAGAGCCGCTCTTAACGACGGAGAGTATTCAGAAGCGCTGGAGTATTTTGAAACGGCATACGACCAGGATAATTACGATAAGGCGTTTGAGTACACCAGAGAGGAATTCCTCAGAGAAAACTTTACGATTATAATAGTGATTATCCTTGTATTGATAATCTGGTTTATCGTTTTGAAGATCATTCATAAAAAAGGCATTTACCTTATTAAGAAGAAAGCAAAGGAGGGAAAATAAGTATGTATGAATTTACAACAATGGGTTGGCTGAAGCACGTTATTTTCCATCCTGTAGAGGGATTTGAGGATCTCCGCTGGAAGAAGCAGGGCTCGATGAAGGTGGCTCTGGTAATAGTATTCCTGCTGTTCGTGTATATGGTTGCCGACAGACAGCTGACCGGCTTCCAGTTCAACGACGCATATGTTAAGGTATTTAACGTTGTGCCGCTTATCGTTCAGTCTGTAGTTTACTTCTTTACATGGGTTATTGCAAACTGGGCGCTGTGTACGCTGTTCGACGGCGAAGGAACGCTTAAAAAGATCTGCGTTTATTCCGCATATGCGCTGGTTCCTTTTATAGTTTGCGGATTTATAGGCGTGTTAATGTCAAACGTCCTGGTACAGGAGGAATCAATCTGGCTGACAGCTATCAACTGGCTGGGCATAGGCTGGTCTGTAGTGCTTATGATACAGGCGATGAGAGCCGCTCACCAGTATTCATTCGGAAAGACGATTGTGTCTATGATATTTACTGTTGTAGCGATGCTGCTGATATTGTTCCTTGCAATTCTCCTGCTTTCGCTGTTCCAGCAGGTGTATGTATTCGGATATTCAATCTATACCGAAATTGCATACAGAATCAGAGGCTAAATAAGAAACGGTGGTGTGAAAATGCATAACAAAAATTATAAAAAAGCGATTGTGTTTGCGTTGGTTCTTACAATGCTGATGCCTCTGGGATCAATGGCCGCATCTTCTGCCGAGGACGAGGTTGATACCTCAGCTGTTACAGAGGAAGCCGAAACCGAACAGGAGGAAGCGTCCGATGAGGAGGCTGCCGGCGAGGAAGAGGAAGCATCTGATGAGGAAGAGCTTCCCGACCCGATTACCGACGAAGAGGCAATAGCTCTTGAAACCTGTCGCGAGGTCGCTTCAAACGATAACTTTATAATGTATGCCGATGAGGAAAACGATAGAATCGGTCTTTATGTAAAGTCTTCGGGCAAGTATTGGTGGACATCTCCCATTAACGTAATGGCTGACGATACCATAATCAATACCGAAAGAGGCACTACAATGAGAACCACTCAGAGAAACTCCATAGCGTCAAGCATCGCTATTAAGGTGGGCGATCTGAGACAGGAAAGAAGAACCGAATCTCCGGCTCCGGTATATTCCACAAGAGCTTCACAGACATGGGAAGATGAGGATAACGGCGTTGCCGTAACTTACAGCTACAGCTCAGAAGGCGTTACATTGACAGTGCATTACGAGCTTTGCGACGACAACCTTTATGTGTACGTTGACTCAAGCGAAATCGTAGAGGAAAATACAAGCTCTCTTGACGGAAAGGTTCTTACAAAGCTTCAGCTTTGTCCTTATTTCGGAGCTGTTTCGGCAACCGAAAACGGCGAGCCTACTGAGGGATATATGATTGTTCCCGACGGAAGCGGCGCAGTTATCAATTACAATAACGGAAAGGTAAACTATGCTGACTATTCGCAGCAGGTTTACGGAAGAGATTATACGGCAGTTCCTCTTACGGCGCCCAGAGTTACCGAACAGGCTTATATGCCGGTTGTGGCAACCGTTTCGGGCAACAGCGGACTTGTAGCGGTGGTATCTGACGGCGACGCCAACGTTTACGCTAAGGCGCAGGTAAGCGGACAGAACAACCAGGCTTACAACAATTGCTACTTCGAGTTTGAAACCAGAAGCCAGGACACCTTCTTTATGAGCGGCGATACCTCAAACAGAATTACCGTGTTTGAGGACGGCGATATCAAAACCGAGCGTTTTGGTATAAGATATTATCCCGTTGATAATGAAGAGGGCGTTAACTACGCAGACTGCGCAGAGGTTTACAGAAATTATCTTATCGACTACAAGGGACTTACCCAGAAGACTGAGGCGGATTCCAATGACCTCTACATAGACTTCTTCGGCGGAGTTCTGAAGCAGACATCTATCTTAGGTCTTCCCTTTATGCTCAAGACTGAGATAACAGGTTTCAGCCAGGCGCAGGAGATTGTCAATACTTTTAAGGAAAACGGAATTTCCGATATTGTGGTAAACTATAACGACTGGACAAACAAGTCCATCAACAATAAGATATCCACAAAGGTTAAGCCTTCAGGCACGCTGGGCGGCTCAGGAGATTTTGAAAGCTTCCTGGCAACCGAGGGCATCGATGTGTTCCCGTCAATGAACAACAGTCAGATGGATTCGAGCAGCTGGGGCTTCATGACATTTACAAACACAGCTATCAGAGTTTCAAACGCTTACTCAAGACAGAGTACATACAGCCCTGCCTTCGGTATTCCTGAAACGGGAGTTGCCCCCGCACTGCTTGCTCCCAATTCTTATGTCAAGGTATTCGATCAGATGATCGAAAGCTATACGGATGAGGAACTTGACAAAATTGGTTTCGGCGATTATTCAACCAAGCTGGTAAGCGACTTCTCTGCAAGCAACAGCTCCAGCAGAAGCCAGACAATGAATACCATAGTTGAAGGCTATTCAGCCGCTGCCGAGCAGGTAGGTTCTATAATCTGTGACGGAGCTAACGCTTATGTTCTGCCTTACGCTTCGCATGTTACAAACGTTCCTGTATATTCCAGCGGATATAATCTTACCGATTATGATATTCCGTTCTATCAGATGGTTATTCACGGCTATGTACCTTATTCGACCAAGCCTATAAATGCAAGCTCAAATACGGGCGAAACCTTTATGCTGGCGCTTGCAGCAGGCTCTTCGATGCATTACGATATGGTTTACGAGGACGCATCAGAGCTTAAGGATACCGAGTATGACGAGCTTTACTACTCCAATTACGCAGGATGGGTGGATATGGCGACTGAGCAGTCAATGCTTGCAAGCGATATTCTTTCAGGCGTAAGTGATATGACCATTTCAAATTATGAAATAAGCGACGACGGAAACGTACTTACCACGACCTACAGCAAGGATGGTTCCGAGGTTGTTATCGAAATCGATATGGCGGCTCAGACGGCATCTGTTGACGGTCAGGTTTACGATCTTGCAAACGCTATAGAAGGAGGTATTGAGGCTGATGAGTAAGGTAAAAAAGAATTTGCCAAACGACACGCTGAACGACAAGCCGGTTGAAGCTGCGGAAGACATGGCTGTAGCAGCTGTCGCCGAGGTAGAGCCTCCTGCTAAGAGCAAGGGAAGCAAAAAGACTAAAGCTCCTAAAGCAAGCAGAATTCCTTATGAAAGAAGAAAGGCGCTTTACGGCTACGGATTTATCGGAATCTGGATTTTAGGAACGATTTACTTCTTCATTATGCCGTTGTTCGAGTCGCTTATCTGGTCTTTCAACGAAACCGCGGTAAGATCGGGCGAAATGGAACTGACCTTTATAGGATTTGATAACTATGTAAGTGCGTTCCGTCGAGATCCCGACTACACAAGAGCGCTGGTTGAAATGCTTCAGAATACAGCGCTGAGAACGCCTCTGATTCTGATATTCTCAATATTCATTGCGGTAATTCTGAATCAGAAGTTCAGAGGAAGAACTTTCGCAAGAGCGGTATTCTTCCTTCCGGTTATCATCGCTACCGGTCCTGTTATCGACATCATCAACGGTAACATGAGCACAGGCGGATATGCAGGCGGTTCGGAGCAGTTCAGCACAATGTTTGAAGCAGACCTGGTAGACCAGCTGCTTAACTTCCTGGGAGTGTACAACATAAGCGATACGCTGACAGAAACCATAAACTCGCTGACGACGGATATTTTCAATCTGGTATGGAATTCAGGTATCCAGATCCTGCTGTTCTTGTCGGCGCTCCAGGGAATACCTTTCTCCGCTAAGGAAGCGGCTCAGATGGAGGGTGCAACAGGTTGGGAATATTTCTGGAAGATTACAATTCCCTACATCAGCCCTATGATTCTTGCCAGCTTGGTATACACGGTTGTAGATTCCTTCGTTGACCCGTCAAACGAGGTTATGACCATCATACTCAACCAGGGAGCTAACTGGGAGCACGGCTATATGTCGGCTATGGCATGGGCATACTTCCTTATCGTAGGTATTGTGCTTGCGATTATAGTCGCTATCATCAACAGATTCGTTTACTATGAAGTAGAATAAAGGGGGGATTACAGTGGCAACGAAAAAAGAAGAAAAACAGTTTGAAAAGGAAAGAAGAGCGGCGGCGAAAGCCCGTCATAAGAGAATGAAGAAGGAAGGTCTTGACAAGTTCTTCACTCCCGAGCAGATTCGTTACAATCGAAACAAAAGAATAGTCGGATTGGTATGGCCTTTCTTCAGGTTTCTGATTTTGTTTGGTTTGTGCTTTGTAATTCTCTATCCTCTGATCTTCATGATTTCAACAGCGTTCAGACCTGCGGAGCAGATGAATGACCCGTCGATTGTATGGCTGCCGAAAAGCTTGACTCTCAGCAACATTCAGGAAGTCTGGGAAGTTATGAACTTTGACGCAACCCTGTTAAACACAATCAGACTTAACATTGTAGCGTCGGTGCTTCAGGTTATAACCTGTTCCGTTACAGGCTACGGCTTTGCACGATTCAACTTCAAGGGCAAGGGACTGCTTTTTGCAATAGTAGTTCTTATGATTATAGTTCCTCCTCAGATCACAACAATTCCTCTGCACTTGCAGTATGCGTATTTCGATCTGTTCGGAATAATCTCCCTTTTCAACGGAGGACAGCCCATAACCCTTATCAACACCGGATGGACAATGTATCTGCCCGCTATGTTTGCAAACGGATTGAGAGCTGGATTATTTATCTTCATCTTCCGTCAGTTCTTCAGAGGACTGCCCAAGGAGCTTGAGGATGCCGCTTATCTTGACGGCTGCGGTCCATTCAAGACTTATATTAAGGTAATGGTTCCTAACGCGAAAACTTCATTCCTGACAGTTTTCCTGTTCTCCATCGTTTGGTATTGGAATGACTACTATGTATCGACTTCATTCTTTACAAGAAACGATACGGTAGCGCTGATGCTTAAAAACCTTGACGCAACCCTTACCCAGCAGCTGTTCGACGGCGATTCGATTCCTGTAAGACAGATTATCGTTTGGCTTGAAGCAGGATGTGTGCTTGCGATTACGCCTCTGCTGGTTATGTATGTATTCCTACAGAGATACTTTATCGAAGGTATCGAGCGTTCGGGTATTACAGGTATGTAATTTGCAAAATCAAACGCTTTTAAATTACAGAATGCTCCTTGGCGGGCATTCTGTATTTTTTTCGCTATTATTCAGAAGACGTTCATAAAAAATACAAGCATAAAACGATTTTTTACTTGCATAAATTTTTAGATGTGTTATAATTACTTTGAATACGATTGGTGCGTGTTCAATAGCCTACGATTGAGATTTTTTGATAAGGAGAACAAAAGCTATGTCGATAACCTATAATGAAAGCGCAAGAATATTTAAGCTTCGCGCAGGGAATACGGACTATGTTCTGAAAGTTGCCCCGGGCGAGTATCTGGCTCATGTTTATTTCGGAAAAAAGGTACCCGATGAGGACCTTACCTATCTTCTGAGACTGGACGAAAACCCCTTTACGCCTGAAACAAACAACCGTGATAAGGGAACCTATATGGATACCCTTCCCTTTGAGTATCCCTGCTTCGGACTGGGAGATTACCGTGAAGCGGCATTTAAAATTCTGGACAGCGACGGTATGTCCACCTGCGACCTGAGATATAAATCCCACAAAATATACAAGGGCAAGCCTAAGCTTAAGGGACTTCCCGCCACTTTTGCAACTGAGAAAAGCGGCTGCGAAACCCTTGAGGTTGTAATGGAGGATAAGCATGCAGGACTTGAAGCGACCCTTATTTATACTGCCTTTGACAAGCTTGATGTTATCACTCGTTCTGTAAGCGTAAAAAATGTGGGCGAAAAGCCTTGCTATCTTACCAGAGTTTATTCCACTTGCGTTGATTTTGACACCGACAGCTTTGATATGATAACCTTAAACGGGTCATGGGCAAGAGAAAGAGCAGTTGAAAGATGCAGACTTCATCATGGCAAGCAGTCTATTGATTCTATGAGAGGAGAATCTTCACATCAGAACAACCCCTTTGTTGCATTGTGTCAGCATAAAGCGGACGAGGACAGCGGCGAGGTTTACGGCTTTAACTTTGTTTATTCCGGCAACTTTATCGCCGAGGCTGAGGTTAATCAGCATAAGAAAACCCGCTTTGTTATGGGTATAAACGATATGGACTTTTCCTGGCTGCTGGAAAGTGGAGAGGAATTTATCGCTCCCGAGGTTGTTATGGTTTATTCCGACGAGGGTCTTGGAAAGATGTCAAGAACCTTCCATGACCTGTACAGAAACAATCTTATAAGAGGAGAATACAAGGATAAACGCCGCCCGATTCTTATCAACAACTGGGAGGCTACATATTTTAATTTCAACACTCAGAAGCTTATAGACATTGCCAAGGAAGCCTCAAAGCTGGGAATTGAAATGCTGGTTATGGACGACGGCTGGTTCGGTCACAGAGATTCGGATAATTCTTCGCTGGGCGACTGGTTTGTATACGAAAAGAAGCTGGAGGGCGGATTGAAATATCTTGTGGACGAGGTAAACAAGCTGGGAATGAAGTTCGGCATCTGGTTTGAGCCTGAGATGATTTCCCCCGATTCGGAGCTTTATAAGGCTCACCCCGACTGGGCGATTCAGGTTAAGGGCAGAGAGCTGACTCTTTCAAGAGAGCAGTATGTGCTGGATTATTCCAGACAGGATGTAAGGGACTATGTCTTTGGAATGATGAAAAACATTCTCGATTCCGCCAACATCGAGTATATAAAGTGGGATATGAACAGACAGCTTACCGAGGTGGGCTCAAACGCTTTGCCTGCAAACCGCCAGAGAGAGCTGTGGCACAGATATGTGCTGGGCGTTTACGAGCTTATGGACAGGATTACAACCGCATATCCACATATTCTCCTTGAGAACTGCTCAGGCGGCGGTGCAAGATTCGACCCAGGTATGCTTTATTACAGCCCCCAGATCTGGTGTTCCGACGATACAGACGCCATCGAAAGACTTAAGATACAGTACGGCACTTCAATGTGCTATCCCTGCTCTGCTATGGGCGCACACGTATCAGACTGCCCCAACCACACCGTAGGCAGAAATACTCCCTTTTCTACCAGAGGTCACGTTGCAATGGTGGGAACCTTTGGATATGAGCTTGACGTTACAAGAATCCCTCAGCAGGACAGAGACGCAATTCCGGGACAAATTGAGGAGTTTAACAAGTACAACAAGCTGGTGAGAACAGGCGACCAGTACAGAATAGGCAATATGTTTGAGGACAACACCTGGGACAGCTGGATGTTCGTCGCTAAGGATAAGTCGGAAGCGCTGTTTGAGTTTATTCAGGTTATGGCAAGACCAAACTACAGGTCAAGAAGAATAAAGCTTAAAGGACTTGACCCCGACAGATATTATTATGAGGAAAGCAAGCCCGAGGTAAAGCTTTCGGGTGCGGCGCTTATGAGCTGCGGCATCAATATCGGCGGACTGTGGGGAGACTATCAGTCAAAGATTATACACTTTATTGCCGTAGAATAAACAAAAAAATATAAAAAATTATTCAGCAGGGGCTTTACAGTTCCTGCTGAATGTGTTATAATGTAAACGAATACACAGGAAGCTGATGGCTGTATGGATCACAGCAGGCTTTTTAAAGGAGGTTCTTGTCTTGAATATTAAGAAACTTTTGGCTTTTGCCTGTTCGGCGGCGCTGACCACGGCTTGCTTTGCAGGATGCAGCAACGACGACAGCAGCGGTGACACGTCGTCGCAAGGTGAAGGAGATACCGTACAACAGACGGAGTATTATAACGCTCAGCCGGTGGATACAGGCTGGGAGTGGGGCAATGTTGAAATAGTCGGCGGAGGATTTATCCCCAACATTATCTATAATCCCACCGAGGAAGGGCTTGTATATGTCAGAACCGATATGGGCGGCGCATATAAGCTTAACACCGAAACCAACAGGTGGGAGTGTATAACCGACTGCATCGGCGGCGACGATTGGAATCTCAACGGCATTGAAAGCCTTGCCACCGACCCCGTAGAGCCCAACAGGCTGTATATAGCCGCAGGTACATACACCGCCAGCGGCAACGGAGCTATTCTGGTGTCGGAGGACTACGGCGAGAATTATATCAAAGTTGACTTGCCCTTCGGAAACGGCGGAAACGAAGTGGGCAGAGGCGCAGGGGAAAGACTTCAGGTCGACCCCAACGACAACAGCATTATCTATTTCGGAACGAGAAGCGCAGGACTTTACAGGTCCACCGACTACGGCATGACCTGGAATCCGGTTGAAAGCTTCCCTACCGACGGCGGATATACCGAAAGCGGTTATTCTATCGGACTTACCTTTGTGGCGTTTGACAAATCCTCCTCCGAAAGCGGAGAGGCTACCAATACTATTTTCGTAGGCGCAGCTACACCTTCCGGCAACCGCATCTATCGTACCGACGACGCGGGCGAAACCTGGTCGGAGGTTGAAAACCCCATGTCGGAAAAGACGGGGGACAATTCCACACTGCTGCCCATAAAGGGCGAGGTTTCAGGGGACGGATACCTTTACACCACCTGGTGCGATAAGGCAGGTCCCAACGATGTAACCAGCGGCGCAGTGCAGAAGTACAGCATAAGCGAGGGCACATGGGAAGAGATTACCCCCGACATCAGCTATTCCTGCGGATATTCGGGACTTTCGGTAAACCCCTCCGACCCGCAGAATATTGTGGTTTCAACCCTTTGCCTGTGGTCTGTGGTGGACAATGTGTTTGTTACCTATGACGGCGGTGAAACCTGGGATTCCTTCTGGGACCCTGTTACCAAAGAGGAAAACTATACCCTTGATATTTCCGAATCGGAATGGCTTTACTGGCAGGGCAATCCACGGCTTGGCTGGTGGATGACGGGCGTTTCAATTAACCCCTTTAACCCCGATGAAATAATGTACGGTACGGGAGCGACTATCTACGGCACTGATAACCTTACAAAGATTGCAAGCGAACCTGTAAACCTTTCGGTAAGAGCTATGGGTATTGAGCAGACAGCAATTCTTGGCTTTGTTTCGCCAAACTACCTTGACGAGGACACCCCCGAGCTTTACTCCATTATGGGCGACATCTACGGCTTCAGGCATGACGATGTAACAGTAGCCCCCGAGGAGCATTACGGAGATTTCAAGGCTACCTCTATCGACTGTGCAGCGCTTGATTATCATTATGTGGTAAGAGCCACCGACGAGGACGACGGTACAGTTTATTATTCCACCGACGCCGCCGAAACCTGGCAGCCTGTTGCCACATTGCCCGACCCATCGCTGGCTTCTTCGGGAGGAGAGGTAAAATTCTCAGCAGACGGCTCGGCGATTTTCTGGCAGCCGGGAGCAGTGGGCTCAAGGCCATATGTAACCACCGACTTCGGCGAAACCTGGACAGAGTGCAGCGATGCTCCCGCAGGTTCAATAATCGAAACGGATAAGGTTAATCCCCAGAAGTTCTATGCTTCATACGACGGTTTCTTTTATATGAGCGATGACGGCGGACAGACTTTTGAGCAGATTGCTACATTTATGGTGTCAAACGTTACCTATGAGGCTTGCCCCGATACCGAGGGAGATTTGTGGGTAGCGGCAGGAACGGGTGGAATTTTCTACCTTGATACCGCTACGGGCGAGATGACTCAGGTTTCACAGGATATCCAGAACTGCGAGGCGCTGGGTCTCGGTAAAGCCGAAAACGACGGCGATTATATGACTATTTACATGCTGGGCGAGGCAAATAACGAGGGCGAAGGAGTTTATATGTCCCAGGATAAGGGAGTTACCTGGAAAAGAATAAACGACGACACCGAAAGATGGGGCAATGTAAATTCGGAAATTTCCGGAGACCCCAAGGTGTTCGGCAGATGCTATATTTCCACCAACGGCAGAGGAATCATTATGGGTAATGTAGCGGAGTAATCGGCGTTTTAACTTCATTTTAATATACCATCCAACGAGCAGACAAGGTGCGCTTCTGTAATTTCTTTGCAGAGGCGGACCTTGTCTCTCGTTATTTTGAAAAAGGTTGAAATAGCGCAAAAACATTGTGCAGAATGTACAAAAATTTGGAGAAAAATCAGCGAAAATTCTATACAAGAAATTTGTGCAAAAGCTTGCAAAGGGCGATTTTATGGTGTATAATAATACTTGCGTGACTGCACAGGGCGTCGTTTGCTAAAGGCAAGACGCCAGATATGCGATGAAGTGAAAGGTTGCCGGCGGTCTGCCGGGTAATTTTCATGGAGTATGTCCGATTTTAAACCGGGCGACTGTAATACCGAAACACAGTATGTGCTTATGCTTCTTGCGAGAGGCGGCTTGTCCGCTTTTGGCGTGAGTACTGCGACTGCTATGGTTTCTGTTTTCAAGTCCGAATACCTGAAAGGTGATTCGGAATTTTTTATCGGACTGATAGGAAACACACGGCAGAGTGTAATTTGAAAAACCGACGTTTGCCGGTCAAATTCACGAAAATGTGTTCAGACATACAAGGTATTGCGGATAAGGCTTATGCCTTGCCCCCACATTTAGATATTCCAACGAGGAGGCGATTTTAAGTGGCAGTCAATGAAAAGATCAGAATCAAGATCAAGGGTTATGAGCATGCGGTGGTAGATGCAGCTGCAGCTAAGATTGTAGAGGCTGTTAAGCGTTCGGGCGCACAGGTTTCGGGACCTATCCCCCTTCCTACCGATAAGGAGATCGTAACGATCCTTAGAGCTGTTCATAAGTACAAAGACAGCAGAGAGCAGTTTGAGATGAGAACTCATAAGAGACTTATCGACGTAATTCGTCCTACAAAGGAAACGACAGCAGCTCTTGAAAGTCTTGAACTTCCTGCAGGCGTAAACATCGTAATGGAAATCAAGTAATTTCCAAAAAGAGATTACAGGTAATCTCGCATCGGTGTAATGCAGGTCATGTTGGGCGAATGCTCAACCAATAACCAAATAGGAGGAAATAAAAATGCAGAAGGGTATCATCGGAAAGAAAATCGGCATGACGCAGATTTTCGATGAAGCAGGAAAAGTAATTCCTGTAACTGTTGTAGAAGCAGGTCCTTGCGTTGTCGTTCAGAAGAAAACCGTTGAAAACGACGGTTACGAGGCTGTACAGCTGGGCTTCGGCGACATCAGAGCAAAGAGAGTAAATAAGCCTCTCCAGGGACACTTCAAAAAGGCTGACGTAGCAATGAAGAGAACTCTCAAGGAGTTCAGACTTGACGATATTTCAGGTCTTAACGTCGGCGACATTGTAAAGGCTGACACTTTTGCTGAGGGCGACATCGTTGATGTAAGCGGAATAAGCAAAGGTAAGGGCTTCGCAGGAACAATCAAACGTCACAACAATGCAAGACTGAAGGAAACCCACGGTACAGGTCCTGTTCACAGACATGCAGGCTCTATGGGCGCTTGTTCTTCTCCTTCGAGAATCTACAAGGGCAAGGGAATGCCCGGTCATATGGGAGCTGAGAAGGTAACCGTTCAGAATCTTGAAATTGTTAAGATTGACGCAGAAAATAACCTTATCGCAATCAAGGGCGCAATTCCGGGTCCAAAGAACGGAACCGTTACAATTGTTGACTGCGTTAAGAAGGCTTAGTGGAAGGAGGAGTTATAATGTCACAGATTTCAGTATTTGATATGACAGGCAAAAAAGTAGCCGACACTGAGCTTAGCGATGCAATCTTCGGAATCAAGCCGAACAAAGCTATAATGCACGCAATGGTTGTTAATTATCTGGCTAACCAGAGACAGGGCACACAGTCAACTCTCACCAGAACAGAGGTAAGCGGCGGCGGAAGAAAGCCCTGGAGACAGAAGGGCACAGGTCATGCAAGACAGGGCTCCATCAGAGCTCCTCAGTGGACACACGGCGGAGTTGCTCTCGGTCCTAAGCCCAGAGATTACAGCTATTCTCTGAATAAGAAAGAGAGAAGACTTGGTATGAAGTCCGCGCTTTCTACAAAGGTTATGGACGAGAACATGGTAGTTGTAGACGCTATCAAGGTTGAAGGGTTCAAGACCAAGACAATCGTAGATATGCTTAAGGCGCTTAACGTTGAGGGCAAGGCTCTTATCGTAACTGCTGAGGCTGATATGAAGGTAGTAAAGAGCGCAGGAAACATCCCCGGCGTTAAGACAGCTACTGTAAACACTCTTAACGTATATGATATTCTCAACTACGATAAGTTTATTGTGGCTAAGGACGCTGTAACAAAGATTGAGGAGGTTTATGCATAATGACTAAGACTGCTCAAGATATTGTAATCAGACCTATCATCACTGAAGATTCTATGGAAAGACTTCAGAGCAAAAAATACACTTTTGAGGTTGCCAAAGACGCTAACAAGATTGAAATCGCTAAGGCGGTTGAAGAGCTTTTCGGCGTTAAGGTCGCTAAGGTTAATACCATCAGCGTAAAGGGCAAGCAGAAGAGAATGGGAAGAAGCGTAGGCTTCAGACCCGACTGGAAAAAAGCAATCGTTACTCTTGAAGGCGATAAGACTATCGAATTCTTCGACGGAATGTACTAATCTCGAAGAACTTACCTTCTAAAAGAGGGCGCCGGAAAATAACGGCGTCACTCCCCGGAAAACGGTATACCAAAGTTTAAGGGGAAAGATTCTGCGAGGCGGCGAGGGCCGCTGAACGCAATGTTCCATTCACCGCAGAATGTAGGTATGGAGGAGTTTTTGGATCGTGAAACGTTCTTTGGCTTCTTCGCAAAACTCAGATTAAGGAGTGAATTTCAATGGCAATAAAGAGCTACAAGCCTACGACTCCGGGTAGACGCGGTATGACAGTTACCGATTACTCAGAGCTTTCAAAGGTTGCTCCCTGCAAGTCGCTGCTCGAGCCTATGGACAAGAAGTCCGGCAGAAACAGCTACGGCAGAATTACCGTTCGTCACAGAGGCGGCGGAGTTAGAAGAAAATACCGTGTAATTGATTTTAAGAGAAATAAGCTTGATATGAACGCAACTGTGCTGACTATCGAGTACGATCCCAACAGATCGGCATTTATCGCTCTCGTTCAGTACGAGGACGGCGAGAAGAGATACATCATCGCTCCTAACGGACTTAAGGTGGGCGACGTTGTAAGATCCGGCGCAGACGCAGACATCAAGCCCGGCAACGCACTTGCGCTTGCTAACATTCCTGTAGGTACATTTATCCACAACCTTGAGCTTTATCCCGGCAAGGGCGCTCAGCTGGTTCGTTCCGCAGGAAACATGGCTCAGCTTATGGGCAAGGAGGAAAATTACGCTCTCGTAAGACTTCCCTCCGGCGAAATGAGAAAGATTCCGATAGGCTGTATGGCTACTATCGGTCAGGTAGGAAACATCGACCACGAAAACGTGAATATCGGTAAGGCCGGAAGAAAGCGTCATATGGGCTGGAGACCTACCGTAAGAGGTTCTGTAATGAACCCCTGCGATCACCCTCACGGTGGTGGTGAAGGTAAGTCACCTGTCGGACGTCCGAGTCCTGTTACTCCTTGGGGTAAGCCAACAATGGGTTACAAGACACGTGCTAAGCATCATCGCTCCGATAAGTTTATCGTAAAACGCAGAAACGGTAAGTAATGCTGAAAGGAGGCAGATGAATAATGGGCAGAAGTGTCAAGAAGGGACCTTACGTTGAAGAATCCCTGATGAAAAAAGTAATCGCAATGAACGAAGCAGGTGAGAAGAAGGTTGTAAAGACCTGGAGCAGAGCCTCTACTATTTTCCCTGAATTCGTTGGTCATACATTCGCTGTTCACGACGGCCGCAAGCACGCTCCCGTTTATGTAACCGAGGATATGGTTGGTCATAAGCTCGGAGAATTTGCACCGACAAGAACTTTTAAAGGTCATGCAGGTTCCAAGACCTCTAATAATGGTAAGAAGTAGCGGAAAGGAGGAGTTCAGATGGAAGCAAAGGCAATTCTGAGAAATGCTCGTATTGCTCCTCGTAAGGTTCAGATTGTTCTTGACCTTATCAGGGGAAAGGATTATGAAGTTGCAATGGCAACTTTAAGACACACACCAAAGGCTGCTTGTGAATATTTGGAGAAGCTTCTGAAGTCCGCCGCCGCAAACGCAGAGAACAACCACAACATGGATAAGAACAATCTCTATGTTGCTGAGTGTTTCGTTTGTCCGGGACCTATTATGAAGAGAATTATGCCAAGAGATCATGGCAGAGCCTATAGAATTCTGAAGAGAACATCGCACGTTACGGTGGTTCTCAAGGAAAAGGAATAAGCTGAAAGAGGAGGTAAACTATGGGTCAGAAAGTTAATCCACACGGACTGAGAGTCGGTGTGATAAAGGATTGGGATTCCCGCTGGTTTGCAGATAAGAGCACTTTCGGCGACACACTGGTTGAGGATTACAACGTTCGTAAGTATATTCTTAAAGAGCTGAACAGACGTTCAAAGAATCCGGCTGATAAGTGCGTTTATGCAGGTGTTCCTAAGATTGAGATTGAAAGATTCGCCGATAACGACGGAGGACAGAAGGTTAAGATTCACATTCACTGTGCAAAACCCGGTCTTGTAATCGGAAGAGGCGGAGCTGAGATTGAAAAGCTTCGTGCAGACCTTGAAAAGAAAATCGGCAAAAAGGTTGCTATCAACATCGTTGAGGTAAAGCAGCCCGACATCAACGCTCAGCTGGTTGCTGAGAAGATAGCTCACGATCTTGAGGACAGAATTTCCTTCAGAAGAGCTATGAAGCAGGCTATCGGCAGAGCTATGAGACTCGGCGCCAAGGGTATAAAGGTAAGAACCTCAGGCAGACTTGCAGGCGCTGAAATCGCAAGAAGTGAGACATATCATGAGGGTACAATTCCCCTTCAGACCATCAGAGCCGACATCGACTACGGCACTGCGGAAGCTCATACAACCTACGGCCGTCTGGGCGTAAAGGTATGGATCTACCGCGGAGAGGTTCTCAAGGGCGAGGTTGCTGCTTCCGACAGAAGAGAGCCTTCCGACAGAAGACGCAACAGAAGAGACGGCGACAGACCCAACAGAGGACGCCGTGACTTCAACAAGGCTAAAAGAGAAGGAGGTAACAACTAATGCTGCTTCCAAAGAGAGTTAAATACAGAAGAGTTCAGAGAGGTCGTTTAAAGGGCAAGGCTACAAGAGGAAACACAGTAACCTACGGAGATTTCGGTCTTCAGGCTACTCAGCCCGCATGGATCACCTCAAACCAGATCGAGGCTGCCCGTATCGCTATGACAAGATACATCAAGCGTGGCGGACAGGTATGGATCAAGATCTTCCCGGATAAGCCGGTTACAGAAAAGCCGGCAGAAACACGAATGGGTTCAGGAAAAGGTTCTCCCGAGTACTGGGTTGCAGTTGTTAAGCCGGGCAGAGTAATGTTCGAAATTGCAGGAGTAAGCGAGGAAGTTGCAAGAGAGGCTATGAGACTTGCAATGCACAAGTTGCCTGTAAAGTGTAAGTTTATTAAAAAAGAAACTCAGGAAACGGGTGGTGAGCAATAATGAAAGCAAATGAAATCAAGGATCTTACCGCTGCCGAGCTGAACGAGAAGCTGGCAGAGCTTAAGCAGGAGCTTTTTAACCTTCGTTTTCAGCACGCCGTAAATCAGTTGGAAAACCCAATGAGAATGAAGGCTGTTAAGAAGGATATTGCTCGTGTAAAGACATTCATTCGTAAGCAAGAGTCCGGCATTCAGTAATTGCGAAGGGAGGATTTAACTGTGAGCGAAAGAAATCTTAGAAAAACCAGAGTGGGCAAGGTTGTATCCAACAAGATGGATAAGACTATCGTAGTTGCTATCGAGGATAACGTACAGCACCCTCTTTATAAGAAAATCATCAAGAGAACAGTTAAGCTTAAGGCGCACGATGAGAACAACGAGTGCAACATCGGCGATAAGGTCCAGGTAATGGAAACCCGTCCTTTGTCCAAGGACAAGAGATGGCGTCTGGTTAACATTCTCGAGAAGGCTAAGTAATAATCAAATAAGGTGAACGGCAGCAAAGTTCTGCCGTGACCTTTTAACGTTGTGAAAGGAGGAACGCACTGTGATACAGATGCAGACTATGCTTAAGGTTGCAGATAACTCCGGCGCTAAGGAGCTTATGTGCATCAGAGTATTAGGCGGTACACGCAGAAGGTATGCAAACATCGGCGACGTTGTGGTTGCTTCCGTTAAGAAGGCAACACCGGGCGGCGTTGTTAAAAAAGGCGATGTTGTTAAAGCAGTAATCGTTCGTTCAGCTAAGGGTCTTCGCCGTGCAGACGGAACATACATCCGTTTCGACGAAAACGCTGCTGTTATAATAAGAGAAGATAAGAATCCAAGAGGAACACGTATTTTTGGACCGGTTGCCAAAGAGCTTCGTGAAAAGGATTATCTGAAGATCCTTTCGCTGGCTCCGGAAGTGCTGTAATAGGAGGTGTCGTTAATGAACAAGGTACACGTTAAAACAGGCGACACAGTTGTTATCCTTTCAGGTAAGGATAAGGGCAAAAAAGGTAAGGTTCTCGAGGTTTCTCCCAAGGAGGGCAAGGTAATCGTTGAGGGTCTTAACATTGCCACAAAGCACGTAAAGCCCAGAAGAAGAGGCGAGCAGGGCGGAATAGTAAGCGCAGAGGCTGCTATGTACGCTTCAAAGGTTCAGGCCGTTTGCCCCAAGTGCGGAAAGCCCACAAGAATTGCGCATAAGATTCTTGAGGACGGCACAAAGGTAAGAGTCTGCAAGAATGCGGACTGCGGCGAAGAATTTTAATAAGGAGGAGATTTTACGATGGCTGCAAGATTAAAAGAATATTATGTTAGCACCGTAGCTCCTGCTATGATGAAGAAATTCCAGTATGCTAACGTTATGCAGATTCCAAAGCTCGATAAGGTTGTTATCAACGTCGGCTGCGGAGCTGATAAGGATAACAAGAAGGTTATCGACGCTATTATGTCCGATCTGGCTGCAATTACAGGTCAGAAGCCTATTGTCTGCAAGGCTAAGAAGTCGGTTGCTAACTTCAAGCTCCGTGACGGACAGATCATCGGCGTAAAGGTTACGCTGAGAGCTGAGAGAATGTATGAATTTGTTGACAGACTTTTCAACGTTGCATTCCCTCGTGTAAGAGACTTCAGAGGTATCAACGCAAACTCATTTGACGGCAGAGGAAATTACTCCACCGGTATCAAGGAGCAGCTGATCTTCCCTGAAATCGAGTATGACAAGATTGACAAGGTTCGCGGTATGGACATCAACTTTATAACTACTGCGAATACAGACGAAGAGGCAAAGGAGCTGCTGTCGCTGATGGGCGCTCCGTTCGCTAAGTAAGATTAAGAGGAGGAAATTATAATGGCTAAAAAGGCTATGATAAACAAACAGCAGGCAAAGCCTAAGTATTCCACTCGTGCTTACAACAGATGTAAAATCTGTGGAAGACCTCACGCTTATTTGAGAAAATTCGGTATCTGCCGTATCTGCTTCAGAGAGCTGGCGCACGACGGCCAGATCCCCGGAGTTAAGAAGGCAAGTTGGTAAAAGGAGGTTGACAAGCATGCAGATTACTGATACAATAGCAGATTTATTGACCAGAATTCGTAATGCAAGTACTGCAAAGCACGCAACAGTTGACGTTCCTGCATCTAATATGAAAAAGTCTATCACCCAGATCCTTGTGGACGAGGGCTACATTAAGGACTTTAAGATTATTGAGGACGGAAAACAGGGTATAATCAGAATTACTCTTAAATACGACGAGAACAGAAATCCGGTTATTTCGGGACTTAGAAGAGTTTCAAAGCCCGGCTTGAGAATCTATTCAAGCTGTGAGGATATGCCTAAGGTTATGAAGGGACTTGGCATCGCCATCGTTTCCACATCCAAGGGCGTTGTAACCGACAAGAAGGCAAGAGAGCTTAATGTCGGCGGAGAAGTTCTCGCATTTATCTGGTAAGGAGGACTAATATTATGTCAAGAATCGGAATTAAGCCTATTAGTGTTCCTGCCGGCGTAGAGGTTACTGTTGCAGACGGAAATGTGGTAACAGTTAAAGGCCCTAAGGGAACACTGACAAAATCCTTTAACAAGGATATGATAATCAAGTCGGAGAATGGAACGGTAACGGTAGCTCGTCCTTCAGAGGATAAGTTCCACAAATCGCTCCACGGTCTGACAAGAACGCTTATTTTCAACATGGTTGAAGGCGTTACAAACGGTTTTTCAAAGACGCTTGAAATTGTGGGCGTAGGTTACAGAGCGCAGAAGCAGGGTAAGAACCTTGTAATGAACCTTGGTTTCTCTCATCAGGTTATTGTTCCTGAAACAGACGATATCAAGATCGACGTTCCGCAGCCCAACCAGATTGTAGTTTCGGGCATCGATAAGCAGGCAGTAGGTCAGTTCGCTTGTGAAATCCGTGAAAAGCGTCCGCCTGAGCCTTACAAGGGCAAGGGTATTCGCTATACCGGCGAGTATATCATCCGCAAGGAAGGTAAGGCCGGTAAGGGCAGCAAGAAGTAATTAAAAGGAGAGAATTACTATGGTGAAAAAGCTTGACAGAGCGAAGGCAAGAGCAAAAAGACACGCAAGAGTCCGCAATAAAGTATCCGGCACTCCCGAGTGTCCGCGCCTGAACGTATTCCGCTCCTCAAAGCATATATATGCGCAGATCATTGACGATATCAACGGCGTAACCCTTTGCGCAGCTTCTTCAATGTCCAAGGATTTTGAAGGAAACGGCGGCAACAAGGAAGGCGCTCGCAAGGTAGGCGAAATGATCGCTAAAGCGGCTGCTGATAAGGGAATCGAAAATGTCGTATTCGACAGAGGCGGTTATCTCTATCACGGACGCATTCAAGAATTAGCAGACGGAGCTCGCGAAGGCGGACTCAAGTTCTAAAAGGAGGGTATACTTTTGGCTATAATAGATGCTTCAACATTGGAACTTAGCGAAAAGGTAGTCGCAATTAACAGAGTATCCAAGACTGTTAAGGGCGGACGTATTATGAAGTTCTCTGCGCTTATCGTTGTGGGCGACGGAAACGGAACAGTAGGTTTCGGAATCGGTAAATCAAGCGAAGTTCCCGACGCTATTCGCAAGGGCATTGAGGATGCTAAGAAGAATCTTATCAAGATTTCTCTTAAAGATACTACTATCCCCCACGAGATTATCGGTAAGTTCGGAGCAGGCGAAGTTCTGCTGAAGCCTGCCGCAGCCGGTACCGGAGTTATCGCTGGCGGCACGGTAAGAGCTGTAGTGGAAGCAGCGGGAATCAAGGATATAAGAGCGAAGTCGCTTCGTTCAAACAACCCTTGCAACGTTGTAAGAGCTACAATCAACGGTCTTTCTTCCATCAAGTCGGCTGAACAGGTAGCCGAGAAGAGAGGCAAGACTGTAAATGAAATTTTAGGCTAAGGAGGAAACAGCAATGGCAAACTTGAAAATCGAGTTGGTTAGAAGCCTTAACTCTAAGATTAAGAAGCAAGTGCTGACAGCTAATTCTCTTGGTCTTAGAAAAATAGGTGATGTAACCACCCAGCCTGATAACGCTCAGACACAGGGAAAGATTAAGGTTATATCACATCTTATTAAAGTAACCGAAGCGTAAAGCAAGGAGGTGCGAAACACATGAAATTGCACGAATTATCACCTGCCGAGGGTTCTAAGAAGGACGTAAAGCGCAAGGGCCGCGGACATGGCTCCGGAAACGGCAAGACTGCCGGTAAGGGTCACAAGGGTCAGAACGCACGTTCCGGCGGCGGAGTAAGACCGGGATTTGAAGGAGGTCAGACAACGCTTGCAAGAAGAATTCCTAAGAGAGGATTCAATAACATTTTTGCAACGGAGTATGCCGTAATCAACGTATCCGATCTGGAGAAGTTTGTTGACGGCACGGTTGTTGACACTGAGCTGCTCAAGGCAGCAGGTCTTGTAAAGAAGGAGCTTGACGGAGTCAAGGTTCTCGGAAACGGTGAGCTTACTAAGAATCTCACAGTAAAGGCTGCAGCTTTCTCAGCTTCTGCTAAGGAAAAGATCGAAAAGGCAGGCGGGAAGGTTGAGGTGATGTAATTGTGATAGAAACATTTCGTAATGCATGGAAAGTTCCTGAATTAAAAAGGAAGCTTTTGTTTACATTTTTTATCATAATTATATACCGTGTAGGCGGCGCAATTCCTGTTCCCTATCTGGATTCTGCCGCACTTGCGTCATGGTTTGAGGCAAGCAGCGCTTCGGGTAACTTTTTCAGTTATCTGAACGTGCTGTCGGGAGGTAACTTTTCACAGGCTACTCTGCTGGCACTGTCTGTAGGTCCTTACATCAATGCGCAGATTATCATTCAGCTGCTTACCTATGCCCTTCCTCCGCTGGAAAGACTGGCGAAAGAGGGCCCGGAGGGCAGAAAGAAGCTTAACAAGATTACAAAGTATACTGCACTGGCGATTTCTCTGTTCCAGGCGTGGGCGTATTATCTTACGCTGGGCAGGTCAGCAAACGCTCTTATGTATACCGACGGCTGGGAAAAGATTTATGCCGAGATCGTTATAATTGCCTGCTTTACCGCAGGTTCGTCCCTTACCATCTGGCTGGGCGATCAGATTAACGAAAAGGGTATCGGCAACGGTATCTCAATGCTGCTGTTTGCAGGTATCATCGCAAGAGGACCTTCTGCAGTATGGTCGCTTATCGAGCTTATGAGAACAGGCGAAGCAAGATATATGGTTCTTGTTCCTATTATCATCGTTATCTTTGTGCTGATGATTGCGTTCATAATCTTTATGAACAACGCCGAAAGACGTATCCCAATTCAGTACGCAAAGCGTGTGGTAGGCAGAAAGCAGTATGGCGGACAGAACACGTTTATTCCCGTTAAGATTGCAATGAGCGGCGTTCTTCCCATCATCTTCGCAATGGCGTTTATGTCGCTTCCCTCCACTCTTGAGCTGTTTATTACACCTACCCCCGGCAGCTTCTATGACGGACTGCTGGATTGGTTCAGCTACACTCATCCCTTCTATGCTTGTCTGTATTTCGTATTGATCATAGCCTTTAATTACTTCTATGTTTCAATGCAGTACAATCCTGTGGAGATTGCAAATAACCTCAGACAGAATAACGGCGGCATTCCCGGAATAAGACCCGGAAAGCCCACAAGCGACTACATCAAGAGAATTTTGTCAAAGATAACTCTGGTGGGAGCAGTATTCCTTGGAATAATCGCTATCTTCCCGATTATCTTCGGCGCTGCTACAGGCGTAAACATCGCAATGGGTGGTACTTCGATACTCATCGTTGTAAGCGTTGCTCTTGAAACGGTAAGAACTATGGAATCACAGATGATGATGCGTCATCACAAGGGATTTCTTGAATAAGTCAATAAGTCAAGAGGAGTAAAGTTATGAATCTTATATTATTAGGTGCTCCCGGAGCGGGAAAAGGTACACAGGCAGAGGTTATCTGCAAGGCGTTGAATATTCCTACAATTTCAACGGGAAATATGCTCAGAGCTGCCGTAAAGGCAGGCACCGAGTATGGTCTTAAGGCCAAGGCGGCTATGGACGCCGGCGACCTTGTTTCCGACGATATTGTTATCGGCATTCTCAAGGACAGAATCAAGGAGCCGGACGCTCAGAACGGCTTTATCCTCGACGGCTTCCCAAGAACGGTTCCTCAGGCTGAGGCGCTGGACGCTATGGGAGTGACGATCGACAAGGTAATCGAGATTCATGTCCCCGATGAGAAGATTCAGCAGAGACTGGGCGGCAGAAGAGTATGTCTCGACTGCGGCGCAACCTATCACGTTGACTACAAGCCCAGCAAGGTAGAAGGCGTTTGCGACGTCTGCGGAAAGCAGCTTGTAATCCGTAAGGATGACGAGCCTGAAACCGTTAAAAGCAGACTTAAGACATATCATGAGCAGACCGCTCCCCTCAAGGACTATTACGAAGCTCAGGGCAAGCTTGTTACCGTAGAGGGACAAGAAGAAGTTGCAGATACTTCAAGACTGACGCTTGAGGCAGTGAACGCATAAAAGAAGAAGGCGTTTTTATGATATGCGTTAAATCAAATAAAGAAATCGCAAAAATGCAGAAGGCGGGCAAAATCACTGCCGGAGCATTGATTGCGGCGGGCGAGGCTATCAGGCCGGGTATGACTACCAAGGAGCTTGATACGGTCGTTCGCAGATATATTACCTCTCACGGAGCAAAGCCCAGCTTTCTGGGGTATGCCGGATTTCCCGGCTCAGCCTGTATTTCCGTCAACGACGAGGTAATTCACGGAATACCCGGTCCCCGCAAACTTGAAGAGGGGGATATAGTTTCGGTAGACGTCGGCGCTTATATCGACGGCTATCACGGAGATTCTGCTAAAACCTTTGCGGTAGGTGAAATATCCGAAAAGGCAAAGGCTCTGATGAAGTCCACCGAGGAAAGTCTTTATATTGCGATAAAGATGGTTAAACCCGGAGTAAGACTGGGAGATATCGGTGCGGCGATTCAGAAATATAACGAAGAGAACGGTTTTTCAGTAGTAAGGGAATTTGTCGGCCACGGCGTGGGAAAAAATCTTCACGAGGAACCCGAGGTGCCTAATTTCGGCAAGGAGGGTCACGGTATCAGACTTACGGCAGGTATGGTTATCGCTATCGAACCTATGATAAACGAAGGAACCGCCGCCATAAAGGTTATGCCAGATGAATGGACCGTCAAAACCCGCGACGGAAAGCTGTCCGCTCATTTTGAGCATACAATCGCTGTAACCTCAGACGGTGCGTTTATTCTGACGCAGCCGTAGGAGAGGCGTTGTGAGTAATATAAAAGTCGGTTCGGTAGTAAAAGCGTGCGCGGGCCGTGATAAAGACCGCTGGTTCGTTGCTGTGGCGGTTGACGGCGGCTTTGTTGAAATCGCAGACGGAAAAGAGCGAAGGCTTGAAAAACCCAAGCGAAAGAATATAAAGCACATTTCACCCACTGATACGTTGATTGATACCGACGGACTGACAAACAAAAAGTTGAGAAAGCTGATTTATGAGTTTGAAACCCGGGCTTTAAATCATGCAGACCGTCAGCCTTAGGACGGGGAGGTATTTTAATGTCAAAAGAAGATGTAATTGAAGTTGAAGGAACTGTTGTGGAGGCGCTGCCTAACGCAACGTTTCAGGTTGAACTTTCAAACGGTCATAAAATTCTTGCCCATGTTTCGGGTAAGCTTCGTATGAATTACATTCGTATCGTACCCGGTGATAAGGTAACGGTCGAGATGTCACCTTATGACTTGACAAAGGGAAGAATAACCTGGAGAGCGAAATAATTTGCTTTTCATCATAAGTTAGGAATCTGCAAAATGCTGATTCCTGTGTAATGTTAAAAGGAGGTATTTCAATGAAAGTAAGACCTTCAGTTAAGCCTATCTGCGAAAAATGCAAGGTAATCAAGAGAAAGGGCAAGATCATGGTGATCTGCCAGAATCCTAAGCATAAACAACGTCAGGGCTAACAAACCAATAATGGAGGTGCAGCTAAATAATGGCTCGTATTGCTGGAATCGACCTGCCAAAGGATAAAAGAGTTGAAATCGGTCTGACTTATATCTACGGCATCGGTCAGAAAACCGCTACTAAGATTCTCAAGGAAACAGAGGTAAATCCCGATACAAGAGTAAAGGATCTTTCCGAAGAGGACGTAGCAAAATTGCGTGATTACATTGATAAGAATTTAACTGTTGAGGGCGACCTGAGAAGAAACGTTGCTCTTAACATCAAGAGACTTGTTGAAATTGGTTGCTACAGAGGCGTTCGTCACAGAAGAGGTCTGCCTGTAAGAGGACAGAGAACCAAGACAAACGCAAGAACCCGCAAGGGACCTGTTAAGACAATCGCTAACAAGAAGAAGTAAGGAGGGTGTGAACAATGGCTCAGCCTAAGAAGAAGACTACTATCCGTCGCCGTCGCGAGAGGAAGAACATTGAACAGGGACAGGTTCATATCCAGTCAACTTTCAACAACACGATAGTTACCATTACCGATATGCAGGGCAACGCTATTTCATGGGCTTCCGCTGGCGGACTGGGATTCAGAGGTTCAAAGAAGTCTACTCCGTTTGCTGCGCAGACTGCTGCTGAAACAGCTGCAAGAGCTGCCAAGGAGCACGGACTCAAGACTGTTGAGGTTTTTGTAAAGGGTCCCGGTGCAGGAAGAGAAGCCGCTATCAGAGCTTTGCAGTCAGAGGATTTGGAAGTAAGACTGATTAAGGACGTTACTCCTATCCCTCACAACGGATGTCGTCCTCCTAAGAGAAGACGTGTATAATAAGACAATTTGAGTTTTAAGTTTACTCAAAGTCGGGTAAAGGCGTTGCTTTAAGGCCCGATACAACATTGAAAACGGAGGTTTATTACTATGGCAGTAAACAGAGAACCGATTCTTAAGAGATGTAAATATCTCGGAATCAGCCCTATGGTTATGGGCGTTGCAAAGGAAACAAAGCGCGACCCCAATGCCAACAAGAGAAAGAAGGTTTCCGAATACGGACTTCAGCTGAAGGAAAAGCAGAAGCTGAAATTTATATACGGAATGCTTGAAAAGCAGTTCTATCACTATTTTGAAATCGCTCAGAAGATGGAAGGTCAGGCAGGTAACAACCTGATTACTCTCTGCGAGTCAAGACTTGACAACGTTGTATTCAGAATGGGTCTTGCCACCACAAGACGTGAGGCTCGTCAGCTGGTTGTTCACGGCCATTACAACGTAAACGGCAAAAGAGTTGATATTCCTTCCTACAGAATCAAGGTCGGCGATGTTATTTCTCTCAGGGACAACAGCAAGAAGAGCGAGAAATTCAAGCAGATTATCGAAACAACAGCCGGCAGACTTACTCCTACATGGCTTGATGTAAACAAGGACCAGCAGAGCGCTACGGTTGTTCGTATGCCTGTTAAGGAAGATCTGGATTACGAAATCGAAGAACACCTCATAGTTGAGTTGTATTCTAAGTAATCTAAATTGCAGAGTGTTTTCTGCATTGTGGTTATCTGGAACTATAGAACCATTTATTCGTCTAAAAACTATTCGAGTTTGAAAACAGGAGGGTTTTAAATGCTTGAAAAAATAGAAAAGCCTGAAATTGAAACGGCCGAGCTTAAAAGCGACGGAACTTACGGTAAGTTTATTCTCGAGCCGTTAGAGCGCGGCTACGGTATTACTCTGGGAAACTCTCTCAGAAGAGTACTGCTCTCCTCTTTGCCCGGTGTAGCTGTTACCTCAGTAAAGATAGACGGCGTACACCACGAATTATCTACAATACCCGGAGTTAAGGAAGATGTAACAGAAATCATCCTTAATCTCAAGGGACTGACTGCAAAGCTGTACGGCGAGGGTCCCAAGACTATTTATATCGAGGCGGAGGGCGAGTGCGTCGTTACTGCAGGCGATATTAAAACCGACTCTGAGGTTGATATTCTGGTTCCTGATATGCATATTGCTACGCTGGACGCAGGCGCTAAGCTTTATATGGAAATTGTAATCGACAGAGGCAGGGGTTACGTTTCCGCTGAGAAAAACAAGGCGCTTATGACCAACGCACCCATCGGTGTGATTGCCGTTGACAGTATTTATACGCCGGTATTGAAGGTAAACTTTACGGTTGACAATACCCGTGTAGGTCAGATTACCGATTATGACAAGCTTACTCTGGAGGTATGGACCGACGGAACAATCTCCGCTAAGGAAGCTGTGTCATTGGCAGCCAAACTCCTCAACGAGCATCTGAATCTCTTTATAGATTTGTCCGAAGAGACAAATGTTGTTGAGATGATGGTAGAAAAAGATGACAAGGGTAAGGAAAAAATCCTGGAGATGACCATTGAGGAACTTGACTTATCCGTGCGTTCGTTTAACTGTCTGAAGCGTGCGGGAATCAACACCGTAAACGACTTGATTGAAAAGTCGGCAGAAGAAATGATGAAGGTTAGAAACCTTGGTAAGAAATCATTTGACGAGGTTAAGGAAAAGCTCCATTCGCTGGGCTATGACCTCAGTTCTGAAGAAGATAAATAATGTAAGGAGTGAATATCTATGCCAGGCACAAGAAAGCTGGGAAGGGCTACTGACCACAGAAAGGCAATGCTCAGAGCAATGGTCACATACCTTCTTGAAAACGGTAAGATTGAAACAACTGTAACAAGAGCTAAAGAGGTTAGCGCTATGACCGAAAAGATGATTACTTTAGGCAAAGCGGGCGACCTTCATTCAAAGCGTCAGGCGCTTTCCTACATCACAAAAGAAAGCGTAGCCAAGAAGCTTTTTGATGACATTGCTCCTTCCTATTCGGGAAGAAACGGCGGTTATACAAAGATCATAAAGATCGGACCCCGCCGCGGCGACGCTGCAGAAATGGCTATAATTCAGTTGGTATAATATCAAATCAAAACGGTGTAACCTTGAAGGTTGCGCCGTTTTTTGCTGTGGCGATAAACGGGACTGCCGGCGTTGATTTTCTCCCGTTTTCCCGGAGTTCAGGCGGAGTTTGTTTTTATGTCGGGATAGGTCAAAAAAGCTGCTTTATTTGTGTAAACGGTTGCATTTTAGGTTTTAATGTGATATAATAAGGTCATAGCTGAAAGGAGCTGGTTAATATGAAGAAATCTGCGGCTTTGCTGTCGGTTTTACTTGCAGGAACAATGCTTTTTGCCTCCTGCGGAAACAATGATTCCGACGAAAGCGTAAGTAGCAATGAAGAGGAGAGTGTGACTATGAGCTATCCCGTTTTAGACAGCTCAAACGTTAAACTGCTGGGAAGAACCTATCTTGCGGACGATACCCTGTATCTGGTTTTTCCGGTACGGGGGCTGAGTTTACATACACCGGAACCAAGCTTGAGGTTCAGTTTGTTGGCGACGCCGGCGCAGGAACAGGCAACAACGAAGCGAGAATGGCGGTATATGTAAACGGCGAAAGAACTCAGGACTTTATGATGGATGAAAGAGAAAAGGACGTAGTGCTTTTCGAGTCGGAGAGTGAGGAAACTGCCGAAATCAAAATCGTAAAGCTTTCCGAGTGCGCAATGTCCAACATCGGAATCAGAAATCTGGAGCTTAACGGCGGCAGCATTGCCCCTACAGAGGAAAAGGAGCATAAGATTGAATTTATCGGCGATTCCATAACCTGCGGCTACGGAGTTGACGATGAGGATCCCACTCACAGCTTCAGCACTGCTACCGAGGACTGCACAAAGGCGTACGCATACAAGACTGCCGAGAAGCTTGACGCTGATTACAGCCTTGTTTCAATAAGCGGCTACGGAATTATTTCGGGCTATACGGCTAATCCCGAAAATATAGTTGACAATCAGACTATCCCGCCATATTACGAAACGCTGGGATTTTGCTACAACACCTTTGCAAACGGTGAAAGACCTTCCGATATAGCCTGGGATTTTGCAAAGTTTACCCCTGATTGCATAGTTATAAACCTTGGCACCAACGATGCAAGCTACTGCAACACTCAGGAGAAGATGGATACCTTTGCTGCGGCTTACACGGAATTTCTGAAAACTATACGTGAAAACAACCCCGACGCAAAAATATTCTGCACTCTGGGAATAATGGGAGCTAACCTCTATCCCAGCATTGAATATGCGGTTTACAACTACACCGAGGAAACAGGCGATGATAATATCGTTTGCGTACAGTTTGAAAATCAGCAGTCGGCCGACGGTCTTGCAGCTGATTATCACCTCACCGAGGCTACTCATGAAAAAGCTTCCGACCTGCTGGTTGAAGCTATCAACACTGAGATGGGCTGGTCTTAATTTAAATTAAATAAGCAGTAAAAAGGGCTGCCGCACCAAAATAAACGGTGCGGCAGCCTTTTATAATGCCCTGTTATTTTATTCCTATTCTCATGCGGTAGCAAAAATCAATGTCAAACTCGCTGTCGCCATAAATAGAGTTTATAGTATCTGTAAATGCTTTGATGTCGTTTTGGATAAGTGCAGGCGACCGCTTTAAAATAGCCTGAAGGCTGCCCTGACTGAGAATTATGTTTACAAACCGTTTGGCAGTGCATTTTTCAGTGTTTGAAAACAAAATCTCACGGGAGTATCTGAAATATCCGCTGTTCTGAATGTTTTTCAGATGATTGTTTTTGCTGTATCTGACAAAGGTGGAGTTTATGGCTGCCGTGGATTCTATATCCTTAACCTTGCGGTAAAGGGTCATGTATGCCTTTTCAGCTTGCCAGAGGGTAACAGGCGGCCAGTCGCAGTCGATGGTGGCAAACACGCCGCCCGGTTTTAAAATTCTGTTGACTTCTTTCAATGTGGCTACAGGCTCCATCCAGTGAAAAGACTGGGAGCACACTGCAACGTCGGCAAAATTATCGGGCAGGGTGGTGTTGTCGGCGTAGGCTTGTATAAATTCGGCATTCTCACAGGTTTTTTGGCGGGCTATGGCAATCATGTCGCCGCTGGGCTCGATGCCCACTACCCTGTCGGCTGCCGATTCCCATACGGTGGTGGAAAGTCCCGTGCCGCAGCCCAGGTCAACTACGACCTCCGGCTTTTTTCCCAGGTATGAGCATATCACCCTGACGGGATACAAAGGAACCGACGGACGGGCTTTTTCATAAACCTCCGCAAAGCCGGTAAACCGCTGTGCGTTTTTTTCATTGCTGTTCATTTCTATCAGCTGCCTTTCTTTTTAATCTTGTCCGCTCTCTGACGCCTTTTCAAAGGCTTCAAAAACATCGGGATAGTCTTTTTTTATTCTGACGGGCTTTAAATTTACGTCGGTGAAGCAGTGGGAGGAGTTTCCGATGCCCGAAAGCTTTTCCGCAGATTTGTTGTAAATCCGGTAGGAAAGACTGAATCTGCATCCGTTGAAGCTTTCTATCCGGCAGTGTATTTCAAAGCGGTCCCCATATCTAAGGGGGAATTTGTATTGGCACTCCGCCGACAGCACCGGTATAAGCAGTCCCCTTTTTTCAATTTCCGGGAAGCTTATTCCCAGCTGACCAAGCAGGTGAATCCTTGCTTCCTCAAGCCAACGTATATAATTTGAATGATGCACAATGTCCATTCTGTCGGTTTCGTAGTAGTAAACCTCTCTTGAATAGGGTAAAATCTCCATATGCTCTCCTTTCGATTGCAAGCTTTAGCATTGCATTTTGTTAAGGGTTGTCTTACTTATTATTATAGGTCATTAAGGTTAAAAAGTCAAATGAATAAAGGCTGACCGCAGCTTTGGTCAGCCTTATTTTTTACTGTTTGTCGTTTGATATTCTCATTGCCCTCATAGCGTTTATAATTGCGATTACCGAAACGCCTACGTCGGCGAAAACTGCTTCCCACATATTAGCCATGCCGAGCGCTCCAAGTAAAAGCACTACAAGCTTTACTCCCAGCGCAAAGACTATGTTCTGCCGCACGATTCTCAAGGTCTTTCTTGAAATGTCTATCGCTTTTGCAATCTTGCGGGGGTCGTCGTCCATCAGCACAATGTCTGCCGCTTCAATGGCGGCGTCAGAGCCCATTGCTCCCATTGCGATTCCTATATCCGCCCTTGAAAGCACCGGAGCGTCGTTTATTCCGTCGCCTACAAACACCAGTCTGCCCTTGGGGGTTTTCTCAGATAAAAGACCTTCCACCTTTTCTACCTTGTCGGCAGGGAGAAGCTGAGTGTATGCACGGTCGATGCCAAGCTGCTTTGCAACCCCTTCGCCGGTTTCTTTTGCGTCGCCGGTAAGCATAACGGTTTTTGAAATTCCTCTTGCTTTCAAATCAGAAATTGCCTGAGCAGAGGTTTCCTTTACTTGGTCGGAGATGACAATGTGACCGGCGTATTTGCCGTCTACCGCAACGTGAACGGTAGTGCCGATGTGGTGACAGGGGTGCCAGCTTACGCCTATTTCGTCCATAAGCTTGTCGTTGCCTGCGCAAACCTCCAAGCCGTCAATAACAGCCTTTACTCCCTTGCCGGAAAGTTCCTGGGAGGATGATATTCTCTCATTATCTATGTCCATTCCGTAAGCTTCGATTATGGATTTTGCAATGGGGTGAACGGAATAGCTTTCGGCGTAGGCGGCAAGCTCTATAAGCCTGCTTTCGGATATTTCATCAGGGTGAATCGCAGTTACGTTGAAAACTCCCTTTGTAAGGGTTCCCGTTTTGTCGAATACAATTATCTCCGCTGCGGCAAGGGCTTCAAGATAATTGCCCCCTTTAACAAGTATTCCGCTGCGGCTTGCTCCGCCAATGCCGCCGAAAAAGCTGAGTGGTACCGATATAACCAATGCGCAGGGACATGAGATAACCAAGAATATCAGCGCTCTGTGCAGCCAATCCCACCAGTCGCCGCCCGTTACAAGGGGAGGAACAATCGCCAGCAACAGAGCTGAGATTACCACCACGGGGGTGTAGATTCTTGCAAATTTGGCGATAAAGTTTTCCGCTTTGGCTTTCTTTGAGGAGGCGTTTTCAACAAGGTCAAGTATCTTAGCTACCGTTGATTCGCCAAATGGCTTTGTAACCCTTACTTTTATAAGTCCACTCTGATTTATGCAGCCGCTTATTACGTCGCTGTCCTCGTAAACGGTTCTGGGTACGCTTTCTCCCGTCAAAGCGGAGGTGTCTATGGTAGACTTACCTTCGATTACAATGCCGTCCAGCGGGATTTTTTCACCCGGCTTGACTACAATGGTGTCCCCTACGGCGATTTCCTCCGGGTCAACCTGAACAAGCTGACCGTCCTTTTCGATGTTGGCGTAATCGGGTCTTATATCCATAAGGGCGGCGATTGACTTTCTGGATTTTCCCACCGCACAGCTCTGGAACAGCTCGCCTATCTGATAAAACAGCATTACCGCCACCGCTTCGGGGTATTCTCCCGTAGCGAATGCGCCTACCGTGGCAAGGGACATAAGGAAGTTTTCATCAAACACCTGTCCGTGAGCAATGTTTCTTGCCGCCTTCCACAAAACGTCCCAGCCGATGACAACGTAGGGCACAGCATATGCCGCCAGACTAAGCCAGCCCTCAAAAGGGCAAAGCCTTGCCGCTATCAGTAAAACTCCGCTGACTATGATTCTTATCAGCGTTTTCTTTTGCTTTCGATTCATATATTTCACACTCACCCGGCGAATATCCGCCCTATGAGCATATCCTCCCTTCGGTCTATTAAGTTTGCAAGCCGGTAGTTATTCTACTACGATAACACAGTCCGGCTCGATTTTTCTGCACAGCTTTACTGCCTTTTTTACAATCTCGTCAAACCTGTCCTCGGCGGCAGTCAAGGTCATCTTCTGCGACATAAAGCTTATTGTGCAGTCCTCAACGCCTTCCAGCTTTTTAACCGCATCCTCCATTTTCTGAGCGCAGTTTGCACAATCCAGATCTTCAAGCTTAAAAACCTTTTTCATAAAAATCAAATCCTTTCATAAATCTTTTAATTAAAAATATACTTTGCGTAATATGTTACTCCTCAACGTGTTCCATTCCCATTTCGATAATCTTTCTTACATGGTCGTCGGAAAGGGAATAGAAAACAATCTTTCCTTCCTTTCTGAACTTCACCAACTTGTTGTTTTTAAGCACCCTCAGCTGATGGGAAACCGCCGTCTGACTAAGGCCAAGCAATTGCGCCATGTCGTTTACGCACAGCTCCGACTCAAAGAGGGCATAAAGTATTCTTATTCTTGTAGTATCTCCGAAAACCTTAAAAAGCTCCGCCAGATCGTATAGAATCTCGTCGGGAGGCATTTGCTCCGTTACCTTATCCACAACGTCCTGATGCAGGCATAAAAATTCGTCCTTTTGTTCGTTCATCCTTCCGCACGCTTTTGCCGTGCGTCCACCTCCTTTGAATTTTTGTTGTTGTCGTTCTTACAAACCGTGAATTTGCTTACCGCTTTAAATGTCACGCTCGTTGTCGGTATTGCCTTTTTACTTTATCATATGTTCATCTGTTCATATGATACTACATAATATGCTTCTTGTCAATAGTCCGACAGCAGATTTTTGTGAATTTTTTGTGACTTCTGTGCCTGCGAACCGAAACAGGCTGAAAGGAATATAGTGTAGTATGTCATTGCATAATGGCGAATAATATTAAAACCTGTATTTACAGATAATTGCGAAAGCTTTTTCGGCTCATCTGTGAACACAGGTTTCACAATTCTGAAAGGAACAAGGCATATGGACGGAATTTTACTTGCTCTGGGCGGAACGGGCTTTACTTGCGCCATGACGATGCTTGGGGCGGCAATGGTTTTTTTCTTTAAAAACGCAGGCTACTCCGATAAAATACAGCGTGTTTTTCTCGGCTTTGCGGCAGGAGTAATGATAGCGGCGTCGGTGTGGTCGCTGCTTATTCCCTCAATTGACAAGGCGGAGGAACTGGGGATGATAGGGTGGGTTCCTGCGGCAGGAGGTTTTGCGGCGGGAATACTGTTTCTTATGGGGCTTGACAAGCTTGTCCCCTATTTTCATCCGGGACTTGACAGGTCCGACGGGGTAAAGCAGGGGCTTAAACGTACTACCCTTCTGATTTTTGCTATCACCCTTCACAACATCCCGGAGGGTATGGCGGTGGGTCTTGCTTTTGCTCTGGCGGCAGAGGGGGCAAATCCCGAGCTTATGGCGTCTGCGGCGGCGCTTGCCATAGGAATAGGCATACAAAATCTGCCCGAGGGAGCGGCGATTGCCCTGCCCATAAGGCAAAGCGGCATGGGGAGGTTAAAGTCCTTTGCTTTAGGGTCGCTGTCGGGGATAGTTGAACCGATTTTCGGCGTGCTTACCGTGCTTATTGCGGGTCAGATAACGGTGCTGCTGCCATGGCTGCTGGCGTTTGCCGCAGGGGCTATGATTTACGTGGTAGTAGAGGAGCTTATCCCCGAAGCTCAGCTTGAATCGGGGCATGTGGGAACGGTAGGAGTAATGGCAGGTTTTATGCTGATGATGATACTTGACGTAGCCCTTGGATGAACGCAGAATAAACATAAAAAAAGGAGATACCTGCATAAGCGGGTATCTCCCTTTCAGATTATAAATTTCTTTGCCTTGTTTACAATGCTTCGGTCATTCTCGTAAGCAAGCACCTGACCTGCTCTGCCAATCTCAACCCATTTGATTTCGGCTATCTCTTCCTCTTGAGGTACAAAGTCTGTGTTTTTAGCCTTTGCAATAAAATAAACCACAATTTTCTGGGTGTCCTTGCGGGGAGAATATGATACAATCTCACGGAAGGTAGGGTCAAGATTCACTTCAATCCCCGTTTCTTCCAGTATCTCTCGCTTAGCAGTTTCAGTTTCGGTTTCATTTCCTTCGACGTGCCCTTTTGGGAAAGACCAATGCCCGCTGTTGACGTGCTTTATAAGCAGTATTTCCGTGTTGCCGTGATACTTTCGGTAAACAATAGCGCCACAGGACTTTTCATGCAGCATTGACAGGTTCCTTTCTATAGTTTCCACAGAACAATTCATGCGAATTAATATTCTGTTATCAATTAATATAATTATAGCACATTCAATTTCATTTGTCTATAGTTTATTAGAAACCCCTTTGATTTTTATGCATTTTTCACAAAAGCCCTGTGCAATTTTACTTTTGCGCTTCTTTATTTTTCTTTGCTTTTGCAGGCTTTACATTCTTTTTGTTTTTTCTGAAGTGAAGTACAGTTATGATGACAAACGCTATAAGCAGCACTGCCAGAACAATAGCGTATATACCCGCTATCCGCTCGTTTCTGATAAGCTTTGCAGCAGCGGAAAGCGAGGTTTCCGCCTCTGAAACAAAATCAAGTGAAGCTACTACCCTGTGGGTGACGAAATAGGAATAAACCGTAAGCACGCCACTTACCAGAATAACCCCGTCAAGCAGAATAAGCAGTCCGCCGATGGAATAGTTTTTGACGGGAGCATTTTTCTTTCTTATAAAAAGCAGCGCCATAATAATGAATATAACGCTTTCGCTAAGCGCAATCAGCAGAGGAATATAATCTGCGATTCTTCCTGTCGCAGCCACAATGGCGTTGACCTCTTTTTTAAGGGTAAGGCTCTGAACGGCGGTGTTGCCTGCGGCGTCGGCGGCTTCAAGAGTTACTTTTACCTCCGAGCTGTCAAGGTCTATTGTAGCGTTGAAGCTTCCGTCCTCGCCAAGGGCGGTTTCAATGCTGTTTACAGTAAGGGTTGTTCCGTTTTTCACCTTTCCCGAAATTACAACGCTGTCTGAATCGAATATTTTGCCATCCAAATCCTCGTAAAGGACAATCTCGGGAGGATAAGCGTCGTAGAGAATTTCTTTCGTTACGCAGTAGAAAATGTTGTCGTCGCTTTCAAACTCGGCATAAAGGGTGTTTGAGCCTTCGGCAAGAGTTATACCAAGCGTATTGCTTCCGGTTAGCCTGTATTCTCCCGTCTGCTCCTCGCTGAGTGTTACTGTCAGCACTCTTTCGGTTGAAACGCTATATTCAAGGGATGCCTGAGCCGAAGCGGTAATATCCTCAGTTGTAAGCACAAGGCTTTCGCCATTTTCAAAATCCACCGTTTTGGTGTTGGGCTGAGAAAGCACCCCGTTATCTCTGTAATAGAGATTTACTTCAAGGGTTGTGGTTTCAAAGGGGAAGTTGAATTCATAATCGGTCTGTCCGTCGGTTATTTCGCCGCTGAAAACCGGCTCATCTGTATTCCCGTCTGCAAAGGCGGAGATAAAATAGCTGTCATAGCCCCAGTCTGCAAAATCCGTCCAGTCGAGATAGCACGACCCGTTGGTTTCATCAACATAAAGCCGGTAGTCGGAAATTGCTTCGGGGGTTTCGGTGTTAGTGAAGCTGAAAACTTCACTTTCCGCCGAATCGAAAAACTCCACCGAGCCGTTATCGTAGGTTACGCTCAGCATAAGCTTGTAGCTTTCATAGCTTGTGAGGGTAGAGAGGTCAACCTCAAGAGTTACTTCCTCGCCGCTGTCCGCCCTGCCGCTGGCAAGCTCTTTCTGTCCGCTGTTTTCAATGTCCGCAACGGCGTATATCACATAGCTGTAGGAAATATCCTCCTCGCCCTTTTCGGCGGAGAATGACACCGTTGCTGTGTTGCCGTTTACCTCGTCCACCGTAAAGTTCTGAATCCACAGCCCCTCTTCGCCCTCCACGATGGAAAATTCTAAAGAGGTGTTTGACTTTTTGTCGTATTCGACTTGCCATTCGCCGGCTTCGGCGTTTATGATTTTATATGTGCTCCAGTAATCGCCGTGGGCGGACTCCACCACATCTTCACCCGAATCCTCAGAATACCTGTCGCCCGAGGGGGAAATGAAAGTGATGTCCGGTCTTTCGCTGTCATAGGTAAACATTACCGTAAGATCGCCGCTGGTTTCAAGGGTGGTAAGGGTTGCAGTTTCGGTTTCCGCAAATGCGGTCAGAGCCGTTACCGGCACAAGCATGCATATCATAATTACGGCAAGAATAAATTTAAGTTTTGCTTTCATATATACGACCATACTCCTTTATCGGAATAATTGTTATTTGCATAAGGGGCTTTACTCAAGGGAGCCGGTGGTGCTTCCGCACTTTCCGTTGCTGTCTATGTAGTAGGTTTTGCCCGAAACCTTGCCACCGCTGTCCTGACTTCTTATGCCCAGCACCAGCTGCGGGTCGCCGTTATTCTTGAAATAGCAGCCGAACACTATCGAGCCTTCCTGCTTGTATTCCGCATTGAAAAGCCACCACTTGATATCAAACTTGCCTGTTCCCGTAAACATTACGCCTATAAACTTGGAATGAGCGTCAAGCTCGCCCGAGCCTGTTATTTCCACCGATGCGTTGTCCACCGCCCATTTGAGTCCTGCCGAAAGGGAGGCGTTAAGTCCCGTTACTTGAGCCGAGTCAAGTCCCAGCAGGGTATTGGTGTAGTTAAACGTACCCAAATTAATTTCCGCATTCATCAGCTCGATTTCCTTAAGGAACATAAGCTTCGCCTTTGCGTTGAATGAGAAGGGCGAAACTCCCGCTTCAAAGGAGGTATCGGGCATCTCCAGCAGGCTTATATCTCCCACGAATTTTTCAAGCTCGGGGAAGTAATCGGAAACTTTGCCGCAGGCTATCGAAAGAGAGCCTGTAAGCTTGATTTTTGCAAAGTTGTTGCTTTGAACCGCTTCCTGTATCTCCTTTGCACCCAGCGAGAAGTCGCTGTAGGTAACGGGAACAGGACCCCATTGTCCCTTGAAGGATTTATCAAGGTGAAGCACAAAGGAATCCAGCGTCCAGCCCTTCCATGACAGATCTGCGCCCACGCCGGTGTCCAGGAATGCAATCTGAACCATTGCGCCGATAGAGTAGTTGTTTTCAATGGTATCTATCTTTAAACTGAACTTGTTCATATCAAGATAAACGGGCGAACCGAACATATTGAACTGGCGGTAATTTTCGTTGCCGTCGTCAAAGCCTACGTCGAGAATAATTCCGATGTTTCTGTCGCTTATTACGCCCTTGCCCTCAAGATTGAAGTTGAAAAGGTCGCCGTTCTTATCCTTGAAAATAGTGTCCTGATAGGGAAGAATGGTCTTTCCGTTTGAATAGACAAGCTCTATCTGATTGGGATAAAGTCTGACAGAGGGGCTTGTAACGCTTACAAGCTGATAAATTTTCAGCACGCCTATACGTATGTCGTCAACGGTGTAGTTTTTGTAGTCATAGCTGCTTGAGGGGTCGTTGTAGAGAGTAAACTGCTCCAGTGCGGGAAGGTCGAAGCTTACGCCCAAATCGGCAAACGTCTTGCCGAGACCCGTCGCCGTCGAGCTGTCAAAGGAAACGTAAGAGCCGCTTTCGTCCGTTACGGAAATTGAGCCGTCGTGGGCAGTATCGCCTCTTATTATAACGTCCCCTTTGAAGTTTAACCAGCCGTTCATTTTAACTGCGCCCGAAAGGGTAACAGAGCCGTCGCCGTTATCGGCTTTCTTTATTGAAGTAAACACATAGGGACCAAATTCCGTCTTTTTCTCGCTTCCCTGGATTATTACCGAAAAGCCTTCGGGAATAACCGCTTTTTTGCCGTCGATTGTTACTTCAACGTCGTATGTTCCCACTGCCACGCCGGAGGGGATGGTAAGCTCATAGGTGTTTTCGTCCTTGAAGGTAAGGTCGATGTCGTAATCGAGGTTTCCGTTAAGCTTGAGCTTTGCGGAATATTCCGATTTGAAGCCTGTTCCGATAAGCTTTGCCGCCACATCGCCCGAGCCTTTGTACATATACTTTACGTTAAGTCCACCTACCGAAAGACCGTCGCAGATTGAGATGCCCGAGCCGTCGCCTTCGCCGTCGTCCGATACAAGGCTGTAATACTTTGTATCCTGTACGTTTTCGTCGGGCAAGCTTACCTCTAAGGTTCTGTCTGACATGGTGAGGGTATCTACAGCGGTATAGGTTATCTCATACTGATTTGCCAGCTGACCGTGAATCATATCATAGAACGAATTCAGGCTTGAGCTGTCGGAAACGTAGACAAAATCTCCGCTGCAGGCGTTTGCGATGTTGCTGAGATACGCCGTGTCAACCTCGCTGCCGAGACCGAGGGTATAGACGGTTATTCCCTTTCGCAAAGAAATTTCTCCCAGCTGAGAGTATATATCCTCTGCACTTGCGGGATTACTGTCGTTGCCATCGGTCATAAGAATAATGATGTTGTTGGTGTCGCTGTTTGCTTCAAAGCCGTTAAGACATTCCTGAAGCGCAGAGAACATATTTGTTCCGCCGCCTGCACCCATTGAATCGGCAGCTGCTTTAAGCTCCTCGTCGGAAGTTCCGAAGGGATAGCTGCTCTGAATTATATCGTCAAAGGTAACAAGGGAAATTCTCTCGTCGGGATTTTTGTCGTCCACAAAGGTTTTAACAGCGTTGTTCAGGTCGGTGATGCTGCCGCTCATACTTCCCGAAACGTCGCACAGCAGCAGAATGTCCGAGCCTGAATATTCAATCTTTTCAAGGGTGAAATCTTCAATGTCAAGACCGCAGTCCTCAACCCTCAGCAAAGGCTTAAGCTCCTCCGCCGTATCGCCGTATTCGCTGGCAATCTGCACCCTTGCCACAACCGTTTCAAAGTTGTCGGTGTTGATGCGTCCGATGTTTACAGCGCTTTTAACCTCGCTGACGTAATCGGTCATAGTCTGGGAGAAATCCTCGTTTACAGACTGTGAGGGAGTTTCCCCGTTTTCACCTTCAGCGGTGCTGTCGCCGGAAGCGTCGCCGCCGGGGTCAAGTATTCCGCCTACGTCGATGGTCTGGGAGTTGTCGATAACCTGGTCAACATACTGAGCTACATTCTTTATGTTTTCAGATTCCTCGACGCTGTCGTTGTTTATTACGCTGATTATCTCCGACATTGGCTGAGTGTAATTGTCGTCCTCGCAGTCAGGGCTGTCGTAGATTGCTTTGTTTATATTTTCATCTGCGGCGGTTTCGTTGCCGAAATAGTTGTTAATCTTGGCGATTTCAAGATAAACCTTGGACCTGTCGGTGCCGGCTTCCTCCTCCGCCTTTTGTTCAAGCTCACCTTTTATTGTGGAAAGGGCAGGGTCCTCAACCTGAGAAACCACCGAGTCTATGCGGTTTTTCAGAGCGTTGCGCTCCTGATTGGACATATCCTCGGAATAATCCTCATATATCTTATCAAGCTGTTCCTTAACAACCTGTGCGTCATTTTGATCAACGACCAGGTAATTTTCGGGAAAATCAGATTCATTTACAGAGCCGTTCATGTAAAGCTCCGACGCTATCATAAGCTCGTCGTAGGATGCGCCCCCGTCAAGATTCTGAGCAATTTTATCAAAGTCCCCCGTCAGCACGTGGGTTTTAAGACGGGCAAGTCTTACCGATTTCTGTGAAAACAGGTCGGCGTTCTGCTCTTCGAGTCGGTCAAAATCCCTGCTGAGGGAGGAAAGCGCCGAGCTGTCGGTTTCAGCCCCTGAGGTGAAGCCGTTGTAAGCGCTCTCAGCTTCAGCCACAAATTCGGCGCAGTCGCTTATATCTCCGTTTGTGGCGTCTTCGTAATCGCTGCTGATGGAGCTGCGTATAGCTTCCGCTATGTCCTCGTCTGTGGGCAAAGAACTGCCGTCTGTCGCAGTGTAGCCGTAGTCCTCGGGGTTTTTGCCGTTTTCCTCAAGGTAGGAAGCCATACCTGCGTCGGAGGCGTTGAAGCCGAGTTTTGCTTTCACAAGCTCAAATTCGTTCTTTATTCTGTCGGCGAAGTCACCGATGCCCGAAAGCCTCTCATAGATTCCGCAGGCTCGCTCGGAATCCCCCGTCAGGGCGTAAAGCCTTGCCGACAAAAGGGAACATTCATCGTCGTAGCTGTAATCACGGCTGTATCCGTCTATCGTTTCAAGCGCCGAATCGTACGCGCCGTTGTAAGCAAGGGCGTTTGCAAGGGCGATTGTCTGCTCCCTGCCCAGTCGGCTTTCATAGGTTTCGATAGAGTCGTTGTTCAATCCGCCGTAGGCAGAAAGTCCACCGCAGGCTAAAGTAAGCAGCACAGCGCACAACAACGCCGCCGGTCTGAAAGCTTTGCGCTTTACAACCAAAGCCCAGACGACTATCACCGCAGGGATAAAGCCTATTCCGAACTGAAGAAAGATATTCATTCCATATTACCTCTTTCCTTCGCATTTTTCAAGTTAATTATATCATAAAAAGAGCCGTAAGGCGATACCTCAGAACGATAAAATGTTCTTGAAAGGGGTTTGCAAAGCAAACGGGAGCGAAAGCTCCATGTTTTAAGGTTATTATATCACAAATCTATCACATTTGCAATAATATTTTCGTAACGGAGCAGGGATTTTCCCCGTTTCGGGCAGCAAAAAACGCCGGAGAAAATTTTTACTCCGGCGTATGACATTTAATTTGCAACAGTCCGCTCGATTTACTGGGCAAATTTCGGCTTGATTGTGAGAATTACTCAAACACGCTGCATTTCTGAGCGGTGGCTTTTATTCCGTTTTCACCGTTTATCAGTACCTCTCCCCAATCGGGCGAGAGCACCGAGCCGTCCCATTCAACGGCGATGTCAAGGTATTCAACTCCGCCGCCGTTGCCCTTCCACGACCAGCCGATGTAGCCGATGCTGTTTTCAACGCAGTATTCCATCAGAAATGCCTCGTCAACGTCGCCGTCCGAGTGGGTATATCCGAACTCGCCTACCACAACACACAGTCCCTGGTCGGTTACGCCCTCAAGGTTGCTTCTGATTGTACGCTCGCTTCCGCCTGCGCTGCCGTACATATGGATTGAGAACATGGTATTCTTTTCAGGGTCGGAATCAAAAACCTCCTGACCGTAATCGGCGATGCTCTGTCCGTATTGTCCCCAGCCTGCCGCATCAACCATAATAGTGTTCTTTATTCCCGCTTCACGTATTCTTGGGATAACGCTTACATAGCCGTCACGCCAAATCTCGCTGTCCCATTGTCCAACCCATTCGTTGGCAATGTTAAGAATAACGTAATCCTCGTTGCCGATAAGGGCGTCCTTCATTTCAATCCAGAAATCTGCAGCATTCTCAAGATAACTAACATCGTCCATGCCCGTTCCGTCGTGAACCTCCACAATGGCGATCATTTCATTTTCCTTGCAGCTTTCGATAAGCTCCTGAATGGACTCAAGGCTGTCCTTTTCATACTGCTGACCGTCAGAAAGCACCAGTCTTACCACGTTGGAACCGGTTTCGGCTATCGAGGGAATCGCCACAAGGCTGTCGTTTTTAAACCAGGTGTGAGCGTGATTAATTCCTCTCATTACAAACTCGTTTCCGTTGGCGTCAAGGAGCTTTGTTCCGTCAACTCTGAAGCCGACTTCTCCTTCAACCGCATTATCCTCTCCGGAATCGGCAGAATCCGACGATGAGGTCTGCTGAGCCGAGGATTCAGACTGAGCGGTTGACTCCGAAGAAGAATCGCTGTCCGAACAGCTTACCATTGAAACGATCATTGCCAGAGGCAGCAGCATTGCAAGTAATTTTTTCATAAACAGTATCCTTTCCTTTTAAATCTGCCCGAAAAATCACAATGACAGTCTTACAAGGTGTAAAAATATCATTGATTTATTCGGAAAGTGTGAAATTTATATAATCAGTATACAGATTTTTAAACCAAAGTCAAGGCATATTTTATAAATTTTTAATGATAATTAATCAAATAATTAACTTGATTTGTTTATTCTGCACAGTCAAAGATTTATTCCCATGGGTTGAGATAAAATCAGATATGACTGTTGACAAAGGGGAATAACCGTGTTATAATTAAAATATACTAATTAAGTATACAAAATATACGGTGAAAGGGTGACAGATATGGCAGTAATAAAAGTAACAGATTCGGATTTCAAAAGCCGGGTGCTCAACAATTCAAAGACGGTAATTGCCGATGTAAGCACCGACTGGTGTCCCTCCTGCAAGGTTATGGAGCCGGTTTTCAAGGAAGCTTCGGACAATCACGGCGAGTTTGATTTTGTTTCCCTCAACGCTACCGACAGTCCCGAAACTGCCGCCGCTTACAGAATTGAATATGTTCCGACGCTGATGGTATTTAAAAACGGCGAATGTGTAAAAAAATCCGTGGGCGCTCTTGATAAGGCAGGGCTTGAGGAGTTCCTCTCTGATTTGTAATCCCAATAAGGTTAAAACAGCATAATTTCAAGGCTCTCTCCGGGGGAAAATCACTGCGGAGGGGGCTTTTTTGACTCTCGAATCCCGTTAATGAATTGTTTACAAATTTATTTGTGTCAAAAACCTCCCGAAACTGCGCATTTGTTACCTCGAGGAAACTACGGCACAAAAAAGTGCCTACTTTACAGGCTTTGCGGGGCGTGGTATCATGTAGACAAGGAAAGAGATACAGCGCTGAAATCTCCCGAAAGCAGAAATTTAACCGAGTAATTTTCAGGAGGAATTAATTATGAACAAGAACACATTTACCGCAGTAAAGCTTGCAAAGGGCGAGATGAACGTTTACGATTTCGGCGGCATTAAGCTGCACGCATACAAGACCAACGACTTTATCGACGACGAGGTTTTCGTAGTTGAAAAGAACGGCAAGGCAGTTATAATCGAATCGCCCTGCTTCTTTGACAATAACAAGGAGCTGGAGGAGTACCTCAAGGATTTAGAGGTAGCGGGAATGCTGGTTGCCTATCACGGAGCAGGCGCAACCTTCATGCCGGAGATTCCCAAGTACGCCACTCAGAATGCTGTGGAGTATTCCGAGAACGGAGGAGGAAAGGCGCTTATTGATAACTTCACCGCAGCCTTCGGCGACAGCTTCGACAAGTCTGTTCACAAGATTACCAATGTAATCGGCGAGGGAAAGGTTACAATCGGCGGCATTGATTTTGTAATCAAGCAGACCGACGAGGCGTTTGACGTTGAGATTCCTGAGATAAACGCAGTTTACACCCATATGCTTGGTCACGACTGCCACTCGATAGTTGCGGGAGCAGGACACGCAGACGCAATTATCGCTCAGCTTAAAGATTACATCGCAAAGGGCTATGATCTGATTCTCACTTCTCACTACACACCCGAGGATCTCAAAGACGCTCAGACAAAGATTGACTATCTTGAAAACCTTAAGGCAATTGCGGCTGACTGCAAGACTGCCGATGAGTTCAAGGCTGAGGTTGAGAAGCAGTATCCAGACTACAGCGGCGGAAATTATCTTGACATGACCGCAGGATTCTTCTTCGCATAAATAAAGCACACCCGAAAATCAGGGGGCTGTCAGGGTGACAGTCCCCTTTGCGGGGTTATTTTAATAAAAACAGAAAGGCTGTGAGGGTGTGATAATCAATACGGGAATGAGAACAGATATACCGGCGTTTTACTCCGAGTGGTTTATAAACAGAATAAAGGCAGGCTATGTTCTTGTGCGGAATCCTTACCGACCTGAGAGGATAACTCGCTTTGAGCTTGACCCGGAAGTTGTGGACTGCATTGCGTTCTGCACCAAAAATCCTGCGCCTATGCTTCCACGCATGGACGCAATTAAGGACTTTGGTCAGTATTGGTTTGTAACAATTACCCCTTACGGCAGAGAAATCGAGCCCAATGTTCCTGACAAGGAAAAGGTTATGGAGGATTTCATCAGGCTTTCGCAGATTGCAGGCATTGACAGCGTCGGCTGGAGATACGACCCGATTTTTATCTACGGCAGGTACACCCTTGAATATCATATCTCCGCATTTGAGCAGATGGCAAAGAAGTTGTCGGGATATACAAAGGTGTGCGTTATCAGCTTTATTGATCTGTACGAGAAGGTAAAGCGGAATTTTCCACAGGTACGCAGCGTTTCCCCATACCAGCGGGCGGAGATAGGAAAAGCCTTCGCTGAGATAGGCAGACGTTACGGAATTACCGTCAAAGCCTGCGCCGAGGGGGAGGATCTGGCGAAATACGGCGTGGATTGTTCGGGGTGCATGACAAAAGAAACCTTTGAAAAGGCTATCGGCTACAGGCTGCACATTCCAAAGAAAAAGTCCCCCAGAGCGGAGTGTTCCTGTGTGCTGGGTACGGATATAGGGGCATATGATACCTGCGGTCATCTGTGCCGGTATTGCTATGCCAATTCAGACAGAAGAAACGTGATGAGAAATCTCAGCGCCCACGACCCTCTGTCCCCTCTGCTGGTGGGACAGTTAGGTGCAGGGGAGAAGGTGCATTTGGCAAAACAGCAAAGCTGGATTGAAACTCAGCTGAGCTTTCTCTGAGCAAAATCTTCATTGTATGGATAGTCGGCTTTAAATCAAGAGGTGATACTATGTTAAAAGAAAAACTGTTATATATGATAAAATATCTCCTCTCCGAGCGTGGGGAGTTGGGACAGGTGAAGATTCCCCGGAATGATGAGGATATGTTCAGGCTGTACAGGGGTCTTGTGAATATCCGCCCTGCCGTAAAAGCGGATGAGGAATACCTCAGGGCAGAGGACGAGTTCCTCACCGATTTGATAAACAGCAAGGGGGTCACTGATATTGCTCACCTGAAACAGGTTGAAAAGGACATTTATCTGTGGAAAGGTGATATAACCACCCTGAAATGCGGAGCCATTGTCAACGCTGCAAATTCGGGAATGACCGGCTGCTGGCAGCCCTGCCACAGCTGTATAGATAACGCTATCCACACCTTCGCCGGGGTAAGGCTGCGGCTGGAATGCAGCGAAATAATGCGAAAGCAGGGTCATGAGGAACCCACCGGACAGGCGAAAATCACCGGGGCATACAATCTGCCCTGCGATTATGTTATTCACACGGTAGGACCTATCGTCAGTGGACGGCTTACAGCTGAGCATTGCAGACAGCTGGAAAGCTGTTACCTATCCTGCCTTGAAGCGGCGGTGAGAAAGGGCATAAAAAGCATAGCGTTTTGCTGCATTTCCACGGGAGTGTTCGGCTTTCCTCAGAGGGAAGCGGCAGAAATTGCAGTGAAAACGGTAAGGGAATTTGTCACAAATCATAATATCGAGGTGGTATTCAATGTTTTTAAGCAGGAGGATTACAACATCTACAAAGCCCACCTGGGCTGAAATAAACCGTCTGAGGGAGGAAATTAAAACCGCCGACGCCATTGTTATAGGCGCAGGAGCGGGACTTTCCACGGCGGCAGGCTTTTCCTACGGGGGAGAGCGGTTTGAAAAGAATTTTTCCGATTTCAGAGAAAAGTACGGCTTTAAGGATATGTATTCGGGAGGATTTTATCCCTATGAGACTCCCGAGGAGCTGTGGGCGTTCTGGTCAAGAAACATTTACCTCAACCGTTACAGCGACGTTGACAACGGCACATACAAAAGACTGTTCCAGCTTGTAAAGGACAAGGATTACTTTGTGCTGACCACAAACGTTGACCATCAGTTCCAGAAGGCGGGATTTGACAAGAAAAGGCTTTTCTACACTCAGGGGGACTACGGGCTTTTTCAGTGCTCACTGCCCTGCTGTGACAAAACCTTTGATAACGAGGAAATTGTACGCGCAATGTATAAGGAGCAGAAAAATCTCCGTGTGCCTACAGAGCTTATCCCAAAATGTCCCGTGTGCGGAAGACCGATGACCATGAATCTCCGGGTGGACGACAAATTCGTCCAGGACGAGGGCTGGTACAGGGCAAACGACAGGTACAACGATTTTATCCGTCGTCATGAGGGTATGCACGTTCTGTTCCTTGAGCTGGGCGTAGGACTTAACACCCCGGTTATTATAAAGTACCCATTCTGGCAGATGACCGCAAACAATCCCAATGCGGTTTACGCCTGCGTAAACTACGGGGAGGCTTACTGCCCCCGGGAGATAGAGAGTCAGTCAATCTGCATCGACGGAGATATAAAGGCAATACTGGAAAAGCTGTGACATTAATCACGGATATTTTGCCGCATTGCCTCGAAGCATGATATAATTAATGACTTTAGTTCAAATAACAGGAATCAGAGGGCTGCTTTTGGAGCAGGGCTTTAAGTGATTTGATACAATTTTGCACAAAACTTTTTGTGTATTCTGACGTCAAATTGTGATTGTATCCGAAATGCTTAAAAACCGTCCTTAAACGATTGACAAAGCCCTTGATGTTGGATATAATATATTATGTTGATATTGCGACATCCGGATGTAATATTAAACGTGTTTAAAATTTCATATAATGAACAGTGAGGTTCACATTGCTTAACGCTTATGAGCGACAGAGCAGAGTGAACCTTTTTTATTTGCCTATAAGGCAATTCGCTGTGAGTTATAGGCACTTAGGAGGAATTTAACATGAATGGTGCTGACATAGGATTTGTACTTATTTGTGCGGCGTTGGTATTCTTTATGACGCCGGGACTGGCGTGCTTTTACGGTGGTCTTGTAAGAAAGAAAAATGCCGTAAACACAATGATGACATCCATTTTCATTATCGGTACAGGCATTGTAATGTGGGTGCTGTTCGGCTATTCGCTGGCGTTTGCACCTACCGACAACGGAATTATCGGAGACTTCAGATGGCTGGGTCTTGAAGGGGTTGCCCTTGATGCGGGCTATTCGGAAGCTCACACCATACCTAACATGGTATTCAGTGCATTCCAGATGATGTTTGCGGTTATCACACCCGCACTTATCACCGGAGCGGTTGCAGGAAGAATGAAATTCAAATCACTGTTTGTATTTATCGTTCTCTGGTCGATAGTTGTTTACTATCCTCTGGCTCACATGGTATGGGCTACAAACGGTATCCTGGGTCTGGAAGGTCTGGGAGCTCTCGACTTCGCAGGCGGCGACGTTGTTCACATCAGCTCAGGTGTTTCGGCGCTGGTACTCTGCATACTGCTTGGCAAGCGCAGAGATTATGACCATGCTGCTTATCGTATTCACAACATTCCGTTTGTTATGCTTGGAGCTTCGCTGCTTATGTTCGGCTGGTTCGGCTTCAACGCAGGTTCTGCACTGGCAGCAAACGGTTCTGCGGCTCACGCATTTATGACTACTGCGGTTTCCGCTGCGGCTGCTCTGCTTTCGTGGATGCTGTGCGACATTATCAAGAACAAGAAGCCTACTCTGGTAGGTGCTTGCACAGGTATCGTTGCCGGTCTGGTAGGTATCACTCCCGGCGCAGGATTTGTTCCGGTATGGGCTGCTGTAATCATCGGTCTTACCACAAGCCCTGTATGCTACCTGATGATTTCCTTCGGCAAGAAGAAGTTCGGCTTTGACGACGCTCTTGACGCATTCAGCTGTCATGGTACAGGCGGTATCTGGGGCGGTCTGCTGACAGGTATTTTTGCAAGCGAAGCAATCGGCGGCTATGACGGAGCAATCTTCGGCGACTGGGCTCAGCTTGGCGCACAGGCTTTAGGTATTATAGTCACAATCGCTGTTGCAGTTGTCGGAACGCTTGTATGCTACGGTCTTACACGTCTTGTAACAGGCAAGATCAGAGTAAGCGACAAGGAAGAAGTGCTTGGTCTTGACATTACACAGCACGGCGAGTCTGCGTATCCTTCCTTCAACGGACTTGAATAACTTAATTTGAAACAAGATTGGGGTGCGATAATATGGCGAATATGGAAAATTCCTCGACGCTTATCAAGGTTGAGGCTATCGTAAGAGAAGAAGCATATGAGGACGTCAAAGATGCGCTTTCTAAAATCGGCGTAAACGGAATTACCGTTTATCAGGTAGTGGGCTGCGGCGTTCAGAGAGGTATGTCCGAGTATGTAAGAGGTCAGAAGGTTGACATACAGGTGCTTCCGAAGGTTAAGTTTGAAATAGTTGTATCTTCCGAGGAATGGGAAGAAAAGACTATTGAAGCTATCAAAAAAGCGGCTTATACGGGAAATCCCGGCGACGGCAAGATTTTCAGCTACTACATTCGCAAGGCTGTTAAAATCAGAACCGGCGAAACAGGTTACGACGCTGTTCAGTCGACGACCGAAGAATAAGCTTACACAATTATCAACACCGAGGGAATGGAAAACTTACCGTTCCCTCGGTGTTTTGTGCTGTCTGCAACAGGGTGAATCTGCCGCCGACCGAGTAAAGACATTATGCCGACAGCTGCCGTATATAGCCTGTGAGAAGCTCTGACGCCCGGTATGCCCTTTCAAAAGCAAAGCGGCCTACCTTTTACGAAACAAACGCACCGGGTGAAGCGTGTTGACAGCCTTACAACACGGCTTTTGCAAGACAAAAAACAAACGCTGCGCAAACCCAGTGGTTGCGCAGCGTGTAAATTTTATATATACGATCATATCCGGCGCTCCGCTAACTGCGGTACAGCCGCTTTATTCTTCGGCTGAATCGGAAGCCGAAGAATAATCCTCGCTTTCCTCTACTGCCGAATCCTCATCGGAAGCGTCCGGGGCTTCGCCCTCGGGCGGCAGATAAGCTTCATAGATAGCTATGTTATCCTCAACAGCCTTCCACTCGTCCTCGGAGTTTACGGTAACGCAAACGTAGGTTACTCCGTCCCTCTGGGCGATGCTTGCAAGGGAATATCCCGATTCGTCGGTAAAGCCCGTCTTTCCGCCAAGCAAATCTCCGCCGCCTTCGATGTAGTATCCCGTAAAGCGGCTTGCAACCACGCTTGTAAGGCTTATTCCATCCTCATGCTGTTCAGTCTGGGAGGTGGTGTACTCGGAAGCGGTAAGTATTTCTGCACATCTCTCGTTTTGCAGAGCATATTCCATAATTACTGCTATGTCCTGACAGGTAGAGTAGTGATTGTCGTCGTGAAGTCCGCTGGAGTTTACGAAATTGGTGCCTGTAAGTCCCAGCTCTGCGGCTTTTGCGTTCATCAGGTTGACAAACTCCTCTTCGGAACCTGCAACAGCGTTGGCAAGACCCACAGTTCCGTCTGCGCCGCTTACTAAAATCGACGCATAGAGAAGGTCGTTGTATGTAACGGTTTCCCCTGCCTCAAAGCCTGCACGAGCGGCGTTTGCTTCAACCAGCGGGTCAATGTCGTCGGCAGTGAACTGATAGGTGGCTTCAAAATCCTCAATATTTTCCACCGCCACAATAAGGCTCATTACCTTTGTAAGAGAAGCGGGATAAATTCTTTCGTCGTAATTGATTCCCGCAAGAATTGTGTTGTTGTCCGCATTGACGAGAATACCGTTGTCTGTGGTGAGAATGTCAAGGTCGATTTCCTCATAGTCTGACGCCTGAGCGGGATAGGTCATAAGTGTTTCAGGTTCAGGCTCAGGTTCGGGTTCGGGTTGTGAATCGACCAGCGATTCCGCCTCAGATTCTTCCTGTGAGGATTCATCTGCAATTGCGGGAACATAGTCGGCTTGGTTTATAGAATCTCTTCCCGTAACAACTAAAATTGCGGAACTGATAGCCACTATCATTATTATCATCAAAACCGCAATCACTGCGGCGCCGCCTTTTTCGTTTTTGTTAAGTCTGAGCATTTCAACATTTCTCCTCTCACGTTTTATTTTCGGTAAAAATCCGATACTCCTCTTCCTTTATGCTGTATTCCGGGTCGCCCGATTTAATGGTATTATAGCAGTACCTGAGAATATCCTGTCTGGTAACAATACCTATAAACACCTTTCTGTCGTCTATAACGGGCACGAAATTCTGGTTCATAGATAAAAGAATAAGGTCCTCTATTGTCGAGTAAATGTAAACCGGATTGTTTTTTACACGCTTTGTAATCTCTTTTACGCTGTAACGCTCCAGCTCCTCTATATCAGAAAGGTTGTTTTCCAGCATAAAGTAGAGAAAATCGCCCTCCGCAAGAGTTTTTACATACTCGCCCTTTTTGTTAATCACCGGTATGGCGGTAAAGCCGTGGTGGCGCATTTTTTCAATTGCCTGTCTTACCGTTGCGTCGTCGTAGATATAATCAATTACCGCCTTTGGCTTTAATAGCTTTAAAATATTCATTGTCCGTTCCGTCCCAATCACATATGTCCGCTGCCGTAGGTGTATATAAGATTGAATAACTCATCATAATCGATGGTTTTAAACTGATCGGCAGTTATATTCATTTCGTACAGATCTCCGGCGGTTATTCCGAAGCTTGCGCAAAGTCCCTGGCAAAAGCCCAGCCGCTGATCCTCACTCATGGAATTAAAATCAACCAGCGAAGCTGTAAAATCGGTATTGAACACCGATTCGTCGATGTTATTGTCGAGACGGTCTATCCTTCTGGTTTCAACGATATCGTCCTGTCCCTCCACGGTGTAGGTGGTGGTATACTCTGCAAGCTCCCCGGTTTCTTTGTCGAAATAAAAAGCCATTACGGTTATATAGGTGTCGCCCACATAGGTGTATTCTTCAACAGCATATTCGCTTTGCGAGGAGTCGTCGGAGTTGTCTGTCCGCTCAAGATTAAGGCTTATGATTTGTTCTATAACGTTAAGATCAGGTTCTTCGTCCGTTTCACGGTACATTCCGCAAAGATAATCAAAGTCGTATGATTTGCCGTCAAGGGTAATCATTCCGTGACTTCCCATAGCTTCCTGTTGCAGCTGATAAACGTCGTCGCCTCTCACAACTCTGGTAATGCTCACTTCGCCGTCGAAATTGGTGCCGGTTACGGTGCATTCAAGGGTGTAGCTGCCCTGCTCATAGATATCGGCAACGCCAAGAAGATATTCGCCGATGTTTGATTCTTCCGCCTGAGAACTTTCATCCTGAGAGGAGATAAGAGAATCGTCGGCTTCGCTCCGGGTGGAATCGACCGAGGACGCCTCGCTTGAGGAGTTTTCCGTTTCCGAGTCGGAACAGCCGTAAAATGAAAAACATATTCCAAGCGCGCAGACCAAGGCAAGCGCTTTTTTTATTCTGTTCATTGTATATTCGCCTTTCCGGACTGCGCTGTGGCGTCAGTCCTTTTTATCGCATGATAAACATAAGCTTATACACATTCATTATACACCTGCAAGCCCCCGCTGTCAAGCAGGAAAAAATCGGTGGCTAAAAATTTCCTCCGATTTTAAGAAATTTATCGCTATACACACAAGCAGACCCCGTGAAAAGCTTTCACAGAGTCTGCTTTCAAAAATTACATCCTTGAGTTTGTGTGCCACACGTCCATTTCATCTTTAGCAGGAGCTTCAAATAGTGAGCCCAGCTTGTCAAGCAAGCTTCAACAGGCTTTTGCTGTAGAAGGTTTTGCCGCTGCATATTTTGCCGCAGAAAAGCATTACCTTTGCCATTCTACCCTTCCTTACCCGGCGTATCTGACGGACAATGTTATCTTATGAAGTTTGTCATGGTCTGCGGCTCGTACTGGGGTTCGGGAACGCCTGCTTTTCTGCCGGCGTCGATGCATTTAAGCAGCCATGCCATGTTCTCTCCCAGCGTACGCATCGTCTGCAAGCCCTCTTTGTCCTGCATAACCTGCTCGGGGGTGTTTCCGTGAACCTGATTCCAGTACTGAGAGGTTACAATGGGCATATTGTTTATTGAAAAATACTTATTGAGCCTGTCAAAGGCTGCCGTTGCTCCGCCTCGTCTGCATGATACCACTGCCGCTCCCGGCTTTTTCACAAGCTTTCTGCCTGCCGAATAGAAAAGCCTGTCAAGAAATGCGGTAATCTGTCCGCTTGGTCCGGCATAGTAAACAGGTGAACCTACAATAAGTCCGTCAAATTCGTCCAGTCTTTCGGCAAGCTTGTTTACGTCGTCGTTCCATACGCATTTGCCCGTTTCAAAGCACTTTCCGCAATCAATGCAGCCTGCTATCGCCTTTTTGCCTATATGGTAAATTTCCGTTTCGATTCCGTTTTTGTTAAGAGACTTTGCCGCCTCCGACAAAGCGGTATAGGTGCAGCCATACTCGTTAGGGCTGCCGTTGATAAGTAAAACCTTCATACGTATCCTCCTTATTTGATTGACTTGCCCAGCGTTTCAGCCTCTTGCAGCGCTTTGTGACCTTTTATATCGCCTATTGCAAAAACGCCGCCTGCCTTTATCATGCCGAGATTGTTCCATTTCATGTGCTTCAGCAGGCTTTCATAATAGTTTACCACCGGGGCGAAGTTGTCATCGCTTTCACCCTCCGCCGCAGCAGCCAAGACAGCCGTGAATGTTCATTTTCTGCAAATCAAAGCGTACAACCTCATGTCCTGCGCTTTCCGCTCCCTTTGTGAAGCTGTCGATAAGCGCCGCCGTATTTCCTTTTGCTCTGGGGCTTCCGTTTAAAATCATAATCTTTTTCATATAAAAACTCCTTCTCAAATAACTTGACAAAGCTTTTATTGTCTATTATAATCATATCATAAATATCGGTTTAGTCAAGTACGCACATTAAGGTTATATACTTACTTTTAAGAAAGTCCCTCGAAATTCACAATTATGCCCCACCGAAAACTTAGCCTTGAAATTAAAATAAATATACTGTATAATTGTTATGGGATTTGATTTTGATAGTAAAAATCGTGGGAGGAAACAATGGAACAGACTGCTGCATTGAAGAGTGAAATCAAAAAAAAGCCTGATATATTCGACAGGCTGATGAGCTTAGGCTTTTTAAAGAAATTTGAGCCTGTATATAAAAAGAACAAGGAAATACTGCTCTATCTCTTTTTTGGAGCGTGGACAACCGTTATAAGCTTTGTGTCCTTTTTTGTTGCGGCTGCACTGATAAGGTTGCCGGACATCTCGCTGTTCGGAGTGCCGGTTGATACTGCCGTTACAATCAGCAATATTATTTCCTGGATATGCGCCGTGACATTTTCCTACGTCACCGCAAGGATATGGGTTTTTGAATCCACAGCCAACGGCGGAAAGGCGATATTCAAAGAAGCTACGGTTTTTTACGGCGGAAGAGTTTTCACTCTTGTGGTGGAAACAGTGATGATGAACGTGGGCGTACAGGCGCTCAGTATAAACGAAAATATAATGAAAATAATCGCTTCAATTGTGGTGCTTATTTTGAATTACGTTATAAGCAAGCTGCTGGTATTTAAAAAAACAAGCTGAACGGGCTTTGCACACAAATACAGCGGAGGGGCAATACGCTTTCTCCGCTGTTTTTATGTTTGTTTTGGATTGCAACGTTATCCCAGCAGCTCTTTTTCCGAGGTGTGAAGCACCAGCACGTCGCCGGGCTTTATGGTGGTGTTTCCGTTGGGGATAACGGTTTTTTCACTGCGCTTTATCATAACTACAAGCACGTTTCTTGGTATCGCTTCAGCAATTGTTTTGCCTGCCAATTCGCTTTCGGGAGTAATCTCCTCTTCTGATAACAGCACCTGCTGACTTGGTCGCTTTGGCTCGAAGCCTACAGCGCTGAGTACCAGTACGTCCCCTTCAAGCACTACGGTGCCTCCTCGTGGGATAACCGTTCTGTCCCCACGGGAAATCATAACCAGCAAAGTTTCCGGAGGCAGATTTATATCTTTGACCTTAAGATTTATCCAAGGATGACCTTTCTTAATATTAAGACGTATAAACTGGATTTCCGTTTCGTTGGAGTAATCGGTAAAGGTTTTCATTACGCTTTCTTCGTCGTCTATCATTTTCAGCTTTTCCGAAACCTTAGGAAGCAGCGTGCCCTGTATTCCTATGCTTAAAAGCACCACGCAGAAGGCTATGTGGAAAACGTCGTGACTGGTATAGGCGTCGGAAACGGTGGCGAGGATTGCAAATACTATAGATGTAGCGCCCCTCAGTCCCGCCCAGGAAACCACGGCTATCTGGTTAAGCTTAGCCTTGAAGGGAGCCATAAGCAGGCTTACAACTATGGGTCTTACCACAAATGTAAGAGCTAAGGCGATAAGCAAAGCGGGGATTATAATATTCGGTATCTGCGACGGGAAGGAGAGAAGTCCCAGCAGGAAAAACAGCAGAATCTGCATTAATCCAGTAAGGCCGTCGAAGAAATGCACCTGAACCTTTTTGTTTTTGATTTTGCTGTTTCCAAGCACTATACCTACCAAATAACAGCTGAGATAACCGTTGCCGCCCACCAGTGTGGGAAGAGCGTAGGAAAATACTGCCATAGCAACGATGAAAATAGTGTCGAAGCCGTCCGCTTCAAACTCGATGTGCTTGAGCACCCACACCGCACCCAGAGCGATAAGCACGCCTATTCCTATGCCGTAGACAATCTGGGCAAACAGCATATACACCGTTCTCCAGCCCGAAACTCCGCCGCTCATAACCGACAGGGTTATTACCGTCAGCATATAAGCCCAGGGGTCGTTGCTTCCGCTTTCCAGCTCCAGTACGGAAGCGGTGCCGTATTTTAAGTTAAGCTTTTTTGACCTGAGAATGTTAAACACCGAAGCGGCGTCGGTGGAGCTTAAAACCGCACCTACCAGCATTCCCTCCGCCATGGAAAATTTAAGGGCGTAATGACAGAACAGTCCGGTAAGCAGCGCCGTCAGCAGCGTTCCCGCCGACGAAAGCACCAGACTTTTTGCCGCCACCTTTTTTGCGGTAGCCCATTTTGTTCCGAAGCCGCCGTAAAATATAATAAATACAAGGGCGACGGAGCAAATCTGTTCTGCAAATTCAAAATTTTCAAACTCTATTTTGAATATACCGTCAGAACCGAACAGCATACCGAGCAGAATAAACGCAAACAGCATCGGTACGCCTATTTTGTTTGAAATCTTGTTGAAAACAATGCAGCATATTACTATAACTGCACCGATAGTGAGAGATAGTGCCATGTTTTTCCTCCTTGTAGTATATTTGCGTAATGCCTTTGTGAATATGAGCGTCATTACTATTTTATTATAACATTTTTGCGGGAGGTTTTCAACCGAATTTGCGCCCTGCCATGCAATTAATCGGGATTTTTATTTAAACTGCCTGTCATATCAAAGCAAAGCCGAATAACTTTTGGCGATTAAGATAATATCATTTAAGCAATAAAAAAGAGCGGCATTAGCCGCCCCGATTTTTTATTAAAAGCTGTTGTTATTGTATCTTTGCAAAAACTGCTTGGTGCGCTCGTTGTGAGTGTTTCCGAACAGCTCTTCGGGAGCGCCCTCCTCCACGATATAGCCGCCGTCCATGAAGATAACGTGATTTGCCACATCTCTTGCAAAAGCCATTTCGTGGGTGACAATAACCATTGTCATCTTCTCCTGAGCAAGTTCCTTGATTACCTTGAGAATCTCTCCAGTAAGCTCAGGGTCAAGGGCTGAGGTAGGCTCGTCAAAAAACAGCACCTCCGGCTTTAACGCCAGCGCTCTGGCAATGGATACCCGCTGCTGCTGTCCGCCGGAAAGCTCGCAGGGGTAGGATTTCGCCTTGTCGGCAAGCCCCATCTTTTTAAGCAGTTCCTCCGCCCGGGCGACCGCTTCCTTCTTGGGCATTTTCAGCACGTGAACGGGAGCTTCGATTATATTCTGCATCACCGACATATGGGGAAACAGATTGAAGTTCTGAAAAACAAGCCCTATCTTAAGCCTTATTTCTCTCAGAATTTTTGAGGGAGCGTAAATGACTTTTCCGTTTTCCGTTTTAAACATATTCATTGAGCAGACGTTTATCTCGCCGCCGTCGGCTTTTTCCAGCTGATTAATGCATCTTAACAGGGTGGATTTTCCCGAGCCTGAGGGACCTATAACCGCCACAACCTGTCCCTGCTCAACGTTGAAGGAAATATCCTTAAGCACATTAAGGTCGCCGAAATTCTTGGAAAGGTTTTTAACCTCTAAAGTAGCCATATCTGTTGTCCTTTCCCTTTCTTACTTGTAATAATTGAATCTTTTTTCTATAAAGGCAAACGCCACGGTGACAATCGCATTCATCACAAAATAGAATACGCCTGCAATAAACAGCGGAACAACCGAGCTATAGGTGTTCATCATCTGTCTTGATTTAAGGGTTATTTCCGCAAAGGCTATAACGTTTGCCAGAGAGGTATCCTTAACCAGCACTATAACCTCGTTAGAGGTTGCGGGGATAACCCGCTTTACAACCTGGGGCAGAATAATTCTGAAAAAGGTCTGCAGCTTGTTCATTCCCAGCATTGAAGCGGCTTCGTACTGACCCCTTGGAATGGACTCTATTCCGCCCCTGAAAATCTCGGCAAAATAAGCGGCGTAATTGAGCACAAACGCTACCACAAGAGCGGTGAACATGTAGTTTTCGTCCCTTACGTCCACTCTGCCCAGCAAATCGTAAAACCAGTTTGATTCTCCCGACCTTCTTGCCGAAGCGGTAAGCATGGGGATTGCGTAGTAGACGGCAATAATCTGCAGCATAAGGGGAGTTCCCCTCATTATGAGTATGTAAAGATTGGTAAGCCATGAAACCGGCTTGAACCTGCATTTTTTCAGCCAGGTAACGATAGCTCCCACCGGGATTGAAAGCACCAGCGTCCAGAAAAACAGCTTTAAAGTGTTGGGCAGATATTCAAGGAGAATGCCCGCCACGTTGAGTATATCATCAAAACTCACAAAAAGCACCACCAAAATCAATATTCCCTCATATTATACAACACATTTGCGATTTAGTCAACAACTGTGTTATCACGTCACAAGGGCGTAAGGTTTTTATTTTCCAAAAACAAAAAAGCTCCGCTTTTGGCAGAGCTTTTGCAGTAATGTGAACCTTCGCTTTTTACGGCGGAGGAGTTTTGTTATCTCATATCATTAAGTCCGAATGAAATGGAAAGGGCGGAATCCACCGCAGTCATGGAATTGGGGTCAAGCTCCCCCATACGCTCCTTAAGCCGCTTTTTGTCCAATGTACGAATCTGTTCCAGCAGAACGATTGAATCCTTGGCAAGACCGCATTGTCCGCCGCCTACCTCGATATGTGTGGGAAGCTTGGCTTTTTCACGACGGCTTGTTATCGCCGCAGCTATAACAGTGGGCGAGTGCTTGTTGCCTACGTCGTTCTGCACTATAAGCACCGGCCTCATACCGCCCTGCTCAGAGCCTACCACCGGGCTGAGATCGGCATAATAAATTTCACCCCTGTGAACTGTCACCTTAAACACTCCGTTCCTTAATATTTTCAGGGCTTTTACCCTTCGGTATTATTTTTACCCTGTTTTCTGCTTTTAATCATTTGAGGCAAAATTTTATGCAGAATAAATCCTGCAATCAGGGGAGAACGGTTTTTACCTTTTTTATATTATGCGGCTCTATTAAAAATTGTTACGGCGAGGCTTATCGGTCGTTTGTGAGGTGTTGCATATATTCAAACGCTTTGTCTGCGGCGGCTTGTATGGACTGACACGTCAGAAATACAGGCTTGTCACTTGTGACAGGACAAGTTTCCGCCGACACTGCGTCACGGAATTTTTCAAGCTGCAAGGCGTCAACGGTGGATATTGCCTTACCTTTTGCCTTTGCGAGCCTTTTAAGCACTTCTTTATACCTCTCGTCATGATATATAACGGAGTCAATCCGGTCAAGCTCCGCCCATTTTTCGTCTTTAAGCTGAGCATCGGAAAATCCCGACGCCTTTAAATGTTCAAACAGCCCCGGCTGGACAACTTCGTCCCAGGCGATGTCGGTGTAAAGATGCAGCAGAAAGCCCTTGAAAAAATCCTCGCTGTCGCTGTAGTCTGAGCGGTGGGAGATGTAGTAGTCCTTGATATTCTGCTTCCATTCATTATAGTCCTTGCTGCGGAGATGGGCGGCGTAGCGGATATTTTCCTCGGCAAAGCCGTTTAAATTAACAGCGTCTGGGGAAATCGCCCCCAGATAGAATGAGCTGTCGTCGCTGACATTAAGCTTGTCCTTTAGCATATGGGCGACAGTCAGGTGAACTGCGGCGGACGGCATGAAAATTCCTCCTTAAAAAGCCGGGAGCGTGCAAAACTCCCGGCAGTGATTTGTCAAGTAAAACCACCGGCTATGCCGGTGGTTAAAAAGCTCATGTGATTGTATCTGATTACTTGGCTTTTGTTGAAATTTCGGTAATAAGCTTGTCAAGCAGGTTGCCGCAGGGCATTGCACCAAGCTCGCCCTCTTTTCTGGAACGAACCGAAACTGTGCCGCTTTCAACCTCTTTGTCGCCTATAATAACCATATAGGGGATACGCTCCAGCCGTGCGGCTTTAATCTTGGGACCGATGTTCTCGTCACGCTTGTCAACGGAAACTCTCATTCCCATGCCTGTCATCTTGTCGGCAAGCTTCTGAGCGTATTCAATATGCTCTTCACCGATAGGCATAATTCTCACCTGCTCGGGAGCAAGCCACAGGGGGAGAACTCCCGCAAAGTGCTCAAGCATATAAGCCAGCGTTCTTTCGTAGCAGCCGAGGGAGGTTCTGTGAATGATGTAGGGCAGCTTTTTCTGACCGTCCTTGTCCACATAGTACATTCCGAACTTTTCTGCCAGCAGCATATCAATCTGGAGAGTTACTATGGTGTCCTCCTTGCCGAACACGTTCTTGTACTGAATATCCAGCTTGGGACCGTAAAACGCCGCTTCGTCTATGCCAATCTCATAGTCAAGACCTATATCGTCAAGAATCTTTTTCATTGCGTCCTGAGCGTGATTCCACTGCTCCGCCGTGCCCTCGTACTTGTTGTTGGGGTTGGCAGGGTCCCACTGAGAAAATCTGAAGGTACAGTCCTCAAGGAGGCCTACCGTGTCGAGCATATATTTTGCCAGCTCAAGACAGCCCTTGAACTCCTCCTCCAGCTGGTCGGGACGGAGAATGTAATGTCCCTCGGAGATTGTAAACTGACGAACTCTGATAAGACCGTGCATTTCGCCGCTGTCCTCGTTTCTGAACAGGGTGGAGGTTTCAACCAGCCTCATAGGCAGGTCGCGGTAGGAACGCTGTCTGTTAAGGAACACCTGATACTGGAATGGACAGGTCATGGGACGAAGGGCAAAGCACTCCTTCTCCTCGTCGTTAGGGTCGCCTATAATGAACATTCCGTCACGATAATGATCCCAGTGGCCTGATATCTTGTAAAGGTCGCGCTTTGCGAAATAGGGGGTCTTTGTCAGCAGACAACCGTGAGCCTGCTCGGTATCCTCAACCCATCTCTGCAAAAGCTGAATAACCCTTGCGCCCTTTGGGAGCAGAATGGGCAGTCCCTGACCGATGTAATCAACGGTGGTGAAATATTCAAGCTCTCGTCCGATTTTGTTGTGGTCACGCAGCTTTGCTTCCTCCTGCTGCTTTAAGAACTCCTCCAGCAGCGAAGCCTTTGGGAAGGCAGTGCCGTAAATACGGGAAAGCTGTTTGCCGTCTTCAGCCTTGCCCCAGTATGCTCCCGTGCAGGAAAGCAGCTTAACCGCCTTGATTGGAGCAACGCTCATAAGATGAGGTCCTGCGCACAGGTCGACGAAATCACCCTGCTTATAGAATGAAAGCTTCTCGCCTTTGTCGTCGTGCTTGTGGATAAGCTCTACCTTGTAGGTTTCGTTTTTCTCCTCCATAAGCTTGAGAGCCTCGTCAACCGGCAGCTCGAAGCGCTCAAGAGTGTAGCCTTCCTTGGCAAGCTTCTTCATTTCAGCCTGAATTTTCTCCAGATCTGCGGGAGCGAAGGGCTTTGCCACCTCAAAGTCATAGTAAAAGCCCGTTTCGGTGGCAGGTCCTCTGGCAAGCTTGGCCTCCGGGTAGAGATTCTTTACCGCCTGAGCCATAAGGTGAGAAGCGGTATGCCAGAAGGTTTCCTTTCCGGCTTTTGAATCAAAGGTCATAACCTCAAATTCGCAGTCGTGGTCAACCACGGTTCTCATATCAAACACCTGACCGTCCAGCTTTACGCAGCAAGCCGCCTTGTAAAGTCCCATGCCGATGTCCTTGATGATTTCGCTTGCAGGCATAGCCTGTTGGATTTCACGAATAGAACCGTCTTTAAGTTTCAGCTTAATCATTTTTATTCCTCCGTTTTTATATTATTTGTGGTTTTTGAGTTTTTATGTTGGGTAGCGGCGCTGTCTTTCAGCCTGAGGGCTGTCAGAGCCGCATAATGCCTTATTTTAAAGCTTTGGGGATATTCCTTCAGCATATTAAGATGCTCAATTTCAAAGGCTTTTATATCCTCCTCCGAAAGAGATGCGCCCACTCCACGGCAAGCCTTCATCCGTCCGTTCCAGCTTTCCCTTGTAAAAGGTATTTCAAGGTCTATAATATCCTCGTAAACTTTTTCAAAGCTTTTTGAGTAAATATCGGGAATATATGCAACCCTCCGGGTTTCTCCCGCTCCCGTCCAGCGGGGATTGTATTTTAAAATAAGCTTTTCGCTTTTTCCGGCGATTTCGTCCTCAAAGGGAAGCCACGACATATATCCAACCAGCAGAATCCCTCCGGGTCTGAGCATTTTCACAAGCTTTGGCATAAGCTTATCGTGATTAAAATAGAAAAAGCAGGTAAACGCCGTTATAACGTCAAAGCTGTTTTCCCCAAGGTCGATTTCCTCTGCCGGAGAAACCAAAAAATCTATGCTCATCTGCTCTTTTGCCGCAAGCTGTTTTGCCGCTTCAATCTGATTTTCCGATATGTCTGCGGCGGTGAATTTTGCCCCGTATCGGTACAAATGCCTTGGAATTACGCCCGTTCCCGTACCTATATCGAGAACGGTCTGCCCTTTGACGCAATACCCATGGGACAGCAGTTTGTTATAAAGCTCGTCGGGATAAATGTCCCGGTATCTGGCGTAATCCTCCGAGGTTCTGCCCCAGTCGAATTCTCTGCCGCCGTCTATATCGCTGATTTTCTGCATTGCCAAAACCCCCTGTCAATCATGGGTCAAAACGACGTGTAAAGGGACCTTGCCACAAAAATATACACCCAGAAGCCTAAAAGCGCAATGCTCAGAAGAGTAGCGAAATCTGCCAGTATGCGTTTTAAGATTTTGTTTATATACGGTCTCCCGCTTTTATCTACGCCGGAAAAAAGCTGAAGAAAGAATGTATTGAACCAGTAGCTTACTATAAACAAAGGCATAAACGTAATAAATCCCTGATAGTAGGATATGGTTTCCTCGTAGGCTTGATAGGAAAAATACGCTGCGGCTGCGTCCGCCGCAAGAATGCCGAAATAGCAAAGCGTTCCCAATATTCTTCTCATAGGCACTCCTTTTTTGAATAAACAAAAAATCCCGCAAAAAGCATAATCGCTTTTTACGGGACGATAATTTTTATCGTGGTTCCACCCTGATTCATGCGGAAAAGTCCGCACCTCTGTCCGCTCGACGCAATATCAAGCGTAAGTTCTTTAACGGAAACTACCCGTCGCTTATTAGGCGCGCTCAAAGGCGGTGTCTCTGACATCTTAAGCCTGCGCCGCTTTCAGCCGACGGCAGCGCTCTCTGGAAGGCTGTGTGCGATACCAAAGCTTCCTTATCACAGCTTTTAATATTTGCATATTATTTAACGTTAATATTTTATCACCCTTTGTCCCGTTTGTCAAGAGGTTTTTGCTCAACAGTCTGCTTTTTTGTATAATTGTATAAAAAATGCCTTGACAATTTGGGGATTTTATTATACAATAATATTATGCATTATGTTTTTATATATGGTGAGAATACCGACGGATTTCACTGGCGACGGCAGGTTGATTCTGTTAGGTTTCGGCATTTGTTATATAATTAATATGCTGATTTGTAACTTTACAATTTTATATTGATTGGAAGCGCATGATAAGGCAGCCTTACAGACGGATTTTTCTGTAAGACTCTTTTTATGCGCAACCAAAATAATCGAGGAGGAGGAATGCTATACATGGGTATAGAAATCGCAGTTTTGCTGATTGTGGTTGCTCTTGTTGTCGGTGCGGCTGTAAGCGGATTTATAAGCTTTAAGCAGGGTATAAGATACAGGCAGAGAACTGCAGAAGCTGCCATGGGCTCTGCGGAAAAGGAAGCCGAAAGAATAGTAGAGGATGCTAAAAAGACTGCAGAAACCATGAAAAAGGAAGCTCTTGTGGAAGCCAAAGACGAAATACATAAGTCCAGACAGGAAACTGAAAAAGAACTTAAGGAACGTCGGGTGGAGGTTTCAAGGCAGGAGCGCAGAATCAACCAGAAGGAAGAAACAATCGACCGCAAGCTTGACAACCTTGAAAAGAAGGAAGAATCACTCCAGAACAAGCTTAAATCTGCCGACGAAAAAATGGCGGAGGCTGAAAGGATTAAAAATTCCCAGCTTGATATGCTTGAAAAAATCTCGGAGTTTACAAAGGAACAAGCTAAGGAATATCTGCTGAGCAATCTTGAAAGCGAGCTTGTCCATGAAAAGGCGGTAAAGATCTCAAACTTTGAAACTCAGATTAAGGACGAGTGCGAAGCCAAGGCAAGACAGTATATTTCTCTTGCAAGTGCAAGATGTGCGGCAGACCAGGTTTCAGAAACCGCAGTTTCGGTGGTTCCGCTGCCTAACGACGAAATGAAGGGCAGAATCATCGGACGAGAGGGAAGAAACATCAGAACAATCGAAACCCTTACCGGAGTTGACCTTATTATAGACGATACTCCCGAGGCTATTACACTTTCCTGCTTCGACCAGGTAAGGCGTGAGATTGCAAGAATAGCCCTTGAAAAGCTTATTCAGGACGGCAGAATTCATCCCACCCGCATTGAGGAAATAGTTGACAAGGCAAGGCGGGAGGTTGAATACAAAATCAAGCAGGAGGGCGAGCGTGCGGTTCTTGAATGTAACGTTCACAATCTTAATCACGAGCTTGTCAAGCTTATCGGACGGTTAAGGTTCAGGACAAGCTACAGACAGAACGTGCTTGACCATTCTATTGAGGTTTCACACCTTGCGGGAATGATGGCTTCCGAGCTGGGAGTGGACGCAAATCTTGCAAGGCGGGCAGGCTTGCTTCATGATATAGGCAAGGCATTAAGCTACGAGATTGAAGGCTCTCACGTTCAGATAGGCGTTGACGTCTGCAAGAAGTACAAGGAAAGCCCGGATGTTATTCACGCTATCGAGGCTCACCACGGAGACGTTGAAACCCGTACCGTAGTTGCGGCGCTTGTTCAGGCGGCGGACGCTATTTCGGCGGCAAGACCGGGAGCAAGAAGCGAAAACTACGAGAACTACATCAAGCGTTTGCAGAAGCTTGAGGAAATCTGTTCTTCTTACGACGGCGTTGAAAAGTCCTACGCTATGCAAGCAGGTCGTGAGGTAAGAATTATGATTAAGCCGGAAAAGATAAACGATGAGAAAATGGTGCTTGTTGCAAGAGAAATCGCAAAGCGTATTGAAGATGAGATGGATTATCCGGGTCAGATCAAGGTTAATCTTATCCGTGAAAGCAGAGCGGTTGAATACGCAAAATAGTCTGATAAAACAGATTGTATACACACTGCCTTATGACGGCGGACAAAGCTTATTTGTCCGCCGCTTTTTATTTAAGACAACAAAAAATCCCGATGCGGATTGTACGCATCGGGATTTTTTTATTCAGCGGATAAATCAAACTGAAGAATGAGATTTAACGTAATCAACAACGTCGTCAACCGTTGTGAATGCAAGACCTACAACAGTGTCAGCACAGCCGTAGTAAATTGCGATTCTGCCGGTATCCTGATCGCAGAGAGTAGCACATGGGAATGTTACGTTGGGAACGTCGCCTACGCACTCATAGATCTCCTGCGGGCTGATAAGATACTCAGCGCAACGATACTTAACCTTCCAAGGCTCGTCAATGTCAAGAATACAAGCGGAGAAGCTGTAAACAAAGCCGTTGCAGCTTTCAAGTACGCCGTGATAGAATACAAGCCAGCCTTCAGAGGTCTCTATTGGAATAGGACCTGCACCGATCTTCTTGGACTCCCAGCTCTTGAGAGGTCCCATAACGTGACGATGCTCGCCCCAGTACTTCATATCAGGCGACTGAGAAATGTACATATCGCCGAAAGGTGTGTGACCGGAGTCGGAAGGACGGGAGAACATTACATACTTGCCGTTGATCTTTCTTGGGAAAAGCACGCCGTTTCTGTTGAAAGGAAGGAATGCGTTCTCGCACTGATAGAAGGTCTTGAAATCATATGTATAGCCAACGCCGATGGTAGGCTTCCATCCGTAAGCGTTGCACCAGGTTACCCAATATCTATCCTCGATCCAGCAAACTCTTGGATCATAGCCGTAGCCCCACTGGTTAACTTCTTCGGTAGACTTGTCAGCCTGCTCAAAAACGATTCTTTCTTCGTTTATCTTCCAGTTGATACCGTCATCGGAGAAACCAGCATGCAGCTCCATATTTCTTTCCTTGTCGTCGCAACGGAAAACGCCTGCAAACTTACCCTCGAAGGTAACTACTGCGCTGTTGAAAATGGAGTTGGAGCACTTGATAAGATTTCTGGGAATCACAGGGTTCTCCGAATATCTCCAGATAACATCGTTGCAGTTTGCGGGTTTGTCCTGCCATGGCATGTTAGGAATTGACTGACCGTTAATGATTTTTACGTTCATGATTAAATTCCGCCTTTCATAAAAATATAATTTTTCATTTTCAAGAAATTACTCAAGAACATTTTTAGGTTTCTTTAAGAAATATCTTTCATCGGTAAACGCATAGTCGACCGACCGCTCTATATATTAAAACACATTTTTTGTTTTTTTGCAAGTCCCGAAATTCTTTTGAAAACGATTAAGATGCTAATGTAAACGAATACTTTTCAATATTCATATTTTTTTTACAATTGACTTTTCACATGATGTTGAGATATTAATCAGCACAAGCTTTCGAGTTTCATATTTTCTTATAAAAGCCATATACTAATATTGAAAAGCCATGCAAAACCAATGAATTTTTTACTTCATTAAAAATACACTTATTTTGTATACTTTATCTATTGACAAAGGAGGTAGACGAGGTTATAATAATTAATAGTATAAAATATGACATAATAAAAGGGAATATATAAAAAATCCGTTTATGTCAGCGACATAAATCGGCAGGAGGTTAGCATTAATGCTTGAATTGAAAAACATAAGCTGGAGTCTTCCGGGAGGAGAAAAAATCCTTGAAAACGTCAGCCTTGAAATACCGTCGGGTAAGCTTACGGTCATAACAGGTCCCAATGGCGGCGGAAAAACGTCCCTTGCTAAGCTTATCGCAGGACTTGAACAGCCTGATTCGGGAAGAATCTTTCTTGACGGCGAGGATATTACCGACTGGGATATGACAAAACGCTCCCTCAGCGGAATTGGGTACGCCTTTCAGCAGCCCGTCCGCTTTAAGGGACTTACGGTAAGGGACTTGCTGGAGCTTGCGGCAATGAGAACTCTTGAGGAGTCGGAGCTTTGCGACTATCTGGGCAAGGTTGGTCTGTGCGCTCAGGAATATATCGACAGGGTTGTGGACGCAAGCCTTTCCGGCGGCGAGGCTAAGAGAATCGAAATTGCTTCCGTGCTGGCAAAGAAGGACGCCAAAGTGCTGGTATTCGATGAGCCGGAAGCAGGTATCGACCTGTGGAGCTTTTCAAGCCTTATTGACGCTTTTGAAAAGCTTAAGGTAACCGAACACAAATCGCTGCTTATTATTTCACATCAGGAGCGTATTCTTGAAATTTCCGATTACATTGCGGTTATTGCCGACGGCCATGTAAGAACGTTAGGGGAAAAAAGCGAAATTCTTCCCACGCTGTTTTCGGAAGAAAAGGCGGTTCGCTGTCCCCTGGGAAAAGACACAGAGGAGGGTATATAAATGGATAAGACCACAGAGGAGCTGCTGGGGATTGTTTCCGACTGGAGCGGAAAGTTTCAGGGCGCATACAACATCCGTGAAAACGGAGCCTGCGCCGGCAGACAGTCCTCCGCAAATATACAGATTGATTCAAAAACCGATGCTCCGGGACTGGTAATACACATCAAGCCGGGAACTATGGGTGAAACGGTGTACATTCCCGCCTGCGTTACTCACGGCGACATTGACGACCTTGTTTACAACGATTTCTATGTAGGCGAGGGTGCGGATGTTATAATAGTTGCAGGCTGCGGAGTTCACACCGACGACGGTCACGACGCCCGTCACAACGGAATACACAGGTTTATTCTGGGAAAGGGCGCAAGGGTGCTGTACAAGGAAAAGCACATCGGCACGGGAAGCGGTACGGGAATGAAAAGAATTGACCCTGTTACCGACGTTATTATGGACGAGGATTCCTACCTTGAAATGGACACAATACAGATAAGCGGAGTTGACAGCTCCATAAGAAAAACCTCTGCCAAGCTGGGAAAAGGAGCAAAGCTGGTAGTTAAGGAGAGGCTGCTTACCGACGGAACCGAAACTGCCTCCACCGACTTTGACGTTGTGCTTGAGGGGGACGATTCGGGAGTTGACATCGTTTCACGTTCGGTGGCAAGGGGAAATTCCTATCAGGAGTATCACTCAAAGATAAGCGGAAACTGCCGCTGCACGGGACATTCGGAATGTGACGCAATTCTGGCGGACAACGGCAGAGTAAACGCCGCTCCCGAGCTTTTTGCGGGAAATCTGGACGCATCTCTTATTCACGAAGCCGCCATCGGAAAAATCGCAGGAGAGCAGATTGTAAAGCTGCAAACCTTGGGTCTTACCGAACAGCAGGCGGAGGAAAAAATAATCGAAGGCTTCCTGAGAGGATAGCATTTATTACACAAAAAGGGCGGCACGGAGCAAATCCGTACCGCCTTGATTTTTTGTGTTTTACTGCGCTTTGTCCATTATTCCTATAACCTCCGTCATAAGGGCGGGGGGTTTTTGTTTTTTGTCAAGCTTCACCGAGAAGTATGGCTTTCCCCCGTCCACAAACCTTATGCGGTTTTTGTAAAAGCCTGATAAAGCCTGAATCTGGGGCACTTCGGGGTGTTGAATGAAAAACAGCACATTGTCGCCCCTCTGGGAAATTTCCGTCACTTTAAGCCGTGAGGCGGTGTTTCTGATAAGGGCGATGTTCACAAGTCCCAGCACCGATTTGGGCGGGTCGCCGAACCTGTCTATAAGCTCGTCGATAACGTCACGGCTGTCCTCCTCCGTTACAATTGACGCTATCTTGCGGTAGGCGTCTATTCGCAAAGGCAGGCTTTCGATGTATTTTTCCGGGATAAATGCATCCACCGAAATGTCCACCAGACAATCCTCCGGCGAGCGGGGGAGGGCTTCCCCCTTCTGCTCCGCAATTGCTTCGTTAAGCAGGCGGAGGTACATGTCATACCCAACCGCTTCCATATGTCCGTGCTGTCTGCCGCTGAGAACGGAGCCTGCGCCTCTTATCTCAAGATCTCTGAGGGCAATGTGAAAGCCGGAGCCGAACTGAGTAAACTCCTTTATGGCGTTAAGCCGCTTTTCTGCCACTTCGGTAAGCACCTTTCCACGGCGGAAGGTAAAATAAGCGAACGCTCTGCGGCTTGAGCGTCCTACCCGTCCCCTCAGCTGATAAAGCTGGGAAAGTCCCAGCCTGTCGGCGTCCTCGATGATAAGGGTGTTTACATTGGGAACATCCACGCCCGTTTCTATAAGGGTTGTGCACACAAGAACATCTATTTCCCTGTCAATAAGCTGCCGCCAGATTTCCGAAAGCTCCGATTCGCCAATCTGTCCGTGAGCGCAGCCTATGCGTGCGTCAGGGAGAAGCTGCTGAAGCTTTGAAACGGTGCGCTGAATTGAATCTATCCGGTTGTGAATGTAATAAACCTGACCTCCTCGCCTAAGCTCCTTCTGGATTGCCTGAACGATAACGCCGTCGTTGTGCTCGATAACATAGGTCTGTATCGGCTGCCTATCCTGGGGCGGTTCTTCGATTACCGACATATCCCTTATTCCGCTTAAAGCCATGTTAAGAGTGCGGGGGATTGGGGTAGCCGAAAGGGTAAGAACGTCCACGCCTTTGAAGGTTTCCTTGAATTTTTCCTTGTGAGCGACGCCGAAACGCTGTTCCTCGTCGATGATGGCAAGCCCCAGGTCTTTAAACTCAACATCCTTCTGCACCAGACGGTGAGTGCCGATAATAAGGTCTATTGTGCCTCGTTTAAGCTCCCTGATTATCTGCTGCTGTTGCTTGGGAGTGCGGAAGCGTGACAAAAGCTCCACTTTAATGGGGAAATGCTCAAACCGCTTGACCGCCGTCTGATAATGCTGCCATGCCAGCACGGTGGTGGGAACTAAAATCGCAGCCTGCTTTGAATCAAGCATACATTTGAACGCCGCTCTCAGGGCAACCTCGGTTTTTCCAAAGCCTACGTCGCCGCACAGCAGTCTGTCCATAGGGACGGGCTTTTGCATATCCTCTTTTATTTCCTGAATGCTTTTTAGCTGGTCGTCGGTTTCCTGATAGTCAAATCTCTCCTCAAAATCCCGCTGCCAGTCGTTGTCCGGGGAGAAAGCAAAGCCCTTAGCCATCTGACGCTGGGCATAAAGTCTGGTAAGCTCCTCCGCCATATCCTTTACCGCCGATTTTACCCGTGAGCGGGTCTTTTTCCACTCGGAGGAATTAAGCTTGTTGAGTTTTACCCCGCTGTCGTCACGAGGCCCGATATATCTTGACACCAGATCAAGCTGGGTGACGGGAACGTAAAGCACATCTGTGCCGGCGTATTTTATTGTAATGTAGTCCTTTGTGACGCCGTTGGTTTCAAGACTGCGTATTCCGGCAAATCTTCCTATGCCGTACATGGAGTGCACAACCAGGTCGCCGGGAGCAATGTCCGAAAGGCTTTTTATTTCCTCACCTTTTTTGTGCTTTGATTTCTTCCGCTTGGCGGTCATCGCCTTCATCTGAGTGATGGCGGCGCACTTTATGTCGGGATAGTCAAAGCCCCCCGAAAGACTTCCCGTCCGCAGATAAACGGTTTTTGGTACAATCTCGCTGTTTTCGGTGAGGATTTCAGCGGGAATACCCTGTTCTCTCAGATCCCCCACGATTATAGGAAGGGTTTTTTCACTGCCTGCCATAACCACAGTGCAGTAATCCTGCTCGCAGAAGCTTTTAAGCTCCTCCGCAAGGTTTGAGATGTTTCCTCCCCACACGCCTGTCTGACGGCAGTCGGTGTTGATAAGCTTCTTGAATCTTACATCGTTGTTTGACCGCATAAAGGTGTCGGCGAAAATGCAGGGCAGGGATTGAATCTTTGACTGAACCTGAGCAAAGTCGATAAAAAAGCCTTCCAGCCGCTTAAAGAGAATACCCTCCTCATACAGGGGCTTTAAATCCTCCTGAAGCCTGATAAGAGCGGACTTTGCCTTATCGGCGCAGTTTGCATACTCGCTGACCATACATATGCCGCCTTTGAAGTAGTCAAACACCGTGGCGGTGGTTTCGTAGGCAAGAGTGTAGTACTTGTCAAGGTTAGTCAGGGTTATTCCGCTTTTTACAAGCTGGGCATCCCTTGAAATGTGGGTTCTTATCTTTTCGGTGTTTTTGCCCCTCGCCGAGGAAGAAAGCTTCTCAAGTTTTCCGACAAATTCTTCGCTGTCAGGGAAGATTATTTCAAGGGCAGGGAAGATGGTGATTTCATCTATGGGGTCGGTTCTCCGCTGGCTTTCGGTATCAAAATATGAAAGCACATCAATCTCATCTCCCCACAGTTCCAATCTGACGGGCTGTTTTTCCTGTACGGGGAAAATGTCGATAATCGAACCTCTTACGGCAAACTGAGCCTGACCCTCAACCTGCTCTGTTTTGCTGTAGCCTGCCGAAACAAGCTTTGAAACAAGCTCTGTGAGATTTATCTCAGCACCCGATTTCAGCGGGAAGGAGTATTCCCTTAACGCCTCCGGTGGGATTGTCCCTTGCATTGCGGCTTCGGCGGAGGCGGCGATTATGGAACATTCTCCGCTCTCAAGCTTTGAAAGGGCTTCAATCCGCTTGTGCTCGTACTCTCTTGAAACCCCTTCCATGTAGGCGAAGTTAAAATCCTTTGCGGGAAAAACCCGGGCGATTTCCCCTCCCCACAGCTCGTTTGCGTCCTGAACAAAACGGGTGCAGGCGGCTTCATCGTCGCAGATTACCAACACCTTACCCCTCCGGGAAAGGGCGGCGGCAAGGTGGGATTTGTGAATATTTGAAACTCCCGTGACTGAGCAGGGGGTGAAATTTCTGTCAAGCGCTTTTGTAATCTCCCCGTAGAACGGGAGATTATCGCACATCAGATTGAAAATGTTCATGCTGTATCCTTTCGGTGTTTTATCTGTTGTATAAATTCATAGCCTGTGAGATTTCGCCTTTTACAATCATCTCGGCGGCGGAGCAGGCGTTTTTGCATACCTCATCAATTTTCCTGCGGTCGTCGTCGGAAAACTTACCTAAAACCCAGTCGGCAAGGTCGTAATCGGGACGGGGCTTTTTGCCTACGCCGATTTTTATGCGAGGGAAATCCTCGCCGCCGCAGCATTCGATAATGCTTTTTATGCCGTTGTGTCCACCTGCCGAGCCTTTGCGGCGTATTCTCATGTGCCCCGGCTCAAGGGAGATGTCGTCAAATATCACCAGCAGGTTTTCAAGTGGTATCTTGTAAAAGTTCATAGCCTGAGAAACCGCCTCGCCGCTGAGATTCATAAACGTTTCCGGCTTCATGATAAGACAGCTTTTGCCGCCGATCTGGCACACTGCAGTTTTTGCTTTGTATTTGTAGGTGTCAGTCTTGAAGCCGTATTTTTCCTCCATTGCGCTCACCGCCATAAAGCCTGCGTTGTGGCGGGTGTTTTCGTATTTTATTCCGGGATTTCCAAGGCCTGCGATTATAAATTCCGGCTTTGCGATTCCCTGATTTCTGCCGGCTGAAAGTCTGTCAAAAACGTCCCATATGCTCATAACCTGATTCTCCTGTCAAACGCCAATAACCCCGTCCTTTTACCGGGCGGGGGTATGCGGTTTTATTCGCTTTCGAATTTTATTATAACACGGAGCCAAGGGTTTGTCAATTGCGGGCTTTTCGCCGTTTTCACCCAAAGCCGACGCCAATTGTCAGGATTTTAATTTCTCAGATAAAGGAAGGTAGTTTTCCTGTAAATTAAATGAGAATACCCTATGAAAAAACGTATATAAGCCTTGACAAAAGTTTAACAAAAAGGTACAATTAAAACATGAGGATGTGTTAAAATCACAGTTTAATTGAGAAGGAAAGGAGAAATACTCTTAATGAAAATGAGAGGTATATATTCTTCCGTTACGGATATCAGAAGAAAGGTTTTTACCGAAGTAGCAAGGCTTGCCTACGAGGGCGGCGATTACAGCAGAATAGACACTCTGCCATATAAAATCGTGCCGGGAAAGGTTGCGGTTTACCGTGATTCTATCTTTCTTGAAAGAGCTATCGTTGAGGAAAGACTGCGTCTTGCAATAGGCCTGCCCTTAAGACCAATCGACCAGCACGAATCGGTTGCCGACGGAATAGAGGAATCGGCGATTGCGGAAAAATATTACGACCCGCCGCTGATAAACATTATAAACTTTGCCTGCAACGCCTGCCCCGAAACCCATTATCATGTTACCGACTGCTGTCAGGGCTGTCTTGCTCACCCCTGCAAGGAGGTTTGCCCCAAGGGCGCTATCCAAATTGTAAAGGGCAAGTCGGTTATCGACCAGTCAAAGTGCATAAAGTGCGGAAGATGTCAGAGCGTTTGTCCCTACAACGCCATAAATAAAATGGAGCGTCCTTGCGCCAGAGCCTGCGGAATGGACGCCATCGGTTCCGACGAGTTCGGAAAGGCGAAAATTGATTACGACAAGTGCGTTTCCTGCGGAATGTGCCTTGTAAACTGCCCTTTCGGAGCGATTGTTGACAAGGGTCAGATTTTCCAGCTTATTCACGCAATAAAATCAGGCAAGAAGGTTATCGCCCTGGTTGCTCCCGCATTTGTGGGACAGTTCGGACCCAAGGCTTCCCCCGAAAAGCTTACCGCCGCCATGAGAAAGCTTGGCTTTGACAGCGTGGTGGAGGTTGCAATCGGCGCAGACCTGTGCTCGGTGGAGGAAGCCAAGGACTTTATGCGTGAAGTGCCGGAGCATCAGCCTTTTATGGCTACCTCATGCTGTCCGTCCTGGTCGGTTATGGCTAAAAAGCTTTTCCCCGACCTTGCGCCTTACATTTCAATGGCTATGACGCCTATGGTGCTTACCGCAAGAATGGTTAAAAAGGAAAACCCCGATGCCTGCATTGCCTTTATAGGCCCCTGCGCCGCCAAAAAGCTGGAGGCAAGCAGACGTTCCATACGTTCCGACGTTGACTTTGTGCTTACCTTTGAGGAGCTTATGGGTATGTTCCAGGCTAAGGACGTTAAGTTTGAGGACATCACCGACGAGGAAGCCGTGCCCCTCAACAAGGGAACAGGCGACGGCAGAGGTTATGCGGTAAGCGGCGGTGTTGCGAAAGCGGTGGCAGACGTCATCAAGCGGCTCGACCCCGAGCGTGAAATCAAAGTGGCTTCGGCTCAGGGACTGAGAGAGTGCAGAAAGCTTCTTCAGCTGGCGAGAGCCGGCAAGTACGACGGCTATCTGCTGGAGGGAATGGGCTGTCCCGGCGGCTGCGTAGCGGGAGCGGGAACCCTTCAGGCGGTTGAAAAGTCCACCGCTCTGGTAAATAAATATGTCAAGGAAGCCGAAAAGCAGAACTCCCTTGACTCGGAGTACGAGATAACCTTAGGCTTTAAAAAGCCGGAAGCTTAAATAGCGATATAACAAATTGTCCCTTGCCTTAAAAAGACGGGGGACATTTTTTGATATTGCTGCAAAACAAAAGGGAGGTTGCGTCGTTTAAAACGCAGCTTCCCTTTCTGATTATTTAACGAAGCTTATTCTTCGTAAACGCCCATAATAGCGTCAACAACCTCCGGGAACTTCCAGGTAGGCATAACGCTTCTGTCAAGGATTCCGAAATTTTCGCCGGTGCCGAAGAATGCGCCGTTGTCCCACCAGATGCAGGGAACGCCTGCCTCCTTGGCAACGTTGAGGTAGTATTCAATGCATTCTACTCTTTCCTCGGGATTGTACTTGTTTACACAGCCGTACTCGCCTACAATAACGGGGATGTTCTTGCTGAGGAACAAATCGTTCAGGTCGTTAAACAGGGTGTCGATAACACCTCCGTCGGTGTCGGCGTTGAACTGGTCTGTACCCTGGGTGTCAAGAGCGAAGGAATAAGGCAGATAAGCGTGAACCGAAACGATAACCTTGTCGTCAAATTCCGAAAGGTCGATAGCTTCAAGACAGTTTCTGCTGGAGGAAGCCGCATAGCCTGTAATCATAAGATGACGGTTGGGGTTGTTTCCGCCGCTGTTTCTTACAGTTTCGTAAAATGCCTTGGCGTACTCGTTTACAATTGCTCTGGAAGCCTCGTCGCCGCCTGTCCACTCAAGGGCGGTGCCTCTCAGTCTGGGTTCGTTAAGACCCTCGAAAATCAGGTGCTCGTCGTAGTTCTGGAACTCCTCTGCAATCTGGGTCCACAAAGCGGTAAGCTGCTCAATGTCCTGTTCCTTGTCCTCCTCGGTGGGGAAGTACCATTCCTCGTGGTGGGTGTTGAGGATAACGTACATGTCGTTGTTTATGCCGTAATCCACAACCTCTCTTACTCTTGCCATCCACTCTTCCTCAACGTTGTAATCGTCGTCCATATGAGTGCCCCAGGAAACGGGAACTCTCAGCACGTTGAAGCCGGCTTCTTTAACGGCGTCAATCATTTCCTTGGTGGTGACAGGGTTGCCCCAGGAGGTTTCAGCCTCCACTCCGCTTGAACCGTTGGCGTCAAGAGTGTTGCCCAGATTCCAGCCTGTGTTCATTTCCTGAACAAGCTCCCATGCGGTGATGTCACGCATTTCCTGGAGTGTGTCGCCTTCGGAAGGCTGGGCTTCGCTTTCGGTCTGAGAGTTGTCCGACTGAGCAGCTGAGTCGGAAGTCTGAGAATCATCGCTGTCGCCGCAGGCTGCAAAGCATGAAACAGCCATAGCTGCGCCGATGATAAGTGAAAGTGTTCTCTTCAGTTTCATACATTTAATCCTTTCTGTGTTTATTTTTCAAACAGGGGTGCGCCCCCTGCTTTAAACGTGTTGAATTTTTGGCAGGCATCCCCTTTTACAAACTGCCGCCTGCGGGCATTTCGCTTTCAAACCGCAGTATTTCAAGGGTAAGGTCCCCGTTTTTTACAGCCTTTATGTAGTCGTTTACGGAAGAAATCTTGTTTTCGGTACACACGGCGCAAAATTCTCCTGCGGGAATGTAGTGATTATCCGTTCCGCCGGTGACGGGAAACCCAAACTCACTTGCATACCATTTTGCTCTTTCGTTGGAAATATCGTCTGCATTATGGGTGTTTATTATCTCCACGGCATCGGTATAATCGGGGATAAGTCTGATTTCACGCAGATACCCTGCCCTTCGGAAGGGGTGAGCGTGAACAATAAACCCTCCCGCCTTGTGAACAAGGTCAGCGTATCTGAAAAAGTCTGCATACTCAAGCTCGGAGTGAGCCAGAAGCCACTCCTTATCGACGCCGTAGGTGAGAAAATCCGCTCCGCCGTAGGTGTATTCAATGCCGAACAGCACCGTGATGCCGATTTCATCTCCTCTTGCTTTGGCGTTTTCATAGCCTTTGCAATAGGCGTTTACTTTTTCTTCCCAAGGCAGTGACAGGTCAATAGCGGTGTTGCCGTTGAAAAAATGGTCGGTGACAAAGATGGTGTCATACCCCAGCGCCTTGTATCGCTCCGCCTGTCCTGCGCCGGTTATTGAAGCGCAGGCGCTTGCCTCAAAGGTGTGAAGATGGGTTTCGCACAAATGCTTTTTCATCAGAAATCTATTCCCCTTTTGATTACCTCAAGGCACATTCTGCCGTTGTGGTAAGGGCATTTCCACGGTCCCACAATCTCTTTCCAGTCGTGAGGCTTGTGCTCCAGAGAAACCTCCGAATACCATTCCGAACCGGGACGCTTGTCGATAATATCGGATTTTATATATTCCCACACCGACTTTGCCGACTCAAGGAAGGTTTTATCTCCGCTGTGCTGGTAGGCGTTTATAAAGCCCACAATGGCTTCCGCCTCCACCCACCATACACGCTTGGTGTCTATCTTGTCGTTTTCACGCTCGTTGTTGAGAGCGCCGTCCTCCATTGCAATGGTCTGAATGTTCTTTGAGATTTTAAGGTCCATTTCCGCAAACTTAGCCTTGAGCTGCTCATCTCCCAGAGTGTCGCAGGCAAGGTCCATAAGCCAGGTGGCTTCAATGTCGTGACCAAAGGAGTGAATGTCCCCTATAACCTCAAGAGCGGTGTTGAAGAACACCTTCAAGGCATTGGTTTCAGGGTCGAAAACCTTGTCCGACATCTGGGAAAGCAGGAATTTAAGACGCTCTGCCACCCGCTCATTCTTGTCCGCCTTGTAAAGCTCGGTGTATGCTTCTACAAGATGCAGAATTGTGTTCATTGTCTTGTCCGCCATCAGACCGTTTTCCGACAGAGCGTCATTGGGGACAATCTTCCAGTCTATAGTAAACGCCTCTCTGTAGCCGTACTCGTCAAGGGTGTTGGTTTCGATGTCGTCAAACAGCTTGTAGGCAAGGTCGAGAGCGAATTTGTCCCCCACGGCATTGTAATAAGCCGACAAAGCGTAAATCGCAAAAGCGATGTTGTAGGTGTGCTTCATTGTGTCGGCAGGATTGCCTTTGTAGTCGGTCATCCAGTAAACTCCGCCGTTTTCGTAGTCTACACAGTGATTTTTTATGTACTCAAAGGCGTGGTCGGCAAGCGCTTTGCAGTTATCATTCTTTAAAACCGCATAGCAGCTTGAAAAGAACCACAATATTCTCGAGTGGAGGATTACTCCCTTTTCAGCCTGTTTGTCAAGCTTTAAATCGTAGCCCATATAGCCGTAAAATCCGCCGTTCTCCTCGTCCTTAAGCGCCGACCAGAAGGGGATAATATGCCCGGTAAGCTCCTTTTTTACTTCTGAAATTATCATTATCTACAGCTCCTTTTGTTGCTTTATAGAAAATCAGAGGGCGATTTTTCTTGCTTCCACATAAAATCTTTTATCCTCTGCGTGACCCATTGAAAAGGTTTTGCGGGGGAGAGCACCATCGCAGATAACGGTGGGGAAAAGCTCCTCCTTGCCCATGTCGGGAAGCAGAAAGCCTATGGAATCATCATTCATAGACAACTCTTCCACAACCTCTGCTCCGTGGATATAGTCAACCTTTCCGCCGTTTTCCTTTATATATCCGTCAAAGAAATTCTGCAATGAACCCACCGCCAGCTTGGAGGAGGGATTGTGAATGTAAAGCTTCTTTTTCTTCCCATTATCAACTACAGTGAGCGACTGGGCGGAAATTTCCTCGCTTAGGGCAAGCTTTTCCGTCAGCTCAGCCATAAACTTTGCCGTGTCAACTCCCGTAACAATTCGGTGGATAGCTTCAAATTCCAGTGCCGGGGAGTGGAGATTTACAATCTCAACCAGGGCGTACCTTGCCGGGTGGTGGGACAAATCCTTTCCGGGATTTTCAGCCTTTAGCTGCTCATAGTATTCCTTTGCGGTGGCAAGGGAGTGGTTTCCGTCCCCCATTGCAAACACCGGCGGAAAGCAGCTGTCTGAGCCGTATTTTCGCTTTAACTCCTTATCGTCCGCCAGCCTGTCAAGAGCGGAAAGGACTTTTTCTGCTGACTTGTCGTCCACAAGCCTGCCTTCTATTCTTCCTCCCCCCTGCATAAGAGGAAAATCGTAAAGCTTTTTCATGCCCTCCGCCTGCTGCGCCAGAGGTTCAATAACAGTCTCCTCCGGGTCGTCGATAAGAATCATTATATGGGGAAGCTCTATGTCCGCCCCTTTTCTCACTTTAATTCGAGGGGGAATACGCTCCACCACCGTAGCCTCGGTAGCCCTCACCTGGGACTGTGACCCCTTGCGGTAGTCGTACATTTCAAGGTCTATCGCCCCCACAATTCCTTCTCTCAGCTTGCCGTCCGATTGGGTGCGTCGCACATAGATAAGGGAATCCTTATACTCCGCAAAAACGTCTGATTTAAGATAGTCCTCCATGTTTTCATGGATTTGTGAGATGCGTTTATCTACGTCCTTATCCTCAAGATAAACCTCCGGGAGAATAAGCGCAAGGGTTGATTTGCTATCCCCCACGATTTTCTCCACCTCCTGCCAGTAGCTTGGCTGAGAGGTGTACTGGTCGCAGGCTACCACCGCCCATTTTGACATATCGGCGTCCTTGGGAAGTAAAATATCTGCTTTTTTAAATGCAGTCGGCATATATAAAATGCTCCTTTTTGATATCGTTTTCGCTAATTTTCCGAAACAGGACGGTAAAAACCGCCCTGTGGGAAAGTCTTTAAAGCGTGACGCTTAAAGATAATTTTTATTCGTTTGTCTGTCCGTTGCCGCCCTCGTTCTGGTCTGCGCCGCAGCATTTTTTGTACTTCTTGCCGCTTCCGCAGGGACAGGGGTCGTTGGGACCTACCTTTGTCACCTTGCGCTGCATGGTTGCTTTCTGAGGACCCTCGTTTAAAACCTGCTCTCTTTTGGGAGCGGGAGCAGCTCTCCTTACCTGAATGGTAAACAGCATTCTTACGGTGTCCTCTCTGATGGCGTCAATCATGGCGTCGAACATATCAAAGCCTTCCATACGGTACTCAACAACAGGGTTTTTCTGACCGTAAGACCGCAGACCTATACCGCGTTTCAGCTCTTCCATATCGTCGATGTGAGCCATCCACTTGGTGTCAACCACCTTCAGCAGTACAACTCTTTCAACCTCTCTAAGCAGATCCCTGCCGAGATCCTCCTCACGCTTTGAGTAAATCTTCTGCGCACGGTCAATAAGCATATCGCTTATATCCTTCTTGGTGATTTCGTCAAGCTGTCTTGCATCGTATCTGAAATCGCTGTCCACGGTGAAAAGACCCATAAGGTGATCTCTCAGACCCTCAAGATTCCAGTTGTCGTGAACGTCCTCGTCCAGCAGGTACATATTTACCGTAGATTCGATGTATTCCTTTATCATGCCCACAATGTATTCGTGAATGTCCTCTCCGTCCAGCACCTTCTGACGCTGACCATAGATAATCTCACGCTGGGTGTTCATTACATCGTCGTAGTTAAGCACGTTCTTTCTGATGTTGAAGTTTCTGCCCTCAATCTTCTTTTGTGACGACTCGATTACATTGGCAAGCATTTTTGACTGGATAGGCGTGTTTTCGTCAACCTTCAGCGCTTCCATCATGGAGGTTATTCTGTCGCCGCCGAACAATCTCATAAGGTCGTCCTCAAGGGACAGGAAGAACAGGCTTTCGCCCGGGTCACCCTGACGTCCCGCACGTCCTCTCAGCTGATTGTCGATACGTCTTGACTCGTGTCTTTCCGTACCGATAATGAAAAGTCCGCCGGCTTCCTTTACCTTTTCAGTCTTTTCCGCAACTTCTGCGGAATATTTAGCATAAAGCTCCTTGTATTTTGCTCTGGCTTCCAGTACCTGCTCGTCCTCCGTTTCGGCGTAGCCGGTAGCTTCAACCACAACCTCTTCCGGGTATTCAAGCTTGTAAAGCTGTTCGGTGGCAAGATATTCGGCGTTACCGCCAAGGAGAATGTCGGTACCTCTACCTGCCATGTTGGTGGCTATGGTAACAGCGCCGTACTTACCTGCCTGAGCTACAATCTTAGCTTCCCTGTCGTGATACTTGGCGTTGAGCACCTCGTGCTTGATGCCCTTGTTTTTCAGCAGTCTTGACAGATACTCCGATTTTTCAATAGAAACCGTACCTACAAGCACCGGCTGACCCTTTTTGTGGCACTCGATTATCTTATCTATAACGGCGTTGAATTTGCCCTTTTCGGTTTTGTAAACCACGTCGGGGTGGTCGATTCTGATAACCGGCTTGTTGGTGGGAACCTCAATAACGTCCAGCTTGTAAATCTCTCTGAACTCTCCCTCTTCGGTAACGGCAGTACCTGTCATACCGGAAAGTTTGGAATAAAGGCGGAAATAATTCTGATAGGTAATTGTAGCAACGGTTTTTGACTCTCTCATTACCTTTACGCCCTCTTTTGCCTCGATAGCCTGATGAAGACCGTCGTTGAAGCGGCGTCCTATCATGATACGGCCGGTAAATTCGTCAACGATAAGTACTTCGCCATCTTTAACAACGTAGTCTATATCCTTTCTCATTGTGCCGTTAGCCTTGATAGCCTGATTTATGTGGTGAAGCAGAGTCATATTCTCCGCATCCATAAGATTTATAACGTTAAAGGCTTTTTCCGCCTTCTTAACGCCTGATTTTGTAAGGGTAGCGGTTCTTGCCTTTTCGTCAATGATGTAGTCGCCGTCCAGAGCGTCGTTGTCCGCCTTGTTGTCCATCTCAACCACCGTAACCGGCTTGAGGGTCTTGGCGAAACGGTCGGCAAGGGTGTAAAGCTCGGTGGACTTATCCCCCGGACCGGAGATAATAAGAGGAGTTCTCGCCTCGTCGATAAGGATCGAGTCAACCTCGTCCACAATAGCGAAGGCGTGCTCTCTCTGCACCTTGTCCTTCTTATATATTACCATGTTGTCACGGAGGTAATCAAAGCCGAATTCGTTGTTTGTTCCGTAAGTAATATCAGCATTGTATGCCGCACGCTTTTCGTCCTTGTTCATTCCCGAAAGCACTACGCCGATAGACTGCCCCAGAAATCTGAAAACCTTTCCCATTTCCTCCGACTGAAACTTAGCCAGATAGTCGTTTACGGTAACAACGTGAACGCCGTAACCGTTAAGGGAGTTGGCATAAGCCGCAAGACAAGCCACAAGAGTTTTACCTTCACCGGTTTTCATCTCGGCGATTCTGCCCTGATGAAGAATTATAGCGCCTATAATCTGCACAGGGAAGGGCTTTTTGCCCAGCACACGATAAGCCGCCTCACGGCATACTGCCAGAGCGTCGGGCAAAACATCGTCAAGCGTGCTCAGCCCGTCGGCAAGTTTGTTTTTCATAACCTGAGTCTGCTCTCTCAGCTCATGGTCGGACATCGGCTGATACTTTGCTTCAAGCTCAAGAACCTTGTTTTTGATAGGTTCTATTCTTTTAAGCTCTTTTTTTGAGTAATTGCCGAATATTGCTTCAATTAAACCCATTTCTTTCATTCCACCTTTTAAATTTTCAATTGCAAAAATATATCTGAAATTTGTTCCCGAATATATTATAGCGACAGGTAACATTGCGCCAAGGGCAGACCGATTGAATACCTGCCGAGCCGTTTTGCGCCGCCTTTAAACGGATACAAAAATACATTTTATATTATAGCAAATTATAGGCGGCTTGTCAACTAGAAGCTAGATGATTAGAAGCAAGAAGAAAGAAATTATCCTTAGCCACTTTGTGTAGAAGGAAAGCAGAAACCTTTCTTCCCCTAGTAGCTAGAAAAAAGAAGCTAGATGCTAGAAATTATCCTTACCCACTTGGTGGTAAAGGAACAAAGGAACTTTCCTTCCCATTTCTAGCCTCTAGCCTCTTATTATCTAGCCTCTAGCCTCACATTTTTGCTCTTTCTTTCGCTCTCAGCGTGTTGCTGAGGGTTCTTTTTCTGATACGGATATTTTTCGGGGTAACCTCAAGCAGTTCGTCGTCCGCCAGAAATTCCAGCGAATCCTCAAGGCTCAGCTTCCTTGGGGGGATAAGTCTTAAAGCGTCGTCGCTTCCGCTGGCTCTGGTGTTGGTGAGGTGCTTTTTCTTGCACACATTTACTACTAAGTCCTCCGCCTTGGGTGAGGCGCCTACCACCATTCCCTCGTATACGGGAGTGCCTGCGGTGATAAACAGCTCGCCCCTTTCCTGAGCGTTGTAAAGTCCGTAGGTAACCGCTTCGCCCGTTTCAAATGCCACCAGCGAACCGGTGCTTCTTCTGGGGATGTCCCCCTTGTAGGGCTGATAGCTGTGGAAAACCGAGCTCATTATGCCCTCGCCCTTGGTGTCGGTGAGAAATTCGCTGCGGTATCCGAACAGACCTCTCGCCGGAATAAGAAACTCAATTCTCATGCGGCTTCCCACCGGGGTCATCTGGGTAAGCTCTCCCTTTCTTGAGCCCAGCTTCTCCATTACCGAGCCTACGCAGCTTTCGGGAACATCTATAACAAGCCTTTCCATAGGCTCGTTAAGCTTGCCGTCTATCTCCTTGTACAGCACATGAGGGGTGGAAACGGAAAGCTCGTAGCCCTCACGGCGCATATTTTCGATAAGGATTGAAAGGTGCATTTCACCTCTGCCCGCAACCTTGAAGCTGTCGGTTGAATCCGTTTCGGAAACCCGCAGAGAAACGTCCTTTAAAAGCTCCTTGAACAGCCTGTCCCTCAGCTGGCGGGAGGTTACAAACTTGCCCTCTCTGCCGGCAAAGGGCGAATCGTTTACCGAAAAGGTCATCTCAACGGTAGGTTCTGAAATCTTTACAAAGGGCAGGGCTTCAAACTTGCCGAATTCGCAGATTGTATCCCCTATGGTGATGTTCTCTATTCCGCTTATGCAGACTATGTCTCCTGCCTTTGCCTCGTCGCAGGGGATTCGGTTAAGCCCCTCAATCTGATACATTGTAACGACTTTTCCCCGGTATTCCTTTTTGGTCTGGTGATAATCCCCCACCGTTACCTCCTGGTTTACCTTCATAACGCCTCTTTCAATTCTTCCTATGGCGATTCTTCCCACATAGTCGTTGTAGTCGATTGCCGAAACCAGATACTGCATCGGTCCGTCAACGTCAACTTCGGGAGCGGGGATGTAGCTTAATATCTCATCCAGCAGAGGAATAAGATTTTCCCCCTGCTCGTTGGGGTGATAGGAAGCCGTGCCGTCACGACCTGAGCAGTAGAGAATAGGGCTGTCAAGCTGTTCGTCGCTGGCGTCAAGGTCCATAAGCAGTTCAAGCACCTCGTCCCCCACCTCGTTAAGACGGGCGTCGGGGCGGTCTATCTTATTTATTACCACGATTATTTTATGTCCAAGCTCCAGCGCCTTCTGGAGTACGAATCTGGTCTGGGGCATCGGACCCTCGGCGGCGTCCACAAGCAGAATTACTCCGTTTACCATTTTAAGCACACGTTCAACCTCGCCTCCGAAATCGGCGTGACCGGGGGTATCTATAATGTTTATTTTAACGTTCTTGTAGTGAATGGACGTGTTTTTTGCCAGGATTGTAATACCTCTCTCCCTTTCGATGTCGTTTGAGTCCATAACTCTTTCGTCCACCGTCTGATTATCCCTGAATGTTCCGCTCTGTTTGAGCATTTCGTCAACCAGGGTGGTTTTGCCGTGGTCAACGTGAGCGATAATTGCAACGTTTCTCAAATCTTCTCTTGTCATAAAAATCCTCCCTTTAAGCCGTCTGTGCCTTTGGGACAGCTTAAAACCTTTTTTCAAGCTTCATACATATTTCCAAACATACATTATAACACATAAGCCGATTTAATGCAAATATAAATTTTCCTCGGGCAGCAAGCAAGCGTCCGCTTGCACATTTTTTATGTGCAAACAAACGCTTTACATTTTCATTATAGCTTATTTGTTTTATTCAAAGAAGGTATAATAAGCATATCCCTGCTGTCCGTCGTAATCGAGATACAGCCATCCGTTTTCGTTGCGATAAACTCTAACCGTTGCTCCCTGAGGAATTACCAGCAGATTTTCCGAAGCTGAGGTAGGCTCGGGGTGCAGGTAAACTGCGCTTACCACCGTCATAATCGTTACATTGCCGTCAAGTGCGCTTTCGTCGCCGCTTTCATCGGAATCCGCTTCCGATTCGTCGTCGCCTTCGGCTTGGGTCTGGGACTGAGCTTGAGTTGTGGTGGTTGTGGTGGAAGCGGTGGTTTCAAGGGGCTGGGTAGAGGTAAGCCAGCCTGTTTTTCGCTCTGTGTCTGAGGCGTTTGAAATAAACAAGCTTCTTGCAAACAGCATTGTTATTATAACTACGATAAGCGTTGTGACCATAACGGCGATAGTGCCCTTTACGCTTGAGGGCAGATCGTTGGATGAGGTATTCTTTTTGTTTTTACCGTCCATAAAATAAACAAGCTCCTTTCTTGCGTTTTGCTTTAAGGTCGTTTATTGAATACTTTTCGACTTTAATCATATTAATTATACAATTAATGCGCCCATAAGTCAATGAAAAATTTGTTACAATGCTCCCGTCTTATTGTTGGAGCGAACCGGCGTTTTATTCGCCCTGCCGCCGTTTCTTATATATTGATATGTTGCATTTTTGCATTTCATGTGGTATACTAAATACAAATATTTTAAATTTCTGTGAGAGGAACATTTCAATGAAAGATGGATTTATAAAAGTCGCCGCCTGCACTCCCGAAATAAAGGTTGCGGATGTTGAATTCAACGTGTCAAAAATAATCGGGCAGATAAATGAATGTAAAGAAAAAGGAGTAAAGCTTGCGGTTTTTCCCGAACTTTGCGTAACCGGCTACACCTGTCAGGACCTGTTTTTCCAGGACGCTTTGCTTGACAAGGCGATGGAAGGCGTCGTTAAGATTGCCATAGCCACCAAAGGGCTTGATATGCTTGTGGCGGCAGGCTGTCCCGTCAGGGCAAAGGGCAAGCTTTACAACTGTGCCGCAGTTATGAAGGATGGGGAGATTATCGCTTTTGTGCCAAAAACCCACCTTCCAAACTACAACGAGTTTTACGAAGCCAGGCATTTTGCCCCCTACAAGGGCGGAGAGGTGCTGTGCGACGAGTTTTCAAAGTATTTTGACGATGTCATGGACCATTGGTGCTATATGGGACAGCGGATATTTGTGCTGGACAGTGATAAAAATATAAAGGTAGGCTTTGAAATCTGCGAGGACCTCTGGGTTTCCGACCCCGTTTCAAACTATCTTGCAAAAGCAGGGGCTGACATTATCTGCAATCTTTCCGCTTCCGATGAGGTGATAGGCAAGGACGCTTACCGCCGTCAGCTGGTTTCAAATCAGTCGGCAAGGCTGGTGTGCGGATATATTTACTGTTCCGCAGGGGACGGGGAATCCACCCAGGATATGGTTTTCTCAGGTCATAATCTTATTGCCGAGGACGGCACGCTGCTGGCTGAAAGCAGGCTTTTTGAAAACGGCATAACAATTTCCGAGATAGACGTTAAAAAGCTTGCCTTTGAACGCCGTAAAACCTCTACCTATGCCGAATACAGCAGCGATGGCGAGTTGGTTTTACATGAAAGCGGAGGACATTTTCTTGAAAACATTCCTTACGCCTACTGTGAGTTTAAGGAATTTGGCGAAACAAGCCTTACAAGAAGCTTTTACAAAACCCCCTTTATCCCCGCTAATCAGGCGGAGAGAAACGAGCGTTGTCAGCTTATACTTCAAATGCAGTCCCACGGGCTTATGAAAAGAATTGCTCACACAAACTCAAAAGCTGTGGTAATTGGCATCTCAGGGGGACTTGATTCCACCCTTGCTTTGCTTGTGTGCATAATGGCGATGGACCTGCTGGGACGTCCTCACAGCGACATTGTTGCGGTAACAATGCCCTGCTTCGGCACCACAAAGCGCACCCGTTCAAATGCTGAGATATTATGCTCGGCTTTGGGTGTGACCTTCCGTGAGATAGACATAACAAAGTCGGTTTTACAGCATTTCGAGGACATTGGCCACGACGTTAACGACCACAGCGTTGTATTTGAAAACGGTCAGGCGAGGGAGCGCACAAAAGTGCTTATGAACGTCGCCAATCAGGTTGGTGGTCTTGTAGTTGGCACCGGCGACCTGTCGGAGCTGGCTTTAGGCTGGGCGACCTACAACGGCGACCACATGTCTATGTACGGGGTAAACGCATCCGTTCCCAAAACGCTGGTTCGGCACATTGTGAAATATTACGCCGACACCTGCGGATACAAGCCTCTTGAGGAGGTACTCCTTGACATTCTTGACACTCCCGTTTCGCCGGAGCTTCTCCCCACCGATGAAAGCGCAACTGAGATGACCCAGAAAACCGAGGACCTTGTAGGGCCATACGAGCTTCACGACTTTTTCCTTTACTACGGAATACGCTGGGGCTTTGAGCCAAAAAAGGTTTACCGCATTGCAAAGCTTGCCTTTGCGGGGGAATACGACAATAAAACTATTCTTAAATGGCTCAAGAAATTTTACTGGAGATTTTTCTCCCAGCAGTTTAAGCGTTCCTGTCTGCCGGATGGCGCCAAGATTGGAACGGTAACCCTTTCACCCAGAGGGGACTGGAGGATGCCGTCAGATGCATCGGCAAGCATATGGTACAGTCAGGCTGAGGGACTTGAGGAGTAAACCAATAACTTCAAGCCGATAAGGCAAAACAGACAACCTGCATGACGTTAAACACACCGACCTGTTCCGCTTATCAAGACGAAACAGGTCGGTATTGTTTTTATTGCTTTTATTATTCCTCCAGCGATTTACCGAGAAACATTGCCGCAGCCTTTGCAAGCAGAAAATGATTTTCATTGGGTTTTATGTCGTCTGAATTTTTGATAAAGGAAACTGCGCCGATAACGTCCCCTGCCGAAATAATGGGAGCGGCGGCGATTGCGGGGCTGTCCATGCCTTCGATAAGCAGCAGAGGGGGATTTGACTCGTCCCAGAAATAAGATTTTCTTGTTTCCAGCAGGTCCTCAAGAGCAGGAGAATTTCGTCTTTCGGCGTATTCCTTTTTCTGCGCTCCTGCCACAGCCACGACATGATCTCTGTCAAAAATAACTGCCGGTGCGTTGCCAAGCTTTGAGATAACCTCCGCCGCCTGAGAAACGCCCTCGGTAAGCTCGCCCACGGGGGAGTACTTTTTGAATATTACCTCGCCATCGTTGCTGGTATAGATTTCGAGGGGGTCGCCCTCACGAATTCTCATAGTTCTTCTTATCTCCTTAGGTATTACCACACGCCCCAGATCGTCTATCCGGCGCACTATTCCTGTTGCTTTCATTATTTTAACCTCCATTTGAACAAATGCAATTTCCTGATTTTCTTTGCAGCGGTCGGCACAGGATGATTTCTCTGCCGATACGCTCCGTTCGTGTATTTATTATCTGCGGATTTTGTCATATTATTCTACCTTTTAATATCGATCCGCTCGCTTTGCTCGCTTCGTTTTGTGAAGGCTATCGGTTCGTAACCGTCAAGGGAAGTTTGTCCGTGCATGGGTTTCAGACAAAGTTTGTTTGTACATTAGTTTCTAACAAAGTTTGTAGGGGACGGTGCCCTCGACGTCCCGTTTCCCCAATTTTCGACAAGGTTTGCCGGAACATCGGTATATAAACCAAAAAAGTCTGGTAATATGCTTACTTTGATTGCGGCAACAAACTTACCGCCTTATCAAACCAAGTGAGCGTCAGCGAACGGTTCGCGACTTGCCCCGTCTGGGCTAAGACCGCCGTCCGGGCTAGGACTTCGTCGGAAGCGAGAATAGCATTAGACTGTGTGCCGCTCTCATTGCTTTTAAAATCAAATGGAATATTTTGTTATAACATGCAGGCAAGAAAATCATAAGCGCAGCTATAAGCACAGAAATATACATCCGCATAAGTTACTTCCCGTTTTTGCGTGTGATTTTACGTGGTGTTGAATGGTAATGGTAACGCCTTTTAAGTCAAAAATACAGTTACATAAATATTTTTTCCAGTGTTACAAGCACGCCGTCATCTTCATTGGAAGGACATACATATTTTGCCGCTTTTTTAACGTTCTCAGGAGCGTTTTCCATGGCATAGCTTCTACCGCAGTATTGCAGCATTTCTATGTCATTCCCCCCGTCGCCAAAAGCAACGCACTGCTCAGGAGAAATCCCCCAACGCTCTACAAGCCGTTTCAGACCCGACGCTTTGTGACAGCCGGGCATAATTAAATCAATAGAACCATGACCGCTGGTTGTAGGCTCAACCTTTCCTTTGAGTCTTTTGCAAAACATATCGTAATAAAAATATGTTTTCTCTTCCGGCACGGTAGGCGCAAACTTCAGTGTTTGGTCATTTACCTTTTTAAAATCGTCTACCCATTGCAAACGGTGATAATAGAAGCCTGTAAGTTCAAAAAATTCCTGGCTTACCGTTCCACGCTGACAGTATGCGCTTTCAACTCCACACAAAACATTTAATATTTCGGGATATTCTCTGCATAGGTCGATAACATAGTCTACAGTTTCTTTTGGCATGTTCGCAGTAAAAACAAGGTCAGTCCGGTCTTTTACTAACGCTCCATTTTCCGCCACGAAGGATAATTCGTCGCAAAATCCTGGGAACAGATCTTTTAAATGATAATATTGATTTCCACTTGCCACAACAAAATTACATCCTGCTTTTTTCATACACGATAAAATACGCTTGAATCGCACAACATCATAAGTGTGATCCGAACGCACAAAAGTACCGTCTATATCAACCGCTACCAATTTTATGTCGTTATTCATAGTGAGAGCTCCTTTAGATTTATCACATTGTCTGATCAATAATAATTGCCTTTTAATCTGTTTTATAAGCGGTTCTTTTCACCCCAGTCGCACATGCTGTCTAAAATCGGTATCAAAGACTTTCCTCTCTCGGTCAGGCTGTATTCCACTTTGGGAGGAATTTGCGGATATTCTTCCCGATGCACAAGACCGTCTGCTTCCAGTTCCTTTAAGGTGGTACTCAATGTTTTATAGGAAATGGTTTTGATATATTTCTTCAATTCGTTGAAACGCACAACCTTAAACCCCATCAGCGCATACAGAATAAACATCTTATATTTTCCCTGTATCAATGACATCGTGTAGTTAAATCCGGTTTCCTCTAAACTTGCATCTTTAATGCACTCTATGCCCATTTTTACACTCTCCTTCAGGTAAGTATTGAACTTTGATGTAAGTATCGCACTTTAATGTGCGTACTTGCTTTATGTTTTTATTCTTGTTATAATTATAATATCATAAGCGGATAAAGTCAATCCGGCTGATACAGAGAGGAGTTTTAATTATGTCAAAAAATTTAGGAGTTAAACCTTATTTGTTCCCTATGCCGACTTATATGATCGGTACTTACAACGAAAATGATACCGTTGATGTAATGATGATGGCTTGGGGCGGAATTTGTGCAGAAGATATGGTTGCGCTGAATCTGGAGGCTGAGCATAAAACAGTAGCCAATCTTGAAACACGAAAAGCCTTCACACTTGCAGTGCCGGGAACGGATACTTTGCGGGAATCGGATTTTCTGGGAATCGCCAGCTCCAATAAGATGGCGGACAAATTTGAGCGCACCGGACTTCACGCTGTTAAAAGCGAGCGGGTGGATGCACCCATAATTACCGAATATCCGCTCACATTGGAGTGCGAGGTAGTGGAGATGCAGTCACAGCCATATGGACTTCGGGTGCTTGGAAAGATTGTAAATGTGATTGCCGACGAAAAAGTTGTGGACGACGCCGGAAAAATCGACGCCGGAAAACTCCACGCTTTTGTCTTTGACCAGATGCAGAATGGATACTATGCCATTGGCGAAAAGGTTGGTCAGGCATGGCACAGCGGAGCAGACTTGATGCATAAGTAAAAGAAAGTTATTAAAAAATCCCCTTTTGTCGCATAATACGGTATAATATATACCGGCGCAGGTCCGACCAAAGGGGATTTTTATTTATCGTTTAATTGTATTACATCACATTATCCCCTTAATGATAATTACCTCATCCGACCTTATAAGTCTCCTTAGCTTGACGCCGTTAAACTCATAGTCAAGCGTCTGTTTGTAAAAATACCTCAAGAGGGTGAGTCAGATTTTCGTCACCATTTATCTCACCTGCCCTCGAAATTGTATAAAAATCAATTATGAAAAACAATAAATAATAAGTATTTGCTATTTTGTTAATTCAATAGTACACTATATGTGTAGACAAAACATAAAGACAAATCAAATGTTTTTCAGAAAAGAGGTTATTTCAAATGGAAGCACAGATGCTGAAAGATAAGGTAGCTATCATCACGGGAGCAAGTTATGGCATGGGTCGTTCGATGGCACAACTGTTTGCCGAGGAGGGCGCTGCGGTTGTACTCACGGCAAGACATCAGGAAAAGCTTGATGAAGTAGTAAAAGACATTCGGTCAAAAGGCGGAAAGGCTGTGGGCGTGGTCGCTGACGTCTGCTCTACGGAAGACACAAAAAAGGTATTTGAAACCGCCCTCAGCGAGTTTGGGGACGTGGATATATTGATTAACAACGCCGGTATTGGGGAACAGAAAATGATAGATGAAACCGACGACGACTGGATGATGTACGTTATGAATACAAACTTGGGCGGTCCCATGCGGTATATCAGAGAAGCTTTGAAGATATTCCTGCCCAAGAACGACGGAGTAATCATCAACGTTTCTTCCGTCAACGGAATCCGCCCCTTCTGCGGAGCAACCTATACATCTACCAAAGGTGCGCTTAACACCCTTACCAAGAATGTCGCCATGCGCCTTATTGATACAAATATCCGCTGCAATGCGGTAGCTCCGGGTGCTACGGTTACTCCCGCTCACCTGGCAAATAAGGCAGGAGAGCAGCCGGGCGGAGCGGAGATGCTCAAATACAGCGGTCATTTTGTTTACTTCCCCGGTCCTGAATGTGATCCCATGGATCAGGCATACGCCTGCCTGTATTTGGCAAGCAAGATGGGACGTCATGTGAAAGGGCAGGTATTACAGGTGTGCAATGGAGCGTTCCTGTAATAAACCCAACGGTTTTCGGTGTGAATGTCCTGACCGCCAATCAAAAATGCAAAAAGCGGTGATTGACATATGAAAAAAGCAATATCTTTAGTGTTTGCCACCGTTTTATCATTGGCGGCGCTTGCAGGCTGCGGCAACGGTAAGCAGCTGCAAAGCGGGTCTGCCGCAGGCGCTGAAACAACGGCTTCTTCCCAAACTGTGTCGTCTTCGGAGGAGCAGAACTCCGAAGCTGATATTATTTCCGAGCAGCCCGAAGAATCCGTTTCCGATACGGCAGATGCGGCAGAGCAATCCCGGGATGATGAAAATGAATCAGGTGAATCAGATGAGGAGGACAGCGAAATGCAGATGAATGTACAGGTTGGCAGCAGCGTCTTTACTGCAACTCTGGAAGAAAACGCCGCAGCGGAGGGGCTGGCGGAAATGATTGGGCAGGGCCCTGTCACAATACATATGAGTGATTATTCAGGCTTTGAAAAAGTGGGGCCTTTGGGAACAAGGCTCCCCACCGACAATCGGCAGACCACCACTGAGGCAGGGGATATTGTGCTGTATCAGGGCAATCAGATTGTTATGTTTTACGGCTCTAATTCCTGGAGCTATACAAGGCTTGGTCATATCGACGACCTTAACGGCTGGGAACAAGCTCTCGGCAGCGGAGATGTGACCGTCACATTTTCTTTGGCAGAGTAATGGCAACGATAAAACATACTTACCGGGTTGAAAAACTTTAATTTGTGAGTAGCAGTGTGAGTAGCACGCAAGAATAATTAAGATTAGTTTGGAATATTTTTGTAAAAAGAGCAGACAAAAAATCGCCGCAACTTTTGTTTACGGCGATTTTTTATTGGATTATGAAATAGAGGTTTATCAGCGGGCACAAAAGTATCCGCTACCACAAAGTGATAACGGATTTTTTTGCTTACTCACTCGCTTCCCTGGACGGTTACCAACCGATAGCCTATACAAAACGAAGCGAGCAAAGCGAGCGGATCGATATTAAAAAAACGATATTGCGCCGTCCGCGCTTAGGACTGGCGC
>CALXIQ010000005.1 GCA_944388405.1 uncultured Ruminococcus sp. | reverse complement strand
CCTGTGCTATACTATTCATCAGAACAACTCCCTTTTTGATACTTTGTTTTGGTGGTACTTAACATTATATCATTTTTGGAGTTGTTCTTCTTTTTTATTGTCTACTATCTATTGTAGCATAACACTTTACGCTTTTTAACCGTATTTTCACCCGATGATCATCTTTTCAGCTTTTTATTTTACAAAAATGAAAAATATAAGTAATTCACATATTATGCAAACAGATTTTAAACGTCATTAAGTAATAACCCCCGACAGCTTGTCATAAAATAGAAAGAGTACAAAATGCGGAGGTATGGGTTTTGAAGAGACAAAGTTTTCTCAAAGGTTCGGCAATTCTGATGGGGATGGTTATAATCACCAAGCTGCTGGGGCTGATGTATAAAATTCCCCTTACCAATATACTGGGTGGAACTGGAATGGGCTACTTTTCCGGGGCGTACGCTGTTTTTACGCCTTTGTTTGCAGTGGCGGTTTCGGGAATACCCTCCACAATTTCACGTATGGTAGCGGAAAATTACGCTTTTGAAAGATACCTCAACATCCGCAAAATAAAAAGGACCTCCATGCTTTTGTTTTCAACTTTAGGGCTGGCGGCGACCTGTCTTGTGATATGCGTGTCGGGACTCCTTGCAAATAATGTTATTAACGAGCCATCGGCAGTGTGGTCGCTTATCGGCGTTGCTCCCTCGGTTTTTCTGGGGGCGGTAATGTCGGTGGAAAGAGGCTACTATGAAGGGCTGAGGAACATGATTCCCACGGCGGTATCGGAAATAATCGAAGCGGTTTTCAAGCTTATTTTCGGTCTGGGTTTTGCATATGGAGTAATGAACTATGCAGAAAACTCTTTTTATCAGACAGGCGGCTGCTTTGGCGTTTTCTGCCGCACCATAGACGACGCCTACGCTGTGGCTCTGCCCTTTGTTACGGGAGCTTCAATTCTGGGCGTATCCCTTGCCACCGCAATAGGATGTCTTTACATAGTAATCTCCGGCAGAATACAGGGTGACGGAATTACTCATGCCATGCTTGAGCGTGACAGGTCAACCGACAGAACGTCACAGCTTTTAAAACGTCTTTTAAAATATGCCGCTCCAATCGCCATTGCCTCGGTAATAACAACTCTGACTAATATGATTGACCTGATAACCATAAACCCCTGCCTTACAAAGGCGCTTGAAAAAGACGGCGGGATTTTTTCTCACCTTACCGAAAGCAATCTGACCGCAGATACCCTTCCAAACTTTGTATACGGCTCGTATACCGGTCTGGCGGTAACGGTATTGGGACTTGTTCCCACGCTGACAGCTATGTTCGGTAAAAGCATTCTCCCCGCTCTTGCAGAATCGTGGGCTAAAAGAGACCATAGCTGCATACATAGAAATCTATCGGGAATGCTTTTTATAACCTCCGTAATAGCAGTTCCCTCGGGAATAGGGGTAAGCCTTCTGGCAAAGGAAATACTTGAATTTCTCTACGGCGGCAGGGTTGACGAAATCGCCGTGTCGGCTGTTCCCCTTACAATACTTGGAGCAGGGGTAATATTCATGAGCATATCTATACCCTGTTTTTCGGCGCTCCAGACAATAGGCAGCCCAAAGCTCCCCATAATCATAATGCTTGCAGGCGGAGCAGCAAAGCTTGTTTTTAATGTTATTCTGATACCAATCCCGGAGTTGAACATATGCGGAGCGGCTATATCCACCGTAATTGCCCAGGGTGTTATCTGCATCTGGTCAGCGGCGGCTTTGCTCAGAGCCTCAGGAATAACAATAAATGCAAAAGAAATTTTTGTAAAGCCGGCTTTTTGCGGCATACTCTGCGGCGCAACTGCACGACTGCTGTATGATGTAACGTCAATTTACCTGCCTTTTCAGCTTAATCATAGGATTATTCTGCTTATATCAATATTTGCAGGTGGCATAATGTACTTTTTTTCACTGTATTTATTGTGCGTTTTGCCGAAAAAACAGATTAAATCGTTTTTTCACAAAAAAATTTATAAAACCTATTGAAATTTTTTCGGATTTGAGTTATGATTATAAAGTATCCTTTGGATTGCAGGGAGGTATTCAGTCACATGGAGGACAGCATCAAAAATATATTGAGCAAGGAATCCTACAATGTTTATGACCTTGCAGAGATTGTCAGGATACTGAGAAGCGAAAACGGCTGCCCCTGGGATAAGGTTCAGACTCATCAATCTATCCGCAAGGATTTTCTCGAAGAGGTATACGAGGTTATCGAGGCTATAGACTGCGACGACCCTAAGATGCTGCGTGAGGAACTGGGGGACGTACTGCTTCAGGTGGTGTTTCATACCGAGATTGAAAATGAGAAAAAAGTTTTTGACCTTGACGATGTGGCGAACGACGTCTGCAAAAAGCTTATCGTAAGACATCCCCACGTTTTCGGCGAGGTAAACGCCGACAATGTGGACACTGTGCTGAAAAACTGGGACGCTATCAAAAAGGAAACCAAAGGACAGGAAACTTATACCGACACCCTTAAAAGCGTACCAAGAGTGTTCCCTGCACTAATGAGAGCTCAGAAGCTGGGCAAGAGGGCAAAGCGTGCCGGAATGGATTTTGCTTGTGCTGAGGATGCGCTGAAAGCTCTGGAGGACGAAGTGCGTGAGTTGAGGGAGGCTTTTGAAAGAGGCAAAAGCGAGGATATTGCCGAAGAATTGGGCGACGTTATGTTTTCCTGCTGCAATACGGCAAGGCTACTGGAGCTTGACGCAGAGGAAACTCTGACGGCGGCAAGCGATAAATTTCTCTCACGGTTCGAGCAGACCGAAAACTTAATAAGGCAAGACGGGCAGGAAATGAGCGCCCTGAGCATAGACGAGCTTGACGTTTACTGGCGTAAGGCTAAGGAATGTATGAAGTGATAACAGTGTTCTGATTAACGCTTATACATTTCGTTAAAAATAATTTGGAGGTACTTAAAATGACAAAGGCAGAACTTATCAATCTGATTTCCGAAAAAGGCGAATATTCAAAGAAGGACGCTGAAAAGGCTCTTTCAACGGTAATTGATTCAATCAGTGAAACTCTTGAAAAGGGCGAAAAAATTTCTCTCGTAGGCTTCGGCACATTTGAGGTTCGTGACAGAGCGGCTAAGGAAGCTATCAATCCTCTTACCAAGGAAGCCGTACACGTTCCCGCTAAGAAGGTTCCCGCTTTCAAGGCAGGAAAAGCTCTTAAGGACGCCGTTAACAAGTAATCTTACAACGGAAGCTTTGAACCTGACCCTATCCGGTTAGGTTCTTTTTTATACCGACGGCGCATATTCAATTTCACAGAAGGGAGAAACAAGGTTATGAGACTTGACAAATATCTGAAAGTCACAAGACTTATAAAAAGGAGAACCGTTGCCAACGAGGCGTGCGACGCGGGAAAGATTACCGTAAACGACAAGGTCGCCAGAGCCTCTTACGACGTTAAACCCGGAGATGTAATTCAGATTAACATGGGACAGAAGCCCCTGAAGGTAAAGGTGCTTAACGTTTCGGAGTATGCCACCAAGGAAACGGCGGCAGACAATTATGTTGTAATTGAATAATCAACAAAGGCTTACTCTTGAATCAATAATAAGGGGAAGCCTTTATTTTAAAGTAAAAAGCAGACTTCCGCATTTCACGAAGGTCTGCTTTGTATCTATATTCACTTCTCATGCATAAACTGCTTATGTTTTTCCTCATACTTATGCTTAGTCGCAAGCCCTCCTCTGATATGACGCTCCCGCTTGTTTTCTTCCAGAATCGCTTTTACCTGCTTATAAAGCTGCGGCGACGTTTTGGGCAGTCGGTCGGTAAGATCTTTATGTACCGTTGATTTGCTTATCCCGAATTCTTTCGCTGTTGCTCTGACGGTAGTTTTGTGGATAACCATATACTCCCCCAGCACCACTGAGCGATCCTTATCTGTTTGGGTCATCTATCTCACTCCAATACTTATGGTGTTGTATTAGAGTTTATGCGTAACCACGCCGATTTATGTTTGTCCTGCATATAAAGAACACGTCTGCACAGTTAAACCATGCAGACGCATTAAATTACTTTTTATCAAAGCTTGGGTTAAAGGCGTAGAAATTCTTTGAATCAAGCATATCCTGAACCATGCGAAGTCCTTCGCCGAAACGCTGATAGTGGACGATTTCACGCGCTCTCAGGAACTTGATGGGATCTCTTACATCAGGGTCGTCGGCAAGGCGGAGTATGTTGTCATAGGTCACTCTTGCCTTCTGCTCTGCTGCCAGGTCCTCATTCAGGTCGGCAATTGCATCCCCTGTGGACTGGAACAGGCTTGCAGAAAACGGCACTCCCGAAGCTGCTATAGGATAAACTCCCGTAGTATGGTCAACGAAATAGGTGTCAAATCCGCTTTCCTTTATTTCTTTTATAGAAAGATTTCGGGTCAGCTGATATAATATCGCTGAAACTATTTCCATGTGAGCCAATTCTTCGGTACCTACAGAAGCAACGGAAATGTTCCATATCCTGAAAAACGCTGAAAATCCGCATTTTTACGGCTTTCGGTTACATACCTTCCGTACCACGGATAAGGTTGTAAGGTATGGCATAAACAATCAGTTT
>CALXIQ010000004.1 GCA_944388405.1 uncultured Ruminococcus sp. | reverse complement strand
GTGAAAACATAGTTTTGGAAATGCCAAGCTCGTTCTGTATGGTTTTGTGCTTGATGTTTCTTTCCTTAATCATGGTCTGTAGAAAAGAGTATGGCATATGGTTATTCACTCTCCTTTCTGTTCCCCGTCGTTGCATTTATGCGACATACTGGCTAAAAAAAATAGCAGAAGCTTCTGCCCCCGATAAGGACAAGATGGTTGCTATTCTATCAGCCTCCTCAATCTCAAACGAATTGTTCTTGAGCTTGCGATAAAAGGTTGATGGGTTAATTCCCAAATCAGCAGAGATTGTCTCAATGGTTTTGCCTTTTTCAATAATCTTGCCTTTAAGCTTTTGAACATCCAGCATTGTGTCACCTCCACTCGTCGCATTTCTGCGAATTTCTATGCTTTAATTATAGCACTTTATTTTTATTTGTCAACCCCTTTTTCGCATTTTTTTAGAATTTTTTTGAGTTTTTCTAAAAGGCTATTGCATTTTCGCAAAACATATGGTATAATTTTTATAAAGAAAGGCAGGCGATATTAATGACTATCGGTGAAAGGGTTAAGGCTCGGCGGTTGGAGCTGGGCTTGTCCGTTGATGAGGTTGCTGACGCTCTGGGGAAAAACAGGGCGACAGTGTACAGATATGAAAGCAACGAGATTGAGAAGCTGCCTACAACCGTGTTAGAGCCGCTTGCAAAGGTGCTTAAGGTTTCGCCCGGGTACTTGATGGGCTGGGAGGATGAAGAAACCAAAGAGGACGACGGCAAGGACGAAATTAATAACCTGCAATCAACAGTTGGCGAACGCTTAAAATCTATCCGCATGAAAAAAGGCGTCAAAGTCAGTGAGATAGCAAAGGAGTTAGGCATCTCGGAGCGGGCTTATAGAAACTACGAAAATAACGAACGGGACTTAAGCACAATGACTTTGCTTAAGATCTGTTTGTACTTTGACGTTTCTTCCGAATACATCCTTGGTATTGATGATAAAACAAAGAGCCTTTCCCCCGCCATTGACGGGAAAAAAGCTCTTGAGGCTAAATTGGAAACTCTCAGCACTGAAAGCTTGGAAGAGTTAGATAAATTTATGGACTATCTGTTGTGGAAAGAGGAACAGTAGCGGCGGATTTTTTCTGCCGCAGTCTTTCCAGACGTTCAAACTTGTCAATTATACTTTTAATTAGTTTCTTGCGTTTCTCTTCTTCACTCATTATGTAGCTCTCCTTTATTTTTTTGTGAACAATTGTTCTATCTATATTTATATTATAGAACGTGTGTTCGGTTTTGTCAATAGGATAGTACAAATTTCTTATAAATATTTTTGAAATCTCGACTTTTTCCGACAACAGTAAATTTATTTTGATTTTTGCTTGATTATTGTAAAATTGTGTTGTATAATGGAAATATAAATTTATTATTGCGGGGAGAAAATATCATGGGACTTTTCGGTCAAAGCAAAAAAGAATTACAGGCGGAAATAGATAACCTTAAAAATATGCTCACACCCGAGCATAATGACGCTATCTATCTCAGGCAGCAGCTCGAAGGTCTGGAAAAGCAGCGGAAGGAAGCCGAAGCAAGGCTTTTTGATTTGCAGCAGCAAATATCAAGAAACGACATCAGAATGTCCAATCAGGTCAACCAGATTGAAGAGCTGAAAACTCATATCTATAATCTCAACGAAGATATTAATATGCAGTACTACGGATTGTATAAGCCTACATATGTTTTTGCAAACTCGGACTTGTACAAAGAGCGTTTAAAAGATGTCCGTGACAGGCAAAAGCTGATGATAAAGCAGGGAAACGCCTGCACCGGTAACATGAACTGGACTGTAAACGGAAGCAAATCTCAGGGCAATAAAATGGTCAAGGATATGCAGAAGCTTCTGCTGCGTGCTTTTAATGTAGAATGTGACGACATTGTCGACAATGTTAAAATTTCAAACTTCGACAGGTCAAAAGACCGCATTTATAAATCCTCCGAGCAAATATCAAAACTGGGAGATATAATGTCAATCTCCATAACACCAAGGTACACCAGATTAAAAATAGAAGAGCTTAGTTTAGCGTTGGACTTTGTGCAAAAAAAGCAGGAGGAAAAAGAAAAAATCAAGGAAGAGCGTGAGCGCCAGCGTGAAGAAGCCAAGGCTCAGAAGGAAATTGCAGAAGCTAAAAAGAAGCTGGAAAAAGAGCGGTCACATTATTTAAACGCCTTAAAGTCTGTTGACGAACAGCTGGAAAAAGCCCCCGACGACGCCAATTTGCTTGCAAAGAAAAGAGAACTTGAGCTTAACCTTGAAGATACTGCCAAAGCCATTGAAGATGTGGACTACCGGGAAGCTAACAAGCGTGCAGGCTATGTTTACATAATCAGCAACATTGGTGCTTTCGGCGAAGGAGTATACAAAATCGGAATGACCCGCAGACTTGACCCTATCGACCGTGTAAACGAGCTGGGCGACGCTTCCGTCCCGTTTAATTTTGACGTTCATGCGCTGATATTTACCGACGACGCTCCCGGGCTTGAAAACGCACTGCACAAGGCTTTTGAGGACAGAAAAGTCAATAAGATTAATCCACGAAGAGAGTTTTTCAGAGTATCGTTGCAGGAAATCAAGGACGAAGTGCGCAAGAATTTTGACAAAACAGTAGAATGGGTGGACGTGCCCGAAGCCGAGCAATACAGGCAATCGTTATTAATTTCAAAGCAATAAAAACAGCCGCCCGAGCTTGTGCGTCCGGACGGCTGTATAAACATAAAAATTTATAGGAGGAATCACCATGATTGATTTTGAAAATGCGAGTTACTTGAAACTGAAAAAGACCAAAGACGACACCTATTCATCTATTATCACACCGATGTTTGTTGACGGCGAACAGATTATCGCTACATACCAGTCTATCAGAGATGGCGTTGTTTTCACAAACAAACGTATTATGGCTGTCAATATTCAGGGCATAACGGGTAAGAAGAAGGATATAACTTCTCTGCCTTACAGCAAAATTCAGGCGTTTTCAGTTGAAACTGCCGGAGTGCTTGATATGGACAGCGAGCTTGAGCTTTGGTTCAGCGGGCTCGGCAAGGTTAAGTTTGAATTTACAAGCAATTGCAATGTAGCTGAACTTTGCAAAATAATCAGCAGCTATACGCTCTAATGAAAACAGCCGCCCGGACACTGAGGTTCGGACGGCTGAAATTCAAAGAAAGGGGGATTATTATGGCAACTGCAAAAAAGCTACCCAGCGGCAATTACAGGGTAAGGGTCTACGACAAAGCTACGGGGAAGTACAGGTCCTTCACTGCCGAAACCAAAAGAGAAGCAGAGCGGGCGGCGGCGGAGTGGCTGAGCGGCAGGCAGGCAAAGCCGCTTTCGGAAAAGTCTTTCGGGGACTGTGTTGATGACTACATTGCTTTAAAAGGCAACATTCTTTCTCCCACCACGATTGATAAGTATAAAAATATCAAGAAAAATCAGCTTGACAATGCTTTTCTGGAGCTACCGCTATCTAAAATCAACGGACTAATCGTCCAAAGCGAGGTCAATCGGCTGTCGGGAATTTATTCGGCAAAAACTGTTCACAATGCACACGGCTTGATTTCGGCAGTCCTACGGACATATTATCCCGAGCTGAACTACTCTGTAACCCTGCCGCAAAAACAAAAGCGGTACAAAAACTATCCGACTGCCGAAGAGATTATTGAAATGTTCAAAGGCAGCGAACTTGAGTTAATTGTGCTGCTGGGGTTATGGCAAGGGTTCCGAGTGTCGGAAATCAGAGGGTTAAAAAAGTCAGATTTTCAGAATGGGTATCTGGTAATAAACAGGGTCAAAGTTGATGTAGGCAACGAAACTGTTATAAAAGAAACGCCCAAAACAACTGACAGCCGTCGCAAAATGGCAGTTCCCCCAATTATTCAAGATATGGTTGATAAGGTTGAAGGGGAATACATTACCGAGCTTAATCGCAAAGGCATTTACCAGCGTTTTAAACGCATTATGAAAAAGCACGGATATTCTGACATCACATTCCACGACTTACGGCACATCAACGCCAGCGTAATGCTTGCCCTCAACGTTCCTGATAAATATGCAATGGAGCGAGGCGGATGGAGTACATCGTCAACTTTAAAGAGGGTATATCAAGAGACCTTCACCGACGAAAGGCAGAAGATTGACAAACGCATTGACACCTATTTTGAAAACATATATGACACAAAACATGACACGAAGCCAAAGAAACAGCGTAAATTCAAGCTTAAAAGGCTATAACAACGGGGTTCGAATCCCCGATAGCTCACCAGGTCATAGCGCGGACGGGTCTTAGCGCAGACGGCGCAATATCGATCCGCTCGCTGTGCTCGCTTCGTTTTGTGAAGGCTATCGGTTGGTAACCGTCAAGGGCAGCGAGTACGTAAACGTGGGAATCCGTTACTGTTTGTGCAGTAGCGGATTTTTTATTTACATATTCATTTTGACTGCGGTAACAAATTTACCGCCTAATCAAACCAAGTGAGCGTTAGCGAACGGCTCGCGTTTTGCGCCGTCCGCGCCAGGACTCCGCTCGCTGTGCTCGCTTCGTTTTGTGAAGGCTATTGGTTCGCAACCGTCAAGGGTAGCGAGTACGTAAACGTGAAAATCCGTTATCACTATTGTGATAGCGGATATTTTTTATACACTGTTTTCATTTAATCAGTTCCGCACAAACTATGTAGCAAACTACCGCCCTAATCAAAACTTACCTCAGCGGGGACAAACTAATAATGCAGACATTTTGGAGCGAACGCCAGTGAGCGTAACGAAGTTAAAAAAGCCGCCCCGATGTGTTCGGGACGGCTTATCATTATTTATCGATTGAATTTTCTCTTTCTGTTGTAAACAGCTGCGGCTGAAATAGTTGTAACAGTTATCACAATCATTGAAACTCCAAGGATAATACTGCTGTCTGCACCGGTATCGGGTACGGTATCGGTATCGGGCGTAGTGTCGGAGTCATTTCCATCGGTAGCGGGCGGAGTTTCCTCCGGCTGCTCAGGGTTGGTGGGTGTTTCCTCCGGCTGGTCGGGGTCGGTGGGTTGTGTCGGTTCAACCGGCTTCTCCTCCAGAGCGGCAATAGCATCCTCGATAGCCTGAGCCATTGCGTCTACCTCGTCCTGCTCGGTGATGTTCTTTCCCTCAACTACTGCGTTTATTGCAGCTTCTACTGCTGAGAAATCAATGTAGTCATCCGGGTTCAAAGCTTCTGCTTTGGCAATCGCTTCTTCTACCTTGGTGTAATCTGCGGCCTTGTACTGCAGTGCTGCAATAGCCTCTTCTATAGCTGTAGCCATTGCGTCTACCTCGTCCTGCTCGGTGATGTTTTTGCCCTCAACTACTGCGTTTATTGCAGCTTCTACTGCTGAGAAATCGGTATAGTCATCAGGGTTCAGAGCTTCTGCTTTGGCAATCGCTTCTTCTACCTTGGTGTAATCTGCGGCTTTGTATTGGAGTGCTGCAATAGCCTCTTCTATAGCTGTAGCCATTGCGTCAACGTTAGCCTGATAGATTACTAAAACATCTCTTTCAACAGCCGCAAGAGCTGTTTCTACTCCGCTGAAATCAACATAATAATCCTTGTTAAGCCCATTAGCTTTTTCAATGGCATTATCAACAGCTGTGTAATTTGCCGTGCTAATTGTCGTTTCAGGAATACTTGTTGTACTTCCCGCATCATTGACATGAACAATATTATATATTGACTCCTCTGAATTTGAAAATATTGAGCCTTCACCAACAGCTAATATTTGAACTTCTCTGTTTGTTCCATCGGGACTTGTTGGAGAGAAAACGGCTATATCTTCACCATAGACGCTTAAGTAATTATCTGTATTAATATAAATGTTAGGTGCAGAAATACCAAATCCAAAATATTCCTCGCCTGGATTGTCTGCAATAATAGTTACATTTCCTCCGGTAATGCTAACCAAGTTATTATTATCATCTGCAGTGCTATTTCCCGGAACTATAATTCCATTGATTGCACCATTAAGATAAACATCACCGCCGGTTATGGAAACTGGTCCTCTCGTAGATTGTATGCCGGAAGAGCATGGCATATCCTTAGCTTGTACATTTATCGTACCTCCGCTAATATAAACACCATACAATACCATACACAAATCTGTATTTGAATTAATTGTACCTGACTCTATATAGAGATTCTTAGCAACAAATGCGCATGGCGATAAGAAAGTTACGTCGTCCGTTATAAAGTCAAAGGACAAAGAACCTTCGACATCATTTTCGTCTTTTTCTGCACTGACTGTAATATCTGCAGCCTTAATAAGAGGTCCACTTCCGCCTTCATATTCTTCTTCCACGCAGATACCGTAACCAAAACCGCCCACCGTAGAAGTAATACTGTTTTCACCAATCAGAACAATGTCTATCATTGAGCCATTATCAAAATCTTCAAAACGAATACCCCAGTTGTAAGTCCAAGATTCATATTGATATAGTTCAGTTACCAATAAGTGAAAATTATTTAAGGTTAATGTTCCACCGTTTTCAGACGGCTCCCATGACCATCCCTCGTCAGCAATTCTGTCAATTGCTTCATCAGTGCCTGTTATAACAAGCGTGCCGGTTCTTGTCGGAGTTGTCCCTTCCGCCAATACCGTGTTCGGCATCAACGCAACGACCATCAGCACACACAGCAGCACGCTTAGTAATCGTTTTACTTTCATCTTTTTCATCCTTTCAATAAATCAAATTTTACCCTACAAACGCAAAAAAGCGTACTCCGCCCGTAATAATATGGGCAGAATACGTCTTTTAAATTTGTTTGAATTTTTGAATTGACAAAAAACAGACAGAATTATTGCTTGCTTATTTGCTACGAGTGTAACTCTTTCTGCCATTCTTGTCAACCCCTCGTGGGTATAATTCACATAAAGTTTATACCTTAAACTATCCTCTCAGCTTCCCTCCCGGGCTGCAGCGTTTTTGCCGCAGCCACAGATCGGAAGTTGAGGTATAAGTTATGACTGTTTAAGTATTATTCGTCAGCAATTGCAGCCTGTGCAGCAGAAAGTCTTGCGATCGGCACACGGAAAGGTGAGCAGGATACATAGTCAAGACCAATTCTGTGGCAGAACTCTACAGATGTAGGATCTCCACCGTGCTCGCCGCAGATACCAATATGGAGGTTCGGATTAACCGGCTTGCCAAGCTTGATTGCCATTTCCATAAGCTTGCCGACACCTGCCTGGTCAAGCTTAGCGAACGGATCGTTCTCGAAAATCTTAGCGTCATAGTAAGCGTCCAGGAACTTGCCTGCGTCGTCTCTTGAGAAACCGAATGTCATCTGTGTCAGGTCGTTTGTACCGAAGCAGAAGAAGTCAGCTTCCTTAGCGATTTCGTCAGCTGTAAGCGCAGCTCTCGGAATCTCAATCATTGTACCAACCTCATACTTAAGGTCTGAACCAGCCTCAGCAATAATAGCGTCTGCAGTTTCAACTACAAACTTCTTAACATACTTAAGCTCCTTAACGTCGCCTACCAGAGGAATCATAATCTCAGGCTCTACATTCCAATCGGGATGTGCCTTCTTAACGTTGATAGCAGCCTTAATAACAGCTCTTGTCTGCATCTTAGCAATCTCAGGATATGTTACTGCAAGACGGCAGCCTCTGTGACCCATCATCGGGTTGAACTCGTGGAGCGAAGCAATGATAGCCTTGATATCCTCAACGCTCTTGCCCTGTGCGTCAGCCAGAGCCTTGATGTCAGCTTCTTCTGTAGGAACGAACTCATGAAGCGGCGGGTCAAGGAATCTGATTGTAACAGGATTTCCTTCAAGAGCCTCATAAAGAGCCTCAAAGTCGCCCTGCTGCATAGGTTCAATCTTAGCCAGAGCAGCTTCTCTCTCTTCAACTGTATCAGAGCAAATCATCTCTCTGAAAGCAGCAATTCTGTCAGCCTCAAAGAACATGTGCTCGGTACGGCAAAGACCGATACCCTCAGCGCCCAGCTCTCTTGCCTTCTTAGCGTCGGCAGGAGTATCTGCATTAGTTCTTACCTTAAGTCTTCTGTACTTGTCAGCCCATGACATGATTCTTCCGAACTCGCCTGCAATTGTAGCGTCTACAGTAGGAATGATTCCGTCGTAGATGTTACCTGTAGAACCGTCGATTGAGATGTAATCGCCCTCATGGAATTCCTTGCCGCCAAGTGTAAACTTCTTGTTCTCCTCGTCCATAACGATTTCGGAGCATCCCGATACACAGCATGTACCCATACCACGGGCAACAACAGCTGCGTGAGAAGTCATACCGCCGCGAACTGTAAGAATACCCTGTGAAGCCTTCATACCTGTAATGTCCTCAGGTGAAGTTTCAAGTCTTACAAGAACAACCTTTTCGCCCTTGGCGTTCCAAGCCTCAGCGTCCTCAGCAGTAAATACGATCTTACCGCAAGCAGCTCCGGGAGAAGCGCCAAGTCCCTTACCCATAGGTGTAGCAGCCTTAAGAGCCTTAGCGTCAAACTGTGGGTGAAGCAGTGTGTCAAGGTTTCTTGGGTCGATCATAGCAACCGCTTCTTTTTCGGTTCTCATACCCTCGTCAACCAGGTCGCAAGCAATCTTAAGAGCAGCCTGAGCGGTTCTCTTACCATTTCTTGTCTGAAGCATATAAAGCTTACCGTGCTCAACTGTAAACTCCATATCCTGCATATCTCTGTAGTGGCTCTCCAGCTTCTGGCAAACGTCCTTGAACTGTGCGAAAGCCTCAGGGAACTTCTGCTCCATCTCGGAGATGTGCATAGGAGTACGAACGCCTGCAACAACGTCCTCGCCCTGAGCATTGGTCAGGAACTCACCAAACAGACCCTTTTCACCTGTAGCGGGGTCACGAGTAAACGCAACGCCTGTACCGCAGTCGTCGCCCATGTTACCGAAAGCCATGGACTGAACGTTAACGGCAGTACCCCATGAATAAGGAATATCGTTGTCACGTCTGTAAACATTAGCTCTGGGGTTGTCCCATGAACGGAATACAGCCTTGATAGCGCCCATAAGCTGAACCTTAGGATCTGATGGGAAGTCCTCGCCGATCTTAGCCTTGTACTCAGCCTTGAACTGTGAAGCAAGCTCCTTAAGATCCTCAGCGGTAAGCTCAACGTCCTGTGTAACGCCCTTCTTTTCCTTCATCTCGTCGATAAGCTCTTCAAAGTACTTCTTGCCGACTTCCATAACTACGTCGGAATACATCTGGATAAATCTTCTATAGCAATCCCATGCCCAACGAGGATTATTGGATCTCTCTGCGATTACCTCAACAACCTCTTCATTAAGACCAAGGTTGAGAATTGTGTCCATCATACCGGGCATTGAAGCTCTTGCGCCCGAACGAACGGATACGAGAAGAGGATTTTCCTTATCGCCGAACTTCTTGCCGGTGATTTCCTCCATCTTGCCGATATACTCATTAATCTGATCCTGAATTTCTTCACTGATCTGTCTGCCGTCCTCATAATACTGAGTACAAGCCTCTGTTGTAATTGTAAATCCCTGTGGAACAGGAAGTCCGAGCTTTGTCATTTCAGCAAGGTTTGCGCCCTTACCGCCAAGAAGCTCTCTCATACCGGCGTCGCCCTCTGAGAACAGATATACCCACTTTTTGCTCATTGGTATCTACCTCCAAAAAATTTTTGAATTCCGTATTTTTATGGCATCCTGACAATCCCATACAGCCGTCATGGCACGACAAGCCTATCATACGGTAACAATTCTATTATAGCAGATTATATCAAAAATTACTATAGTTTTTCTAAATTTTTGTCAGAAATTTTTGCACAATGTTTGTTGCTTATTTTCGTACATTTTGCACAATCAAACGCCATCTTTTTCACCATAATATTCCCTATCTTCAATTATGAATAAAGATAATCAGCAAATAGTACAAAAATTCCGCCGCAAAACCGCTTTTAAGATGCCGGAAAGCTTAGCAAAAAGCCAATCCCATATACAGGGGCGCAGTGCAAATTCACAAAAACCTCTTGAAAGACTGTGAATATGGGAATATAATAAAAACAGCCGGATAAAGTTTGGCATTTTCTTAAAGGGTCAAAAGAAAGGAGCGGCTGAATTATGTACAGTCCTCAATTGGAAACTTTCCTGTGCGTCGCCGAGTGCGGCAGCTTTAACAAGGCGGCGGAAAAGCTTTATATCTCCCCTCCCGCTGTAATAAAGCAAATCAATCTGCTGGAAGGCAGTCTGAATCTGCGGCTTTTTGTCCGCACTCATCGCGGCTTGCAGCTTACAAAAGCGGGGCAATCTCTCTATCAGGATGTTAAATACATAATCCAATACTGCAAGGACTCGGTGACGAGGGCTCGCAACGCAATGCAGGAAAGCGATAATCTTATCCGCATAGGCACTTCCCCCATGACGCCCGCTCAGGTGCTGGTGGACTTGTGGCCAAGGATTCATGACATTTGCCCCAATGTTAAATTCCAGTTGATTCCCTATGACAACACCCCCGAAAATGCAAGAGAAATCCTTGCCCATCTGGGGCAGAACATAGATGTGGTAGCGGGGATTTTTGATGAAACCATGCTGAACCTGCGTCAATGCGCAGGGCTGGAGCTTTCAAGAGAGCCGATTTGCTGCGCAGTTTCGGTTCATCACCGGCTGGCTAAAAAGGACTGTCTGACCGTTTGCGACCTGTACGGGGAAAATCTGATGCTTATGAAACGTGAATGGAGCCGTTATGTGGACATGCTGCGGGATGACCTGTGGAAAAACCATCCCCGGATTCATATTGTGGATTTTGATTTTTACAGCACTGAAGCGTTTAATCAGTGTGAAAACAACAACTGCGTTCTTATGGCTGTTCCCAAATGGCAGTATGTTCACCCGTTGCTTAAAATACTGCCTGTAGATTGGAATTACACCATACCCTACGGACTGCTCCACTCTCCGCAGCCGTCGCCGACGGTAAAGCAGTTTTTAAATGCGGTGAAAAAAGCGATTACGCAATAGTCTGTTACTATTAACCTTTGGGTTTTAACTAAATAACAAATAAAGACTTCTTCGGAGGTCTTTTTTCGTTTATAATATAAAGTGTAAAGAGAGGCAGACTCAAAACGGATATACAAATCAAATACAGAACATTTTCTGTAGGTTGCAATCTGCTGTTTTATTTGAAAGGAGAATTATCATGAAAAAATTAATCGCATTATTCTGTAGTCTTACAATGGTTCTGGGACTGGCGGCGTGCGGTAACTCAGCCGATTCGTCAGAAACCTCCTCCGCCGCGCAATCGGGAGACGGAGAAAACGCAGAAACCTCTCAGGCAGCTGAAACCTCCCAAGCTGAGGAAACTTCTGCACCACAAGAGGAAAGCAGTGAGGAGACCGAGGATTCATCGGCAAGCACCCTGGTTGTTTATTTCTCAGCCACGGGAAATACAGAACAGGTCGCTCAGTACATCGCCGAGCTCACCGATGGAGATTTGTTTGAACTTCAACCGGTGGAAGCCTATACCGATGAGGATTTGGACTGGACGGTTGAGGGCAGCCGTGTAAACCTGGAGCATGATGACGAATCGCTGCGCAACATTGAGCTGACTGCCGACACCGTCGACAACTGGGGCAGCTACGACACCGTGTTTATCGGCTATCCTATCTGGTGGGGCATCGCCGCCTGGCCGGTAGACGGCTTTGTTGAAGCCAATGATTTCACAGGTAAGACAGTAATCCCATTCTGCACTTCTTCCAGCTCGGGACTGGGTGAAAGCGGCGAGCTCCTGGCAGAGCTGGCGGGCTCCGGCGACTGGCAGGAAGGCATGAGATTCCGCTCAGGAGTAGACGAAGCTGACGTCAGCGAATGGATTGACAGCTTGAATCTGTCCTGACGGGTAACTTATTTTCTAAAAGGAAGCGACTTAAGCAATGGATGAAGATGCAGAAAAATACCTGTTTGAAAAAATGCCTGTGCCTAAAGCTGTGGCAACTCTGGCGATTCCCACCATTATTAGTCAGGTCGTAACCATGATCTACAGTCTGGCGGACACCTTTTTCGTGGGACAGATAGGCAATCCCCTGATGGTTGCAGCCGTTTCGCTGGTATCTCCTTGGTTTAACCTGCTGACCGCTCTGGGGAACCTGTTCGGTCTGGGCGGCAGCAGCCTTATCTCCCGAATGCTGGGAGCGCAAAACCACAAAGACATACGCTATGTAGCCACCTTTAGCATCTGGGGCGGAGCTGTCGTTACGCTGCTCTTTTCTCTGGGAACATGGTTTGCCCGTGTTCCGCTGCTGACCTTTCTCGGAGCAAGTCCCGACACCTACGGCTATGCTCAGGACTATCTTCTGTGGGTGGTGACGCTGGGCGGAGTGCCTACCATGCTAAGCATGGCGTTAGGTCATCTGCTGCGCAGCGAGGGGCACGCAAAACAGGCAGGCGCAGGCATGATGTTCGGCGGTATTCTCAATGTGATTCTGGATCCTATTTTCATCTTTGTGTTTCAGCTGAATGTAGCGGGAGCCGCCATTGCCACCGCCCTTTCAAACGTAGCCTCCGTTGTGTTTTTCCTGACACGGTATCTTAAGCTGCAAGGAAAAACGGCGGTTTCACTTAACCCTCGGTATTTTACTTTCCGCTTTGCCCGACCTGTTTTTTCAGTGGGACTGGCGTCGGCTCTGGCGACAACTCTGGGCAACGCTTCAAATATGGTGATGGTTCATCTGGCTTCGGGTTACGGAGATATTCCTGTGGCGGCTTACGGCGTGGTCAAGCGCATTGACCAATTCCCGCTTAACGTTTCAATGGGACTGTGTCAGGGATTTATGCCGCTGGTAGGATACAATTTCGCTTCGGGGGATTATGAACGCATGCGAAAGGTATCAACATTTTCCTGGAAGGTTGCGCTGGTTGTTTCAGCCTGCTTTGTGGGCTGCTTTGCCGCCTTTGCGCCGCAGATTTTACATTTGTTTATCCCCGAAGCTATGACCGCCTCGCTGGGTGCGTCTTTTTTGCGGATTGCCTGCCTTGCGGTGCCGCTGACCGGCGTCAACTTTTTGATAAGTTACACTCTGCAGGCAATGGGAAAAGGCGTGCAGTCAGCAATTCTCACCTCCTGCCGTCAGGGGCTGCTTAACATTCCTCTGCTTATTGTGATGAATCTGATTTTCGGGCTATACGGCATGATCTGGACGCAGCTTGCAGTAGAAATAATTATGCTTCCCGTTTCCCTGGGAATGTATTTTCATACTTTCAAAACCCTCAGCGCAGGTAACAAAACCGCCTGATAACCTTTGAGTTTTAACTGCATAACAAACAAAGACTTCCGTTATTCCCTGTGTGGAATTATAATATAGATAAACAAAAAAGAGAGGTAAATAAAATGGAAACAAGAATTTTAGGAAAAGACCTGACCGTTTCAGCTGTCGGTCTTGGCTGTATGGGATTTTCCCACGCTTATGGTGCGCCGACGGATGAGAATGAAACCGTCAGCCTGCTGCGTCAAGCGGCAGATATGGGATATACCTTTTTCGATACGGCGGAAGTTTACGGCACTCCGCAGGACCCTCATATCAATGAATCACTGGTGGGAAAAGCGCTGGCTCCCATAAGAGACAAGGTTGTAATCGCAACTAAATTTGGTCTGAGGTTTGACTTTGAAAGCAAAAAAGTTCCAATACCGCTGATTCCCGATTCAAGGGCGGAAACAATCCGCAAATCGGTGGAAGGCTCTTTAAAACGGCTTAACACCGACCACATCGACCTGTACTTCCAGCACCGCATAGACCCTGCCGTTGAGCCGGAGGAGGTGGCAGGAGTTATGAACGACCTGATAAAGGAAGGCAAGATTACTCATTGGGGAATTTCCGAAGCAAACGAGGATTATCTTCGTCGTGCCAATAGGGTATGTCCCGTTACGGCGGTGCAGAACCGTTATTCCATGATGGCACGCCATTATGAAAGTCTGTTTCCTGTGCTGGAAGAGCTTAATATCGGATTTGTGGCGTTCTCCCCTATGGCAAACGGTTTTCTCACCGGAAAGTACGGCAAGGGGCAGCATTTTGACCCCAAAAGCGATTACAGAGCCGCCATGCCCCAGTTTACCGATGAGGCGGTGGAGCAAAACGCCGCTCTTCTAAAGCTGCTTGCCGAGCTTGCGCAGCAAAAAAATGCAACCGCGGCGCAGATTTCGCTGGCGTGGATGCTTTGTAAGAAACCGTGGATAGTTCCCATTCCCGGCACACGAAAAGCGGAACGGATGTCGGAAAACGCTGGAGCTGCCGAAGTTAAGCTGTCCGCCGACGAAGTAAAGGCTATTGATGAAGCCCTTGACAAAATGGAAATGTCGGCTGTGTTTGGCGGTACAGCATTTTCCAAAAGAAAAGAAGCTACGCAATAATGCCCCAAAAGCACCAAAGAATCGGCTTAGTAAAATCCGTGCATGACAAAGCATAAGCAGGCAGTCGGGTTTTGCACGGCTTCAAAACAAACAATAAAATCGGAAAGGAAGAATGACATATGGAATATGCAACGCTGAACAACGGAGTAAAAATGCCTATGCTTGGCTACGGCGTTTTTCAGGTGACAAACGAAGAATGTGAACGCTGTGTGCTTGACGCTATTTCAGTGGGCTATCGCTTGATTGATACCGCCCAATCCTACGGAAACGAGAATGCGGTGGGAAATGCTGTGACAAAATGCGGCGTACCCCGTGAGGAATTATTCTTAACCACAAAGATCTGGATGTCCAACGCAGGCTACCAAAAGGCAAAGGAATCAATCGATAAATCCTTAAAAAATCTCAACACAGATTACATTGACCTGATGCTGATTCATCAGCCCTTTGGCGACTACTACGGCGCATACCGGGCTATGGAAGAAGCGTACATGGCGGGAAAGCTGCGGGCTATCGGCGTTTCAAACTTCTATCCCGACCGCCTTATCGACCTGTGTCAATTTGCGGAAATCCCACCTATGGTAAATCAGGTGGAAACCCATGTATTTCAGCAACAGAAAACTGCCCACGAATATATGAAAAAATACCAAGTACAGCATGAAGCGTGGGGCCCCTTTGCCGAGGGCAAAAAAAGCTGCTTTACTAATCCCCTGCTGGTTAAGATAGGAGCAAAATACGGCAAAACCGCAGCTCAGACTGCGCTTCGTTTTCTTATTCAGTCTGACGTTGCTGTAATCCCCAAATCTACCCACAAAGACCGTATGGCACAGAATTTTGATGTATTTGACTTTACTTTAAGTGAAGACGACATGGAGGCAATCAGCAAGCTGGACGAGGGAAAGAGCCTGTTTTTCGACCACTACGACCCCGCCACGGTAGAAATGCTTACCAACATGGGTAAAAGCAGAGTGGTTTAAGGGGGCTTTATGTGAAACTAAAAAGAATGGCGTTTCCATTAACCGCTTGCGCCATGCTGATTTTCACCTGTCTTACAGGCTGTAGTGAAACATCTGCCCAAGAATCAGCCGCTTCTGACTCTTACTACAGCAGCTCCGCCGGGGAGGAAAGCGCAGGGCAGTCCGAAAATGCCGAAACTTTGCAAACGGGAATTATCCCCGAGCAGATTCTGTTGGGCGAAACGGGAACTGTTCACTACAGCTATTATCTCCCGCCAGGGTACGATGAAAGTCGGGAGTATCCCTTAATGATGACAATGCCGGGGTATGATATGATGTGGTTCGGCGAGGATTCGTCAGGTTCAAATCTCAGCTGGAGCGGTTTTTTATGCTGGACGGAGCTTGAAGAGGATATGATTGTGGTTTCAGCCCAGCTGACCGACTGGCAGGAAGCTTCCGCCCGACAGGCAATAGAGCTGACAGAATACTTTGTCAACAATTTTTCCGTAGATGAAAGTCGTATTTATGGGGCCGGCTACTCTGCCGGCGGAGAAACGATGTCCCGGGCGGTATCAATGCGTCCCGATTTGTATGCGGCATATCTCCACGGTGCTTCCCAATGGGACGGAGATTATACGCCTATTGCGGAAAACGGAGTAGCGGTTTATATCTTTATGGCGGAAAACGATGAATATTACGGCTCGGAACGTGCCCGCAGCGCTTACGATAACCTGCATGACGCCTATACGGAAGCGGGTTGGAATGACGACGAGATAGACTCTGTCCTGCAAATCATGACCCCCGATAACGATTGGTTTGCAGAACGGGGCATCTACGACAACTATCACGGCGGTGGCAATGTAGTGTTTGACGAATCCGACGTTGTCAACTGGGTGGTGGGACATCGCAAAGGGGCGGCGGAATAAAGTTATTGCTTAAAACAGCGGCTTACATCGAAAAGCCGAAATATCTAAACAAAACAAAAAGCGGCACAGCCCCAGGCCATGCCGTTTACCCACCAATATATTAAGCAAAAGCCATGCACCTTCCCAAGAAGGCCGCACGGCTTTTTGTTATTCTTCAACCTGTCAGCTTCACAGCTTAAAATGCAGCGGCATACCGTTTCGCATTGCGATTTTAACGTCCCCCTGTATAAGCGGCAGAAAGTATGATATTGCCGAATCCTTCACGTTATTGCCTTGCTTATTTATCCACTTATCGGGAAAAAATTTTTCTTGGTTTGCCACATTTGCGGCGTCGGTGGATTCAATCGTAACCACATAAGGAATATCAGAAATCCTCTTGAACACCATGGTTTTGCCTGTTTCTCCGTTAAGTGCGGCAAGCACTCCCCTTGAGCCGATTTCCTCAGCTTCATCTATATCCGTCTTTGAGCATATATGAGATGAACACCTCTGCATTACATTAAGCTCAATTGAGCGCACCTTGCAGCCGATTCGCTCCCTTAGTATCTGCTCAAGCGCCTTGCCTATTCCCGAAAGATACTTATGTCCGAAGCTGTCCACAACTCCCGAGCGGAAATCCCCGTCTTTTTCGGAAATCTCCACTCCCTCCGAAACGGCAACAACCACCGCTTTATGCTTTGCCTGCATAGCTCTTACGTCCTCAACAAAGCTTTCCACGGAAAATTCACGCTCGGGAAGATATATAAGGTGGGGGGCAATTTCTCCGTTGGCTCTTAAAACGCAGGTGGAAGCGGTAAGCCACCCTGCATGGCGCCCCATTATCTCCACAATAGTTACCGATTCAATAGAATAAACCGAGCTGTCACGGATAATTTCCTGAATTGTTGCCGCAACATATTTTGCCGCCGAGCCGAACCCGGGCGTGTGGTCTGTTACAGGCAGGTCGTTGTCGATGGTTTTGGGTATGCCTATCACCTTGACCGACGAGCCTTTTTCTTTCAGATATGCTGACAGCTTCATAACCGTATCCATAGAATCGTTGCCGCCGATATAGAAAAACGCTTCGATACGGTGTTTTTCAAAACAGGTGAGAATCTTTTCATAAACCAAAGCATCGCTGCTGACTTCCGGCAGCTTAAAACGACAGGAACCTAAAACTGTAGAGGGGGTTTGTCTTAAAAGCTCCATATCCTCATTTGACTTAATCACCAGCTTTAAATCCACCAGCTCGTCGTTTATAATTCCCTCTATACCGTTTATCGAGCCGAAAACCGCATCTATCTCCGGGGTTTTAAGCGTCTGCTTGAAAACTCCCACCAGCGATGCGTTTATGGCACAGGTAGGTCCTCCCGACTGTGCGACAGCAATATTCATTAAAACAGTCCTCCCTTTTATGCTTCCAATAATTTTTCCAGCAAAGCTTTCTTATTATATTGTATCATAACATATTAATAAACTCAAAGATTTTAAACCGATTTCCGAAAAGTTTTCTCTTTTAAACAAAAAACGCCCGACGGTAAACGTTTCACTTTAGTCAATACCTCACAAGGCAAGGGTAAAAACCGTCAGGCTGTTATTTTACATTGCTTTTTACCCTAAAGAAAAAGCCTCCGCACCGGAAGGCACGGAGGCTGATATTCAATTTATTTAATCTCCAGACGCTTAGTTTCGGGAGCAGTTTCCGTTTTCTTGGGCAGAACCACGGTGAGAACGCCGTTTTTATATTCTGCTGAAATCTTATCGGTCTTTACGGCTGAAACATCAAAGCTTCTCTGATACGAGCCGTAGCTGCGCTCACGGCGGATGTAGTTGCCATCCTTTTTCTTATCCTCAGATTCGGTTTTATGCTCTGCCGACAAAACCAGATAATTTCCGTTGATATCAAGCTTGATATCTTCTTTCTCAAATCCCGGAAGCTCAGCTTCCATTACGTATTTATCTCCATCGTCCCTGATATCTGTTTTGCAGGAATTCATCGGCAGGTTACCGGTGAAGAAGTCCTTTTCAAAATCATGAAATGCATCAAACAGATCAAAGCTCTTTCTTTCAAACGGTGTAAGTCCAAACATATAAATTCCTCCTTGTAAATTGTTCGTTTTGTTTTTTTATTTTGTCTTTTTGTCGTTCAAGCTATACTCTGTACATCGGTATCACTCTTCCTTTCGACAATTATATGATAGTCCCGCTGTATGTTCATGGTGTTAAGGCTTTGTGAAAATTAGATGAAAATTAGCACTCTCAGCTTTCGAGTGCTAAAATGCATAAATTTCTGACATACGGGCATTTTATATTGTATCAGCCCACAATAAATACTAATTCACAGGCTGCGAAATTGTGCCAAGTAAACAAAAAAGCCAAAATCAAAGTTTTTTCGAAAAAAAGTGTTGACAAAGAGATTTTTGTAGTGTATAATAAATAAGTCGCTATGAGGACAATGGCTTGGCGGTATAGCTCAGTTGGCTAGAGCACTTGGTTCATACCCAGGGTGTCACTGGTTCAAATCCAGTTACCGCTACCATAAACGGCCCGTTGGTCAAGCGGTTAAGACACCGCCCTTTCACGGCGGAATCATGGGTTCGATTCCCGTACGGGTCACCAGCTAGAAGCTAGAAATTAGAGGCTAGAAGCAAGAAAAAGGCTATCAATTTTGATAGCCTTTTTTTAACTTCGTTACGCTCGCTAATCGCTCGCTCCAATTTTGTGGTTGCTATCAGTTTGTCCCCGCTGAGGTAGGTTTTGATTAGGTCGGAAGTTTGCTACAGAGTTTGTGAGGGCTTTTTTAACATCGTTACGCTCACTGGCGTTCGCTCCGGTTTTGTGGGTGAACAGAGTTTGTCCCCGCTAGGTAAGTTTTAATTAGGGCATAGGTTTGCTACGTAGTTTGTGAGATACAACCCTGTCAAAAACCGATGCTCAGACAAACTTCCCTTGACGGCTACGAACCGATAGCCTCCACAAAACGAAGCGAGGTCCTGAGCGCGGACGGCGGTCTTAGCCCAGACGGGGCAACACGCGACCCGTTCGCTGACGCTCACTTGGTTTGATAAGTGGGTAAGTTTGTTGCCGCAATCAGAATAAGTGTTAAAACAAAAATCCGCTACTGTTAAAAGCAGTAACGGATTATTTGCATTGGTTTAATCGGCTTGTTGGTTGCTTATGTTCCCGTCGAACTAATCTAAACAGTTATGTTCTCATCAAACTTTGTTTAAAACCGATGCTCGGACAAACTACCCTTGACGGTTACGAACCGATAGCCCAAACAAAACGAAGCGAGCAAGGCGAGCGGATCGATATTGCCCCGTGCGGGCTAGCACCGCCGTCCGCGCTCAGGACCTGGCACCCCCAGTAGGAATCGAACCTACAACTAGCCCTTAGGAGGGGCTTGTTATATCCATTTAACTATGGGGGCATTTTTCTGTGGTAAATACAGACTCCTGCATCCCGTAAGGAATGCAGGAGCTTTTTTGACTGTATTAGTCCAATAATGGTCGGAGTGACGGGACTTGAACCCACGGCCTCTACCACCCCAAGGTAGCGCGCTACCAATCTGCGCCACACCCCGATTCCACTAAAATATTATACACAATTTTGCCCCCCGTGTCAAGGGGGTATTGCGTTATAAATTCGTTAATTGTAAAATAAGTTTAACAAAAACACAGCGTCGGCGGCTTGCAGTACAATTGTACACAAAAACCATACCGACGCTGTGTGCGGCTAAAAATCTTCAGGCGACGGCTCGTGTGGTATCATAAGCTTTCCACTTTTCAAAAGCTCAAGCATTTTAAGCTTCTGAATACCGCTTGCCTTGTAATTGCCTATGGCGTTGACCTCGGCAATTCTTGCAAGCAGTGTATCGTCCGAATCGACGCCTATCGACCTTAGAGCTTCTGCAACGGAATCGCCGTCATAATCACAGCGGTCGTAATACTCCGCTCCCTCGGTAGCGACGGAAAGAACGGCGGTAAAAGGAGAAACATATTCCCTGTCCTCTACCTTTCTCACAGAGCACATTTTAAACCTGAATCTTGCACCCTCCGTCAGACCCGATACGCAGTATTCCTCGCATTCGGACACCTCGGCTTGCAGCTCGTATTGCGCAGTGGCGTTGCTGTATTTGTATATGCGGTAAAACGCCGCACCGTTTACCTCTTTCCACATAAGCGTAACGTCGGTTTCGGTTTTTTCCTTTACTTTAAAGCCTGCCGGCTTTCTGGGGTTCATTGTAACAACCTCGCCTGTTCCTGCGCTGTAAACCTCAAACGCATCGTCCACCGCTCCGTCAAACTGCACAACGCCGTCCTTGAGATATATAGCACGACTGCAGGTGTCTCTTATCATGTCCATCGAGTGGGAAACGAAAAGCACTGTAACCCCTGACTTTATAAGCTCCTTAACCTTGTTCTTGCACTTGCGCTTAAAGTCAGAATCTCCTACGCTGAGGGCTTCGTCTATTACCAGAATGTCAGGCTTGATGTTTATGTTTATGGCAAACCCAAGGCGCATCTTCATACCGCTGGAGTAGGTTCTTACCGGCTGGTCAGTGTATTCTCCCAGGTCGGCAAACTCAACTATGTCTTTCTCCAGCTTCGATATTTCACGATCGTTAAGCCCTAAAAGATAGCCTTTGAGATAGATATTCTCCATACCCGTCATATCGGGCGAAAACCCCGCCGTAAGCTCAAGCAGAGCGGCAACCTTTCCCCTTACGATTATCTCGCCGCTGTTTGGGAAGCTTACGCCCGTTATCATTTTCAGAATGGTGGATTTTCCTGCGCCGTTCTTGCCTATAATGCCTACGGCTTCACCGGGATATATCTTAAAGCTTACTCCGTTAAGCGCCTTGTGACGCTTGACTCCACGATTGTTTGTAAATATCGCTTTGAATCTTGCCTTTTCGTTTTTAAAAAGCAAGTATTCTTTATATACATTTTTAAATTCAATAATTGGCTGTTCCATTCAGATCTCCCTTTTACAGAATATCAGGCAGAATTTTTCTGAGCTTTTTGTAGTAGTGGGAGCCGATAATGATAATACCTATCAGCTCAACGTAGAATATAACCGTTTCGGCGGTGTAATTGCTGTCGAAAATAAATTCCTCATATAAAAAGCATTTTCGGTAGCCGTTTACAAAGTAATTTATAGGATTAAAATACATAAGCGTTTTAAGCCACGGCTTGTCCATGTCGTAGGTGTTCCAGAAGATTCCTGAAAGCCAGAACAATCCGTTTATGATGGAATTGATAAGGTTTTCAAAATCCCTGCTGAATGCGCTGAGTGGAGCAGTCGCCCATGATAGCACCAGAAAGAACACAAACATAAGTGGCATATAATAAAAATACTGCAAATTGTAAAGCGACGGACCATACCCGAAGCACAGCAGAATAATATACATTATGACGCACAGCAGAAAATGAATGTACAGCGTCGAAAGGGATGTGAAGGTCATTATGTTTGAAACGGGAAAAGACAGCTTTGTGACAAACTGCTTGTTCTGCCTGATGGAGCGCGCACCGCCGATAATGTTTTCGCTTATGAAAAACCACGGCACATATCCCGTAAGCATAAAAATAAACCTGGGATAGCCGTTTACATATCCCGAGCCCCTGAGACCTACGGCAAAGGCAAACCACAGTATAAACAGGGTGAACGAGGGCTTTATAAGCGCCCACAGCGGTCCCAGCACCGCTCCCTTGTATTTCTTTTTAAGCTCGTTTATGGACAGCATTACAATCTGCTTCCGCTGACCCTTATGCTCGTCAAGAATTGTTTTCAGTCCGAAAAAATCAAATTTATTCTTACTAATCTTTCTCAGCTCCTTTGCGCTTCAGCAGATCCGCCGTTCGCAAAGTGGAATTACCGTCGCAGGCGGACATATACTTATTTATAAAGCTATCGTATTTTTCACCGTTAAAGTTTTGAATTTCATTTATAACCGCATTATAAAGCTCCCTTTCCTCCGTTATCAGAGGACAGGGGACGTCGGTTTTTATATCAAGATAAAAATCACGTTTTTGTGTGTATTCCTCCAGATCGGGCGCCCAAAGAATCATGGGCTTTCTGAAAAGAGAATATTCAAATATCAGCGACGAATAATCGCTTATAAGCATATCTACAACAGGAAAAAGCCTGTTTGTGGAAATATCGCAGTTGGTAAGGCGGCTTTTTACCCTTGGGTGCATTTTTATAAGTATTGCCCATTCATCGCCCAGCTTTTTCTCGAGTCTTAAAATCGCATCCTCGCCGCAGCTGTAGGCGTTTCCGGCATTTCCTCTGAAGGTAGGGGCGTAAAGCAGCAGCTTTTTGCCCTTGTACTCAGGGTATTTCTCATAAAATTCAGTCCTGCATTTTTCGGCGAAGTTCTTGTCAAACAGCTGGTCTGTACGGCTTATGCCGATAGCAACCGCCTTGCCCTTTTCAAGCCTGAAAGCCGATTCAAACACGCCGACGCAGTAGGGGCTGCTTACAGTGTAGTAATCAAAATTTCTTGTAACGCTGCCTTTGAAATGAGAGGATATATCGTCGGGAGCGTCATATCCGAACTTTTTAAGCGCTCCGCAGGAATGCCACAGCTGTACTACCGTTGTTTCACTGCGCTTTTTGCAGGCGGTGCACGGCACAAAATAATTGCACACAAAAACCGCTTCCGCCCGGGCATACCGCACCATAAACCCCATCATATATTTTAGGGAAGCTATCATGCCTGCCGAGGAAAAGTCGCAAAAATGCTCCTCCACCCTGTAGCCCCGTCGTATCAGCTCTCTGCGTATAAGCGTCATGCTTTCGGGTATATCAAAAGTATTGCTGTCGGCAAGCAGCACAAGCTTTTTGTCTACCGGTCTGCGCTTGCCCCACAGATAGCAAAGGGGCAGCAATGTATTTTGCAGCAGGGTTTTTATATACTGTCTTAAAATTTGTTTTGTGCTTTCCATTGGCTACCTCAGAAACTTCTTGTATATTTTCCCCGTAAGGCTTTCGGGGAGAATAAATATTATAAGCTGCATTGCGCAGGGCAGGATAAAGTCAATCAGTCCCGAATATCCCGAGCGGAAAATCCTCCACCTTACGCCGATAAACGACTTGGTATTGTTCCAGTTGCGTCGGCGTCGGTAATTGCTCTTTGAAACCCGATAGTTTACCAGCACCTCGGGAATATTTTCACCCACTGCGCCGTTTTGCAGCATTCTTACCACAAAGTCGTAATCCTCGCAGCGATTCACCGTGTCGTAGCCGCCTATTTTTTTGGCGAATGATTTTTTAAACACCAGCGTCGGGTTATTAAAGGGATTTCTCCGCTTTGCATACTTGCGTATCTCCTCGTTTGTAACGGGAGTTTTCTTTACCGTTATCATCTCGCCCGTATCGGTATCAAATTCCCTTATATACGCTCCGCACATATCAAGGTTTGGCTTGTCTTTCATAAGCGAAAGCTGTTTTGCGCACCTCTCGGGCAAGGCGATGTCGTCTGAGTCCATCTTTACTATATACTCGTTGCGGCAGGCATCGATACCAATGTTGGCGCAAGCTCCCACCCCCGACTTTTTTTCAAGCCTGACCGCATGAAAGGATTCCGGATACCTTTTTTCAAACTCGCTTATCACCATATCAAGCCCTTCGTTAAGGCATCCGTCGCACACCAGCACAAAATCGTCGGGCGGCACAGTCTGAGCGTACATGCTTTCAAGACATTCCTTTAAATACTCCGGCTTTTCTCCCGAATAAACGGACATAAGCACGCTGTATAACGGTATATCGGGCGTTGGTTTCGGATTCATCGGCTATCCACCTTTTCTTTTTGACTGTATCTGATTGCGCCGCAGGCGTCGACATAAAAAATATTTAACCTTTAAATTATATCATCCTATAATAATTTTGTCAATTTGAAGCGGTTAATACTCTGTAAAATCAATTTTTATATGCGTACGCTACCGCCCCGCCTGCGGCAGATATATTCTCAAGCTGCGTGACAGTTTATAAGCACACATTTTATTTACCTTAATTTTTCCTTGTATGTACTATGATATTACATTATAAAACCTTTGTCAACGATTTATCGGTTTTACAGCAACGTTTTATGCATATAACACAATAAAACAGGCTATGGCGGTTGATATTTGTGGCAACAATAAAAAATCCGTTGTTTTAACCAATAAAAATCGTCGTTTTTTGATATAAACAGACAATTGACTTTTCAATTCAACGGTGCTATAATACTATAGCATAGACGGCAGTGAAATATTTTTCCTGTTAAAGGATGAAATTATGTTATCAAAAATACAAAACTTTATTCACAGCGTTCCGCTTACGAAATTTCTGTTTTTGGGGTATGGATTTATTATTCTGATAGGAACATTTCTGCTTTCCCTTCCCATAAGCGCCCGTGACAGAGTGTTTACTCCTTTTGGAGATGCGCTCTTTACGGCGGCAAGCGCGTCCTGCGTTACGGGGCTTGTCATTCACGACACCTACGCTTACTGGTCGCTGTTCGGACAGATTGTAATTCTGATTCTTATACAGATAGGCGGCGTGGGATTTATGTCGCTGGCTATATTCGCCCTGACACTTACCAAGCAGAAAATAGGTCTGAAGCAGCGGTTTACCATGGTTGAATCGGTCAACGCCACCAAGTTGAGCGGAATTGTAAAGATGACAAGATTTATTCTGTTCGGCTCGCTGTTTTTTGAACTGGCGGGAGCGGTTTTGTTATCAGTCAGGTTTATACCCCAATTGGGGATAGCAACGGGTATATACTTTGCCGTTTTTCATTCGGTTTCGTCTTTTTGCAATGCGGGAATAGACCTTATGGGAAGCTTTGGCAACATTTCATGGCTTTCAACCGCAGACGTTGACATAATGTTTAACGTTACGGTTATGGCGCTGATGATTGCGGGAGGTCTGGGATTTTTCGTGTGGGAGGATATAAGGGAGCATAAGCTTTCCTTCCGCCACTACAGGCTTCAGACAAAGATAGTGCTTTCCACATCGCTTATCCTTAGTCTTGGCGGCGCAGTGGCAATTATGCTTCTTGAGCACAATTCGGCTGCCTATGAAGGCTTGAGTGTCGGTGAGAAAATGCTTTGCTCGCTGTTTCAATCCGCATCGGCAAGAACCTCGGGATTTTCCGCAGTGGATCTTAACCTTTACAGCGAAGCGGGACTTTCGGTTATAAGTATGCTTATGCTCATAGGCGATTCGCCCGGTTCAACAGCGGGAGGTATTAAAACCACCACCTTTGCCGTACTGATTCTGAGTATCGTCTGTGTTTTCAAAAAGCGAAAATCCCTTGAGTGTTTTAAAAGACGCATTTCAGACAGTATTGTTCACAACGCCGTGTGCGTATTTATGATGTATATTATGCTTACCGCAGCTGTTTCGGTGTTTATCTGTGCTTTTGAAGATATTCCTATGCTTTCGGCAGTTTTTGAAACTTCTTCTGCAATCGGAACGGTGGGAATGTCTCTGGGATTGACGCCGCAGCTGAGTACGGTATCTCACATACTGCTGGTTGTGCTGATGTTTGTAGGCAGAACCGGCGGACTTACGGTGCTTATGGCGCTTAGCAATGCGCCACAGAGTTCAAAGTCGCAGCTGCCGACCGAAAAAATCACGGTGGGCTGATTAATATTTTCCGCAGATGCGGAGGAATGAGGATTAATATGAGGTCATTTTTGATTATTGGTTTAGGACGTTTTGGAAAGCATATGGCTAAAACGCTGACAAAACACAAAAACGAGGTTCTTGCCGTAGACATCAGAGAGGACAGGGTAGACGCCGCACTGAAATACGTAACAAACGCTCAGATAGGCGACGCCACCGACCCCAGATTTATGGAGGAGCTTGGCGTAAGAAACTTTGACATATGCGTTGTTGCAATAGGCGATAACTTCCAGAGTTCTCTGGAAACAACGGCTTTGCTTAAAGAGATGGGTGCGAAGTACGTTTTTGCCAGAGCCAACAGGGATATTCACAAAAAGTTCCTGCTTCACAACGGAGCGGACGAGGTTGTTTATGCCGAAAGGGAAACGGCAGAGCGTTTTGCGGTTAAATTCAGCTCTGAAGGAATTTTCGACTATTTCAAGCTGAACGACGAATACGCAATTTACGAGGTAGCGGTTCCCGAAAGCTGGGTAGGCAAGACCCTGCTTGAGAAAAACGTGCGTCAGAAATACGGTCTGAACGTACTTGCCATAAAAAACGGTGAAGCCTTTGACACCCTTCCCGGTCCTGATCACAGGTTTGTGGAGGATGAAACCATTCTGGTGCTGGGAAACAAGGAAAGCCTTAAATGGTTGAAAAGGTAGTCGCAAAGTGTAAACTAAAAACACCAAAACATAATACTTATGAAAGAAAAATCCGCTATCACATTGTGTGACAGCGGATTTTTTGTCCTGGCGCGGACGGCGCAATATGCGAGCCGTTTGCTAACGCTCACTTGGTTTGATAATACAGTAAGTTTGTTGCCCCAACCGGAATGAATATGCAAATTAAGAATCCGCTACCACAAAGTGATAACGGATTAGTCCCATATATTCGCTTTCCTCGACGATTTCTGACCGTCGAGGCAAACCTTGTGCATACATATGCTCCCGTCAAACTCCCCTTGACGGTTACGAACCGATAGCCCATACAAAACGAAGCGAGCACCGCGAGCGGATTGATATTGCGCCGTCCGCGCTCAGGACTGGTGGAGCGGACTGTTCTAAAAATGAACACTCAAACTCTTTATTGTCTGCCTCAATATCCGATAACAGCTTATCATCAATAGTTATCGGCGTATCTCCGCTATTGAAAATAAAGGATATTTTATCATCATACAAGTATATAGCATTCACAAATACATTGATGAGAGTTTTCCTGTATCTTATATCGTCCGCTTTTCCTTTTTGTAATTGTTTGAGGAAAAACTTAATATCAGTTACCGTCAAATGCACTTGACTTGCTTTTTCAATGGCGAACTGCTTTTCTATTTCCGCTCTCTCATTCTGTAATTTTACAACTTGCTCATACATCAACTTGCGGACACTTTCCTCACCGCATTCAGCAATAGCACTTGCGACATTCCCCTGTTTGCGTGTGTTCTCTTTTAAAAGCTTTTGCAAGCGTTTATAATTTGAGTTATCCTGTTCTTTTTCGCAAAGAGCCACAACTTCACGAGCAATCCTTTGTATGTTCTCATCTGTTAAAAGCTTGCGACATTCAGAAATAACAAGGTTTTCGATATAATCTTTATCGACTAACTTTTTATCACATACCTTTTTGATTTTGCCGTTGCAAGCGTAATAATGATAATGTTTGCCGAGTTTACCTGTACCGCCGTACCCTCTCATCATTTCTTTACAATGACCGCAGAATAATTTTGTAGTCAGTAAATATTCCTCTTTTGCCTTTGCTTTTGCAGGGGCTTTTTTATTTGTTTCCATTATTCGAGCGACCTTATAAAACAAATCATCATCAATAATACGAGGTATTCCGTCAGGTATTTCTTTATCCTTATATGTGTAGATACCGATATATCTTTTATTTTGTAAAATCGTCCGTAATGAATTTTTATTGAACGCCACGCCACGAGAGGTTTTATAACCCTGTGCGTTGAGAATATCGCATATTTCAACAACGGTTTTACCGCTTGCGTATAACTCAAATATCTGTTGAACTATCGGAGCGGTTGCCTCATCAATATAAAACTGCTTATCAATGATTTTATATCCAAGTGCAGGATAACCGCCTGTGCAAAGACACTTTTCGGCGTTTATATCCATACCACGCCTTATTTTTTGTGATAATTCAGCGGAATAGTATTCAGCCATACTTTCAAGCAAGCCCTCAACGAGAATACCGCTTGCGTCATCTGTGATATTCTCACGAGCGGAATACACTCTGACACCATTCTTTTTTAGTTTTGCCTTGTAGGTTGCACTATCATAACGGTTACGAGCAAATCTATCTAACTGATAAACGAGAACGCCGTCAAAATGCTTTTTATTGCTATCCTCAATCATTTTAAGGAATTGAGGGCGGTTATCCGTTGTACCTGATAAAGCTCTGTCTATGTATTCGGCAATGACAGTATATCCTTGTTTGTTTGCGAACTCATAACAAGTTTTAAGTTGTCCCTCAATACTTTGTTCATTCTGTGAGTGTGAGGAAAAACGAGCATATATAACTACATTCATTTTGACACCGCCTTTTTTGCACTTGGTTTATATTTTAATTCCTGTTCAAATAGCCATTGACTATATTCTTCATCTGTTTTTGTTTTTCTGATTATCTTTGCTGTTTCAAGAAAAATTCGCTTTTCTTCAATCGGCAAGCCTTTTTGGTCTATGAGCCTATCAAGCGTAGAGGATAATACATTAAATCTCTTTTTTAATGGGTGATTGACACCGCTATTTTTTCTCAATCGTTGTTGAGCCTCAACGCATTTTAGGTGTGAATATCTTTCAAGTGGGCTGTTTCTATCGCAATAATCTATATTACCGTTTTTTGTAGGAAACAATCTTCCACAATGTTTACATACTTTGAACTTAAAGCCTTCCGATAGATAAAAATACAGCTCTGCACACAGTAATTCGTTCAGATTATGACATTTAAACTGATAAGATTTTAAAGTGAATTTTGTTGAAGCTACCTCATCATATATTGATTTTAGAGATACATTTTCGTCCTCACCTGATTTTATTAAATCCTCTATTATGCCTAAATTATAGTTGTAATAGATATTTCCGTCATCTCTGTTTTGGTCTATCCGTGCATATCCCACGCTTGAAACAAAACTGATGTTTTCAAATTCAAAAAACCATTCCAAATAATCAAGGGATAAATCGTCGCCTAAATTTGCAAGCATAGTTTGTGCAGAATTAAAATCCTCTTCACTAAAAGGATAGAACGCATTATATAACGAGGATTTTTTAAATTCATCATAAGATGAAAAATCTGCATTCAAAAACCCATTACCAAACAAATTATCTTTTATATCAAAACTAACATCTTTTCCAATCTCACCGACAGAAATTGAATACTCTTTTTTTGATTTTCTTTTTGGGTGTTGCTGTATCACAGTCAAATAATAATTCTTTTCTGTTTGAAACATCGCCATATTGTATTGCTCCATTCTCAAATGTTGGTTACTCTATAAATAATTATACCATAACCAACTTACAATGTCAATAGGCTGTTGACTATTGTATAATTAAATCATAGATGAGGCTTATCTAAATCTATACAAAAGAGTAGCTACTTTTGGAAAGTGAATAACAATGAAACTTTTAGATGTGTTAAAGGAAAGGAACATATCAAAATTACAGCTTGCTCTCAACGCAGGAATTACACCGAGCGACTTGTATTGTGCGTTTAATGGTACAAAGCCATTCTATCCGAAATACAAAAGAAAAATATCGGAGTTTTTGCAGATTGATGAGGCGGTGCTATTCGCAGAGGGAGAGGGCGAAAATGATTGAAATATCAAAGAAGCAAGCAAGAGAAATTGCTCTCTCTATCTATTCCGATATTGCTGAATACATAGCAAATCATCAAGAGGAATATTTAGCATTTTTAGAGGAAGAAAAAAGGGCGGTGATAGTTATTGACTGACTTGAAATCTCAAAGTGTGTGGTTATGTTGGCGTTATGAAACCGACAAAGACGGCAGACCGACAAAGATACCATATAACGCAAAAACAGGCGGTAAAGCAAAGACCGATTTACCGTCAACCTGGAGTGATTATTCTGTATCAGAAAAATCCAAGCCCAAGTATAGCGGTATTGGTTTTGTGTTTGCAAATGGTATTTGCGGAATTGATATTGACGGAACAGACGGACACACACAGGCAAATCCGCTCCAAGATGAAATACTGAAACTGTTTGAGGGTACATATATCGAAAGAAGCCCAAGCGGAAACGGTTTTCATATTCTGTTCAAGTGCGATATGTCAAGAATACCCCAGACCACAAACAAGAACGGAGCGAAAAAACTTGATACAAAGTATTATCAAAAAAATCCGAAAAATGGGCTTGAATGTTATTTCAGCGGATTAACAAACAGATATTTTACATTTACAGGTGATAGAGTATCCGACACCGAAACAATAAAGGACAAGACCGAAGAAATCCTATATTTCATAGAAAAGTATATGTATAAAGGCGGTGAACGATTGAGTAAAAATATACTTGATATAGCAAGGAAATCAAAGACCGGTGCAAAGTTTATTGCTTTATATGACAGGGGCGATATATCGGCGTATAACAACGATGAAAGCTCCGCAGACATAGCCCTTTGTAATATACTTGCATTCTATCTACAAGGCGATACAAACGCCATTGACACAGCTTTTCGAGGTAGTGCTTTATACCGTCAAAAATGGGAGCGTGCAGACTATCGAGAAGCAACAATATCAAAGGCGGTTGCTCTATGTGGGGGCGAGTATTACAAAGGCAGAGGCAGACCAAGAAAAGAGCCTCAAAAAGACGATACAAGCGATTTATTTACACCCGAAGTATTATCCGACTACCTGACCGAAAACGGCGTTACAGTACGGTTAAACGATGTTACACAGCTTGTTGACATCGAGGGTATGCAGGGCGAAAGTCAAGAGCGTTTGCATTCCAATATATCAGCCATTCTGTATAGTGAGTTACAGGACAATTACAAGCGGTGCAATATGCAAATTATATCCGCATACCTTGACATAGTGGCAAGCCGTAACAGATACAATCCTGTGATTGAATTGCTGAACTCATACGAATATGACGGCAGGGACTATCTTTCGGAATTGTATTCCATTCTACATATTGCCGATGATGACGAATTGAGCCGTACACTCATTAAAAAATGGTTATGGCAAAGCATATCCCTGTTACATAACGATGAAACAGAGCCATTCGGAGCAGATGGCGTTCTTGTAATCACAGGTAAACAAGGAATTGGCAAAACCTCTCTTTTCCGAAAGTTAGCACTAAAACCGCAGTTTTTCAAAGAGGGCGTTTGCATTGATTTTAGAGATAAGGACAGTTATATAAAAGCTCTGTCCTGTTGGATAGCTGAAATGGGCGAAATCGAAAGCACATTCAGAAGCGATATTGAACGCCTGAAAGCGTTTATCACAAATTCCGTTGACGAGTACCGCCGTCCATACGGCAGGGACAGTATCAGAGCGATACGCAGGACAAGCCTTTGCGGTACTTGTAATAGTGATGAATTTCTTCTCGACCGAACTGGAAATAGAAGATTTATGACGGTTAGAATTGATAAAATTGACCTTGACCGCTTGCGTGATTTTAATGCCGTGCAGTTGTGGAAACAAATCGAGCAAATGGCATTGAATGATATTCAAGGATTTAGATTGACACAGGCTGAACAAAAGCAACTTGCAGAGAGAAACGCCAATCACGAAAAGAAACTCAAAGGCGAAAACGAAATTGAGGACATTCTCAATCAATCCGATAATGCAAGGTATAAAATCGAGTGGTTATATATGACCGTTACAGATTTTAAGCAGTTATACTCCGATGAACTCCGAGCCTATTCCTCTGCACAAATCGGAAAAGTGCTTGATAAAATGGGATATAACGCAGAAATCCGAAAGTTTGACGGCAAAACTCAAAGATTGAGAGTGCTACCGAAACGCAATTATAATTTTGTCCATCATATTTAATATACGGTTACAGGTTACACGGGTTACAGTAATTTCTATGGAGTATCTAAAAAAATAAAATAATATATTTATGTTTATATGTTCTATGGAAAAATGCGTAACTCTTGTAACCTCTGTAACCGACAGAGAGGTGAAACAATGGTTATTCTATCACAAGAGAAAATATGCACGCATAAGGGTTGTATAGTGTGGTTGCAAAGAATACAAGACTATTCACCGCCTGATTATGCTGAATGGTGCGTACAGTTTGCAGGGAACGGACATTATTTTCCTGAATATGATGAAGCCGTTGACTATATACGCAAACGAAAATTTTTGAATAATAAACAAATCCAAATGTTAGCGAGGTGAAAAAGATGACAGACTATGACAAAATGCTCATAGACCTTTTGAATGATAAAATCAAACAATGGGAGCATAAATGGAATGAGCAAAGAAAAGAAATCAATCTACTAAAAGCCGAAATACGAGAACTCAAAAAGGGAGTGAATACAGTTGAAGAATAAAGTTGCTTTTGCGTTGCTTGTTTCTGTGTGTTTGATGTTGTTTGCAGGGTGCAACAACGAGCCGAAAACACTATATCAGAGTGATAGCGTTACAATCACACGAGAGGGCAATATAATGCTTGTTTCTGACCTTGTAGCAGATAAGGAATACTCTTTCCGCTCCGTCCATGTAAAGTGTTCTGAAAGCGTTTCCGAGCCTTATACAACGGTTGACACCGAAACAATAAAAATCGAGATTATTCCGTCAGGCTTGCGAGTATATGACAAGACGGCAAACAAGATTTTTACATATCAGCGAAAAAGTTTACACAATAAGGGGTGATTGAATGGAATTGAAACCAAAAGACGAACACATCTTGACCGCTCTGTTATCCTGTGGGAGCATAGCAGAGGCAGAGAAAATTTCAGGCGTTAGCCGTACCACAATTTACAACAGGCTTGCAGATGAAACATTCAAGGCAGAATATGACCGCAGGCGTTCACTTGTATTGAATGAGGCTTGTAATTCATTACAGGCTACATTGACAAAGGCGGTTGACACAATCAGGGGCATTATGGAAGATACGGACACCGCTCCTCAGGTGCGATTAAATGCCTCTGCCCTGATATTGCAAAATTGCTTGAAGTACACCGAACAGGCAGATATAATTTCAAGAATTGAAGAACTGGAAAAAAGTATGAATAATTAAATTATAAGGAGATTTTGAATTATGGCACAATATAGAAATGTAACAGAATTTTTGACTAAAATCAGAGATACATACAACAAAGCAAGAGAAGAATATACCCTCTTGAATGATAGACTTGATAAAATTGAGGCATTGAGAAAGCGTGATATTGAAAGAGGGTGGGCAAATCCTCAATTTCAGAAAGAGGACACCGAAACATATCAGAAAAACAAAGCAGAAATCAAAAAGCAACTTTCTGAACTCATCAATAATACCAATGCTGAATATGAAAAAATCAAGGCTGAATGTGAGGCGGTTTTCGGTGAATATGACCGAGCAACAGGAAAAAAGGTTGACCTTGCAACAGTTGAATTGTTAAAGAGTGGTATTTTGCGACCTGACGAAATTAAGGCACTTATAAACGATTTTAACGGCAATTCCGCAATGCTCCGTATTATCGGAGATTATGCCTATAAAAGAGGCAAGGAAGAAAAGGACAATGAGCTGTTTGCTATCGGTACACAATATAAAGATTATCGCATACCGTACAATGAACATCTTGACACTCTTATTATGTGGGGGCAAAAGGCTATGCGTGAGGATAGAGGACTTTCGGACGGTATAGCAAAGGTATATGATGAACAGGCAGACAGGATTTTTTCCGAAGCAGAAAACATCTATATCACGGTGAGCGACTAATGAAAAAAGATGTATTGAAACGCCTTGAAATGTTGGAAAATGACGAGACAATCGAAATTGAAGATATTTCAATGTATGAAAGAGAAATTTTCGGAGAGGAAACAATAGCAGATGACGAACAGCATAATTCAAAGGCTGAAAAGGCTTGAAGAAATTTCACCTGATAGGCTTGTCATTCTCGCAAACTTTGACGGTGTGGAAAAGGAATGTTCTGTTGACGAGCTTGCAGCAAATCCAAACGCAAGCTTTATCCGTGTAATAAGTGGGAACAGCCTTGACGATGTGCAAAGAATTTTGAACAGAATTGAGAGGATAGCTTATGAACAAGCCGATAATTAAAAGACTTACAGACCTTGAAAAAGAGTTTTTCCGTGATGTGTGGGCTGATATTACATACAATGACGGAAGAAAAGAACGGTTAAAGATTATTGATGTTTTGAACTTTTACACCAACGGCAAGACACCGCCAAAGATAACCGATGTATCATTTATCGGTGATGTATCACGGCAGGGCATTTTGCCTGACCTTGTAAAATACTTTATCGAAACTAACCGATAAGCAACAAAAAAAGCGGTTGAGGATTTACACCTTAACCGCTGATTTTTTATGTAGGTATTAAAGCCAAACCGTTACTACAAAGGCATTTTTCAAGTAGTAGGTGTTCACTTTATACCTGTTTGGTGGAGGCGAGGAGAATCGAACTCCTGTCCGAAAACCCATCCCCACGAATTTCTACGAGTGTAGCTTGTTATTGTGGATTGCTCCGCTTCCCTTTAAAATCCGCAAACAAGCAGGCGGAAATTATCGGTAGACTGTAATACATCAAAGAGCTACAGCCTTTGCTCAGTGACGTTCACCACTAATCGACGCCTTAACCTAAGCCGTGGTACTCAAAGGTAAGACGAGCAGCATTAAGCAGCTGCTAATTCAAAATTATCGTTGTCGTTTAATTTTAAAACGTACGCCGTTTAAAGAGAGTGCGCTCCTCTACTCGCTTATCGTGCTTCAGAATCCCCGTCGAAACCTTTACGCCCCCATATAGCTTATGGCTCGCTTTACCTGTCACGGTCCTTAAGCGCTCTTTCAATGTCCCGCTGAGCTGCTTTTTTAGCCATATCATCACGCTTGTCGTGCAGCTTTTTACCTTTGCACAGTCCCAGCGCAAGCTTCACCCTGCTTCCCTTGAAGTAAAGAGAAAGCGGTATGAGCGTTAAACCTTCCTGCTTCACCTTACCCAAAAGACGCATAATCTCACGCTTGTGCAAAAGCAGCTTTCTTACCCTCAGAGGGTCCTTATTGAATATGTTGCCCTGTTCGTAGGGAGATATGTGCATACCCTTGACCCACACTTCTCCATCGTCAATGGAGCACCAGCTGTCCTTTAAATTTACTCCGCCGTTTCTTATAGACTTGACCTCTGTTCCCACAAGCTCGATGCCGCATTCAATCTGCTCCAGCACAAAATAATCATGCCTCGCCTTGCGATTGTCGGCTATCTGCTTTGTTCCGCTTTTGTTTATAGCCACCTTACGGCACCTCCTTTGCAGTAAACCTTATTATATCACCAATTTGCCGCTAAGTCAAGCACCGTGAGGAATAAAATACGCCGTTTTACACACTATAACGATTGTCGGCATGATTTGCGCAAATAAGACGAAATCGTCCTTCCGGCAGCCTCCACCGGGAAGTGAATCAAAGTCAGACCCCATAGCCGTAGGCTTTCTCCACCAGCTTCATAAGCTTCTTTAAATTCTCTTTTTGATATATCGTCCTTACCTGCCACGAGGCTTCTATCGCCGCCGCTTTTGCGTATTCCTTCCTGCCGGTTTTCAGATAACAAAGCCCCAGATATAAAAAACAGTCTGCCTTAGCCTGCTTTGTGGGAGCGTTCAGCGCCGCCTTGGTCAGCAGCTCTTCCGCCTGAGAAAAATTCCCTTTGGCGTATTGGTACACCCCAAGCGTATGCAGAACAGGCATATTATGTTCCCGCTGACTTGCCCGCTCAAAATTGAAGCTCGCATTTGAAAGTATCTCATCTGCGCCGTCAATATCCCCGTCCAATAATCTTGCGTAAAGCTGTACGTTGTAATACTCGTCCTGATAAAACGGACTTAAATCCTCAACGTCAATCTGACTAAGCACCTGGTAACATTCTTTGTAATGACCTCCCTCGGTAAGATATGAAGCCAGCGATAACTGCGCCATCGCCCTGGCTTTTGCGCCCCTTGCCTTGTCCACACGATTTGTCAGCAGGGCGTATATTTCCATCGTTGCACCATCAGTTTCCATTATATGAGAAACTCTATAATTAACAATGCCCTTTCTTACCCCGTGCGCCAGCCAGAGAATACACAAGCCCAAAATACATACAAACACCGAAAGCCGAAAAACGACCGACAGATCGTATATATCAAGTCTGGTTCCGCTGATAAGCCACGCTCCGCACACAGCCAGAAGCCCCAGCACAAGAGAATACCCGACTATGAGCACAACAGCTGCAATAACGATCTTTAAGTTTTTCATGGCGTCACCTCGGTTTTATAATATCACATATCCCGAAAAAAGTAAATAGAGAAGCTATAGCAATTTCTCTGCAAAAAAGCTTAATGCGTCCTTGACATCTAAGTATATTATGCTATAATAAAATAAATAAAGCAAAATGAATTTTTATCAATTATATGTCTTATTAAGATAAAGATAAAAGGAAGGAAATATATTGATGAAAAAGCTACTGTTTGTCTACAATCCGCAAGCGGGCAAGGGGACGGTCCGCTCCAATCTTTCGGATATTATCGACATATTCACAAAAGGCGGATATACGGTTACGGCTCATCCTACCCAGGCACCTATGGACGGGTTTAACGAAATAAAAAATAACGCTGGCAATTACGATCTGGTGGTGACCTCCGGCGGCGACGGAACCCTCAGCGAGGCGGTAAAGGGAATCATGATGCAGCCTGAAAAAATACCCCTCGGCTATATTCCCGCAGGCTCTACAAACGATTTTGCGTCAAGCATGGGTATTTCAACTAAAATGTCTGTGGCTGCGCAGGACATTGTAGACGGCGTTTATTTTGATTACGACGTAGGTGAATTTAACGGGCAGTATTACGTTTACGTGGCAGGCTTCGGAGCTTTTACCGACGTATCCTATGAAACTCCCCAGAATGCAAAAAACATTTTCGGCCATGCGGCTTACATCGCCGAGGCGATAAAGCGTCTGCCTACCTATACAGGTTATGAAATGACGGTGGAGCACGACGGCGAGGTTATAAAAGGAAATTTCATATTGGGTCTGGTTTCAAATACCGTTTCAATCGGCGGCATGAAAAAGCTCATATCCGAAGGGGTATGCTTTGACGATGGGCTTTTTGAAGTTATTCTGGTAAAAACCCCTGCAAATCCCCTTATGCTTCAGAGTCTGCTTGCCGACGCCGCTCTTAATAAGCTGACGGAAAAAAACTTTGTGCAGTTCAAAACCTCAAGAGTAACATTTACTTCCGACTGCAACGTGTCGTGGACTCTTGACGGAGAAGCGGGCGGCTCTCACCGTCGTGTCGAGATTGTAAATCACAAGCAGGCTGTAAGATTCGTTGTGAAGCCCGACGACAAAACCGCCGAGCAGCAGCTTATAAACGCAATAGACACAGCCTCTCAGCTGATGGATACCAAACCCGACGAGGGCTAAGGTGTTTTATATACAGAAAGAAAGCCAACCGTTATGTGATTTAAGAAAGGAAATGATAAACGCTTGAACTTTAAACTGAAAAAGGCGTCCCTTGCATTGTTTGTTGCCTTAGTGGTCAACGCAGGGCTGGTCTGCTTGTGCGCTTTCGCTTTTGACAGCGATTTTGCAAGCACAATCTGCGCAGTTTCGGTAACAATGCTGTGGTTGTTTTACGTCCTGGGCTTTTGCAGAAAGAAAAGCTGAAATCAAGACGGCTTCCCTTTGGGGGAGCCGTTTTTTTGTGCAAAAAAATCTGCCGCACATTAGACACGACAGATTTTTTATATCTCAAATATTAAGTCTGATTATTTAACGGGAACAATCCAGCCGTATTTGTCCTCGATCTTTCCCCACTGGATTCCGGTCATGGTATCGTAAAGCATCTGTGAAATAGGACCAATCTTATTGTCGTTAATCTCCATAATCTTGTCGCCCCATTTGAGATGACCTACGGGTGAAATAACTGCGGCGGTGCCTGTGCCGAAAACCTCGTCCAGCTTGCCGTTGTCATAAGCATCGGCAACCTCCTGAATTGAAATTCTTCTTTCGGTAACCTTGTATCCCTTGTCTCTGCATACCTCGATAGCAGACTTTCTTGTAATTCCCGGCAGAACCGAACCGGTAAGCTCGGGAGTGATAACCTCGCCGTCGATTACAAAGAAGATGTTCATTGAACCTACTTCTTCAACATACTTTCTTTCAACGCCGTCAAGCCACAGCACCTGCTCGTAATCCTGCTTGTGAGCCTCGTCCTGTCCTGCAAGGGAGATAGCATAGTTAGCGGCTGTCTTTGCAAAGCCTGTTCCGCCTCTTACCGCTCTTACGTATTTGTTTTCAACATAAATCTTAACCGGGTTAAGTCCTGTAGAATAGTAAGCTCCCGATGGCGAAAGAATAATCATAAACAGATAGTGGTCGGCAGGTCTTACACCTACATACGGGTCGGTTGAAATAATAAAGGGTCTGATGTAAAGTGATGCGCCTTCGGTATGGGGCACCCAGTCCTTCTCAACGTTCAAAAGTGCCATAAGCGCGTCAAGGCAGTCTTGCTCGTTTAATTTCGGAATAACCATTCTTTCGGCAGACACATTCATTCTCTTGAAGTTTTCATCGGGTCTGAAAAGCTGAACGCTTCCATCGGCGGTGCGGTACGCCTTAAGACCCTCAAAAATCTCCTGACCGTAGTGGAGGCACATTGCGGCAGGGGAAAGAGAAATGTCTCCGTAAGGAACTATTCTTGCGTCATGCCAGCCCATGCCGGTATCATAATTCATTATAAACATATGGTCAGTAAAAATATGACCAAAACCCAGCTTGGTTTCATCGGCAGGCTTTTCCTTTGGAGTTGCGGTACGCTCGATTTTAATATCCAACATACAAAATCCTTCTTTCATAATTTTTATCCTTTTTTATTATAATACACCTCAATATAATTTTCAAGTAGCTTGGACAATTTTTTTGAATAATTATCCCCACAATCCTGCAAACCTCATGCGTCTTTTGCCTCGGTACTGCGATTTTGTCCAATGATTACAGTTTTTTTGAAATCACGCACTGCTCCCAATTCATTCGTTTGCACGAAAGAAATGAAATATCCATAGAAAATTTATATTGTTCTCGATTTAAGCCATGCATATTACTCCAAATCTTGACAATAGCTTGTTATCGCTCTTTTTAACGTTTGCCCATTTTTCTTATATCAATTATTATTTAGTTTTAACAAAACATTTTATTGGTATATTACCTTAAATTACTTTTGTTTACTTTGGTAAAATGACATTTTCCGACATTTATAAATCTGTTATAAACCTGTCGTAAACTCATTGACAACATATATCGCCAAAATAATTAAATATGAACAAATCCGTTGAAATAATTCTATAAATGCGCTACAATTTATATCGTCAATTTTAATTATTTGGGAGGATATATGGAAGTCAATCAAAAGATATTAATCGGAGGAAAAGAAAACCGCTCGACAAAGCAGCTTGCGCAGCTGCTGGCAGACGAGGGTATGCAAGTAATCGAAACGGCCTCAAGCCCATTGGAAATCTTATTTGAAGCAATGGAACACCGACCGGCAGCAGTGATTTTCACATCCCAAACCGCTAAGCCCGAAAGGCTGATTGAAAAACTGCTGCAAATTAAGCCTAAGCCGCTGATTAGCTACATAATCCAAAAGGACAGCTTTTTTGAAAGCAGTATAAAAACCAACAACGAAGTCACAGTGCTCAGAGAACCGATAAACACAGAAAATGTCGCCTGCTCCGTTATCGGTAATCTGACAAGAAGAGAAATCGACGTAAAAAACGAAGCGGAATACCTTAGGCAGCTTCACAACTATGTGTCGGAAATTTTATCCCGTTTATGCGTTACGCCAAATTACAACGGCTTCATATATCTGAGAGAAGCAATAAAAATGGCGGTATTGGAACCGCTTAACAGCCGAAGCTTTTCAAAATGCGTTTATCCTCGCCTGTCACGGAAATTCCAAACCGGTACGGCAAGCATCGAAAGAAACATAAGAACCGTTATACAAAAAGGCTGGCAGAGGGCTCCCTTGGCAGACAAAGCAAATATTTTCGGAGCCTGTGCCGCATACTCCGATTGGCGTCCCACCAACAGCGAATTTATTCTTATTATTGCAGACAAGGTAAACCGAGATATGAATGTTCTCGACAAAATAGCCAACTGAAACAAATTATGAACAAACGACGTCAAGGCAGGTGAACGGACGCTTGCGGCAAATCCGCTGAAAGACATCTGCAAACAGTTATCATAACAAAACGCCGAAAGCGGAAAAACCTCCGCTCCCGGCGTTTTATCTATTTTACAGCGACAGTAAGTCCCTCGGTCAAAGCTCCCCTGCGGACACAAAAGCATTTCGTACTCTCCTCTGTGTCACTTCAACCGCACACTCAGGCTTCTCTATCCGCTGTTAATTACATTTTATGCGACGTGGGGCTTTGTGCTACTTTAGTGCGCAGCCGCCGCCTGCACTGGTTTTCTCAATCTCCTTGATATCAGCTTGCTTTGCCGAATAAACTGCCGTTATGGGTTTTAAATGTGGAGATAAATTTTTCTCGGCTGCCTGCGACAAATATTACTGCCCGTCAACCAAGAGGCGCCTGCCGCTTCATTATTTCAAGAGCTGTTTTTATTCCGTCTACGGCGGCGGACATAATCCCTCCCGCATATCCTGCCCCCTCTCCGCAGGGAAACAGATTTTCAAGGGACAAAGAATTAAGCCTTTCGGTTCTTGTTATGCGCACCGGCGAGCTGGTTCGGGTTTCGGGTGCGGTAAGGATAGCATTTCCGTCGCCGAAGCATTTCATTTTTCTTGCAAAGTCCCCGAGCCCCTCCTCCAGCATATCAGTGACAAACTCAGGAAATATGCTGCGAAATTCCCGTGGAACTACTCCCCTGGCGTAGCTTGGCTCTATAGTGGTATCAAGGTCGGGTGCGCCGTTTAAAAAGCCTCTTACGGTAGTCGCAGGGGCTTCAACCCCTCCGCTTACGTTAAAAGCGTTCTGCTCTATTCGTCTGGCGAAATACATTCCGTCAAGGGGAGAGCTTCCAAAATCGGCGGGTGTGACCGATACTGCCACCGCTGCATTTGCATTCTTCCCATCTCTTGCATACTCGCTCATTCCGTTTGTCACAACAGTGCCCTCCTCCGAAGCTGAGGGTACTACAACCCCGCCCGGACACATACAAAAGGTATAGGCTGCCCGTCCGTCCTTACGCCTGTAGGAAAGCTGATATCCCCCTTTTGGCAAAAGAGGATTGCCTGCGTTTTTTCCGTAGAGGCTTTTTTCCACATCGCTTTGCAAATGCTCTATTCTCACCCCGACGGAGAAGGGCTTCGGCTCCATAAAAATCTGTTTCCTTGCAAGCATTTCAAAAGTATCCCTTGCGGAATGTCCCGTAGCCAGCACCAGCACCGAACATTCGGTACTTTCACCGCCAAAGCTTACCGAAACTATCCTGCCGCCGTCGGTAGAAAAGCCGTTGACCTCTTTTGAAAACCTCACCTCGCCGCCAAGAGAGATAATATACCTGCGGATATTTTTGATGACATTCCTCAGCTTGTCTGTGCCGATGTGGGGTTTTGCTTTGGTGAGTATCTCCTCAGGTGCGCCGAACTTTACAAATTGCTCCAGCACAAATCTGCACAGAGGGTCTTTTATTCTGGTGGTAAGTTTGCCGTCGGAGAATGTCCCTGCTCCTCCCTCGCCAAACTGAACGTTTGAAACAGTGTTGAGAGGACCTCCCCGCCAGTAGGTTTCAACGCTTGCCGTTCTGCGGTCTATATCCTCTCCCTTTTCAAGAATAAGCGGTCTGTAACCGTTCTGCGCCAGCACAAGACCGCAGAATATCCCTGCGGGACCAAAGCCTGCTATGCACACTCTGCCGCTTTTTTTCACAGAGGAGATTTCAGGCTTCAATTCGCTTTGTGCCGCATATGAAAACCGACTGCTGCCGTCGCAAAGCTCTTGCTCACGCTGTGGATTGACAAGGCTTATGTAAACGGAATGAACAAAGCATATATTATTTTGATTTCTGGCGTCAAGGGAGGTTTTATGTATGTGAGCGGCAGCTATGTCGCCCCTGCTCAGCCCCGAAAGCCTTATCGCCTTTTCAATTACCTCCCCCTCTGTTGCGTTAAGGGAGCTTTTAATCTGATTTATAATTATAGGCATCTGCAAACCTCCTGCCAATTCAAGCGCTTATGCTTCAATAACAACAGCGGGCGACCTTAAGTCGCCCACCTATATTGTATTAACCCGTATTTTTACCTGCTTCCCGATTTTAAGACTCCGCTTCCGACGAATCGCTTGCGTCTGAAATCTCAAGCTGAACCTGATTGTTTCCGTAGCACCATACCTGATTGTACCTGGGTGCATAAACTGTAACGGTGTGATTTATCGAGCCTGAATTAACTACGTCGGAAAGATTCAGCACAACGGTAAAATCATCTGCGGAAAGATCATTCACAACATCTTCCGGTCCATAAATCGTAACGTTGGCAAGCTGTCTGGTTTCTATGGTTACCTCTTTTCCTTCCGGAACGTTAATGGTAGTAATCTGATCCTGGGGAATTGTAAATTCCCTTGAAGTATATCCCGTGGCATCGAAAGATACATCCACCGTTGCTATTCCGGTCTGATTTATTTCACCGGGATTAAGCGCGCTGTCAACGTCAAAGGAAAAGCTTCTGCGCAGATTAACGCTGCTCAGAGGAATCGTTCCAAGACTTAACTCCTCGGTATCGGCGTCGTCAAGATGCGGTGAGATAACCTGAATACTCTCCTCCGAAAGGGAATAAGGCAGCGACGAAACGTTAAAGCCGGGCGGACAGCCTGTAAACTCTACCGTCAGATTGGCGGTTTTCTTTTTATATACCACAAAATTAACTTCAAATGTGCTTACGTCGTTAATGGTATACCGCGAAGAGTCAAGCACGTTGTCGTCCTCGTCATAGAATATAACGTCGTCTGTTGAGATTGTCGTATCCTCTGACAGGGTCATTGATTCAGGCACGCTTGCCACAACTCTTGCAATTTTCTCAAGTTCGTTTTCTGCACCCTCTATTTCCACCTCCGACGGAGTAACGTTGATGTCTCTTAAAGTAAGTCCCTCATCGGCAGTGATTAGAGGAGCTTCAACACCCATTGTAAACATAGATGTGCTTATTCGATCAAAGGTAACCTCAACCGTTTCGGGATAGACCGACACTATCGTTACCTGGTCGGAGGAATGGGTGGAACTTACATCTATATCAAGATGATATGTGCCCTCTCTTGTAACCTGGTCAAGATTTACCGTAGCTATAAGGTCGTTGGCGGAATAGTTGCCTATCTCATAGTTCATTCCTCTTATTTCAACGTCAACCGTTATATCGTTGTAATTTAAAACCGAAAGCCCTCTTTCTTCTGCCACCGTTCCATCGGTTGAAAATGTAACCGGCACGTTTGTTATGGTTTTGTTCCTTGTGGGATACTGAGTTATAGAAAGCACAAACCATACGATAACCGCAATCACAACGGCGAGAATACGCAGGACGAAATCGGCTTCATGCTTTTTCGGCTCTTTTTTTGCCTTTACTTTTTCCATTTAGAAATCACCCTTCCGGCAAGTGTATTTTCCTTACCCGAATTTTCCTCATCTACAGGTACAAGCCTTAAGGTCAGCAGCTTTTTAAGGCTTTCTTTTGTAAAGCCTCTTGTCAGCTCGCCGTTCTCGGCAACCGAAATTGTGCCCGTTTCTTCGGAAACAACAACTATTACAGCGTCTGAATTTTCACTCATTCCTATTGCAGCACGATGTCTTGAGCCAAGCTGCTTTGCAATAAGCTCCTCCTTCTGCGGTTTGGGAAGGAAACAGCCTGCGGCAAGAATCATTCCGTCTCGTATAATAACCGCTCCGTCGTGAAGGGGGGTGTTGGGGAAAAAGATATTTCCGAATATCGCCACCGATGGAGTGCAGTTAAGAATTGTTCCCGTATCAATCTGCTCACCCAGCTTGGTTTTGCGCTCGCACACAATAAGCGCTCCCGTACAGGTGGCGGACAGATTCTGCGACGCCTCGCAAATAGCGTCGATGCAATGCTTCCATTGATCGGTGCTGTCGTTTGCGTCGTTGCTGGGCAAAAAGCTGAGCTCGGTAAGCTTTGTCCGACCGATCTTCTCCAGTATCCGTCGAAGCTCGGGCTGAAATACGATAACGATAGCAAGTATTCCCCACTGAAAACAGGTTCGCAGCAGAAAACGCATCGTCTGTAAATTAAAGAGAACAGCCAGCAGATAGAATGCTATAAGCACGATAATACCCTTTACAAGCTGCTGAGCTCTTGTTTCCCTTATCAGCTTTATTCCGTGAAATATAAGATATGAAAGAATTGCCATATCTATAATATCGCTTATCTGAATAGATCTGAATACGCTCCATATTGCCAGAAGCCCATCGGTAATTGCTGTCAGCATATGTCACACCCTTTACACATTAGCTGCGATACTTAAATACTTCCGAACGCAACGCAGAAATATTTAACGACCGCAGCAGAATTTTTCCTCACGTAATATATCCGCGTCCTCCACGCAGAAACACGATACAATAAATATTGTAAACCGATATATTCCAAAGTAAATCGGTTATGCTGCTATATATTACAAATCAGTTTCAAAACTGACGCAATGGTTACATTTCTATATTTTATTTTACCATACAAAACACAAAAGTACAATACCAAATTCAAAAAAATTTCCCCTTTCAAAATACAAAAATCCACAGACAAACAATGTCTGCGGATTTTTGTAAACGTTTTGAAGCCGCTGTTTCAATAAGCCCTTACGGCGTCGATGAGAGCCCTGACCTGCCGCGGGGTGTTGAAGGCAGACGGTGAAAATCTTACCGTTCCCTGAGAAATCGTTCCTAAGGTATTGTGAGCAAGCGCTGCGCAATGAAGTCCGCCTCTTAGAGCGAAGCCTCTGTCGGAAAGCCTTGTTGCAACCTGCTGAGAATTTTCATCGCCGATATTGAATGAAACAATGGGAACGTGTCTGCACCGGGAGCGGTATATCTTTATATCCCGCACATTTTTTATGCCGTCTATAAATTGATTGCACAGTTCGGTTTCATAAGAGAATATTCTGTCTACCGTTTTTGTCTTGACAAAATTCAGTCCCTCGCCCAGACCTATAATTCCCACCGTATTGATTGTTCCGCTTTCAAGCCTTTCCGGAAGAAATGGGGTCTGGGAAAGTTCCGACGAGGTGGCTCCCGTTCCTCCCTCGATAATAGTTGAAAGGGCATACTCGCCATCTGTGATAAGAAGTCCCGTTCCGGTAGGTCCGTAAAGGGATTTGTGACCGGAGGTGCATATAAAATTCATACCGTCGTCAAGGGATATATCAAGCAAACCGCAAGCCTGGGCGCAGTCTACAATAAAACATATCCCCCTGCTTCTGCAAAGCTCCGCCAGCTGACGGTAAGGCAGGATTCTTCCCGTAACGTTTGACGCCGCAGTACAGCATATGCACTTTGTGTCGGCTCTTATAAGCCTCTCAAAATTCCTTACGGTTTCCTCGTCGCTGTCGGTTACATGGGCAATGGAATATTCCACTCCCCTTGTCTGGGAAAGCGCATATACGGGGCGTGAAACGGCGTTGTGCTCATAGTCTGATATAATCATATGACCGCCGTACTGCATTATCCCCTTTACTGCCATATTTACAGCGAAGGTACAGTTGGGAGTGAACGCTACGTTTTCAGGCTGAGCCGAAAACATTTCCGCCGCTTTGCTTCTTACGCTGAAAATCTTACGTGATACAAGCATCGACAGCTTGTGGCCGCTTCTTCCGGGGTTTCCGCCGTATTTTGCCACCGCCTCCGATACTGCAAGCCTTACTCCCGGCGGCTTTGGGTAGCTGGTGGCTGAATTATCGAAATTTATTATCTGATTCACATTTTTCGCCATGCTCCTTAAAGGGAGCATACCTCCTTTCGGTGTTCAGGCGGTTTTGCGCCTGTTTATTCATAATCATAAACGCCATTGTGAGGAATGTTGAAGTCCTCAAGCAGCGAGGTTATCTTTGCAGGGTCGTCACGGACCCTCAGCGAGTATCCGCACCCTGAGCCGATGTTCTGGGGCGTTCGCTGTATTTCACAGTAAAGCCTTCTGTCGTTAAGCAAGGCTTTGGCTTTCATAGCGTAGGTGATTGAAGTCATCGCTATAAGATACTTCCCCATCTTGATTTCCACCTTTATATAATTTGTCCGTAGCGGTAATGCTGCGGACACTATTACTATATGCGCTGACACTTCGGCTGGTGAATAAGCTTTGCAAAACGTCACAATGGACAAACACAAAAAACCGACGGACCCCATTAACCGTGCCCGTCGGACTTGTGTATGTACCAGTATGTAATTTTGCAAAAAGCCTTTACAGCCGCCAGTCAATCGGCTCTATTCCCCGGCTTGTAAGGAAATTATTCACCGCCGAAAAATGACGGCACCCGAAAAATCCATTGTACGCAGAAAGAGGCGAGGGGTGAGCCGCCTTGAAAATTCCGTGAATGGGATTTGTTATAAGCCGCTCTTTTGCTTTGGCGTTTGCGCCCCAGAGAATAAAAGCAATCGGCTTGTCCCGTTGGTTAAGCTTTGAAATAATGGCGTCGGTCAGCTGCTCCCAGCCCTTTCCCTTGTGACTGTTTGGCTGACCCTCTCTTACCGTAAGCACGCTGTTTAACATAAGCACCCCGTTTTCAGCCCATTTTGTAAGCTCTCCGCTTTTCGGGGGCTGATATCCAAGGTCCGCCTGAAGCTCCTTGAAAATATTCTGGAGAGACGGCGGAGGGGGAACTCCTTCCTTTACCGAAAAGCAAAGCCCATGAGCCTGCCCTGCGCCGTGATAGGGGTCCTGTCCGATAATAACCGCCTTGACGCTGTGGTAATCGGTGTATTTAAGGGAATTAAAAATGTCGTACATATTGGGATATACTTTATAGGACGCATACTCTCTCTTAAGAAACTCTCTCAGGCGGAGATAGTATTCGCTTTTAAATTCATCCTTTAAGATTTCATCCCAGCTGTTTCCTATATGCACCATATCAATATACTCCCACAACAGTTCCGATTACAATTCCCAGCACAATTACAGCCGCAATCGCCAGCACTACAATACGCATAATAAGCGGTTTTTTGTCATTCATTTTTATCCGTTCCTTTCTTTTGTCATCAGCCTATATAATCGTTTGAATTTATGATAACACAAACGGCGAAAAAAATCAACCGTGGCGGTGTGATGTAATATATATTTGTTCTTTGTAAACAATACGTAATAAAAAGGTGAGCAATTATTTTACCAAAGCTATTGCAAAGACATTTGTAATATGATATAATATGTTAAATATTATTTTTATAATAATAACACGGCGGTTTTTCCTATCGGATACGGTGAATCTGAACATTTTTATCCGGTGCGAAAAGCTCAGTCTGAAAGGAAGCGGTTTTTAATGATAAAAGTTTGCAATCATCTGGGAACAATCGGCGTTTCGGGAAAGTATCTGCGAACGCTGATATCCGCCACGGTGCAAAGCTGCTTCGGTGTGGCGGGAATGAACTCTTACGGTGCGCTGCAAGAGGTTGATTCTATGATAAAAAAGCAAAGCTCTGCAAATAAAGGAGTTATTATCAGGCAGAATAATAACAGGCTGATTATCGACCTGCATATTACCGTGACCTACGGCGTCAACGTAAAAGCCATTACCGACAGCATTTCCCATAAGGTCGGCTACGTTCTCACCGAGCAGGCAGGCGTGGACGTTGAATCGGTCAACGTTTATGTTGACGAAATTGTAAACTAATTAATAGGGGGATTTTCCGGTGATAAGTGGAAAAACACTTAGGGACGCTCTTATCAGCGCCGCCAACAGCATTGCAAACAAGAAAAAGTCGGTTGACGAGCTGAATGTTTTTCCCGTTCCCGACGGTGATACGGGTACAAATATGTCAATGACTATGGGCAACGCTCTGGCGGAGCTTAAAAATATGAAGGACGACGTAAGGGTGTGCGACGTTGCAAAAAACGCCGCAGCCGCCATGCTTAGAGGCGCAAGAGGAAATTCGGGCGTTATTCTGTCCCTTATTTTCCGAGGCTTTTCAAAGGCTCTTGACGGTCAGGAGGCAATGGACAGCGAGCATATGGTAAGAGCTCTGGAAACGGGTGTTGACGGCGCATACAAGTCGGTTATGAAGCCCACCGAAGGCACAATACTTACTGTTGCGAGAGAAGCGGCGGAAAAGGCAAGGGCCCTTTCCCTTTCCTCCAACGACCCGCTGATGATATGGGACGAGGTGTGCCGTCAGGCTAAGCTTTCCCTTGACGAAACACCCAAACTGCTTCCCGCACTGGCAAAGGCAGGGGTTGTGGACGCAGGTGGAATGGGTCTGCTGATAATTTTTGAAGCGATGAAAGATGTTTTTCACGGCAGCGAAATAGTCAAGGCCGAAAAGCCCTCTTCAAAGAAGGTCACAATAGACACCTTCGCAGACACTGTGGGACAGTTTGACGAGGAAATTCACTTCACCTACTGCACCGAAATGCTTATAACCAAAGCCAAAGACTGCGACGACCCTTCAAAACTGAGGGCATACCTTGAAACCATAGGCGACTGCGTTGTGGTGGTTGACGACGATGAGATAATAAAGGTTCACGTTCACACTAACGACCCGGGTCTTGCAATTCAGAAGGGTCTGGAGTTTGGATATATCAATCTGCCCAAGGTTGAGAACATGAAAATGCAGCATGAGCAAAAGCAGAAGGAATCGGCGCAGGAATTCACCCCTGCAAAGCCGGAAAAGAAATACGGCTTTGTGGCGGTGGCCGCAGGCAGCGGAATCGAGGCTATGTTCAAGGACAGCGGCGTTGACTGCATTGTGAGAGGCGGTCAGACGATGAATCCCTCCACCGAGGATATTCTTGCGGCGATAATGTCCTGTCCTGCCGAAACGGTTTTCGTGCTGCCCAACAACAAAAATATCATTATGGCGGCGGAGCAGGCTGTAAAGCTTGCCGACCGAAGGGTGTGCGTACTCCAGACCAGAACAATTCCCCAGGGAATGAGTGCAATGCTCGCCTTCGACCCCGACAATGATTTCAACACCAACCGCCTCGAGATGACCAGGGCGCTGGAGCAGGTTTCAACCGGTCAGGTAACCTTTGCCGCAAGGGATTCCGATTACGAGGGACATCAGATTAAGCAGGGCGAGATACTTTGTCTTGACAACGGCAAGCTGGCTTTTGTGGACAAGGACGTTGCAAAGGCGGCGTACAAGCTTACAAAGCGGCTTGTGAAGGGCGACAGTTCATATATCACAATTCTCTACGGCGCAGACGTTTCCGACGAAGCGGCGGAAGCCCTTTGCAGTCAGCTTTCCTCAAAATATCAGAACATCGACGTAAATCTTATAAACGGCGGACAGCCTGTGTATTATTATATAATCTCCGTAGAGTAATTGTTATTTAAACTCATACAGCATAAAGTCAGACCGACGGGCAGCAATTTGCCTGTCGGTTTGTTTTTTGAGAAATGCGGTGGTAAAGACGGCATTTCTTTATTTTTTTGCGGCAATTTTAAGTAAAATTTAATTACACGCTAAAGTAAAATTTAAGTAAGCAAGTTATACTTACAGTAAAGCTAACAATATCTCAACGTCAAAGGAGGAGCCTTATATGAATGAATTTCAGGAAGTTTTCAAAAGGATAGAAAAGAAATATCTGCTGGACGAAAAACAGTACCGGCTTTTCAGGCAGAAAGCTGAGGAATTTACCATTCCCGACAAGTACGCTGAAAGCACCATCTGCAATATTTATTTTGACACCCCCGACCGCAGGATTATCAGGACGTCTCTGGAAAAGCCGGTGTATAAAGAAAAAATCAGACTGAGAAGCTACGGCGTTCCCAAAGCCGACGATACCGTTTTTGTGGAACTGAAAAAGAAGTACAAAGGGGTTGTGTACAAGCGGCGCACCGATATGCCTCTGCAAACTGCCAAAGCATTTATGAAAGGTCAGGGCGGCACAGGTAAAAATAAGCAGATTGAGATGGAGCTTGAATGGGCGATGAAGTTTTATCAATGCCTTGAGCCTGCTATGTATATTTCCTATGACAGAACCGCCCTTTGCGTAAAGGCTAACCCCGACCTGCGCATCACCTTTGACTGCAACATCCTCTACCGTGAGGAAGCGTTAGAGCTTGACAAGGGGGTATGGGGCAAAAGCCTGCTTAAAGAAGGACAACGCATTATGGAGATAAAAATCCCGGAAGCAATTCCGCTGTGGCTGACTGAGATTCTGGACGAGCTGAAGCTTTATCCCTGCTCTTTCTCCAAATACGGAACGGCTTATCAGAATGAACTTAAACACAAGGATGAGAAAGGCAAGGTGAACTGCTGTGCATAATTTAATTTCAGCCTCGGCTTCGCTGACTACAGCCGATGGAGTGTCCACAAACGAATTTATTCTGTATACTCTCATATCCCTGGCTCTGGGGGCGGTTATCGCTGTGGTTTTCAGCTACAAAAACAAGGTCTCAAAGGGCTTTTCCGTAACTCTTGCAATGCTTCCCGCAATTGTTCAGGTGGTGATAATGCTTGTCAACGGAAACATAGGCACAGGAGTTGCGGTGATGGGCGCTTTCAATCTGGTGAGATTCCGCTCCGTGCCGGGAAGCGCCAGAGATATATGCAGCATCTTTCTTGCAATGGCGGTAGGTCTTGCAATGGGCACAGGCTATGCGATTATTGCAGTTGTTTTTACCGCAATACTGTGCGTAGTGAATATTATATACTCGTTAATTCCCATAGGCGAAAAAATCGGTGAAAAACAGCTTATCATCACAATTCCCGAATCCCTTGACTATACAGATGTGTTCAGCGACCTGTTTGAAAAATACACCTCAAGCTGCGAACTTGTAAACGTTAAGACGACAAACATGGGCAGTCTTTTCAAACTGACATATAAGATAGTCCTGAAAAAAGGAGCCGGTGAAAAGGCTATGATAGACGAACTAAGATGCCGCAACGGCAATCTGGAAATTTCATGCGGTCAGCCGGTAAGTCAGCCCTATGAGCAGCTTTAGGCTGCAAAGACAAAAGGAGGCAATACTATATAAATGAAAAAAATCAAAAAACGTCTCGCTATGCTGTCAGCGTTAGTAACTGTTTTGTCGGCGGTAGGCGGATGCTCGGAAAACTCTCAATCGGAAAGTGACAACAACGCTTCCACTACCGAAGCCATGATAGACACAAGTTTTGACCCAGACGACCTTGACGTAGGATACGACGAAAGCTCCGCTTGCGTTGTGACTCTTAACGGCGACAGCGCAGAAATATCAGGCACGGGAGCGGAATTTTCTGATGGAAGCCTTATTATCTCAGCCGCCGGAACATATCTGCTTTCTGGGGCAATCCCCGACGGTCAGATAATAATTGACGCCGATAAGGAAAGTGAAATCAAACTGGTTTTTAACGGAGTAAATATATCCTGCTCCGACAACGCCGCCATTTTTATAGACGACGCAGACAAGGTAACCATCACACTGGAAAGCGGCAGCGAAAACTATCTTTCCGACGGTGAGCAATATAATCTTGAGGAGGAAACCTCCAATGTGGACGGTGCAATATTCTCCCGTGCGGACCTTACTCTCAACGGTTCGGGTTCGCTTGATATAACGGCAAATTACAAGCACGGCATAGTCTGTAAGGACGACCTTGTTATCGCAGGGGGAAGTTACACCGTAAACTCTGCTTCCGGGGGAATCTACGGCAAAGACAGCATTAAAATCAACGACGGAAGCTTTACGGTAAACTGCGGCACCAACGGATTCAAATCGGACAACAGCGAAGAGGCGGACAAAGGCTATATCTATATAAACGGCGGAACATTTGATATATCCGCAGGCACCGACGGAATCGAAGCTGAAAGCGTTCTATCAATAGACAACGGCAGTTTTAATATTGTCACAGGCGGTGGAAGCGACAACGCCAGCATGACCTCAGAAGGTCAGCCCAACAGCGACTGGGGCTTGTGGGGCGGAAGGAACAATAATATGACACCTCCCGGTAACGGAAATGCTCAGATAACAGGCGTCTCCAATCAGTCGGAGACATATCTTACTACAGCTTCTGCCGAAACATCAGATGAAAGCTCGTCGGCAAAAGCGCTTAAAGCAGGCTCGGAGCTTAATATACAGGGCGGAGAAATAATCCTTGATTCCTCCGACGACTCTGTTCACTGCAACGGAAACATCAACATCTCCGGCGGCACTGTAAACGCAAAATCCGGCGACGACGGAGTTCACGCCGACAGCAATCTTGTTATCAGCGGCGGAACAATCAACATCGAGAAAAGCTACGAGGGACTTGAAGGGGCTGTGGTAACAATTTCGGGCGGAGATATTTCCGTTACCGCCAGCGATGACGGTCTTAACGCAGGCGGCGGAAGCGACACGGGAAACAGCAATCGTCCCGGAATGAACGGCTTCAGCAACGATTCGGGCAGTGTATATCTTCTGACAATAAGCGGCGGCACTCTCACAGTCAACGCCTCCGGCGACGGACTTGACTCCAACGGAAATCTTGTTGTAGAGGGCGGAGAAATCTATGTAAGCGGTCCCACCAACGGCGGAAACGGCGCAATCGACTATGGCGACAACGGCTCGGCATGGATTACAGGAGGAACTATTGCCGCTTTCGGCAGCGTCGGAATGGCGGAAACCTTCGGCGAAAACAATTCCACTCAGTATTCCGTCCTCTGCAATCTCAGTTCAACCGTTTCGGGCGGTACAGAGGTTATGATAACCGACAGCAGCGGAAACGTAATACTTTCCTACACTCCCGAAAAAGACTGGCAGTCGGTGGTTTTCAGCACCCCCGACATCAAAGACGGCGAAACCTACACGATAATGGCAGGCAGTCTTTCGGAAAATATCACAACAGACGGAATCTGCACCTCCAACGGTTCTTCTTCATGGGGGTTCGGCGGCAATCGGGGCAGCAGATTCTGATGAAAATTAAGCAGCGGGTATCTGTGGTCTTATTAGAACGAAAACCACAGGTATCCGATTTTCGTTATTTTTCGTTGTTTCAGCCTATTGTAATTACAGATGTTACAAACTTAGCTTTAAAATGTAATTGAAATATAGTCAATAGTAACAGAAAAACTGCTGAAAATTTGTATAATCATATATAGAAAAAGAAAACGTATTCTGTTATAATAGAAGTATGAATGTTTGATTTCAATATGTCTGATTTTAAGGAGCGTAGTTATGAACATTGTAAAAATATATAAAACGGCTGCCTGTCTGACTATGGCTGCGGCAATATCCTGTATTTCTGCCGGGTGCTATCTGCTTCCCGACGAGGAAGAGGTATTACCTGCTCCCACCGTTATGGCAAGCGAGGTTGAGTATACAACCGTTACCGCCGAGAGGAAAGACCTTGAAAAGCGAATTGTAGCCACAGGCACAATTGCCGCCGCAAATCAGTATAACCTTGTATACGAAAAGCAAGGCGGAACAATAAGCGCCTTTTATGTTCATGCCGGCGACACGGTAGAAAGCGGCGATCCCATCTGCGCCCTTAACACTCAGGAGCTTGATTATCAGATTGAACTGCAAGAGCTTTATCTCAGACGGGCTGAGCTTGATGTGGAGGTTATCGCCGAAGGTGGTGGAACTCAGGCGGAAGTGGACAGAGCCTATGTTGAAGTTGAGCTTATCAATCACGAGCTTGAACAGCTTTACGAGCAAAAGGAAGCCGCTACCCTTACCTCACCCGTGGACGGAACGGTTTACTCACTGGCTGATGTAAGAGTGGGCGACAATGTAAGCACCGGTCAGACCATTGCTACGATTATTGATACCTCAGAGCTTTACATAGCTATTCAGCCGTCAAGCTACAGTCCCTTTGAAATGGGCACGGAAGTTCAGATACGCATAGACGAAAGCTATTATACAGGCGAGGTATTTATGAACCCCGACGAGCTTATTGAATATCAGGCCCAGCAGGAGGAAAGCCACGACGAGGTTGACGACACAGGCATAACATTTGAGCCTGACACCGTTTACGTCAGATTTATCGGCGAAATTCCCACCGACTGCGTCGGTCAGCTTGCCGACTGTATTCTTGTTCAGGAACGCGTTGAGGATGCAATTGTAATATCAAACAACCTTATCAAAACTGTCAACGGAGAACAAGTTGTCTATATTCTTCAGGACGGCGAAAGGGTCGCTGTAAATGTTGAAACGGGACTGGAAACAGGTTCTCAGACCGAAATAATTTCGGGAATCAACGAGGGCGACCAGCTTATTCTGAGATAGGCTCTCAAAAGCAGTTTATTGAAAGGATTTATTGCAGATGTTTACTTTGCTTTTTCGCAAAATGCGTAACACTAAATGGATGGTGCTGTGCCTGCTGATTGGCTTTATAATGGCAAGCGCTATGATGAGCACTATCCCGATATACATGAACGCCTCGCTCCAGCGTATGCTTGTGAAGGATCTGGAGGAGTTTCAGCTTGAAAACGATATTTATCCCGGCATTTATAACACCTCTTATTATCTTGACCTGAGTTTGTCGGGTGAAGGTCAGCGACAGGAGATAGACAGGGTTTCAGCACTTGTCACCGAATCCTACAACGACCTTGACTGCCCTGCCCTTACTGAGAAAAAATACATATCCGACGAATATCTTTATGTTACCTCAATTGACGTTGGAACCGGCGAATCGGCAGCTCAGATAACTCTGGGGGGAATGACGGGTATCGAGGATCACATTACAATTACCTCCGGCAGAATGTACGAAAGAGGTCAGCGCGACGACGGAGTTTACGAGGTTATTACCACCGAGCGCGCCCTTCAGGTAACGGGACTTGTTACCGGAACGGTCTATGAAATCGCAAATCTTTTCGACCCTGTTGTGTCCATAAAAATTGAAATTGTCGGAACTTTCAACGTTGCCGATGAAAATGACTCCTACTGGTCTGAGGGGATTGACAGCGAATACATCAACACCATGTTTATGGACTACGACCTGCTTTACAGCAACGTACTTGATACCGGTGCAGTAAACATCAGCTGCTTTAACCAGCGGTATACGATGGATTATCAGAACATGGATATGAACAATATCTCCTCCATGCTTGAAAAAACCGACGCTCAGTCCCTTGTATACAGCGACAACGGAATTACCTTCAACCTGCCTGCGGCTTCCATTCTTGAGGATTACGGCGAAAGAGCTTCAAGGCTCAGGCTTATTCTCTGGCTGATTCAGATACCTGTTATAATGATGATTCTGGTGTATCTGTTTATGGTTTCGCAGCTTAACGTTGAGCAGGAAAAGAACGAGATTGCAGTATTCAAAAGCCGTGGCGCAAGTAGGCTGCAGATTATGCTTATATATGCCATGGAATCGCTGTTTCTTGGCATCATAACGGCGATTGTAGGTCCTTTTGCGGGAATGGGGCTTTGCAGAGTGCTGGGTGCTTCAAACGGATTCCTTGAGTTTGTAAACAGAACTTCCCTTCCCATTTCAATGACCAGGGACGCATTCCTCTATGCAGGCATTGCGGTGATAGTGTTCTTTATCACTACGATGGTTCCTATTGTTCCTGCAACCAAAACCTCTATAGTTGAGCACAAGCAGTCCAAAGCCAAAAAGCGCAGATTCCCTCTCTGGGAAAAACTTTGCCTTGACTTTATCCTTGTGGGAGGTTCGGTGGCATGGCTGTATTTTTACAACAACCAGCAGCAGGCTCTGATAGACGAGGGACTTACCGATACCACCGCTACCGTAAATCCGCTTATGTTTATTGCCTCAACTGCCTTTATTTTAGGTCTGGGTATGTTTTTTATAAGAATTTACCCTGCGCTGATAAGGCTTGTATCAAGAATAGGCAAACGCTTCTGGTCGCCATCAGCGTATGTTTCCCTTAATAATATAGGCACCTGCGCCAACGGCAGAGAGCGCTTTCTTATGATATTCCTCATACTTACCGTTGCGCTGGGCATTTTCTTTGCCAACACCGCAAGAGCGCTGAACCGAAACGCCGAAGAGCGGGTTTCATACGCTATCGGCGCAGACGTTACAATGGCTGAGGAATGGGAAAGCAGCGAGGTTACCGTTTCTACTCAGACGGTTTCACCTTCGGGAGCGGTTATTCCCACCACGGAAACAGAGGAAACTCAGGAGGATACCTCCGACAGCGAAGAGGTTATTCAGTACGAGGAGCCTGTGTTCGAGCGGTTTGAAAATCTTGCAGGCGTAAACGCTGCCACCAAGGTGTTTATCAAGGACGAGGTTACAATCCAAAGCAGCAAAATGAATGTTGTGGACGATTCTGCTGAGGACGAGGAAAGAGAGCCCGAGGACTATATGCAGGATTATCAGGATGCAAGCCGTGCCAGCGACCATACCGATAACGTCAAGCTGATGACGGTTATTCCCGGCGAGTTTTCTCAGGTATGCTGGTTTGCGGACAGACTTCTTCCCGTTCACATCAACGAGTATCTCAACGCTCTTGCCGAATACAACTCGGGCGTTATCCTTTCAACTTCTTTCAGAGATGATTACGGACTTGAGCTGGGAGATACCGTAAACTGCTCCTGGGGTTCTAATCAGGCATTTGAAGCCACCATACTTGCGTTTGTAGATTACTGGCCCTCAATGAATCCATACGAAACCGACGAGGATGGCAACTACAAGGATTTTGCCGTGATGAATTTTGACTATGTTCGGGTTCAGACCACAGTTGAGCCGTATCAGGTTTGGATTGACCTGGATGATGATACCACCACCGAGGAGTTCTACAACTCCATCGAGGAAAGCGACATTGCTCCCACCATGCTCAACGTGGCAAGTCAGAATATAATCACCGAGAAAAACGACCCCATGCTTCAAGGCATGAACGGCGCACTTACCCTTGGATTTATAATAATAATGATAATGTGCATTATCGGCTTCCTTATCTACTGGATACTCTCCATAAAGAGCCGCACCCTCCAGTTTGGAATACTGAGAGCTATGGGTATGAGCTACGGCGGAGTAATTGCAATGATTATCTACGAGCAGATACTTGTTTCGGGAGTTTCGATTTTTGCTGCAATATTTATCGGTGGAATAGCCAGCGATTTGTTTGTTCCCCTGTTCCAGACCCTTTACGATGCAGCGGAGCGTGTTCCCGGCTTTGCGGTTATACCGCTGAGGAGCGATTACATAAAGCTTTATATCGTTATCGCCGCAATGCTTTTGGTAGGCTTTATAGTTCTGGGACGGCTTATTTCAAAGATAAAGATTTCTCAGGCTCTGAAGCTAGGCGAGGATTAACCTTAAACGACCGAAAAATAAATTTGACCACAACAAAAGAGGCCGCCTTTGGGCGACCTCTTTTTTGCTTTATGCCTTTTAATCAGCAGCCGCAGCCTCCGCAGTTGTTGCATCCGCAGCCGTTGTCGCTGAAGGTGTTACCGCAGCCGTTGCCGCAGCAGCAAGAGATTATGAGGATAAGGATAATAATCCACCAGCATCCGCCAAATCCACAACCGTTCATAAAACATTCTCCTTTTTGTGTGTATTTTATAAAGCGGCGCAAGGCGTTTCGCCCTTTGCCTTTGCTTTATACTACAGTTTATGAAGACGGAAAAATTGTGTTACAAAAATTTCGTGAAAGCTGAATTTGTCCTGCGCATAATATAATATCAGCGGCATTCGGATACTCGGATGAAAACAGACCGGGCTTTAAAAGGTAACACTGCCTCCTTAAATTAACCGACGCCCTGTCTAAAAATCCGAAAAGCGTCAATGCTTATTATAATGACAGTCCCGACAGGGTCTGTAATGAAAGGGTGATTTTTTTGGCTGCAGGCAATTACAGCTTTGAAATCGACAGATTTACAAAAAAGGGACGGGAAATCATACGGGGCGCTGCGGTGTGTGCAGGAAAGTGGGGACACACATATATCGGTTCGGAACATCTTCTGCTTGCAATAATGGAGGAGGGTGCATCCACCGCCTGCGCGGTGCTTACCAAACATGCTGTTACCACCGAAGCGGTTGCAAAGCAGATGCTGAGAATAATCGGCAGAGGTTCGCCCTGCCGCCTTACTCAGAACGATTTTACTCCCACCGCCATGACTATATTAAAAGGAGCCTGCGCTCTCAGTGAAAGCATGGGCGCAAAACAGACAGGTTCGGAATACATTCTGGCGCTTATGCTCAGGCAGTCAGATTCCTGCGCCGCCGAAATACTGCGGGAGCTTGATTGTAATCTTACCCGTATGTATGCCGACTGTGCCTGTACCGAAAAGGACAAAACCGTTTTTATTGAGCAAAACTGCGTTAAGCTCAAAAACCTTGAAAGATACGCCCGTGAGCTTACCGGTAAGGCTGCCTGCGAACAGTTTGACCCGGTAATAGCCAGAGAAAAGGAAACACGACGTATAATGGAGATACTTTGCCGTCGAACAAAAAACAATCCTTGCCTTATAGGCGAAGCGGGAGTGGGCAAAACCGCCGTAGTGGAAGGGCTTGCCGCAAGAATAATGCTGGGAGAGGTTCCCGAGGCGTTATCACAAAAAAGAATTTTTGCTCTTGATCTGACAACGCTGCTTGCGGGGGCAAAGTATCGCGGGGACTTTGAGGAACGGCTTAAACACTGTATGGACGAGGCTGAGGCTTCCGGGAACGTTATACTGTTTATTGACGAAATACACAATATAATGGGCGCAGGAGCGGCTGAGGGGGCAATCGACGCCGCAAATATTCTGAAACCTCAGCTTGCAAGGGGAAAGCTTCAGATAATAGGAGCCACCACCTTTGAGGAATACCGCAAGAACATCAGAAATGACAGCGCAATGGACCGACGTTTTCAGACGGTGAAAATAGATGAGCCCTCTCCCGAAAAAACAGTTGAAATATTGCGGGGAATATGCAAAAAGTATGAGGAGCATCACAAGGTTTCGGTTTCGGACGATATTCTGCAGCATATAGTAAGTCTTGCCAAACGCTATATCCCCGACCGGTTTTTCCCTGACAAAGCCATTGACATTCTTGACGAAGCCTGCGCCTGCGCAGGAATAAACGCTTCGGCAAAGGCTTACGGCAAACGCAGCGTATCCGATATTTTCAACGACTATGTAACTGGCAGGATTACAAGAGAGGACTACCTAAGTGCAATCACAAAAAAAGGCAAGCAAGAAAAAATTCCTCTTACGAAAGACGACGTGGAAAAGGTCGTTTCCATGCAAACAGGTATTCCCTGCTCCGCCCTTACCGGGGAGGAATCCAAGCTGCTGCAAGAGCTTGAACAACGGTTGAAAAGCGAGGTCACCGGACAGGACAACGCCATAGAACGACTTTGCGCCGCAATAAAACGCTGCCGCTCAGGCTTGAAGGAGGACGGCAGACCAATGGGCAGTTTTATTTTTATGGGAACGAGCGGAGTTGGAAAAAGCGCTTTGGCAAAAGCCCTGGCAAAAGCTCTTTTTCACCGTGACGACGCCCTTATAAGAATAGATATGTCGGAATATATGGAGCGGCACAACGTTTCAAAGCTTATCGGCGCGCCGCCAGGATATGTGGGCTTTGACAACGGAGGACAGCTTACCGAAGCGGTGAGAAAAAGACCTTACTCGGTTCTGCTTCTGGACGAAATAGAAAAGGCTCATCCCGAAGTTTTCAACCTGCTGCTGCAAATTACAGAGGACGGCTTTTTAACCGATTCCTCCGGCAGAAGAGTATCCTTTTCAAACGTAATAATAATCATGACCTCAAATATAGGGGTAAAAAACCTTAAAGAGAAAAAGCATCTGGGCTTTTCAGACGAAATTTCCGATTCGGACGATTATGAAAACATGAAAAACGAGCTGACTAAAGAGCTGAAAAAATTTCTCTCCCCCGAGCTTCTGGGGAGAATTGACGAAGTTATCGTGTTCAACCGTCTGGGAAAAACTCAGCTTTGCCAAATTGCCTGGTCGGAGCTTGACAGTCTGAAAAACCGACTTGAAAAGCTTGGGTTCAGCTTTGAATATTCAAAGGATATACCCGATGAAATCGCACAGCGAAGCATGGGCAAATCCTCGGGAGCGAGAGAGGTAAGGAAAATTGTACGCTCCGAAATTGAAAATCTTATAAGCGATCTTATAGTCGGCGGCTGCAAGCCCTGCTGTTTCTGCGCAGTTATCAGCGACGGCAAATTTGCAATAAAGGAACATGCCCTCAACGGGACGGTTTAACAAAGCCTGCTGAATTTAATGAACACAAAAAAGCGGCAGGAACCTTCACTGCCGCTTTATATGTATTTATTGCTTTAAACCGCCTATATCAGTCGCTTTATACAGGTTATGTTGTTGTATTTTGAAAATGACGCTACGTTTGAAATAACTATACCCGTATAACTGTTTTCCGCATGAACCATTCTGCCGTCGCCTATATACATTGCAACGTGATAAATGGACGAATATGAGCTTCCGCCAAAGAAGATAAGGTCGCCCGGCTGCATATTGTCATAAGACACCGAACTGCCGTATTCCGCCTGATAGGACGCTTTATGAGGAAGCGATATGCCAATCTGAGCGTAGGACAGCATTACAAGTCCCGAACAGTCTGTAGCTCCGAAGCTTGAACCGCCCCAGACGTAATCTCCCCCTACCATGCTCTTTGCATAGTTTACCACTATATCTATTTTAGTCTGATCGGAGGATGATGAACCGCCGCCGGACGAATCCATATCGTTATCCGAATCCGGCGTTTGCTGTGTAGTTGTAGTGGTGGTAGTCTGGGTATTATCCTCCGGCTCGTCGTCAGCTTCGGGAGTTGTGGTTACTGTAGTTGTGGTGGTTGCCTGCTGACTGTGGTTATCTTCATCATCAGTGGTGGTTTGTGCCGGCGGATAGGTTTCAGGCTTTGTGGTGGTAGTGGTAGTTGTGGTGGTAGTTTCCGCCTCCTGTGAAACCTTATCGTACTCGTCGGAAAGCTTGTCCGCTTCATTCTCGTAATCGGATTTATCGCTTTCAAGCTGAGCTATTTTTTCGTCGTATTCAAGCTGAAGCTTCAAAAGCTCCGCCTGCTCCTCGGCAAGGGACTTTAACTGCTGTGAATACTCGCCGCTTGTGGCTTTAAGCTCTGCGCTCTGCTCCTCAAGAGCGGATTTTGTTTTTTCAATCTCGTCCTTCTGAGCGATAAGTCCCGTTATAACCTCATTGTCATGACCTGCCACACGCTTTACAAGCTCAAGACGCATCAGAATATCATAAAAATCGGATGAATTAACCAAAACGTCGGTATATGTATCTGTCCCTGCGATATACATTACTCTTATGCGTTCCATAAAATCGTTTACCCCCGACTTTATGTCCTCCTCCTGAGCGGTGAGTGCATACTGAGTTTCACGCATCTGCTCGTCCAGGGTTACCATTTTGTCCTCGATTTCCTTGGTATATTCCTCAACTGCCGCTATCTTCTCTTTGATGTTCTCAATTTTTTGATTAACCGCTTCAAGCTTCTGTCTTTCACCGTTTAACGATTGGTCCGCAGCGGCGATTTTCTCATCAAGCTCCTGCTGCTCCTCTTCCAGCTCTTTAAGCCGCTGTTCATACTCCGAGCTTTCGGGAGCTGCAGAGGTTGTAACCAAATTTTCACCATTTGATACGCCAATTATTGCGACTGTAATCAAAACTGCCATACAAGCCGCCGCAAATCTCTTAATTCTGGGTAATATATACATAATTCTACTCCGAATTCTTTGGGTTGTTACTCTTTTGTAATATATTATATACCCAAAAGCCCGGCTTGTCAAGTGCTCCGACAAAATACCTGAAATTTCAACTATCGGTGTGGAATCCGCTGTCCTCCCAACCTTGCCCGCAGCAAAAAACGGACGGTCAAAGACCGCCCGTCAATCTCTGTGAAGCTATTATTCAGTCCAAAGCTTTTTTATTTCCTCTGCCGCCGCCTTTATATCGGGCTGGGCAACAATCGCCGAAATAACTGCTATTCCATCAATGCCCATATTTTTAAATCCGCCCAAAGTATTTTTATTTATTCCGCCGATTATAACTATCGGTATATCAACGGCTGCCCTTATTTCAGCCAGCTGCTCTTTTGTAACATGTCTGGTGTCGGTTTTTGTGCCGGTAGGAAACATTGCACCCACTCCGAGGTAATCGGCTCCGTCCTTTTCCGCCTGAATGGCTTCCTCCTTGGTGGCAGCCGAAACGCCTATAAGTTTATCACCCATAAACTTTCTAAGCTCCTTGCAAGGCAGGTCGCTTTGACCAACATGAACTCCGGCGCAGTCTGCTGCAAGAGCAATGTCCGCACGGTCGTTGATTATCAGCGGAACGTTATAGCTGTCGGTTATCTTCTTTACCCTCAACGCAAGCTGGTAAAACTCACGGCTTGAGCAGTCCTTTTCCCTTAGCTGAACCACAGTAGCTCCGCCCTTGACAGCCTCTTCTACCGATTGCTCTATCGTTTCACAGGACATAAGCCCCCTGTCCGTGCAGACATAAAGGGTATAGTCAATTTTATTTTTCATCTGCCTTTATCCTTTCTGCGGCAAGCGCTCCGTCAAGCTTGCTAAGCGCATCTATTATCGCAATGTGAAAGCTTCCTGTACCAAGCTCTCCGGCTTTTTCATAGGCAAGCTCTCCAGCTATTCCCATAGCACAGATTCCTGCCGCAGCTGCCAACAGCATATCATCAGACGCACCTGCAAAGCCTCCTACGATACCGGAGGTCATACAGCCTGTGCCTGTTACCTTTGAAAGCATGGAATGTCCGTTTGAAATGCGTATAACACGACTACCGTCGCATATGGTGTCAACTGCTCCAGTTATTGCGGCAACGCAGCCGAATTTTTCAGCCACAGTCTTTGCCACCGAAACAGCGTCATTTTTCTCGTCCTCAGCCGCCGAATCTACTCCCTTTGTGGAAACCTCCAGCCCTGCCATAAAGGACATCTCCGAAAGATTTCCTCTGAGAATATCAACGTGGACATTTTCCATTACCGTCCTTGCGGTTTCGTTTCTGAACTCCGACGCTCCTGCGCCTACCGGGTCGAAAACAACGGGTATTCCCTTTTGGTTTGCTGTCTTTCCCGCAGCTATCATAGACGCCACGGTACGCTGATTAAGGGTTCCCATGTTGATTACAAGAGCCGAAGAGATAGAAGTAATATCCGCCGCCTCTTTAATATCGTCCGCCATGATAGGAGATGCGCCTATGGCAAGAACTGCATTGGCAACATCATTGACGGTAACGTAATTTGTTATGCAGTGAACCAGAGGACACTTTTCTCTTACCGAATCAAACTGCTCGGAAATTTCTTCAGCAATCATGCCTTGCTCTCCCCTGCGGGTTTTGCTATTCCCAGGAAGCCGTCGAATACCTTAGCCTTTTTAAGAGCGGTAACAATAAATATAGCAAGGATCGTTCCGCCTGCACAACTTACAAAGAACGGCATGATATAACCGAAAAGCGCCGCCTCGTTTGAGCCCATAATATATTTTGCAATTGGGAATGCCAAAAGTCCTCCCAGAACCGAGGTGCCGAAAAGCTCGCCGATATAAGCCACCGGCAGTACTTTTATGTACTTATAAAGCAGACCTGCCAGCAGCGCTCCCACCATAGAGCCTGGGAATGCCATAAGAGTTCCCAGACCAAGCAGATTTCTCAGCAGAGAAGCTGCAAATGCTATGCCAACGCTCCACGCGGGACCTAAAAATACCGCTCCGATTATGTTTACAAGATGCTGAACCGGGGCGCATTTAGATGCACCGATGGGGAAGGAAATAAGCGATCCCACAACTGCCAGCGCGGTAAGCACCGCTGCGAACGTAAGCTTGTGAATGTTTGTTTTTTTCATGATAGAAAACCTCCTGTACTCATGCGGCATACCGCAGGGTACAAGCTGAATATCCGGCGGCAGCACATTACTGTACAAAAAAAATGTACAGCAATAGCATGAAAATATAAAATATTTTCGGTCGACGCTCAATTGCGCCCTCTCACCCCGAAACACGGGTTCCCTCGCTGAATACTCATGGGCTAAGCCCTTTTGTACGGATTGGAGTTATCCGCAAAAACTCCGCAAAACGCTCCTCATGCAGAGAAAAACTATATCTATTCCCCCGTTAAACGGGAGAGAATAGGCTTTATAACAGTACGGCTTATTTTTCCGAACAGAACTTAACTTCCTTGCCCTCAAGAATCATATTTGTGGTGCGAACAGCACACATTTTTCCGCACATTGAACAGGTGTGTCTGTCGGAAGGTGGTGTCTGCTCAAAAAACCTCTGAGCCTTTTCGGGGTCGATGGCAAGCTTGAACATTTCGTCCCAGTCAACCTTGTGTCTTGCCTCAGCCATTGCATTATCCCTGTCCATAGCGTGGGGAATACCCTTTGCAATGTCTGCGGCGTGAGCGGCAATTTTGCTTGCCATTATGCCTTCCTTAACGTCGTCGGCGTCGGGAAGCCTTAAATGCTCCGCAGGGGTTACATAGCACAGAAAATCTGCTCCATTTGCCGCCGCTATAGCTCCCCCGATTGCCGAAGTGATGTGGTCGTATCCGGGGGCAATGTCGGTAACAAGCGGTCCCAGCACGTAGAAAGGTGCATTGTGGCAAAGCCTCTTTTGCAGCTTCATATTGGCGGCAATCTGGTCCATAGCCATATGACCGGGGCCTTCAACCATTACCTGAACGTCCTTTTCCCACGCTCTGGTAGTCAGATTACCAAGCTCTATAAGCTCGGATATCTGTCCGGCGTCGGTGGCGTCTGCAAGACAGCCGGGACGAAGTGCGTCGCCCAGTGAAATTGTAACGTCATACTCTCTGAGAATGTCAAGCACCTGGTCGTAATACTCAAAGAAGGGATTTTCATTTCCCGTCATCATCATCCAGGCAAACAGCAACGAGCCGCCTCTTGAAACGATGTTCATCTTTCTACCCTCACGTCGGAAAGCCTCCACTGCACGGCGGTTTATGCCCGCATGGATAGTCATAAAGTCAACACCCTCCTCAGCGTGAGCGCGCACTACCTTGAGAAAATCCTCCGCCGTTATCTCAAGCAAATCCTTGTCCAGATAGCCTATAGCGTCGTACATAGGAACAGTGCCAATCATTGCGGGAGATTTAGCTATAAGCTCAGTTCTGAACTTGTTAGTCTTTCCGTAGTTTGAAAGGTCCATGATAGCTTCCGCGCCGAATTTTATAGCCATATCAACCTTTTTCATTTCAAGGTCGTAGTCATTGGCGTCGCCGGAAATACCCAGATTAACGTTTATCTTGGTTTTCATGCCCGTTCCGATTCCCTCAGCCGACAGGGACTTGTGATTGATGTTTGCCGGAATACAAACCTCGCCCTTAGCCACCAGCTCCATAAGCCTGCTTGTATCCATATATTCTTTTTTAGCGACGGTCTCCATTTCCGGAGTAACAATACCTTTTTTTGCCGCTTCCATCTGAGTTGCATAGTTTCTCATAATTAAAATCCTTTCATATTATAATAGTCATAAAAATGATTTACCGGTCCACCGTCCTTGCAGATGGAAAACGAATTTCTAATGGCTTGGGTAAGATAGATTTTCGCGTTGTGCACTGCGGTGATAATATCGTCCCCCAAAGCCAGTCTGGCGGTAATTGCCGACGAAAGCGTACAGCCTGTTCCATGGGTGTTTTTAGATTTTATTCGCTCATGAGAAAAGCTGTAAAATTCCTTGCCGTCGTAGAGAATATCGGTAGCCTCCTGGGTAAGGTGACCTCCCTTAACCAGCACATTTTTTGCACCCAGCTTGTAAATTTTCTCCGCCGCTTTTTTCATGTCCTCCACGTTTGATATTTCCACCCCTGAAAGCACCTTGGCTTCGGCAATGTTGGGGGTAAGCAGATAGCTTAAAGGTATAATCTCTTCCACCAAAGCGTCAAGCGAATCACTTTTTAACAGCACTCCCCCGCTGGTTGCCACCATAACCGGATCTATCACGGCAAACTTGGGCTTATACTCCCTTAGCTTTTCCGCCACGGTTTTCATAATAAGAGAATTTGAAAGCATTCCCACCTTTACGCCGTGAACTTGTATATCCTGAAAAATGGCGTCAATCTGATCTGCTATAATCTGACAGTCTATATCCTGTATTGAAATTACCCTTGAGGGGTTTTCGGCCACCACTGAGGTAACCACGCTCATTCCATAGACGCCCATTGCAGAAAACGCTTTAAGGTCGGCCTGTATTCCTGCTCCACCTGAGCAGTCAGAGCCTGCAATTGAAAGACAATTTTTCATACAAACGCTCCTTTCTATTTACCGATGTTAAATAAAAATGCCACAAAAAAAGAACTCCCATCAGCTGAAAGTCCTAATAAAACGCGCTATTAACGCCTACTGCTTCCCTACAATGGTATTAACCAACAGGTTCAAAGGGTCAGGTTCTACCTTCTCAACTCAGCCGCCTTAACAGACGCCAGTCCCCCTGCAAATCCGAATATTCACTTTGAATACAGTATATCATCTTTTTCGCCAAAAGTCAAGCTTGCCACCCTTTATTTCGCAAAATTCCAAACAGATTTTCAAAACATTCATGATTACAGCCTGATGCACGGTTGCATAAATCAATCAAAAGTAGTATAATACTAAAGGCATAAAACACATAATAAAAGGAATGATTAAATGAAATCAAGAATTGTCACCGCAAAACCGCTGGTATTAAGCTATAATCTTGCTGACGAAAAGCATTCCGCTCTTGAGGCGTTGTGTGCAACTGAAAATGTGAAATACCGTATAGTTTCACCTTCACAGGCAAATGAGCAGATTGGTTTTCTGTGCGGATTTAACGGATTTAAGGAGCAAAACTCCCCTTGCGAAAACCCTCCCGCTGAGGAATGTCTTGTTTTCAGCGGAATGGATCGCCGCCGGCTTGACAGCTTTATAAGAGCAATGAAAACCGCCTCGGTAAGCGTCAGCCTTAAAGCGGTTTGCACCCCCACAAATCAGGCGTGGACTCTCTACACTCTGATAGGCGAGCTTTCAAAGGAGCACAAAGCCCTGAACGGAGGCGCCGCAAATTGAATCAGTCAAAGAAAAAATATATGGGCATAATCTGCATAATTCTCTCCGCCTTCTGTTTTGCCCTTATGGCGGCTTTCGTAAGGTTGTCCGGCGACCTGCCCACAATTCAGAAAACCTTTTTCAGAAATTTTGTAGCTTTGTTTTTTGCGTTGTTTATTCTGAAAAAGAATCACATCCCCTTCAGGACTGCCCACAAAAGCAACCGTCCCATAATCTTCCTAAGAGCGTTTGCCGGCACTATAGGTATGCTGTTTAATTTTTACGCCATCGACCACATGGTGCTTTCCGACGCTTCAATGCTCAATAAAATGTCGCCCTTTTTTGTGATAATATTCTCTTTTATTTTTCTAAAAGAGCGGCTTACCCCCTTTCAGGCTATAACAGTGGTGTTCGCATTTATAGGCAGTCTGTTTATTATAAAACCCAACTTTTCAAACGTTGAGTTCTTCCCTGCCCTTATTGGCTTTCTGGGAGGACTGGGCGCCGGACTTGCATACACCTGCGTCAGATATTTAGGCAGCCACGGCGAAAAAGGGGCTTACATAGTCGCCTATTTTTCCACTTTTTCTTGCATACTGTGTCTGCCCTTTATGATTATAGACTTTCACCCCATGACAATTTCTCAGCTGCTCTGCTTGCTGGGAGCAGGCGCTGCCGCCGCAGGAGGACAGTTTTCCATCACCGCCGCCTACACCTACGCCCCCGCCAGGGAAATTTCCGTCTACGACTACTCGCAGCTGATTTTCTCCACAACTCTGGGATTTTTCCTCTTTGGCGACATTCCCGACCACTGGAGCTTCTTTGGATACGGAGTGATAATTCTTATGGCTGTGCTGGTGTTCCTCTACAACAATGTATGGCACAAGCCTCAGGAAAATAAAACCTGATTGACACATTCACAAATATTCAAAAACCGACCTGCTTTGCTTCTGAACAGGTCGGTTTTCACATTTTAAATCGGAGCAAAACGTTGATAATAACATCTCTTTCAGAGCTGTGGCTTAATCACGTTGCGACGATTGCAACCGTCGCTGAGGAGCTTTGCTCCTCAGGGTTTCAGTGGGGGATTAAAATCCCCCACTGAAAGACTGAATGGACCGCGCCGCTTTAGGAGGCATACCTGACGACAAGCGGCAGCCGGGACATCAGCGACAAGGTTATATGCGCTTTCTGAAAATCCTTTTCACAAGCCTTGCCGCTTTGCACTCAGGCTTGTAAAAGTGCTGATAATCCTTTGAATCCTTCCACTCGCCGCCCCATTTCCAGCCGTGAGCGGTGAAAATTTTGTAGCAGATATCATTCTTATCTATCTTGTGCTCAAAGTTTTTTGTCCTGTCGGCGTAGGGCTGAGCGTTTTCCGGCATTATCCTGCCGCCCACAATATAGGGATTATACAGAGGATTTATATCCACCGCCCTGCCCAGAGCGTGGAGGGATATAATATCAGTTCCCGCAACGGTGCGGTAGTTAAAGCAGGAGGTGTTGTTGTCAGCCATTATCAGGTCGTCATCGCCGCCGTATTCGTCGGCAAGGCGAATCTTTTCAATCCTGTAGCCTGCTTCAAAAAGTTCCTTGAAAATCGAGAGAATATCCTTTGAAAGCTTCTTATTGCATATCAGCTCTCCTATCTGAGCGTTTCCTTCAAAATCAATATAGCTGACCTTCAAGTAAGACAGTCCGGAAAGCTTTATATGAGGATTTTCACGGTAGGTCACGCCATAGATTCTCCTGATTATGCTTTCCGGCAGCGGCTGTGATGTAAATACCTGAGTCATTGTCCCCTCCTGTTTGCGCTATTATCTTTCGCACTCCCACAAGTATGCCGAATATGGCGGCAGTTCGCTTCCTCCGCCGAAGTCGTGCTCCTTACCCGTGATAAGGTCCACCGCTCTGCCGCAGCGGGCGTTAAAGTGAGCGGTATAGCTTTCGCTGTCTGCGTTTATTGCGGCAAGCACTCTTTCTCCTTCAAACTCACGCTCGATTATGCACTGCTTATTTGTAAGCACCGGCACGGAAAGCGAGCCATAGCAAAGCGCCTTGCTTTCCTTGTGAGCCTTGGCAAGGGCGGCTATCCATTCTGTAAGCTCATTGCTTTGGGGCTTATCAAAGGACACTCTTAAAGCCGGGTCGCCCTGACTTTTTTCCGCTTTCTCTCCCCACTCAGAGCCGTAGTAGATGCAGGGTATTCCCGGCATTGCAAACATAAGGGCGTAAATAAGCGGCAGGTGCTTTTCGTTATTCAGCACGCTGGCGATTCTCGAAACGTCGTGATTGTCCACAAAGGACAGCAGGTGCATTCCCCTGTAGCGGCACCAGTTTTCAGGGCCGAACTGGTTTTTAAGTGAATGACAAATCTCAAACATATTCATGCTGTTAAAGCTGGAGTGCAGTCCTTTGTAACATTCATAGTTTGTGGCGCTGTCAAGCATTTCGGGGTTTACCCAGCGGGCATAGTCGCCGTGGAGAAGCTCTCCCAGCAGGAAGAAATCCTCCTTGAGGGACTTGCAGTAATTATGCAGCTGTTTGAGGAAATCAAAATCAAGGCAGTAAGCCACGTCCAGCCGCAGACCATCTATATCAAATTCCTCAACCCAGCCTTTTATGCACTCAAAGATGTGCTCCACCACCTGAGGATTGCGGAGATTCAGCTTCACAAGGTCATAATGACCCTCCCAGCCCTCATACCACAAACCGTCGTTGTAATTTGAGTTGCCGCCGAAATCAATTTTGAACCAATCCTTATAAGGTGACGCTTCCCGTTTTTTAAGCACGTCCTGAAAAGCCCAGAAGCCTCTGCCCACATGATTGAACACGCCGTCCAGCACTACCCTGATTCCGTTTTCATGCAGCTCATCACAAACCTTTGCAAAATCCTCGTTTGTACCAAGGCGGCAGTCTATCTTGCGATAATCCCTGGTATTGTAGCCGTGAGTGTCCGACTCAAACACCGGCGAAAAGTAAATGGCATTGCAGCCCAGCTCTTTTATATGAGGTATCCATTCACTTACCTTGCTTATCCTGTTTTTTTCAACTCCGTCGTTTTCAAATGGTGCGCCGCAGAACCCCAGAGGGTAAATCTGATAAAACACGCTTTCATATGCCCACATTTTCACAACATTCCTTTCATGCTTCGGTATCGGGAATACTCTCTCCCCACACCGAAAAGTATAATACATCAATAATTATTTTCCCGTACTCGGATAATAATAATTATAACAGATATCTTATGTTAATACAATACTGATTTTTCAACAAAATTTTTAAGAAATTTGTGCATATTGCATAAACATTGACTTTTCAAAGCCAACATGATATTATAAAACGTGAAAAAGTGTAAACAAAGTATCGCATTCTGGATAAAAATGCAGAAATTCAGCTTAACGCTTTTTTATTATTTCTGTATTTCGTTTAAATAAAACACCGAAAGGAGCGGCATATCGCCATACAAGGGATATGATAAATATGAAAAAAATATTAGTGCTTTTTACCGGAGGTACCATAGGCAGCGTTTGTGAAAACGGCGTCACCGACGTTGACCGAAGCGGCAAGTTTCTTCTTACAAGCCAGTATGAACAGGTCTACGGGGGAAATGTTGAATTTCACTGCTGCCGCATTATGAACATTCTCAGCGAAAATATAACCTCAGCCAACTGGCAGCAGCTGGCTGAGGAGCTTTACAAGGTCGATTTTGAATCTTACTCAGGCATTATTATAACTCACGGCAGCGACACCCTCGCCTACACGGCGGCGTTTGTAGGAATGCTGTTTCGACATTCGCAGGTTCCCATAATTCTTGTGGCTGCAAACCTCCCGCTTAACCGTGCAGGCACCAACGGGCTTTATAATTTTGCCAACGCCGTAAAGCTTATCTGCGAGGGAAAATACCACGGCGTTTTTGCCTTTTACGATAAGCTATATCTTGCCACCCGTATGCTGCCTGCCGATACCTGTCTTGACAGGTTTTCATCCTACGGCGGCGATGAGTTTTACAAGGTAAGCCAGCAGATGCTTCAAGCCTCTTTTGAGCCGCTGCTGAAAAAGCCTTTGAAGCTTACAAAAAGCGTGCTTAAAATACACGGCTATCCAGACATTGATTTTTCAGCCTTCAATGTCCCCGAAAATGCAGGAGCGGTGCTTTATGTGCCCTACCACAGCGGAACAGCCTGCACCTCAGGGGACAATCCGGGCAAGAACATAACTATGCTGGTTGAAAAATGCCGCAAAAGTAATATTCCCCTTTACATCTGCGGCGTGAAGGAAGGCGGCAGCGTTTACGCTTCTCTTGATGCAATGCTGAAAGAGGGGATAAAGACGCTGGGCGCAATCTCCGACGTTTCGGCTTATATAAAGCTGCTTATAGGAATAAACCAGACGGAATATACTTTGGACGAATTTATGAACACCGACATTTACTTTGAAATTGTAAAATAGCACAAAATGAGGGCGGCTTTGCGAACCGTCCTCATTTTTTATGTCATATCAAAGCTAAAAAATTATTCCTTTTCTGAGCCCATTACCTTTACCATAACCGCTTTCTGAGCGTGGAGGCGGTTTTCAGCCTCTTCAAATATCTCATCGGCGTGAGCCTCGAATACCTTTGCGGTAATCTCCTCCTCACGGTGAGCGGGCAGGCAGTGCTGAACCATTGCGTCAGGCTTTGCCACAGCCATTATCTCATCATTTATCTGATAGCCCTTAAAGGCGATTTTACGTTTCTCGGTCTCGGCTTCCTCTCCCATTGAGGTCCACACGTCGGTAAACAGCACGTCGGCGTTTTCAGCCGCCTTAAGCGGAATGTCGGTCATTGAGAATTTGTCGCCGTACTCTTTTGCAAATTCAAGCACCTGAGAGTCAGGCTGATAATCCATGGGACAGGCAATCGCTACTTCCATGCCCACTTTAAGTCCGCCTACAATAAGCGAATTTGCCATATTGTTTCCGTCGCCGATGTAGCACATTTTAAGTCCGTCAAAGCGACCCTTAAACTCACGAATTGTCATAAGGTCGGCAAGCACCTGACAGGGGTGGCAGAAATCAGTAAGACCGTTGATTACGGGGATAGAGCCGTATTTCGCCAGGTCCTCAACCTCCTTCTGCTCAAAGGTGCGTATCATGATTCCGTCGATGTAGCGTGAAAGCACACGAGCTGTGTCCTGAACAGGCTCGCCACGTCCTATCTGCAGGTCGCGGTTTGAAAGAAACAGCGCCTGTCCTCCCAGCTGATACATTCCCGTTTCAAAGGAAACACGAGTACGTGTGGAAGATTTCTGGAATATCATTCCCAGAGTCTTTCCCTTAAGCAGGTGGTGCTGTATTCCGTTTTTGTTTTCGTATTTAAGCTGATCCGCCAGATTGAGAATGTCGATAATCTCCTCCTTGGACAAATCAAGCATTTTCAGCAAGTGCTTCATATCAATTACCTCCATTAAATTAATTTGTATCGCTGCCTTGCAGCCCTTCCGCTTTTTATGGCTGTATGCTTAGTCAGCTCAGCACCTTTTTAAGAATTTCAATGCCCTTGTCAATATCTTCATATGAAATTGTAAGGGGCGGCAGGAATCTCAGCTTGTCCTTTGCAGTGAGAATAAGCAGTCCGTTTTCAAGACATTCCTTGCAAACCTCACCCGCTTTTTTGGTTTTAAGTCTTACGCCTATCATAAGCCCAAGACCGTCAACGCCTTCCACTTCGGGGATTTCCGAAAGCTTTGCTCTGAAATACTCCGCTTTTTTGTTTACCTCGTCAAGGAAGCCCTCACTTGAAACCTTGTCAAGCACTGCGTTTCCTCCTGCGCAGGCTATAGGATTTCCTCCGAAAGTTGAGCCGTGAGTTCCGGGCGTAAGCACATCGCAGCACTTTTCGTCCGCAAGACAAACACCTATGGGGATACCGCCTGCAAGACCCTTGGCAAGGGTGCAGATATTTGCGTGTCTGCCGAAATTTTCTCCCGCAAGCAGCTTGCCTGTTCTGCCTACTCCCGTCTGAACCTCATCGCTGATGGTGAGAATATCCCGCTTTTCGCACTCCTCAAAAATTGCGTCCACAAAACTCTGCTCAAGAGGAATTACTCCGCCCTCGCCCTGAACATATTCAAACATAACAGCGCATACTTTTCCGTCGTTTTCCTCAAGCTTTGCCTTCAAGTCGTCAATGTCGTTAGCTTTGACGTTTACAAAGCCCCCCACAAAGGGGAAGAAATAGTTGTGAAAAACCTCCTGTCCCGTAGCGGAAAGGGTGGCTATGGTTCGACCGTGAAAGCTGTTTACAAGGGTAATGATAATATTTCTCTCAGCGTCTTTGCCGTATTTATCAAAGCTGTATTTTCTTGCAAGCTTTATTGCGCACTCGTTAGCCTCGGCACCCGAATTACCGAAAAACATCTTGCTGTACCCGGTAAGGCTGCAAAGCTTCTGTGCAAAATCAGCCTGAACCTTTGTGTAGTAGTAATTTGATGTATGCTGGATTTTATGCGCCTGGTCGCAAACTGCCTTAACCCAGTCCTCGTCGCAAAAGCCCAGACTGTTTGTGCCTATTCCCGAGCCGAAGTCGATATACTCTTTTCCGTTTTCGTCTACCGCAACTCTGCTTTCACCTTTTTCAAGCACCACATCGTAACGTCCGTAGGTTGACATAACATGCTCGTTAAATTGCTCTATAGTATTCATTTTCAATATCATTCCTTTCCGCTCCACTGCGCAAACTAAATATCACTCAGTGGGCTGAATTTATATATCAAGTAAACTGAGTTCCTATGCCCTCGTTTGTAAGCAGCTCGATAAGAATTGAATGAGGTACTCTGCCGTCGATAATAGACGTCCTTTTTACCCCTCTCCTTACCGCCTCAACGCAGCAATCTATCTTTGGTATCATTCCTCCGCTTATTATTCCCGTCTTTTTCAGATAGGGAACGTCGCTTACCTGAACGAAAGGAATAAGCGTTGAATCGTCGTCCTTATTCTGCAAAAGCCCGGCAATATCCGTCATAAGAATAAGCTTTTCCGCCCTCAGGCAGGAGGCTATTCTTGCGGCGGCGGTATCGGCGTTTATATTATAAGCCTGTCCGTCCTCGGAAGTACCCACTGTGGCGATTATGGGAACATAGCCGTTGTTAAGCGCATCGATAATAGGCTTTGTGTTTACCTTTTTTATCTCGCCCACATATCCCAGATCAACGTCTCCCTGAAGCTTTTCCGAAAGAATCATCTGACCGTCGCAGCCGCACAACCCAAGCGCCTTTCCGCCGTAAAGCTGAAGCGCCGATACAAGCTCCTTGTTCACCTTTCCGCACAGAACCATTTTTACAATGTCGATGGTTTCCCTGTCGGTGTATCTCAGTCCGCCTATAAACCTGCTTTCAATTCCCACACGCTTGAGCATTGCGTTAATTTCAGGTCCGCCGCCGTGAACAAGCACTACCTTAATGCCTACCTCGGTAAGCAGAACAATATCGCTCATAACCGCTTCTTTCAAAGCGTCGTTGGTCATTGCGTTTCCGCCGTATTTTATAACAACTACCTTGTCGTGATATTTCTGTATATACGGCAAAGCATCGATAAGTATCTGACTTCTGATGCTATTAGAAATTTCCATTTAAACATCTTCCCTTTTGTGATTTATTTGCAGCTTTCTTGCTCATGCGGTTATGATCTGTAATCTCCGTTTATCCTTACATAATCATAAGTAAGATCGCAGCCCCATGCCGTCGCTTTGCCGTTGCCGCCTCCGATAGAAATATCGACTGCTATCTCATCCTGCGCAAGAATTTTTGCGGCGGCTTCCTCAGAATATCCGATCACCAGACCTTTTTCTCCCACTTTTATCCTGCCTGCCGAAGAACTCATATAAACATCAACTTCGCTTACATCAAATTCAGCGTCTGCATAACCCAGAGCGCAGAAAATACGTCCGCAGTTTGCGTCCTCTCCGAAAATCATCGACTTGAAAAGAGCTGAGCAGATAACGCTTTTTGCGACCTTTATCGCTGCGTCAGTATCCTTTGCTCCCGAAACAGTGCATTCAATAAGCTTTGTCGCGCCTTCGCCGTCCTTGGCAAGCAGCCTTGTAATATTCATCATCACTATGTAAAGAGCCTGCTTGAAGGTATCAAAATCCTTCCCCTCGGTAACGATCTGAGCGTTTCCCGCAAGACCGTTTGCCATGACCATGCACATATCGTTGGTAGACTGATCTCCGTCTATGGAAAGGCAGTTGTATGTTACCTTTACGACCTCGGAAAGTGCCTTCTGAAGCATTTCGGCAGAAACAGCGCAGTCGGTTGTAATAAAATTCAGCGTTGTCGCCATATTCGGATGTATCATACCGCTTCCCTTGCCCATTCCTCCAAGGCGGCAGGTTTTGCCGTCCAGTTCAAACTCCACCGCAACCTCTTTCTTAAAGGTGTCGGTTGTCATTATAGCCGTCGCAGCTTTTTCGTTGCCGTCGTAGGATAAGCCTGCAGTAAGGTCGTTCATGGCGTTTTCAATAGGCTCTATGGGAAGAATCTCTCCGATAACTCCCGTTGAAGCCACAATTACCTCCTCCGGCTTGATTCCTACAGCTTCCGCTGTAAGGCAGCACATTTTTTCCGCCTTTTCCTCGCCGTCGGCGTTGCAGGTGTTGGCGTTTTTGGAATTGACAATAATCGCCTGTGCTTTTCCGCCGGTGGCTGCAAGGTTTTTCTTTGTTACAATTACGGGTGCGCCCTTAACCTTGTTCTGAGTGTAAACTCCTGCAGCATTGCACATTACATCCGAAACCACCATTCCCAGGTCAGGCTTTACATTAGCCCCGGGAATCCCGTTGCTGTGGGATTTTCTGATTCCGCAGTAGAGGCCGTTTGCCTTAAAGCCCTTAGCTGCGCAAACTCCGCCGTCAATATATTTATATCCGTCAAAATTCTTCATTTAAATTACCTCGTTTCCATACTAATACACCGACGTCTGCAAGGCGTTTGAATAAACAATGCCTCTCTTCGGTTCTACGCCCTTGGCCTTAAACAGCTCCGAAACGGTGACAAAGCCGTAGCCCTGCTTAAGCATCTGTGGAATTATGCTGTCAAGCGCCTCAACGGTAGCGTAGTTATTCTCCATATCGTGAAGCAGTATAATATCTCCGTCTTTTACCCGGTCAAGTATCAGCCTTACCCTTTCCTCTGCAGAAACCTCCGGATCCCAGTCGTTTGCGCCTATTCCGGCAATAAAGGGAATATCTATATTTTCAAACATCGTATCGCTTACCGAAATGTAAGGCGGTCTGAAAAAGGCAGGGGAAATGCCGGTTATATCGGCGATTTTCCGGGAGGTTTCAGCTATGTCCCTTTTAACTTCATCGGCGGACATTTTCGCCATATCGGCATGAGCAAGAGAATGATTACCTATTTCACAGCCGATAGCCCGAGCGTCCCGAACCATCTGCGCCGACTGCTCGGTTATGCAATTGCCTACCAGGAAAAACGAGCCTACAACCTTATATTTTTTAAGCATATCTATAACCAGCGGAGTTATGGTAGTGTTTGGTCCGTCGTCAAAGGTGAGAGCCGCCAGCTTATCGTATTTCGTGTAGTCGATATTGTATTTTTCCACTTTTCTTCCTCCTGCCTGCCGCAATGGTGGGTGTTATCGCATTTTAAACCAACCCGTTATCCTCGTCGATTCCCAGCATGATGTTCATGTTCTGAACTGCCGCGCCGGAAGCACCCTTGCCCAAATTGTCAAGGCGTGAGCAAAGGAGAATATGCTCATCATTTCCGCAGACAAAAAGCTGCATATCGTTAGTGCCGGCAAGGGTGTTTGCCGCCAGAAATCCATCGGGGAGAGTTTCACTGCCCCCAAGCTCCATTACCTTAACAAACCTTTGTCCCTCATAGTGAGCCGACAGAATTTCATGAATATCATTTGGGGTGTATCTCTTGCTCAACGCCCTTGAAATCAGCGGAACTGTTACCACCATGCCGCTGTAATAATCGTCAACGATGGGGTTGAACATAGGCGGATATTTCAGTCCGCAAACCGCCTGCATTTCAGGCAAATGCTTGTGAGTCTGACCTAAAGCGTACTGTCTGGGCGAATACATCTCACTGCTCTTCTCGTCGCTTTCCATTGCGGCTATCATTTTCTTTCCGCCGCCGCTGTAGCCTGAAACGGCATGGCAGGTAAGGGGATATTCCTCCGGCAGCACTCCCGCCTTTACCAGGGGATACACCAGACTTATAAATCCGCTTGCATAGCATCCGGGATTAGCCACTCTTTTTGATCTGGCTATCCTTGCCCTGTGCTCGCTTGAAAGCTCCGGAAAGCCGTAATCCCAGCCGGGAGCAGTTCTGTGGGCGGTGGATGCGTCGATTATCCGCACATTTTCATTTTCCGCCAATGCAACAGCCTCTCTCGCCGCAGCGTCGGGCAGACAAAGAAAGGTTATGTCAGACTGATTTATAAGCCTTTTGCGCTCGTTTATATCCTTGCGCTTTTCCTCGTCAATTGTCAGTATTTCAAGGTCGCTGCGGTTTTCAAGTCTTTCTACTATCTGAAGCCCGGTAGTACCCTCTTTTCCGTCTATAAAAACCTTAGTTTTCAAATTTACCAAGTCCTTTAGCATATGAATTTATCAAGGCTCTGTCAGCCTGTTGCGTGCCTTACTCGTCAAGAATGTTCTTGTATTCCCTTTCTGCCTTTTCTTTCTTAGACCGCTTTTTGCTCTTCGGCTTTGAAATCGCAACGCCGAACTGTTTGCCAAGTCCACCGCCGAAAAACATTGCAACCGCTGTCATAACAATATAATCAGGCTCTACCATGTTAAAGCCCAGCAAAAAATACTCCGCCACCGTTATCGCCGTGGCTGCCAGATAAAAATACCACTTAAATCCGTGGTACTTGGTATACCTGAATGCTGCGCAAAAAGTAAAGATAGGATAAACAAACAAAAACCCGATTATAAAAGGCATAAGCGACGTTGTCATTTCTGTTGTACCGTAGAAAATTCCCAGGGAAATACCTGTCCATAAGATAAGATACGCCGCAGCCGACGGAACATCATTTTCAAACAAAGACCTAAGCCTGTTCATTAAGCTTTGCCTTTACATATTCTATCTGCGCCTTTACCGATTCTGGAGCAGGTCCGCCTGCCGCCTTTCTCTGCATTACGCAGGTTTCAAGGCTGATGGCGTCGTAAACGTCCTCCTCAAAGGTGTCGCACAGCGCCTTGTATTCCTCAAGGGGCAGAGTTTCAAGGGTAAGACCCTTTTCAATGCAGGTGTGAACCAGGGTGCCGGTTATCTTATATGCGTCTCTGAAGGGTAGGCCTTTTTTAACCAGATAATCGGCGCAGTCGGTGGCGTTTATAAAGCCTTTTGCCGCTGCGTTTCTCATATTTTCAGGCAGCACCTTCATAGTTTCAATCATTGGAATAAAGGTGGAAAGACAAAGCTTGACGGTATCAATTGCGTCAAAAATAGCCTCTTTATCCTCCTGCATATCCTTGTTGTAAGCGAGAGGAAGTCCCTTCATCATTGTAAGCAGGGTGGTCAGGTCGCCGTACACTCTGCCGGTCTTGCCTCTTATAAGCTCGGTTATGTCGGGGTTTTTCTTCTGCGGCATAATAGACGAGCCGGTAGCATAGGCATCGTCCAGCTCGATAAATTTAAACTCCCAGGAACACCACATAATAATTTCTTCGGAAAACCTTGAAAGATGCATCATAAGAATTGAGATTGCAGACGCCAGCTCTATGCAGAAATCCCTGTCAGAAACGCCGTCCAGCGAATTTTGGGTTATCTCATCAAAGCCCAGTAAATCGCAAACCCTCTGCCTGTTGATAGGATAGGTAGTTGATGCCAACGCTCCGCTTCCAAGGGGCATTATATTGGTTCTCTTATAGGTATCCTCAAGCCTGCCCAAGTCCCTCAGCAGCATCTGAGCGTACGCCATAAGATGGTGAGCAAATGTTATAGGCTGAGCCCTCTGCAGGTGAGTGTAGCCCGGCATTACCGTAGTAAGATTCTTTTCGGCAAGTGCGGTAAGGGTTTCAATAAGCTCTTTTACCAGCTTTTCAATTTCCTTTATCTCAACCTTCAGATACATTCTCAGATCGAGAGCCACCTGATCGTTTCTTGAACGGGCGGTGTGAAGTCTTTTTCCTGCGTCGCCGATTCTTGAGGTCAGCTCCGCCTCGTTAAACATATGAATATCCTCCGCAGTGGGGTCAAATTCAAGCTTTCCCGATTGTATGTCCGCAAGAATTCCTTTTAAACCCTCTATGATTTTGCGGCTTTCCTCCATAGGAATTATTCCGCACTCGCCCAGCATTGTGGCATGAGCGATAGAGCCTTCAATGTCCTGCTTATACATTCTTGCGTCAAAGGAAATGGACGAATTAAAGTCGTTTACCCTTTCATCAATTTCCTTTGTAAATCTTCCTGCCCACATTTTAACTGACATATTTTCAACCTGCCTTTTATTATACTTTTTCACACAGCCTATATTCGCAATAAGCATTAAACCACCACTTGAGTGGTGGTTTAAGCATACTGCGCAACAAAATCCTAAAACTATTGTTACGCCTGAACCTTATTCTTCTTTTTAACAAGATAGTGAATTGACGTTATTCCCAGCACTACGAATACCACTGAGATAACCATAATCGCAATCATATAAATCATAGCCTGATTGTCGGAAAAATTACTTATTGCGTCAAATTCCTCGGCAGTGATGTTAAGATCCTCCGCCGTTACGAAATCAAGAGAATCATACTCATTAATAATATCGCACGCCATTGCAACAATAGAATTTGCCTTGAACGCCACCAAAGCCATAACTGTACACACCAGAATAAAGAAGGTTCTCGCCACAAGACTTACCTTACTGCAAAACGACTGGGACAAAACGCTTAACACCAGCGACGCCACAACTCCCACCGTCATAAAAACATAAACATCTGACGCCAGGCTTAACGCTTCGTACATTGCCTCGTCGTTGCCCGTTTCGGTAACGCCCAGCGAGATTACGCTGACAAGGCAGATAACCGCAAAAACCGCCGTCAACAACACAACAACCCTGAACACTATGGCTACTACCGGATTTTTCAGCATATTCTTCTCTCCCTTAATTCAAGTGAACGTCCCACCGGGTTTTACTCTCCCTCTGAGGGACGCCCCACAGCGAGGTTTAAAATTCCCGCCGCCTTTCAGACCCTCTCTGAAAACTTGTAAAATTTATTATTCTTTTGAACGTCTCTTCTGCTCAAGCTTAGCGCGAACCTTGATGGGCAGACCGAACAGATTAATAAATCCGGCAGAATCAGCCTGATTGTAAACATTGTCCTCATCAAAGGTTGCAACCTCTTCATCATAAAGGGTGTACGGAGATGTAACGCCTGCATTGATGATGTTGCCCTTGTAAAGCTTAAGTCTTACGTCGCCGGTAACGGTTTTCTGAGTTTCGGTAACAAATGCGCTCATAGCCTCTCTGAGAGGAGTAAACCACTGACCGTTGTACACAATATCGGCAAACTTAATGCTTAAATACTGCTTAACTCTTGCAGTTTCCTTATCAAGTGTAATAGTTTCAAGAACATCGTGAGCGTGATAAAGAATCGTTCCGCCGGGAGTTTCATAAACACCTCTTGACTTCATTCCCACAAGACGGTTCTCAACCAGATCGGCAATTCCGATTCCGTTTGCTCCGCCCAGTTCGTTAAGCTTTGCAACCAGATCAACGCCGTTCATTTCAACGTCGTCAACGGCGGTAGGAACGCCCTTTTCAAAGTGAATTGTCACATATGTAGGCTTATCGGGAGCGTCGATAGGCGATACGCCCATTTCAAGGAAGCCCGGCTTTTCATACTGAGGCTCGTTTGCCGGATCCTCAAGATCCAGACCCTCGTGTGAAAGGTGCCACAGATTTTTATCCTTTGAATAGTTGGTTTCTCTGTTTATTTTAAGAGGAATGTTATGCGCCTCTGCATACTCAATCTCCTGCTCTCTTGACTTGAGATCCCAGATTCTCCATGGAGCGATAATTTCCATATCTGGTGCAAACGCCTTGATAGCCAGCTCAAATCTTACCTGGTCGTTGCCCTTTCCGGTGCAACCGTGGCAGATTGCGTCAGCGCCTTCCTTTATAGCAATCTCTGCAATTCTCTTTGCGATAATCGGACGTGCAAAGGATGTTCCCAGCAGATATCTGTTTTCATAAACAGCTCCCGCCTGCACCGTTGGGAATACATAATCCTCAATAAACTCTTTCTTCAAATCCTCAATATAAAGCTTTGAAGCGCCTGTTTTTATAGCCTTTTCTTCAAGTCCGTCAAGCTCGGTTCCCTGTCCTACGTCTCCGGAAACGGCGATAACCTCGCAATTATTATAGTTTTCCTTAAGCCATGGAATAATGATTGAAGTGTCAAGACCGCCCGAATATGCCAGAACAACTTTTTTGATTTCCTTTGCCATTATAAATTCCTCCGTTATAATATTTTTATACTAACAGTTCATGCAACCATATGTATTACACTCACCATTATACACCATTGCGCCCCGTTGTCAAGAGGTTTTGCTCAAAAGTTTTATTTTTATACATATTTTCAGCACTTTAAATGCATATTTTAGAGATTTATACTGTATAATATGCATTCATCAGATTTTATGCGCATAATTTATCTTGAGTTATAAAAGCCTTTTGCACTGCGTATAATTGTTACGTCAAAAGTGCAAGGCTTTACATAGAAATTATATCATACACCTGTCGCAAAATCAAGTGAGAAGCGATAATTTTACACCTAAAATTAAAAATATACCACGTTGCAATTTTGCTTGATAGGTGGTATAATTAACATGTGAATAATTTAGTGAAAGGACGCGCATACAATGAATACTGAAAAAACCTTTGACATGCTGGGGTACGCCAAAATATCCCCCAGCGAACTTGACAAATCAGGCGATATAAACCCCTTTAAAATGATAGGCAAGGATTGGATGCTTGTCACCGCCGGAGATGAAACCGGCTGGAACACCATGACCGCCTCATGGGGCTTTATGGGAGTTATGTGGGGCAAGAACGTTGCCGTTGCCACCATAAGACCTCAGCGGTACACCAAAGAATTTATCGACAAATCAGAGTACTTTACTCTTAGCTTTTTTGAGGAAGAATTCCGCCCTGCCCTTTCCTTCTGCGGAAAATACAGCGGCCGCGACAAAGATAAAGCTGCCGAGACGGGTCTTGTTCCGGTATTTGCCGATAATACCACCGCCTTTGAGCAGGCTAAAACTATAATTGTTTGCAAAAAGCTTTACGCTCAGGAAATGAAGCCGGAATGCTTTATTGACAAATCCTGCGATGAACAGTGGTACCCGGGCAAGGATTATCACACTGCCTACATTGGCGAAATTGTCGCTGTGTACCGCAAATAACATGAAACAGCGTTCTTTAGCGGTACGCAAATATTGCTTAATAAAAAAGCCGTCTGACGGAGTGTAAATTGTCCGTCAAACGGCTTTTATTTTTTATCAGTCCGATACCAAAAAACGGCGGTAAGATCAGCCAAGGATAGTTCCCCCGCCTATCACATAATCGCCATCGTAGAAAACTACTGCCTGTCCCTTTGAAACGGCAGTATGAGGAGAATGAAACTCCACCCGTGCACGGCGGTTTTCAAGGGGATACACTGTACATTCTGCTTCTCTTTGGTGATACCTTGTCTGAGCGGTGCAGTCAAAAGGCTTGTGGGGAGAATCGAAAGGAATATAATTTACATCCTCCGCTATAAGGGATTTGCACTCCAGCTTGTCCTTAGTCCCCAGAATTAAAGTATTTTCGGCTGTGTTTTTTTCTATCACAAAAAGAGGCTCGCTGTAGGAAATACCGATTCCTTTGCGCTGTCCTATGGTATAATTGATAAGCCCCTTGTGCTCTCCCAGATATGTGCCGTCAGTCAGGCGGATTTCCCCCTTTTGCTGCTCTCCGCAGCGGCTGATTATAAAATCCGCATACCTGCCGTCGGGAATAAAGCAGATATCCTGACTTTCCGGCTTAGAAGGGTCGGCAAGCCCCCCTGCGGCTACAATGCTCCTTATCTCATCCTTGCTTTTTTCTCCGGCAGGAAAAATCGTATGGGCAAGCTGGTCCTGTGTGAGAGAATAGAGCACATAGCTTTGATCCTTCCCCCTGTCCGCCGCCCTTTTAAGCAACCATCTGCCGGTTTTGTCATTGTATTCCTTTGTAACGTAATGCCCGGTGGCAATGTATTGATACCCCAGCTCTCTCGCCTTGTCAAGAAATCTGCCGAATTTAAGATGCTTGTTGCACTCTATACAGGGATTGGGCGTTCCGCCGCTGAGGTAGGTGTTCACAAAGCTGTCCATTACTTTTTCCTTAAACTCAGCGGAAAAATCAAACGCGTAAAAATTTATCCCCAGCTTATTAGCCGCCGATCTTGCGTCCCTTACGGCGTCGCTTTCTTCAGAGGAAACCAGCTTCATTATAGCCCCGGCGCAGCTGTAGCCGCTGTCTGACAGCAGCTTTACCGCAGCCGAGCTGTCGACGCCGCCGCTCATTGCCACAAGCACTTTTTTGTCCATATTATTTGTCACTTTAAATTCTCCCCTCAGTCATGGCAGCCGTGACAATCCTCACAATTTACGCAGCCCACTATTGTTTCAGGGTTTACGCCGTTTCTCTGATAGTAATCGGCAATAGCCGCTTTCATTGCCTGCTCCGCCAGCACCGAGCAGTGAATCTTTGCGGGAGGAAGTCCGTCCAGCGCTTCAACCACCGCTTTGTTTGTAAGCTTAAGTGCTTCGTCGATGGTTTTTCCCTTTATCATTTCCGTTGCGATAGATGAAGTCGCCACTGCTGCGCCGCAGCCGAAGGTTTTAAATTTAACGTCTGAAATAACGTCTCCGTCCACCTTGATGTACATTTTCATTATATCTCCGCACTTTGCGTTGCCAACCTCGCCTATTCCGTCGGCGTTTTCAAGCTCGCCCATATTTCTTGGGTTAGCAAAGTGATCCATTACCTTTTCGCTGTATATCATTTTTCTCTTTCCTTTCTTTAAGCCTCAACATTTTCGGTTTTGCAAATTCTCTCCCACAGCGGGGACATATCCCTCAGACGTTTTACCGCTTTGGGCACCGTTTCAAGAATGTAATCTATATCCTCATTAGTAGTTTCTTCGTTTATGGTCAGCCGCAGCGAGCCGTGGGCGGTTTCGTGAGGAAGCCCTATGGCAAGCAGCACATGGGACGGGTCAAGAGAACCGCTGGTGCAAGCTGAGCCGGAGGATGCCGCTATTCCGTACATATCAAGCATAAGCAGCAGGCTTTCTCCCTCAACACCCCTGAAGGAAATGTTCACATTCCCCTCAAGTCTGCTTTTTCTGTCGCCGTTAAGCCGGGTCTGGGGGATTTTCAGCAATCCTTCAATCAGCCTGTCCCTCATTTTTTCAAGCTTTTCTACTTTTGCGGGAATATCATGGCACGCCTCGGTAATCGCCTCCCCCAGAGAAACTATTGCCGGGACATTTTCGGTGCCAGCACGCTTGTTGCTCTCTTGTGCGCCGCCGTAGATAAGGTTTGGTATTACAAGCCCTTTTCTTATATAAAGCGCACCCACGCCCTTAAGCGCATGGATTTTATGACCCGAAAGGGAAAGCATATCGATATTCATCTCCTTAACATCAATCTCCACATTTCCCACAGCCTGAACGGCATCGGTATGAAAAACCACGCCCTTTTCACGGCACACCTCGCCTATCTCCGCTATCGGCATGATAGTTCCTATCTCGTTGTTTGCAAACATTATCGTCACAAGGCAGGTGTCGTCACGAATCGCCTTTTCCACCTGCTTTGCTGTAACAAGTCCGTTTTCGTCAACCGGCAGATAGGTTACCTCAAAACCTCGCTTTTCAAGGTAATTGCAGGTGTGAAGCACTGCATGATGCTCTATTGCAGTTGTCACAATATGCTTTTTACCCTTTCGCTCACCCCGCTCGGCGCACCCTCTTATTGCCCAGTTGTCCGACTCCGAGCCGCCTGCGGTAAAATATATTTCATTAACCTCTGCACCCAAAGCTTTTGCAGTCTGCTCTCTTGCTTTAAGAATAGCTTTTGCCGCATTCATTCCCATTGTATATATGCTGGAGGCGTTGCCGTATTCCTCGGTAAAGTACGGCATTGCCGCCTCAAGAGCTCTTTTTGAAACCTTAGTGGTCGCCGCATTGTCGGCATATACAAATCTTTTCTCCAAGATTATCAGTCCTTTCCGCCGGATTTCCACCCCGGCTTATATGAAATTATATACCCTGTTTGTGGGGATTGCAATAGCTTTAAAGAAAAATTTACTTTTTCATATCTGAATAGTATGAAATGTTCAAAGACATTGTATCAAGCATCGTAATTTTCCAGAAAATAAATCATATTAATCCGGTGTGATTTACTGCTTCATCAGCTGGGACTGCTCCACCGCCAGCTTGTCGCAGCGCTCGTTTTCGGGATGTCCAGCATGACCCTTCACCCAGATGAAATTCACCTTGTGCACCTCAAGCAGCAAAAGCAGTTTTTCCCACAAGTCGGAATTAAGGGCAGGCTTTTTATCGCCTTTTATCCAGCCGTTAGCCTGCCACTTTTTAGCCCAGCCTTTTGTAACCGCGTCGATAATATACTTTGAATCGCTGTAAAGCTCCACCTCACAAGGCTCTTTCAACGCCGAAAGTCCGGTTATAACGGCGGTAAGCTCCATTCGGTTGTTGGTGGTTTCCCTCTCTCCGCCGCTCAGTTCCTTTTCGCTGCCTTTGTATTTCAGAATCACGCCGTAGCCTCCCGGCCCGGGGTTTCCCGAACAGGCTCCATCGGTAAAAATCTCAACCTTTTTCATATCCGTACCCTTTCTTATTCTGCATTGATTGTTATTGATTATACCATGGATTCAGCCGTTTGACAAGGGTTTTCATCGGCTTATGGGGCGGTTGAAAAATCCGACGGTTTGTGATATAATAACCTTAAAACAAAGTGCTGTTGCACTTAACGGAACCTCCGGTTCCGAATTTGCTTCGCAAATTGTTTTAAGAACATTTTATCGTTTTAAGGAATCGCCTTGCGGCTCTTTTTATGATATAATATAACCCGCAGCAGTTTTAAAGAAATATATTTTGCTGCGCTATGAAGTAAGAGAAGGTGTTTTTTTGAATTCAGACAATACTGCATCCGACCGAAAGCTTGGTACGGAGAATATATGGAGACTGATTTTTTCAATGGGTATACCAACCCTTGTGGCGCAGGTGATAAATGTTCTGTATAACATTGTGGACAGAATTTACATCGGTCACATCGAGGGCATCGGAGCAACCGCCTTAACGGGTGTGGGACTGACTATGCCTATAATTGTTATAATTTCGGCGTTCTCAAGTTTCATCGGCGGCGGAGGTCCTCCCCTTGCGGCAATTGCATTGGGAAAGGGCGACCGTGAAAAGGCAGAAAAGATACTTTCAAACGGCGTTACAGTTCTCATTTGCCTTTCGATAGTTTTGTCGGTGGTGTTTTTTATAATCAAAAAGCCATTTTTGTATCTCATCGGCGCAAGCGACGCCACCTTCCCCTATGCCGACGAATATCTTTCCATCTATCTTCTGGGCACTGTTTTTGTTCAGATAACCGTAGGACTAAACACCTTTATCACCGCTCAGGGACGTTCAAATATCGCAATGCTTTCGGTGCTTATCGGAGCGGTGATGAATATTATTCTCGACCCGATTTTTATTTTCGTCTTTGGCTTAAACGTTAAGGGTGCTGCTATCGCCACTGTTATCTCACAGGCTTTCAGCGCCGCATGGGTTTTAAGATTTCTTACCTCAAAAAAAGCCGACCTGAGGATAAAGAAAAAATTCCTGAAACCTCAGGTGGCTGTGGTAAAATCCGTCGCTGCCTTGGGAATATCCCCTTTTGTAATGCAGTCCACCGAAAGCTTAATCTCAATTGTAATGAACAGCGGACTTCAAAAATACGGCGGAGATTTATATGTAGGCTCCCTTACCATAATGCAAAGCGTAATGCAGATTATGACCACCCCCGTATCAGGCTTTGCACAGGGAATTGCTCCGATAATAAGCTACAACTACGGTGCAGGCAATACCGACAGGGTTAAAACCACCTTCCGCAGGCTTGCCGCTCTCATGTTCGGCTACACCTCGCTGATAGCCCTGGCGGCAATTATGTTTCCCCAGATTTTTGCGGGAATGTTTACAAGCGATGCTGAGCTTATACGCCTTACCTCACGAATACTCCCAATATTCGTTTGCGGAATGTTAATTTTCGGGCTGCAGATGGCGTGCCAGAACACCTTTATGGCGCTTGGTCAGGCAAAGATTTCGCTGTTTATCGCCATGCTGAGAAAGGTTATTCTCCTTATTCCCCTTTCCCTTATTCTGCCGAGATTTTTCGGAGTTATGGGCGTTTACTACGCCGAGCCGGTTTCAGACATCACTGCGGCGGTAACCTGCGTAATACTTTTCAGTCTGAATTTCAAAAAAATACTTTCCCATCAACGCTGACAAAAAAGCAGCGGGGTCAATCCACAAAGGATTTCCCCACTGCTTTATTTTTTACTGTCTTACTCCGTTGGAATCAAAGGTATATTCCCTGCCGTCGATAGTTATGGTGGTGTCGGTATAGGGAGTTCCGTCCTCACGGCAATAGTAACGTCGCGAGTTCCAGCTTACCCAGCCGCTCTTTATATATCCGTCCTCGCTTATAACGTAATAAACTCCGTCTATATAAACAGGACCTCTGAGCGCTACGCCGTTTTCAAGGAAATACCTGCGTCCGCCAATTTCCGTCCAGCCACGTTGAAGCTCTCCGTCGCCGTTGAAATAATATTCCACGCCGTCAATAGTCGTCCAGCCCTCAGCCGCTTCGCCGTTCTCAAGGAAATAATATGTGGCTTCGTCGGTATTCACCCATTCTTCTGTAACCATACCGCTTTCGCTCATATAATAAACCGATCCGTCCCGTTCAAATATGCCGTTTACAAGGCGACATTCGCCGTTAAAATAATACCTGTTATCGTCAATATCCTGCCAGCCGCTTACGGCGTAGCCGTCGCCGTCAAAATAATAGGTATAGCCTTCAAAAGTTCTGAAATCGTCGGTTACCCACGAGCTGTCGCCTTCTCCCGAACCGACGGCGAACCTCAGTCCGTCGTCGGTTTCCACAAGCCCATCGGCAAGCGCTCCGTCAGCGGCAAAGGTATACTCCTCGCCGTCAATAATAAGCGTGCCGGTGGCCGCCGCTCCGCACAGTCCGAAATAATAGGTCTTGCCGTCTATCTCCTGCCAGCCGGTAGCTTTAAGCCCCGTTGCGGCATCAAAATAGAATATATACCCGTCTATCTCCTGCCAGCCTGACACCATGTGATTGCCCTCATCAAAATAAATCTGATAGAACAATTCATTTCCCACATTCTGATAAGCTTCCAGCATAAAGGCGTCATAAGTTCCGTCCCTGTACTGCCAGCTTATTTCATCAAGCCGTGCATAATCATCATCGGTAAGTTCCGTTTCGCCGTCAGCCTCAGCTTCAAAAAGTCTGGCATCGCTTTTAAACTGAGATATAAGGCTCTTTTCCTCAGTTTCATATTTGTATATCTTTATCCAGCCCTCTGTGGCATTGTGGTCTATAGGGTCGAAGTAGTAGGTTTCCCCATCCCATTCAAGGAAGCCCGATGCAACCACGCCGTCCTGACCGAAATAATAGGTTTCATCGTCAAATTCCTGCCAGCCTGTAAGCATTCTTCCCTTGCTGTCAAAATAATAATAGTAGCCGTCTATCTTGGCAAATCCGACAGCCGCGCCGTCCTCGGAAAAATAGTACTTTTCATTTGCCTCCATATACCAGCCCACATCCATAACTCCGTCGTCCGAGAAATGGTACCTGTTTTCTCCTATGGTCTGCCAGCCGGTTACCATTCTGTATTCGCCGTCGAAGTAATAGGTTTTTCCGTCAACCTCAGCAAAGCCGGTATTGAAAGCTCCGGTGGTTTCATCGGCGTGCATATAAACGCCGTCGTCGTCCTTTCTCCAGCCGGTGAACATTGCGCCGTTCTCGCTGAAATAATAACGCCTGCCGCTTATGTCCTGCCAACCTGTAACCATATGTCCGTCGGGAGCGAAATAATAGGTTTCTCCGTTTATTTCAAGGAATCCCACCGCCATTTCGCCTGTATTCCTGAAATAATACTGTATTCCGTTTATCTCAGCCCAGCCGGTTATTCTTCTTCCATCCGAATCGTAGTAATAATCTCCGCCGTTGACCTGGTTGAATCCCGAATCAGGAAAGCCATAGTCGTTAAAGTAATACTCTACTCCGTCAAGATTTCTAAGCCCCGTACGGAAAATTCCCGTATCGTCCGAAAAATAATACTCAACGCCGTCTATCTCAACTCGTCCTCTTACCATAACTCCAGAGCTGTCGAAATAATAGGTCTCGCCCTCAAATTCCTGCCAGCCGGTGAGCATATATCCGTCCTCGTCAAAAATATAGGTTGAGTTATCTATAAGCTGCATACCGGTTGCACGTTCTCTGTTTTCTCTGAGAATATAATATCTGCCCTCGTCCTCGGTATGCCAACCGGGGGCGTAATACATTCCATAATAAAGATAGCCTCCGAAAGCTACACCCATAGCAACGGTACACGCTGCTGCCGCTGCGATTATACGTTTTTTATTTTTATCGGCATTTTTCCAGCCGCTGTATGGTCTTAATATTGCACTCATTTTAACGCCCGCTGCAAATGCAGACACGCACCTGCCTTTCAAATTACAAATCGCAAATTACATCACACTTACATTAAATAAATTATATCACATCACACCATGTCTGTCAAACGAAAATCCTGTGAAAACGGCATGATAAAAACGCCTGAGTTCTAAACACAGACGTTTTATGTCAGCTATTCTTACTGTATTATTCCACGGAGTTCAAGCTTATTTGCAAAGCTCAGCCACTACCTTGCTTATAAGCTTTCCGTCAGCCTTTCCTTTAAGCTCGCCCATTACGGTTTTCATAATCATGCCCTTGTTTTTAGAAGCAATCACGTCGGCAAATTTCTCTTCAAGGACTGCTTTTATCTCCTCCTCGCTAAGCTGCTTTGGGGCAAACTCTTTGATTACGGCAATGTTTGCGGCGTATTCCGCCTTAAGCTCAGCTCTTTCGTCAGGACAGGTATCATACTGCTCCTGAGCCGATTTAAGCTCCTTTAAAATCACGGCGTCCACCATACTGTCGGGAATGTTATCTCTTACACCCTCGTCTATCGCCGCCTTTTTAACCGCCGCTATAAGGTTAGATATTGATTCTTTTCTCGGCTTATCCTTTGCCTTCATTGCGGCTATCATTTCACTTTGCAGTTTTTTAAATTCCATTTTAAATCAATCCTTTCATTTAAATCGGCAAACCCGGTTTCCTAAATTATTTAAATCGGAGCAAAACGTTGATAATAACATCTCTTTCAGAGCTGTGGCTTAATCACGTTGCGACGATTGCAACCGTCGCTGAGGAGCTTTGCTCCTCAGGGTTTCAGTGGGGGATTAAAACCACCACTGAAAGTCTGAATGGAACCCGCCGCCTTAGGAGGCATACCTGCCGACAAGCGGCAGCCGGGACATAGGCGACAAGGTTATACCGCAGATTTTCTTGCAAATCAATACTCGTTGTCAATCTGAATAACGCAGTTGTACCTTTCGTCACACTGTAAAAGCTGCTGTTTGATGTTTTGCACATCTTTTTCAAGCTGCGCATCGGATATGCCGTAGGGAACAACCATATCGAATATAAGGTTGATTTTGTTTTCCCCATCCACAATGCGAAAATCGTGAATGCTGTACTCTTTGTTGGCATTTGCCACTGCGGAAACCACCTGAGATTTTATCTTATTCGACCGCTCGCAGTTTACCGATACCGGGTCCATATGAATTACCATGTGTATTCCCATTTCCGCTTCTATCTTCTTTTCAACGGCGTCTATAACCTCGTGCACCGCAACTATGTCCGAATCGTCGGGAACTTCCGCATGAATCGACGCCATAACCCGCCCCGGACCGTAATCGTGGACAATAAGGTCGTGTACCCCCGTTATGCCCTCGCCGCTGAGTACCTTGGAGCAAATCTCATTTACAAGCTCCTTGCTTGCGGGAGTGCCAAGCAGTATTCCGACGGTATCCCTTGCTATATCAAAGCCTGTTTTCATAATAAGCAAAGCTACTATCGTTCCCACTATTCCATCAAGGGCGGGAAAATTCACAAACTGCCCGATAACGGTTGTAAGTATGACTGCGCTTGTGGCTATAACGTCGTTAAGGGAATCCCTTGCCGCAGCTTTCAGCGTTGAGGAATTAATTTTTTCGCCCATGTATCTGCCGCTGAAATAAAGCCACACCTTAACCAGCACCGACAGGGAAAGAATCACAATAATCGGCAGGCTGAAATTCAGCTCCTCCGGCTTAAAAATCTTTACCACCGAGCTTTTTAGCAGCTCAACGCCCATAAGCAGAATAATAAAGGAAACTATCAGGGAAGATATGTACTCAAGCCTTCCATGACCGAAGGGGTGCTCCTTATCGGGGCGTTTTCCGCTAAGCTTTGTGCCGATTATCGTCACAAGGGACGAGCCCATATCAGAAAGATTGTTGAATGCGTCTGAAATTATGGCTATACTGTTCATAATCGTTCCGGCGCACAACTTCAGAGCAAACAGCAGCGTATTGCAGATTATCCCCAGCGCTCCCCCCAGAACGCCGTAGCTTTCCCTTACCTTTTTATCCGACACATTTTCGCTGTTTTTAATAAAGCGTTTTACTATTAATTTTATCATATGCAATGACCTTTCATGAAACATCCGGCAGAAAAGTTTCCGCCGCTAAACTTTATTATACTATTATGCGGAAGCCGTGTCAATGTGAATACGATAATTTGACGATGATATTTAACAATAAAAAATTCCCGAAAGCTTAACTTCCGGGAATTTTCGTTATCTGTCAAATCTTAAAAATGAACCGGCTCGGGCTGAGCGTGAAAACTTTCATTTTTAACCACCTGAACGTTGTTGTAAACGTCCATGCCTGTACCGGCAGGAATAAGCTTACCGATAATAACATTTTCCTTAAGACCCATAAGCTTGTCGGTCTTGCCCTTGATAGCGGCGTCGGTAAGAGCCTTTGTGGTCTCCTGGAATGAAGCCGCCGACAGGAATGAATCGGAGTAGCTTGAAGCCTTTGTGATACCCTGAAGCACAGGAACGGTTGTAACCAGCTTTGCGTTGATATCTCCGGCGTCGATTTCCTTCTGAATCTCCTCGTTAATCTCGGCTACCTCGTGCTTGTCAACCAACGAACCGGGCAGCAGGTAGCTTGAACCTGAATCCTCTACCTTTACCTTCTTCATCATCTGACGCACAATAACCTCGATGTGTTTATCGTTGATATCAACACCCTGCAGACGGTAAACCTTCTGCACTTCGGTAATAATATAGTTCTGAACTGCCTGAACGCCGTTAACCGCCAGAATATCAGCAGGGTTCAGCGAGCCTTCGGTAAGAGCGTCGCCAGCCTTTACAAAGTCGCCGTCGTGAACCTTAATCTTATAACCATAAGGAATTGAATAGCTTTCCTGGTCGGGATTTTCGGTGTCCTCGCTGGTAACCACAATCTGCTTGGTCTTCTTGACCTCTTCGATTCTGACTGTTCCGTCAAGTCTGGTAATGATAGCCGCACCCTTGGGACGTCTGCTTTCAAACAGCTCCTCAACACGGGGCAGACCCTGTGTAATATCCGCTGCCGAAGCGATACCGCCGGTGTGGAAGGTTCTCATTGTAAGCTGTGTACCTGGCTCGCCGATTGACTGAGCGGAAATTACGCCGACAGCCTCGCCCACCTGTACTTCTTTGCCGTTTGCAAGGTTAGCTCCATAGCACTTGGCGCACACGCCGTGCTTCGCCTGACATCTCAGCACCGAACGGATTGCAATTCTGTCCTTGCCCGCTGCTTCGAGAGCGGCGCAAACCTTTTCTGCGTCCTGCTCGGTCATAAGCTTTGTATGGGCAACTATAACATCTCCCGTTTCGGGATCCTTAAGGTCCTCAACCAGGTAACGACCCACAAGACGCTCAGAAAGCGGCTCGATTTTCTCTTTGCCGTTGCGAATTTCAAATACGTCGATACCCTCGTGAGTTCCGCAATCCTCCTCTTGGACAATAACATCCTGAGAAACGTCAACAAGACGTCTGGTAAGATATCCCGAGTCGGCGGTACGCAGAGCGGTGTCGGCAAGACCTTTTCTCGCACCTCTGGAAGCAATGAAGTATTCCAGAATATTAAGGCCCTCACGGTAATTAGACCTGATAGGCATCTCGATAGTCGAACCGGAGGTATTGGTGATAAGACCTCTCATACCTGCCAGCTGACGAATCTGGTTGATAGAACCACGGGCTCCCGAATCAGCCATCATGTTGATGGGATTGTATGGGTCAAGACCAGCCTTAAGGGCTTCGGTAACCTCGTCGGTGGCGTTGTTCCAGATTTCGATAAACTTCTTTGACTTTTCCTCTCTGGAAATGTAACCTCTCTTGTACTGCCTGTCGATAACGTCAACTGCGGCGTCCGCCTTGGCAAGTATATCCTTCTTGGCTTCGGGGATTTCAGCGTCGCATACCGCTACGGTAATAGCTGCCTTGGTGGAATACTTGTATCCCAGAGCCTTTATCTTATCCAGCACTTCGGAGGTTGTCGCTGTGCCGTGCTGACGAATACATCTTTCGATAAGGTCGGACATCTGTCCTTTCTTTACGAGGAAGGATATTTCAAGATCAAACTGGTTGTCGGAATTTGTTCTGTCAACATAGCCCAGATCCTGAGGAATATGCTCGTTGAAGATAAGCCTTCCCACAGTGGCATCTATAAGCTTTGAAACCTGTCTGTCGCCTATCTGTTTTGTAATCCTTACCTTTATTGCGGCATGAAGAGAAACTACGCCCTGGTCGTATGCCATAAGTGCTTCGTTTACATCGCGGAAAACCTTGCCCTCGCCCTTTTCGCCCGGCTTGAGCAGGGTCAGATAATAAGAACCAAGCAGCATATCCTGTGACGGAACCGCAACCGGACGTCCGTCTGACGGCTTAAGCAGGTTGTTTGCGGCAAGCATAAGGAATCTTGCCTCTGCCTGAGCCTCGGCGGAAATAGGCAGATGCACAGCCATCTGGTCGCCATCGAAGTCAGCGTTGAACGCCGTACATACCAGCGGGTGAAGCTTGATTGCTCTTCCCTCTACCAGCACCGGCTCAAACGCCTGAATACCCAGTCTGTGAAGGGTAGGCGCACGGTTAAGCATTACAGGGTGTCCCTTGATTACATTCTCAAGAGCGTCCCATACCTCAGGCTTGGCTCTGTCCACCATTTTTCTTGCAGACTTAATGTTTATTGAAGGGTTTGTATCAACAAGTCTTTTCATAACGAACGGCTTGAACAGCTCCAGCGCCATTTCCTTTGGAAGTCCGCACTGATACATTTTAAGCTCAGGTCCTACAACGATAACCGAACGTCCCGAATAGTCGACACGCTTACCAAGCAGGTTCTGACGGAATCTTCCCTGCTTACCTTTAAGCATATCCGAAAGCGATTTGAAAGCTCTGTTGTTGGGGCCTGTAACAGGTCTGCCGTGACGGCCGTTGTCGATAAGGGCGTCCACAGCCTCCTGAAGCATTCTCTTTTCGTTTCTTATGATAATATCCGGCGCTTCAAGCTCCAGCATTCTCTTTAAACGATTGTTTCTGTTGATAACACGCCTGTAAAGGTCGTTCAGGTCGCTGGTTGCATATCTGCCGCCGTCCAGCATAACCATAGGACGCAAGTCGGGGGGAATAACGGGAACAACGTCAAGTATCATCCATTCGGGACGGTTGCCCGAAAGTCTGAAGGCTTCCACAATTTCAAGCCTTTTCAAAAGCTTGATTCTCTTCTGACCCGACGGCAGATCCTTAAGCTCAGCCTTAAGCTCGGCGGAGAACTTGTCAAGGTCGATTTCAGCCAGCAGTTCCTTAACCGCTTCTGCGCCCATTCCTGCCTTAAAGCCGTCTTCCCATTTCTCTCTGGCTTCTATATAATCCTTTTCGCTGAGCAGCTGACACTTGGTAAGTCCCGTATCGCCGGGGTCTATAACAATATACTTTGTAAAGTAAAGAACCTCTTCAAGTCTTTTCTGTGAAATTTCAAGCATCTGTCCTATTCTGGAGGGTGTGCCCTTGAAATACCAGATGTGGGATACAGGAGCGGCAAGCTCGATGTGACCCATTCTTTCACGTCTTACCTTGGATCTTGTTACCTCAACTCCGCAGCGCTCGCACACCTTGCCCTTAAAACGGATTTTCTTATACTTTCCGCAGTGACACTCCCAGTCCTTCTGCGGTCCGAATATTCTTTCGCAGAACAAACCGTCCTTTTCAGGCTTTTGCGTACGATAATTTATTGTTTCAGGTCTTTCTACAACACCATACGACCATTCCCTGATTTTATCCGGTGATGCAAGTCCGATTTTTATTGATTCAAAAACGTTAAATTCCAAAAATAGTACCCTCTTCCTGTATAGTTTTTGGTTACGAATGTCCGTTTAACGCATATTCCGCAGACTTAAAACCGTCTGCGGCAATACACAAATCCGATTGTTTATACCGACTTTTTTCAGTTAATGCCGGTATTACTCCTCGTCATCACTCAGGAATAAATCTGTATCGTCGAGGTCGTCGGCAAAATCGTCGTCTGAATCAAGCTCAAGCTCGGAAACTCCGTCCTCGTCCTCAGCCATAAATCCCTCGTCAAGATCTCCGTCGTCAAGGCTGAAATCCATATTCTCATCAGCCTCGGAAACCGCATGAGGAACAAAATCGTCATCGTCGTCAAACGACTGCTTAAGGTCGATTTCCTCGTTGTTGATGTTGAGCACCTTAATATCAAGACCAAGGGACTGAAGCTCTTTGATAAGCACCTTGAACGCCTCGGGAATGCCCGGTCTCGGAACATTCTGACCCTTAACGATAGCCTCGTAGGTCTTGACACGTCCCACGGTATCATCCGATTTAACAGTAAGAATTTCCTGAAGAGTATACGCTGCGCCGTAAGCTTCCAGCGCCCAAACTTCCATTTCTCCGAATCTCTGTCCGCCGAACTGAGCCTTACCGCCGAGAGGCTGCTGGGTTACCAGCGAGTAAGGACCTACCGAACGTGCATGAATCTTATCGTCAACCAGATGGTGAAGCTTAAGATAATACATATATCCTACCGTTACACGGTTGTCAAACTTTTCGCCGGTTCTTCCGTCGTAAACGGTAAACTTTCCGTCCTCGCTCATTTCCAAAGCACTTGGATTAATTACCTCGTCCATTGTATGCAGGGTAAATTCATCATCCTTATGCTCAAGATGCTTTTTCTGAGCCTCTCTGAAGCACTCTCTGATATCCTCTTCGTGAGCGCCGTCAAATACGGGGGTCATGATTTTCCAGCCCAGAGCCTTAGCCGCCATGCCAAGGTGAACCTCAAGCACCTGACCGATGTTCATACGAGAAGGTACGCCCAGCGGATTAAGCACGATGTCAAGCGGAGTGCCGTCCTCCAGGAAAGGCATATCCTCCTGTGGCAGAATACGTGAAACTACACCCTTGTTTCCGTGACGACCCGCCATTTTGTCTCCCACGGAAATCTTTCTCTTCTGAGCTATATAACACCTTACCAGCATATTTACTCCGGGAGAAAGCTCGTCGCAGTTCTCACGGGTGAACACCTTGACGTCGATGATTGTACCCGCCTCGCCATGAGGTACCTTAAGGGAGTTATCCCTTACTTCTCTTGCCTTTTCGCCGAAGATTGCTCTCAGCAGTCTTTCCTCTGCGGTAAGCTCGGTTTCACCCTTAGGCGTTACTTTTCCTACCAGAATATCCCCGGCTCTTACCTCTGCTCCGATACGGATTATACCGTTTTCGTCAAGGTCTTTGAGTGCGTCCTCGCCCACATTGGGAATATCTCTTGTGATTTCCTCAGGTCCCAGCTTGGTATCACGGCACTCAATCTCGTATTCCTCTATATGAATTGAAGTATATTTATCCTGTCTAACTAAGTTTTCGTTAAGCAGAACGGCGTCCTCGTAGTTGTAACCTTCCCAGGTCATAAAGCCTATAAGGGCGTTCTTACCCAGTGACAGCTCTCCGTTTGAGGTGGCAGGACCGTCGCCGATAACCTGATGAGCCTCTATTCTCTCGCCCTTTTCAACTATAGGACGCTGGTTTGTACAGGTTCCTGCATTGGAACGCTTAAATTTTGTAAGATGATAGGTATGCAGGTTTCCGTCGTCCTCACGCACAACTATTCTGTCGGCGTCAACGCTTTCAACCACGCCTGCCTTATCGGCAACCACCGCAACGCCCGAGTCAACGCATGCCTTGTATTCCATACCTGTTCCAACGATAGGAGATTCGGTTTTAAGCAGCGGGACAGCCTGTCTCTGCATGTTTGAGCCCATGAGGGCACGGTTTGCGTCGTCGTTCTCAAGGAAAGGAATGCAGGCTGTAGCCACCGAAACAACCATTTTAGGAGAAACGTCCATAAAGTCTATTCTTTCCCGCTCTATCTCCAGAATCTGGTCACGGTATCTGCCATTTACCTTTGCTCTTGCAAACTTGTGATCCTCTGTAAGGGGCTCGTTTGCCTGAGCTACCATATAGTTGTCCTCAACATCGGCAGTCATATATACTACCTCGTCGGTAACAACTCCGGTCTCCTTATCAACCTTGCGGTAGGGAGCTTCGATAAATCCGTACTCATTGATTCTGGCGAATGATGCCAGATAAGAGATAAGTCCGATGTTAGGACCTTCAGGAGTTTCGATAGGACACATTCTTCCATAGTGGGAATAGTGAACGTCACGAACCTCGAATCCGGCACGGTCACGGGAAAGTCCTCCGGGACCAAGGGCTGAAAGTCTTCTCTTGTGAGTAAGCTCCGCCAGAGGGTTGTTCTGATCCATAAACTGAGAAAGGGGCGATGAACCGAAAAACTCCTTAATTGCGGCAGTAATGGGTCTTATATTAATCAGGGCGGCAGGAGTAACAACCTCCATATCCTGCGATTGAATGTTCATTCTCTCACGGATAACCCTTTCCATTCTGGTAAGTCCGATTCTGAACTGATTCTGCAACAGCTCGCCTACCGAACGGATACGTCTATTGCCCAGGTGGTCGATATCGTCAACAGTACCCACACCCTCGCAGAGATTGAGGAAATATGAAACGGTAGCGATAATGTCATCAATGGTTATATGCTTAGGCACAAGCTCATCTGCCCTTGCCTTGATGTTTTCCATCAACTCTTCCTGAGAGTCTGATTCCTCCAGGATTTCCTTGAGCACGTTAAAGGATACCTTTTCGTTGATGCCATACTGAGCAACGTCAAAGTCAACATATTTTGTAATGTCAACCATGCCGTTTCCGATTATCTTAACCTCTCGCTCCTCCATTTTAACAACAGTTTCACCTGTTGAGGGAGAGGTAACAAATTCCCTTGCCTCTACGGTAACGTAAGCCTCATAAACGCCTGCGGATTCAATTTCCATAGCTCGCTCATAATTAATGAACTCGCCTGCTTCAGCCATTATTTCGCCGGTAAGAGGATTAACTACGTCACGGGAAACGGTGTGTCCCGAAAGACGTGAGCCTACGCCCAGCTTCTTATTGTACTTATAACGTCCGAACCTGGAAAGGTCGTATCTTTTGGCGTCAAAAAACAGATTGTTCAGGTGAGTTACCGCACTGTCCACTGTAGGCGGCTCACCGGGACGAAGCTTCTTGTAAACCTCAAGCAGAGCTTCCTCACGGTTGGCGGTCTGGTCCTTCTGAAGAATAGTCTGATTTATTCTTTCGTCAATGCCGAATACCTCTTCAATCTCCTCGTTTGTGCCCAGTCCCAGAGCTCTGATAAAGGTGGTGAGAGGAATTTTTCTGTTCTTGTCTATTCTTACATAAACAACGTCATTGGCGTCCATTTCATATTCAAGCCATGCGCCTCGGTTAGGGATAACCGTTGATTTAAACAGATCCTTTCCCGTTTTATCCTTGTCAAAGGAGTAGTAAACACCCGGCGAACGCACAAGCTGAGAAACTATAACACGCTCCGCACCGTTGATAACAAAGGTTCCGCTGTCGGTCATCATGGGGAAATCGCCCATATATACCTCGGATTCCTTGATTTCTCCGGTTTCGGTGTTGTTAAGTCTGGCGGTCACTCTGAGGGGGGTGGCGTAGGTTACGTCGCGCTCCTTACACTCGGCAACCGAGTATTTGGGCGTATCGTCAAAGCGATAGTCTACGAAATTCAGCTCAAGCGTACCGTTGTAGTCGGTAATCGTAGACACATCTCTGAATACCTCTTTAAGACCCTCTTCAAGAAACCACTTATACGAGTTCTTTTGCACTTCGATAAGATTTGGTATTTCCAAGACCTCATTGATCTTCGCAAAACTCTTTCGGGTATTTTTGCCAAGCTTCACGTCCTTGACATTCACCATAGGCTCAATCACTCCTTAAATTTACCGTTACACCCTTTGACGACGGGCAAAAAACAAATCGCCCGGCAGCAAAGTTTTACATTTTATGCGGAAATTACAGCACTTTTTGTTGATAAAAATCAATAAAAAAGGTGTAAAACTCCATTATGATACAGTATACTATTATATAATATACAAAATCAAAAGTCAAGAGCTTTACACCCTGCATATATTAGATTTTACGTTTTGCACAAAAACCGCAGTTTTCGACCCCGAAAGTTCTATGATGACAAAACTGTTATGAAACCGTAAATTTTTAGTTAAGAAGCGATTCAGGTTGCAGACTTATCGAGCATTACTCATCATAAACATCAACCGGAAATTCGGTAATGGATACCCAGTAATTACCCGTCTGAGTCCACACCAAGAAGTTATCTTTTTCTTCGCTGTAGAAAAGCGCATCCCCTTCTTCAAAGTAATTGCTGGTAAGTTCCCCGTCGGGCATTACCCATTCACCGTTTTCCTTGTAATTCTCAAACTTTGTTGAAAGGATTCCCACAAAGCTGTAACCATCCAGCAGCGAATAGTCAAGTTCGGCAATTGCGCCGTCATACCGATTGCCCATTACTAACCCGGTGTGTAATTCTTTATAGTATATAGCCGTCATCGGTTGAGTGCCGTCGGATTCAATTTCTGATTCCGGCGCATCTGAACTGATGTCATCGCTTACAGTCAGGCTTGAAGCGTTTTCATTGTTTGATTGCAGGTCGGCTGATTCGGAGCTTTGCTGCGATTCATCGTCTTCGCTGCAGGAAACAAGCAATAGTGATGCCATTGCCGCAAGCATTATCGTTTTTAGCATTTTCATAATCATCCGCCTTTCAGGTTATTTAGTTGGGTTGTCCCTTCTCTCAATTGTTTAATTATGGAAAACTATTTAAACCACTTTAAGCATAGACCTCTATGCCACATCACTTCTTACGCAAAGAATTAAAACGCTGTAAACGTACAAATATAAAAGCCACATATCTCTATACAATAATTGTACTATACATAGAGATATAAGTCAACCTTCATATAAATTACAGGCTCAAATTTGTATATTACTACATTTCACCTGTAGAACTTGTGCAATTTAACCGCACTTTACCAGCGTGTCTTAGCCGCCGTTTCGCCAGTACTTTCTATCCAGGCTTCTGAATTGCACAGCCTGAGCAATGTGGGACTTTTGTATTATTTCCTCCCCTTCCATATCGGCGCAGGTTCTTGCCACTTTTAAAATACGGTCGTATGCTCTGGCGGAAAGTCCCAGCTTTTCAAACACCGTTTTCAGCGTTTCAACTGCGTCATCGGTCATGGGGCAGACATCTCTTATTATATCGCTCGTTATACGGGCGTTGCAGGTTATCCGGGTATTCTTAAACCGGGCGTTCTGAATATCTCTCGCTTTCTGCACCCGCTCTCTTATCTTCTCCGACGACTCCTCTTTATGAGGGGAAGAAAGCTCGGAAAACTCCACCGGGGCGACCTCTGCATGAATGTCAAATCGATCAAGCAGGGGCCCTGAAACTCTTGACAGATATGATGACACCTGCTTTGGCGAACATATACATTTTCTGGTGGGGTGTCCGTAATATCCGCAGGGACAGGGGTTCATTGCCGCTATGAGCATAAATGAGCAAGGGTATGTAACGCTTCCCGAAACCCGGGAGATTGTAACCTGCCTGTCCTCCAGCGGCTGACGGAGTATCTCAAGCGCAGGACGGGAAAACTCGGCAAGCTCATCAAGAAAAAGCACCCCGTTGTGGGCGAGGGAAATCTCCCCAGGTCTGGGAATGGAACCTCCCCCCGAAAGTCCTGCCGCCGAAACGGTGTGATGAGGCGAACGGAAAGGTCGTCTGCGGACAAGAGGGTTGTCCTTATCAAGCAGACCCGCCACCGAATGGATGTTGGTGGTTTCTATCGATTCGTTAAAGGTCATTGCAGGAAGGATAGATGGCACACGCTTTGCCAGCATGGATTTTCCCGACCCGGGAGGGCCTATCATAAGCACGTTGTGTCCACCTGCCGCTGCAATTTCCAGAGCTTTTTTGGCGCTTTGCTGTCCTCTTACATCGGCAAAATCAAGCCCCACTCCGTTATCCATTACGCCGGGGACGGCTTTTGCGGGAAGCATTACCGCCTTGCCGGAAAAATGCAGCACAAGCTGACCAACGCTTTCAACGCCGTAGACCTTGATTCCGTCTATTACCGCCGCTTCTCTGGCATTTTCAAAGGGGACGTAAATTTCTTTAAACCCCGACTTCTTTGCAAGAATTGTCATAGGCAGAACGCCGTGTATTCCCCTTATCTCGCCGCTTAACGACACCTCGCCGATAAAGACTGCATTTCTGGTCTGCTCCTCGGTGCAGAACCCCAGAACCGAAAGCAGCGCCGCAGCAATACCCAAATCGTGAACCGAGCCGGATTTCTTCCTGTCGGCAGGGGCAAGATTCACCATCACCCTCATCACGGGAAAATTGATGTTGCTGCACCTCAGCGCAGAGCGTATTCGCTCACGGCTTTCCTTTACGGCGGCGTCTGCAAGCCCCACAATATCAAAGCTCTGCATACCCTTGCTGGCTTCGATTTCAACGTCCACCGGAAAAGCATTCAGTCCCATTAATCCCAAGCTGTTTATTTTCGCAAACATTATATTATTTACTCCCTGTTTTTTATTTTTATGCCGAGGCTTTTAAATCTGCGTCGAATGCTGTGTGAAAAAGTACAGCAGATCCTTATACACCTCGCTGCGGTTTATCTCATTTATAAGTTCATGCCTTGCACCGCCGTATAATTTAAGCTTCACGTCGCAACCGTTTTCAAGCATTTTATTGTATACTTTTTCGACGCCCTTGCCGTAATCTCCCACAGGGTCTGCGTCGCCCGATATAAGCAGTACGGGAAGTTCCTTTCTGAAGGACTCATACCATTTATCTTGGCTTACATACCACAGCGCTTTCATAAGATTTTCAAAGCCGTTAAGGGTAAATATAAAGGTACAGCGGTCGTCCCTGCTGTATTTATCCACAATATCCGTATCCCTTGATATCCAGTCGTAGGGAGTCTTATGTCCGGGAATTTTTCTGTTGTATGCTCCGAAGGCGATGCTGTCCACCACTCTGCTTCGGTATTTTTCGCCGTAAAGCTTTTTAAGACCGTCTATAAGCGTCAGCATTCCCGAAATTCCCTTAACGCCTCCGCTTGTACCGCAGAATACCGCCCCGTCAAGCTCATAGCCGTACTTTATGCAGTATGCTCTCGCCATAAAGCTTCCCATGCTGTGGCCAAACAGAAAATACGGAACGTCGGGATAGTTTTTCTTCATTATTTTTGTCAGCGTATGCAAATCAGATACGACGTTTTCCCAGCCGTTTTTTTCGCTGAAAAACCCCAGTTCATCATCGGAATTTACGCTTTCGCCATGCCCCAGATGGTCGTTTGCGCAGACTAGGAAGCCGTAAGCGGCAAGATACTTTGCAAAATCGTCATAACGCATTGCATATTCGCACATTCCATGGGAAATCTGCACAATTCCACTGACCTCTCCCTCCGGAAACCATATGTGATAGCTGACGGAATGGATTCCGTCACTGCTTTTATAGTGGGATTTTATTTTTGTACAGCTCATTATTGTAATTACCTCCGTTGGCGGCGTCAAACCGCCGTTTTATATATTATACTACGCCTCGGCATAAATTACAAGCACTTACAGCCCGCTTCCCCGTATTTAATTCCTCCGCAGCTGAATGACAATATCATTTTTGCCCGATTTTTTGGGTATCGAGTTGCATTTTCTGCGTCCGGTCCAATGAAACTGATTACAAAAAAATAAAACGTAAACTTTTTATTATTACTATTGCGGAATTAAAAAAATATGGTATAATATTTTTAGATATCTTATTTCAACGATATTTAATTATTTATGAGGTGATTTTATGACAGAAATGGAGCTTTACAGACTTTGGTGTGAAAAAGCCGTTGACGACCCCGATCTTCAGACCGAGCTTAATTCTATAGCGGACGACGAGGAAGCTATAAAAGACCGCTTTTACCGTGATCTTGAATTCGGTACAGGCGGACTGAGAGGAGTTATCGGCGCAGGTTCTTACAGGCTCAATATCTATACAATACGACGTGCAACTCAGGGCCTTGCGGATTATGTAAACGGCGCATTTGAAAACGGCTCAGTGGCAATCGCATACGACAGCCGTATCAAGTCGGACAAATTCGCAAAAGAAGCTGCCGCAGTGCTGGCTGCTAACGGAATCAAGGTTTATATCTATCCCGAGCTTATGCCTACGCCTATGCTTTCATGGGCGGTAAGATACCTTAAATGTCAGGCAGGAATTGTTATCACCGCTTCCCACAACCCTGCTAAGTATAACGGCTATAAAGTTTACGGTGAGGACGGCTGTCAGATTACCCTTGACGTTGCAAATACCGTTATTGGAAAGATTAACGACGTTCCAATGTTTGGCGGCGCAAAGGTTATGTCCTTTGACGAGGGTATTAAGTCCGGCATGATTAAGCTTATTGAACAGGAGGTTATCGACGCTTATCTTGAAAAGGTAAGCGAACAGGGTATTCATACCGACCTTGTTGCCGACAGCGGACTTAAAGTAGTATACACTCCCCTTAACGGTACAGGAAACAAGCCGGTAAGAGCGATTCTCAAGAAAATCGGCATCAAGGAAGTTACGGTTGTTCCCGAACAGGAAAATCCCGACGGAAACTTCCCTACCTGCCCATTCCCCAATCCTGAGATTAAGGAAGCTCTTGCAAAGGGACTTGAGCTGTGCAAGACCGTTAAGCCAGATCTGCTGCTTGCCACCGACCCCGACTGCGACAGAGTTGGTATTGCCGTTCCCGACCCGGACGGAAATTACGTTTTGTTCACCGGAAACGAAGTAGGCGCAATGCTGCTTAAATATATCTGCCAGGAAAGAACCGCTCTGGGCACAATGCCTGAAAACCCTGTTGCAGTAAAGACTATCGTTACTACCGACATATGCCAGAAGATTGCCGACGAATACGGCGTTGAGCTGAGAAACGTACTCACCGGCTTTAAGTTTATCGGCGAGCAGATTGGATTCCTTGAGGAAAAGGGCGAGGAAAACAGATATATCTTTGGTTTTGAGGAAAGCTACGGCTATCTTGCCGGCTCTTATGTAAGAGATAAGGACGCGGTTGTAGCTTCAATGCTTATCTGCGAAATGGCGGCATTCTACAGAACAAAGGGCGTTTCTCTGCTTCAGGCAAGAGAGGATATGTATAAGAAGTACGGTAACTATGTTCATACTCAAAAGTCGTTCACCTGCGAGGGTGCAAGTGGAATGGAAAGAATGAAGGAGATAATGACCTCCCTGAGAACCGACACCCCGAAAACTATCGGCGGACTTAAGGTTGAAGCGTTTGCTGACTATCTTGCTTCGGAGGAAACGGACCTTGAAACGGGTGCAAAAACCGTTATCACCCTTCCCAAGTCGGACGTTCTGGCGTTCAAGCTTGAGCAGGGCGCAAGCGTTATTATCAGACCTTCCGGCACAGAGCCGAAAATCAAGGCTTACTACACCACCATCGGCGAAACCAGAGAGGACGCTACAAAGCTTGAAGAAATCATCTCTGAGGACTTTAAGCGCATTCTCGGCTTTTAAGATATGAGTTCTGGATTTTCATGTAAAACAGTATAGCTTTAAGGACGGCAAAAGCCGTCCTTTTTTATGGCTAAAGAGTGCCGGGAAGATTGTTTTTTATGAAATAATATGAATATATTGCATTAAAGTCAAATCTGAAATTTATGCGGTATGCCTAAAGAAATCGGCAAACTTTGTACATTGTGCACTAAAATAAAACGTTTTCACAAAAACTCATTGCAAATTAAACTTAAATGATGTATAATTATTTTAACATCAATATAAAGGAGAGTCGACAATGAATAAATTTTTAAAAAGAATGTTGACAGCTGCCGTGGCTGCCGCCGTTACGGCTTCGGGTATGTCCTTTGCATCGTCCGCAGAGCCTGACGAAAGCTTTACCGAGCTGTCTGCGGAAGAAATTACAAATGCTATGGGCGTGGGCTGGAATCTGGGAAATCAGTTTGATGCCAGCATCAACGGAATGCCTGACGAAACAGCCTGGGGAAATCCGGTTGCATCGCAGCAACTGATTGCCGCCGTTAAGGACGCAGGCTTCGACACAATTCGTATTCCTGTTACTTACATGGGTAAAATCGGCGCAGCTCCCGATTACACAGTTGACGAAGCGTGGCTTGACCGTGTTCAGCAAGTGGTTGACTGGTCTATCGAAGAAGGCTTTTATGTTATAATCAATATGCACCATGACGGAAGCGACGACGATTACGCCTGGCTTGACTGCACCGCTTCAAACCAGACTGAAATCACCGCCAAATATGCTGCCGTATGGGAGCAGATTGCCGAGAAATTCAAGGATTATGACGAGCATCTGATTTTTGAGTCATTTAACGAGGTGGGCGACGGAAGATGGAGCGGTGTTGAAAACCCGACCCACTATGACAATCTTAACAATTACAATCAGACTTTTGTTGACACTGTTCGTTCTACCGGCGGAAATAACGGAAGCCGCTGGCTGCTTGTTCCCGGCTGGTACAACAATATTGAACAGACAACAGGCGATTACGGCTTTGAAATTCCTACCGACGAGCTGTGTACATCTGACGAAAACAGAATAATGATTTCGGCTCATTATTACGACCCCTACAATTTCTGCCTTAACGAAGACGAAAGCGTGTCGTGGTACGAAACCGAGTGGGGCACCGATGAAGAAAAAGCTCAGGTTGTCAGCGACCTGTCCAAGCTTTATGATGCTTTTATCAGCCAGGGCTACCCGGTTATTCTGGGCGAATACGGCTGTATTGACAAGGACAACGAAGCTTCAAGAGCGGAATATCTTTCCTACGTTGCTTCAACCGCTGTAGAGCTGGGCTGCGTACCTATCTACTGGGATAACGGTTATAACGGACATCACGGCTTTGGTCTTTTTGACAGAAACACCTGTGAAGTAACCGAGCCTCAATTGCTTAACGCTATTATACAAGCCGCTCCTCCTCAGGAAAATCCTCCTGCCGAGGATTCCAGCAGTGAATCAACCGAAGATTCAAGCAGCCAGCCTGTAGAGGATTCAAGCAGTGAGACTGCCGAGGATTCAAGCAGTGAGACTGTTGAGGACTCAAGCAGCCAGCCTGTAGAGGATTCAAGCAGTCAGCCTGCAGAGGATTCAAGCAGTGAGCCTGTAGAGGATTCAAGCAGTGAGACTGTAGACGACACCTCTTCCACAGCGGATTCGGACGTTGAAGCTGATTCTTCCGAAACCTCCGCTCCCGAAAGCGCTGTAACATCGGCTTCCGACTCAACCGAGAGCAATGCTGATAATTCTCCCGACACGGGAAGTTCAAACGCTTTGGTTGCAACCACCGCTTTGATACTTATTTCTGCCGCAGGTCTTGCCGCAGTTAAATCCAAAAAAGAATAATCTTCATTGACATCAAAGGCGTCTGATTTATTTCAGGCGCCTTTTTATATATGTACCCCAGCCCCATAACGCAAAACAGCGGACAACCGCCGGCTGTCCGCTGTTTGTCAGCTTATATTAACCGCATTAATAAAGTGCGCTTATTTTTTCAGTCCCCAGATGTTGCGGGCGTATTCCTCAACTGCACGGTCGGCTGAGAATATACCTGCGTTTGCAATGTTTGCAAGGGACATTTTCTGCCACTTAAGCTTGTCGTTATAACATTCGGAAGCGTATTTCTGAGCCTGCTGATAGGAATCAAAATCAGCCAGCGCCATGTAGGGGTCTGTAGATTTAAGCGAACCTGCAATCTCCCCGAAGGACTCGCCGTTTATTCCGCTCTGCATTCTGTCGATAGCTTCCTTTACCACGGCGTTAGAATTGTAAATCTCTATGGGCTTGTAATTGGGCTTTCTTTCATTAACCTCGTCAACCGTCATGCCGAAGATGATAATATTCTCATCACCCACCTGGTCGTGAATCTCAACGTTAGCGCCGTCCATTGTGCCCAGAGTTACCGCTCCGTTTATCATAAGCTTCATGTTGCCTGTACCGGAAGCCTCGGTTCCCGCCAGTGAAATCTGCTCGGAAATATCGGCGGCAGGCATAAGAATCTCCGAAAGAGTTACGCAATAATCCTCAAGGAAAATTACATTAAGCTTTTCATTAAGCTTTTTATCCTTTTTAAGCTCCTGTGAAATGTTCCAGATAAGCTTTATAATCTGCTTAGCCATATAATATCCCGGAGCAGCCTTTGCGGCAAAGATATAAGTCTTTGGAGTATACTCCGCATCAGGATTCGCCTTGAGGTAGTTGTACTCGGCAATTATATTCAGCGCATTAAGCTGCTGACGCTTGTACTCGTGCAGACGCTTTACCTGAACGTCAAAGATGGAGCTTGTATTAAGGGTAACGCCGTACTCGTTCTTAACGTATTTTGCAAACTTGTTCTTGTTTTCAAGCTTAATCTCTGCAAGAAGCTCAAGAACCTCCTTGTCGTCCTTGAATTTGTTAAGCTTTGAAAGCTGGGAAGCGTCTTTAAGGAAGCCGCTGCCTATCTTCTCTTTAAGCAGTTCGGTAAGACCTTCGTTTGACTGATAAAGCCATCTTCTGTAGGCAATTCCGTTTGTAACGTTTGTAAACTTCTCGGGAGTGTTCTCGTACTCGTCCTTGAAGGTCTCCTTCTTGATAATCTCCGAGTGAATCTTCGCAACGCCGTTTACATGGTGACAAGCGTGAACGCAAAGGGTCGCCATTTTAACCTTATTGTTTTCAACGATAGACATTCTTGTAACCTTAGCCTCATCGCCGTATTTCTCCCACAGCTGACGGCAGTATCTTTCGTTGATTTCAATGATAATTGCAAAAATTCTGGGGGTTACGCTCTTAAGCAGGTTGCAGTCCCACTTTTCAAGAGCCTCGGGCATTACGGTGTGGTTGGTGTAAGCAAAGGTATGCTGCACAATATACCATGCCTTATCCCAGGAATATCCGCAGTCGTCCAGCAGAACTCTCATAAGCTCAGGGATCGCCAGGGTGGGGTGAGTGTCGTTAATGTGAATTGCAACCTTTTCGTGGAGGTTGTCAAGAGTGCCGTAAACTCCCATATGCTGGCTTACAATGTCGCCTATTGAAGCGGCGCACAGGAAATACTGCTGTCTTAATCTCAGCGACTTGCCCTCTGCATGGTTGTCGTTGGGATAAAGCACCTTGGTAATCGCCTGGGACATAATGTTAATACCCAGCGCCTTTGAATAATCTCCCTTGTTGAACATTGTCATATCAAAGGAGGGAACCTCGGCCTTCCACAGTCTCAGCTTTGAAACCGCCTCACTGCCGTAGCCTGATACAAACAAATCATAAGGAACTGCCATAACCGAGGTGTAGTTCTCATGGGTTACGCAGTGATACTGATTGTCCCAGTATTCCTTTAAATCTCCGTCAAAACGCACCTCTACCGCCTTGCTGGGCACAGGCACAAGCCATGCAGATCCGCCGGGCAGCCAGTTATCGGGCAGCTCAGTCTGCCAGCCGTCGTCAAGCTTCTGCTTAAAGATTCCGTACTCATAGCATATGGAGTAACCCGTAGCGTGATATCCGTCTGCGGCAAGCGCGTCAAGATAGCAGGCGGCAAGACGACCCAGACCGCCGTTACCAAGACCTGCGTCAGGCTCGCACTCGTAAATGCCGTTAATGGAAATACCGAAGTCCTTCAGCATTTCAGTGGTTTCGTTTATCATCTCAAGGTTATAAAGGCTGGTTTTCAGCGAACGTCCCATAAGGAACTCCATTGAAAGATAATAAACCTTTTTATTTCCCGCCGAATGGGTCTTGACCGTAAAATGACGGCGCTTGGCTTTGAGAATACCTACCACTATCTTGGTAAGGGCTTCGTAAATCTGCTGATCGGAAGCGTCCTCCGGAACTGTCTGAAAATCATTGTGCAGAACATCGACAAACCGCTTTTTAAGCTCATCTTTTGAAATAGTCTTACTAACCTGCGTGTTTGATTTTGCCATATTATTTTACCTCCCGAAAAAAATATGCACCTTATACATTAAGTTTAAACAACCAAATGACCTTAAATTATATTAATTATACAATAATTATCTCAGGCTTTTATCAACCTGCTGTGAATACTTGAAAAATACTTCCTAAACGTTTACAGAGTTTCTATTATGCTTACACATATTATTATATGGTGCTTTTGTACAAATGTCAAGCAAAAAATTTGTATAGTATGCCTAATTCGTAAGATTACACATCCTGCAATTAATCAGACAAAGCTTTTTTAACACTTATCACAATGCATCATTATGTAATCATACCTCAGAAGCATACGTTTATCCCGGCTTTTGCAGCCTGGCTGTGCTGAAGCTTTCTGGGGATATTATAGAGCCTGTTATCCTTTATGAATTTTGCTCCCGTCTGCTTGAAATAGAACGACACTCCCGCAGCAATACACTGGCTTCTCAGGGACAATATCCATTCGTAGCGGCACGGTCTTGCATTATATCCCGATTCCCCGCCGGCTATAAGCTGCGAAATGCCATGATTCAGGTATGCTGAAAGGTCAATCTCCTCCAGCAGCGGCTCGCACACTATGGATTTCTTTTTTATCGGAGCCTCAAGAAAAATCGGCAGTCTGAAATCAGCCATGCTTTGATTTTCGCAGGTGCAGCAGATATGCACGTTATCGTAGCCGTCGCCCCAGTCGGATGGAATACACTCATAAAAACGATGTATTCTTTTGGTTATGAAAAGAAAGTCAAGATCGCTGCGCTGTTTTATCATTCTCCAGCACTCATCTCTCCACCCGTCGGCGTCCTCAAGAAAAAAATCGCTGGAAAAGCAAAGATAAACTATTCCGTCACCTTCACGGCGAAGCTTATATTCTCCGCTGCGATTTTTCTCGACAGGAAGATAAAAGGTTTTGTTTTTTACCACCTGTGAGCTGTCTCTTTCATATCTGGCGTCCTGACGGTAAACGTAGCAGTTTTGACAGCCGGGACTGATTTTATGACAGCCGTGCCACGGATTCCAGGTAACGTTCATAACAAATTCGCCTCGCAGACTGATTCATTTAAATCGGAGCAAAACGTTGATAATAACATCTCTTTCAGAGCTGTTGCTTAATCACATTGCGACGATTGCAACCATCGCCGAGGAGCTTTGCTCCTCAGACTTTCAGCGGGGGATTAACCCCCCTGAAAGTCTGAATATCCCACGCCGCCTTAGGAGGCATACCTGCCGACAAGCGGCAGCTGGGACATAGGCGACAAGGTTATATTAATCATATCATATTTATTTAAAAATGTAAAGCAAATATTCCGCCGACCTTGTTTCACTAATATTTATAGGCTGTGACGCTGTGAACAGACAGCCTTGCAATCGCATATTATGACAAGGGGGTGATTAATTTGGCACAGCTTACAACTGAAACTGAAAAACAGCTTATAAACTCCTTTGCAAGAGGCTCGCTTATCTCAAATATTCAAGCGTCAACGGGGCTTTCAAGAGATTTTCTTGAAGAGTTTTCCCGAACTCACGCTGATGAAATCTGCCAGAAGCGCAGCGAGATAAAGGAGGACTTCAACACAGGCCGTGAAGAAGGAAGATTCTACGGAATCGACGTATCCTCATGGCAAGGTGTGATAGAATGGCAGCGGGTAAAAAGCGACCGCAACGGACAGTTTGCAATGCTCAGAGCGGCTTACGGCAGGGAGCGTGACGAAAGGTTTGAGGAAAATTACAGCGAAGCGGTAAAAGCCGATATACCCGTAGGAGCATATCTTTACTCCCTTGCCCTCAGCGAACAAGAGGCAACAGAGGAAGCCGATTTTCTGCTGGAGCTTATCAGAGACAAAGACTTGAAATATCCCATAGCCTTTGATATAGAGGAACGCTCTCAGGTAGAGCTTGGCAAAGAAAAAGTTTCGGCAATTATCGAAGCTTTTTGCTCACGCATAGAAAACGCAGGCTATTACGTTATGGTGTATTCCTACGAAAGCTTCCTGACTACCCTGCTTGATGAAACTGTCCTTCGGAAATACGACCTGTGGGTTGCCGACGTGGGGGCGACCCCTTCAATAAGCTACGGCATTCACCAGTACTCCTTTAAAGGACAGGTTGAGGGAATAAAGGGCGACTGCGACCTTGATGTTTCCCTCAAAAACTATCCCGAAATAATTGAAAATCTAAAAAGCTCGTCACAATAAAACAGCTGAACCAATCGGCGTATGCTTCTTTTCACATAAGAGGGAAGCATACGCTTTACTTATGCTTGAAATAATTCGCTGCCAGTGATATAATAAATAAAACGCCCCTGATGGCAAAAAACGATAAACGACGAAACATTCATTTTGAAACGGAGCAAAAATAAATGAAGCTTAAAGACAAGGTACTGAAAATACTCGAGGAAAACCGAGGCAAGCCCATTTCCGGCGCAGAAACGGCAAAACAGCTGGGCGTTTCACGAAACGCTGTGTGGAAAGCCGTTGAGGAGCTTAGAAGCGACGGCATAGACATACAAGCGGAAAGAAACTCAGGCTACTATATTCCCGTAAAGGAAAACAGCCTGACCGTGGAAGGAATAAAAGCCATACTTGGGGAATGTAATTATACCATTCACGTTGAGGACAGCGTTACCTCCACCAACACCCTTTTAAAAGAGCTTGCCCAGCAGGGCTGTGATGAGGGCTATGTGCTTATCGCCCGCCGTCAGACCGCAGGAAAGGGCAGGCTTGGCAGAAGCTTTTACTCCCCTCCCGACAGCGGGCTGTATCTGTCGCTGCTGCTTCGTCCCAAGCTGAACGTTCAGGATGCTCTGTTTATAACCACTTCTGCTGCGGTGGCGGTGGCAAAAGCAATTGAAACCTGCTGCGGACATGAACGTCGGGCGCAGATAAAGTGGGTAAACGACATTTATCTTGACGGCAAAAAGGTTTGCGGAATCCTCACCGAGGCTGCCATTGATTTTGAAAGCGGCGGGCTTGAATACGCCGTGCTGGGGATTGGAGTAAACATCACTCCCCCACCCGGTGATTTCCCGGACGAGCTTGCAGGCATTGCCACCTCGGTTTTCAAGGACGGCACAAGCGGCAATGTGAGAAACAAGCTTGCCGCAGAAATACTGAGAGAGCTTTCCGCACTCCCCCCTGATTTTACCTCGGAAGAAATTCTTGACGAGTACCGCCGCCGCTCAAATCTTATAGGCAAGGACGTTTTTGCTCTGTTTAAAAACCGGACTCTTCCCTGCCATGTGCTGGGCATAGACGACAAAGCAAGACTTGCGGTAAGGTTTGAGGACGGAAGCGAGCAAGCTTTGTCCTCCGGGGAAGTCAGTATAAAGCCGCCCAGAAAAGCATAAATTTAAAATCAAAGCTTCGGAAGAATATAAAAAATCTTCCGAAGCTTTTTTGCATTACATCAAAAGCTTAAACGTAGCCTATTATAGACGAAATAAGAATTACCACAAGGAATACCGGGCAGACGTATGGAATCATTATTCTCACCAGCTTTTTCAGCCTAAATTTTCCCGAAAGCTCCACTTCCTCCTCTATTGCCTTGGGCTTTATTACATATCCCACAAATATGCAGGTAAGCAACGCCGTAATGGGCAGCATTATATTGTTGCTGATAAAGTCAAAGAAATCAAGTATAGACCTTCCCAGCAGCTGCACATTGGACCATACGCCGTATCCCAGCGACGAAGGAACCGCAACCGCTGCGGATATAAGCATTACAGCAATACATATCACCTGACGCTTTACCTTCAGCTTGTCGCTGAATATTGACACTATGGTTTCCATAAGGGATATGGAGGAAGTCAGCGCCGCCAGCAGCACCAAAACAAAGAAAACCGCACCGATGATTTTTCCACCGTACATGGTTTCAAATACCTTTGGCAAAGTAACAAACATCAGCCCCGCACCCTGGTTGAGGGCGTCCTTGTCTCCGCCTGAAAAAGCGTACACCGCCGGAACTATCATCATTCCCGCAAAGAACGCTACCGCAGTATCAAATATTTCTATCTGATGCACAGAGGTTTCAATGTTGTCCTCTTTTCTCATATAAGAGCCGTAGGTTATCATTATTCCCATAGCAAGGGACATTGAATAGAACATCTGCCCCATAGCCGCCACTACAGTTTTTATGGAAAAGTCGGCAAAGTTCGGCTTTATATAATACATAAAGCCCTCCCATGCGCCGTCTAAGGTAATGCTGTAAATTGCAATTGCTATGGCAAGCAGCACCAGCACCGGCATCATTATGGTGCTTACCTTTTCAATTCCCTTCTGCACTCCCATAAGCACTATAACGGCGGTGATAAAAATAAAAATGCAGGTGAAAACTATAGGCGAAATTGGTGCGCTGATAAAGCTGTCAAAATAGCCGTCCGCTGCCGCTTCAACTCCTTGGCCGGTGAGATATACCGTCAGGTATTTGATTACCCAGCCTCCAATTACACAGTAATAGGGAAAAATTATTATCGGAACTGCCGAGGCGATATACCCTATAAAGGAAAATCTTTTGTCAAGAGCTGCAAAAGCCTTCACCGCACTTTTTCCCGTCTTTCTTCCGATAGCTATCTCGGTTACCATAAGCGCAAAGCCAAATGTGACAGCCAGCAGGATGTAAACCAGCAGGAATATTCCTCCGCCGTATTTTGCCGCAAGATACGGAAACCTCCAGATGTTGCCAAGCCCCACCGCAGAGCCTGCCGCGGCGAATACAAAGCCAAGCTTGCTTGTAAACCCGTTTTTTGTGTTACTCATATTTTTCATATTCATACTCTCTTTCACTTTTTACTTCAAATGACAAATCACTTTGCGCCGCCCCTCAAAGCCGCCTGTTTAACTTGCCCACAATCGCAGCATAAAAATCCGCAGAAAAGCATAAAACTGTATTACAGCCATGTCCGAGCAGCGCGATTATACCGATTCAAGTTAATCTTGTCATTAATCATAACACATTTTTCTTATGAAAACAACAGGTAGAAACATAAAAAATTACACAAAAATCACGCCGTATTTTTTACACCCGCTATCATATAATAATTTGCTGCCGCTTTACCGCATTATCATACAGTCGAATCGCCGGTCTTATACAGTTACAATTTCTCATGTTAAGTAAAATACCCCTTATTATCTGCTATACAATTGCGATTTATGCATATTGCTTCATGATGTTATCCTTTTTTGTTAATAATAACGGAAGATTTTTTTAAAATAGGGGTTGCGTTTTATGTGAAAATAGTATATAATTATACCATGCAGTTTGATTTTTATTGTGTAATTAGTACATATATCTGCAAATCCAAAATCATAAGGAGAGAACTCAATTGAAAACCTACGACAGCACCAAAATTAAAAACATCACTATTGCGGGTCATGCCGGCTCAGGAAAGACCTCGCTGACTGAGGCTTTGCTTTATAAAAGCGGAGCGTCCGACAGGCTTGGTAAGATAGCCGACGGCAATACAGTTTCAGATTATACAGCGGAAGAAATAAGAAGAAAATGCTCTCTTTATACTTCTCTTGCCTCTTTTGAGAGGGACGGATTCAAGATAAATCTGCTGGACACTCCCGGACTTTTTGACTTTGCGGGAGAAATGCTTGAAGGAATCTACGCTGCCGGTTCGGTTATGATTACCGTTTCGGGAAAATCCGGCGTAAAGGTGGGAACCCACAAGGCATACGACGCTGCAAAGAAATACGGAAAACCCACAATGTTCGTGGTAACAAAGCTTGATGACGACAACGCCAACTTCAACAACGTGCTTACTCAGCTCAAGGCGGAGTTCGGTCCTACTGTTTGTCCGGTTGTTGTACCGGTTATTGCCGACAGAAAGATAGTTTCCTATGTAAACCTTATTGAAATGAAGGCGTACAAATACGACGACAAGGGCAACGCCGTTGAAACTGATATGCCTACCGCCGAGGTTTCGGAAAAGATGGAATACCGTATCGACGGACTTATTGAAGCCGTATCGGAGGCGGTTGCCGAAACGGACGAAGAGCTGTTTGAAAAGTTCTTCTCCGGCGAGCCCTTTACTCAGAAGGAGCTTATCGACGGAATACACAAGGGAATGAACGAGGGAATCATCACTCCCGTAACCTGCGTTTCCTCTACCGATTTGTCGGGCGTTGATATGCTTTTAAAGGAAATTTCCCTGCTGCTTCCCCACCAGGCTGAAAACGCCACTGTAATGGCTGAAGATGCAAACGGCGAGCCTGTGGAGGTTGCCTGCTCGGAAAGCGAGCCTATGTCGGCGTTCGTGTTCAAAACCGTTGCCGACCCGTTTGTGGGAAAAATGTCATTCCTTAAGGTTTTCTCTGGCGTTGTAACTCCCAACAAGGAGGTTCTCAACACCACTACCGGAAACACCGAAAAGGTCGGAAAACTTGTAACCCTTATGGGTAAAAAGCAGACGGAAGCCAGCCAGGTGGTATGCGGTGACATAGCCGCCGCTATGAAAATGAGCGTAAACACCAATGACACAATCTGCGACCCTTCAAGACCGGTTAAATTTGCTCCCATAGAGTTCCCGAAGCCCTGCTACAGAATGGCGGTAAAGGCTAAGGGTCAGGGGGATGAAAGCAAGATTTCCAACGCCGTTACAAAGCTCCTTGAAGAGGATCTGACAATTTCATATAAGCAGGATCCCAATACAAACGAAATGATTTTAAGCACTCTTGGCGGACTTCACCTTGACGTAATTGTGGCTAAGCTTAAAAACGAATACGGCGTTGATATGGACGTTACCGTTCCTAAGGTTGCATACAGAGAAACAATTCGCAAGAAGGTTAAGGTTCAGGGCAGACATAAAAAACAGTCGGGCGGACATGGTCAGTTCGGCGATGTGTGGATTGAGTTTGAGCCTTGCGTAAGCGACGAGCTTGTTTTTGAGGAAAAGGTATTCGGCGGAGCGGTTCCGAGAAACTTCTTCCCTGCGGTTGAAAAGGGACTTCAGGAAAGCGTCAAGAGAGGCGTGCTGGCGGGCTTCCCGATGGTTGGTCTTAAGGCTATTCTGGTGGACGGCTCATATCACCCGGTAGATTCCTCAGAAATGGCGTTTAAAACTGCGGCATCCATTGCATACAAGGACGGTATCCCACAGGCAGAGCCTACCCTCCTTGAACCAATCGGCTCTCTCAGCGTGCTTGTTCCCGATGAGAATACGGGAGATATAATGGGCGACCTTAACAAGCGCAGAGGTCGTGTGCTGGGAATGAATCCTTCCGAGACAAAGGGTCTTACCGAGGTTATTGCGGAAGTGCCGGAAGCTGAAATGCAGGACTTCGCCCTTACCTTAAGACAGATGACTCAGGGCAGAGGTGAATTTACCTTCGAGCATGTAAGATACGAGCAGCTGCCTTCAAATCTGGTAGCGGAAGTAATCGCAAAGAACAGAATAGACTAACTAAGAAAACAACGGACAGCCGTCCTTTTCAAAAAGGATTGCTGTCCGTATTTTTTGCCGCTAATCATTGGATTATAAAAGGGGTGCAAAAATTCTCAGCACCGCCGAAACCATTCTGCTCCACAGGGAACGCTTTGCGCAGTCGTGAACGGTTATCTCAACGCAGTTTTTCTCCAGCATATTGATAAAATCCGCCTTTACATCCATTACCGCCGGGGTTTTATACATATAAGTTGCGCACTCAAAGTGAAGGTAAAGACTTCTGTAATCAAGGTTTATTGTACCCACCACCGCAGTTTTGTCGTCGGAAACAAAATTCTTGGCGTGAATAAAGCCGTTGTATTCGTATATCTTCACTCCCATGGCAATAAGCTCCTTGTAATAGGATTTGCCGATGGACTTGACATACCACTTATCGGGTATTCCCGGAGTGATTATTTTTACGTCCACGCCGCTTTTTGCCGCATAGCCAAGGGCTGTGACAATTTCGTTGTCGGGAATAAGATAGGGAGTTGTGATGTAAAGATAATCACGGGCGTTGTTTATAATGTCAAGATATACAAGCTCTCCTACGTTTTCCGAATCCAGCGGAGAATCGCCGTAGGGCATTACATATCCGGGAGCGTTTTTTGGCATTTCGGCGGTATTTTCGGGGAGAAACTGATCGTAATCGACGGCAAGTCCTTCGCCGTCTACAATTTCCCACATCTGCAAAAACATCATGGTGAAATTCCATACGCCGTCCCCCTTTATCATAACCGCAGTGTCCTTCCAGTGACCGAAACGCACCTTGCGGTTTATATACTCATCGGCAAGATTAATTCCCCCATTAAAGGCGGTATGACCGTCAATAACACAGATTTTTCTGTGGTCACGGTTGTTCTGAATAGAGGAAAGCATTGGTCTGAATGGGTTGAACACATGACACCTTATGCCCTCTTTTTCAAGCTTTTTGTCATACCTGAAGGGCAGAAGATACTGTGAGCCCATTCCGTCGTAAAGCAGTCGTACCTCCACTCCCTGCCTTGCCTTTTCCACCAGTATATCATGAATTTCGTCCCACATTTCTCCCTGGTCGATTATAAAATATTCAAGAAAAATAAAATGCTCCGCTTTTTTAAGCTCTCTTACCATAGCGGCGAATTTTTCCTCGCCCACCTTGAAATACTCAATCGTAGTGTTTTTATAGATAGGATATCCGCCAAACTTATCCACATATCTTGCAAGGCGGTATACGTTTTTGTCCTCGATGTTCAGCTCGGTAAGAATATCTTGGTCCTGTCTTAAAAACGGCTTTGTTCCGGCGCATTTTTTTATATAGGCGTTTCTCACCCGTCTGGTGCTGTACTGATTTGTAAGTATAAAATACGCTATGGTAGCAAACATCGGTATCGCCAGCAGCGGAATTATCCACGCCAGCTTATAGGCAGGATTCTGTGGTTTGTTCAGAATATACACCGCCAGCGCAAGTCCGAGAATTGTGAAGGTATAATAAAAGGTTCTTGAATGTTCTCCCAACTGAAAAAACGCATACAGCAGAAAAATAACCTGCACCAATAGAAGCAGGATTATTGTGGTTCGCTGTGAAAAAAGAATCTTAGCAAGCTTTTTCCAAAACTTTGTCATCTGATTTCCTTTCTATATATTTTTACTTTCTTTAATAAAACATCAGAGTTTATTATATCAGATTTTAATACATCAAAAGTTATTATATCATGACGCCGTATTTTTTTCAAGTGTCAAAAACATGGCAACGCCGCATATCGCTACATTTTTATAAACTGCGGCTTTCTTTCCTTAAAATAGGTCAGATACCCAAACCCTGCGGCTTTTGCAATTTCAACTCCATCGCCGACGCCTGCCGCCACATCGCAGATATGGTGAGCGTCCGAGCCGATTGTAATTATTTCTCCCCCCAGTTCACGGTAAAGCCTTACATACTCAAGGGTGGGGAAGGTTTTTCCGTATTTCTGCCTTAGCCCCGAGGTGTTTATCTCTATCCCCTTGCCGCTTTGTATAAGCGTGCGGAATATCTCTCTTATTATTTCCTCATAGCGGCTTAAATCAAGGTTGATTCCGTAGTCCCCCTCGATATATCTAAGCGGATATGTAAGATGCCCCAGCACGTCGAATTTTCCCCACCGGCACATTTCAAGCATTTCAGAAAAATACTTATCCATCAGCGAATATATCTCATCAAGGGTCATTTTGTCATATTCGAGGAAATAAAAATCCTCCTGCCCTTTGTTCTGATGGTGAGAGCCTATTATAAAATCAAGCCGCTTGTCAGACGCCGCCTTTTCGGCGTTGTCAATATCCTGCAACGGCTGACCAAGCTCAATTCCGCAGAGGAAATTCACTTTCCCCGCCAATTTCTCTTTAATCCTGCTTTGTGCGGCGATGCTTTCAAAGGCGTACTGTCCTGCCCCGTACATTTCAATATCTTTGGGCTTTTCGCCGCCGCAACAGCTTTCAGCCGGATACCAGTAATTGCAGTCGCAATGGTCGGTTACGGCATACGCCGCCAGCCCCAGTGCTGCCGCTCTTTCAACCATACGCTCCAGAGAATCTTCGGCGTCGGGAGAAAAAGAGGAGTGAGTGTGCAAATCAATAAGCTTTGAATAATCCATAAATAACCCTTTCACGACGGCATAACAATGCTCGCAATCAACAAATTTCCGAGAGGTTTGCTTATCAAAAACGGCAGGAATTTATCCTGCCGCAAAAGCTTAGTTTTTAAGGGAGTGAAGCGGCGCGGGAATCTGTCCGCCACGGTTTATGAACTTGGACGGCGACTCCTTTTTAAGCGGCATTACAGGTCCGCAGCCGAAAAGTCCGCCCCAGTCAAGCTCATCTCCCACATCTTTTCCGATAGCGGGAATAATTCTTACGGCGGTGGTCTTGCTGTTTACCATTCCGATGGCAGCTTCGTCAGCGATAATTGCAGCCAACGTGTCAGCTTCGGTATCTCCCGGGACAACAATCATATCAAGACCTACCGAGCACACAGCAGTCATAGCTTCAAGCTTTTCTATAGATAGTGTTCCGCTCTTGGCGGCGTCAATCATTCCGGCGTCTTCAGAAACGGGTATAAACGCTCCCGAAAGTCCGCCTATTCTTGAACAAGCCATAACTCCGCCCTTTTTAACAGCGTCGTTAAGCAGCGCCAAAGCAGCGGTAGTTCCATGAGTTCCGCACTTTTCAAGGCCTATTTCCTCAAGAATATGAGCCACCGAATCTCCCACCGCAGGAGTAGGTGCAAGGGACAAATCCACTATTCCGAAAGGCACTCCCAGCCGCTGTGATGCGGTAACTCCCACCAGCTGGCCTACCCTGGTAATCTTATAGGATATTTTTTTGATTACGTCTGCAATCTGAGTAATGTCGGCGTCGGGATATTTTTTCAAAGCTGCCCTGACAACTCCCGGACCGGAAACGCCTACATTTATCATGCAGTCAGGCTCGCCCACACCGTGGAACGCTCCCGCCATAAAGGGATTATCCTCCACAGCGTTGCAGAATACCACCAGCTTGGCAGCTCCGAAGCAGGCACTGTCAACAGTTTTTTCTGCGCACTCCCTGATTATCTTTCCCATGATTTTGCAGGCGTCAAGATTTATTCCCGTTTTTGTGGAGCCCACGTTTACCGATGAGCACACCCTTTCGGTACTGCTCAAAGCCTCGGGAATTGATTTTATAAGCTCAATATCTCCCGCAGAAAATCCCTTCTGCACCAGTGCGGAATAACCGCCTATGAGATTAACTCCCACATCCTTTGCGGCTCTGTCCATAGCCTTTGCAAAGGGAACGGGCGAGCATTTGCAGGCGGCGGAAATTATTGCGATAGGGGTAACGGAAATTCGCTTGTTTATAATGGGAATGCCAAATTCCTTTTCAATCCCCTCTCCCACCGAAACAAGGTTTTTAGCCTTCTGGGTAATCTTTTTATAAACCTTTTCACACGCCTTGTCTATATCGCTGTCTATGCAGTCAAGCAGCGATATGCCCATTGTAATTGTGCGTATGTCAAGGCATTCGTCTTGAATCATGCGTATTGTTTCAAGCACGTCGTAAGTATTTATCATCAGTCAAACATTCCTCTCAAATCAGATGTGGTGCATACAGTTGAAAATATCCTCATGCATAGTGTGAATCTTAAGGCCCATAGAATCGCCCAGAGCTGTCAGGTCGTCCGCCAGCTGAGCAAAATCCGTGCTGAGCTTTGAAATATCCACAAGCATAATCATAGCAAACAAATCCTGAAGCACCGACTGAGTAACCTCAATTACATTTGCATTATGCTCGGCGCATTTTGTGCTTACCTTTGCAAGAATACCTACTGCGTCCTTGCCTATAACCGTAACTACTGCTCTCATTATATAAACCAGCCTTTCATTAATTATCGGAAAATAACAGCCTTTCCGTCCCGTATGAGGCACTGCTCTTAAAAAACGGAAAACACCTTGTTAAGTTATAATTATATCATATTTTTGCCCTTTTGCCAACAAAAAAATATAAACAATTGATTAACGTATAAAAAGCATTATATATCCATCCAATAATCTGCCGCTTTTCAGCCGTCCGTCATAAAGCTGTCACATTGAAGCTTTATTATATAAACAACAGGTTAGAGGGACACCTGAGCCGTGAGAATTAAGCGACTCGTGAGATTCTCGGGCAACGGGTATACAAAGCTTAAAAATTGACGATCGTTGCACTTAGACATACCTGAAGTCCCGTCTACATGTTATTTTTCCTCCACCATACATTAATATAAAGTGAGCAATCACACAAAGAATCTCCGTTCTGTAAGGACGGAGGTTTTTTGTTTGACAAAAAGGGTAATGTAAAGCAAGCAGTCCGATGCTTGTTTTGTATCAATCCCCGGACATATAAAAGGCGCCTGAAATTAATCAGACGCCTTTAATATTATCTCAGGTTATTTTCTTCTTGATTTTACTACGGCAAGACCCGCTCCCGCAAAGAGTACCAGAGCTGCACCCATTGCCAGTGCGCTTGCAGTTCCTGTTGCAGGCGACTTGTCTGCGTCGGTATTAACACCGCTTACGGTAGATGACGAGGTGTCAGAACCTCCGTTTGAGGTGTTTATTACAGGAACGGAATCATCGTCCTCATTGCCATTACCGCCTGTTGAAGTATCAGCATCCTGGTTACCGTCGTTTGCGTCTCCACCTGTTGAGGTGTCAGCATCCTGATTGCTACCGCTTGATGAAGTATCAGGTGTTGAGCTGTCAGACGGCGTATTTGTACCGGAGTCGTCAGAATCAGCTATGGAATCATCAGTGCCGGGGTCTACCGCAGGTGTGCCGGGCTCGTAGGTTTCAAAGTCAGGCATATCCTCAAGAGTCAGAACGTTTGGATGAGTGTAAACCTCTTCCCACATTTCACGCTCGGTATAAGCCTCAGAAACTGCAGAATATGTGCCGCTCCATGTGCAGAACCAGCTCCACAAGGTTTTGCTCTCAATAGCAGCGTCAATATCAAACAAGCAGCCGTTTTCTGTCATAGCTACTACCTTATTTGTATCGCTGTAATTAGCAGCCTCAAGGAATTTTGAAGACTGAGGGCTATATACATGGTTGCCGGGATAAATATCCTCACCAATAATGTCTACATACTCATCACCCGGATACCAATCAGCATCCTGTCCGTTCCATACCCAGATAATATTATCAAGTCCATGCTCGTTTGTAAGCTTGTCATAAATGGTGATCCAAAGCTCCTTGTAAGGCTCAGGGCCGTCAGAGCCCCACCAGAACCAACCGCCGCTTGCCTCGTGAAGAGGTCTGAAGAGAATCGAAACACCTGCGTCCTCAAGTCTCTGAATCTGCTCAGCTATAGCGTCGATATCAGACATAAGAGTGTTATATCCATCCTGATCTTGCCCATCCATTATTGCGGAGAAGTCCATATTAACATTTGCAGTATAGAAACCACCATACCATGTAGGATTTCCGTCGCTATCTGTACCCGGTTTCAGATATTTGTCAGGAGCGTTCCAGTGCCAGCAGAACTCAACAATTCCGCCTGCTTCCCAGAACTCGATAGCGTCTTCTACTGAGTTGTCGCTGTCGCCTCTGTTAACTCTCGAAGGAGTATATCTCATAAAGTCAACACCCAACATAGCCGGTGTTTTGCCGCTGATGTTCTTAATAGCGCCAAACTCAGCGCCGTCTATGCCGCCGTCAGTAACCTGTCCGGAGATAACATTTTTACCATAGTTGTCAACGATAAATCCCATCAGGTTCTTTGTTGTCTGTGAAGCGTTGGGGTTGATAAGAGAGTTTGCAACCTCATAATGTTCTTCGGCTGAGCCTTCCATGCTGGTAACAATCAAGCAGTCAAGGCTTATGTAGCCCCAATTGGATGTAACTGCAATTTCATTGGTGCCTGCATTAAGGCGTACTCTGTAAACATAGCCATCACTGATTTCTCCGCCCAGTGACTCAAACTCGCCTACACGCTCGCCGTTTACAGACGCATAATTAAGCTTGTCAGAACCATCGCCGCGAGCTCTGAAGTTAAGGTCGTAAAAGCCTTCTTCAGGAACATCAACTGTAAATGTTACGCTTCCGCTTCCGGTAACTCTAACATATTCGCCGCCTGAGAATCCTTCGTCAGAACCGGTTTTAAAATTTACAATTGTTGCATCTTCAGCTTCATATGTCTGAGTGAAGCTGCCGGATGCAAACACGGTCGAAGGCAGCATTGACGCTGTACACGCCACGGCGCACAATGCCGCAAACATTTTTTTGATTGATTTGTTCATACTTGTATACCATCCTTATAATTTCACTACGGGTATATCCCGTTCTCACACAAGTATTTTATCATAATTCACACATAAAGTAAATATCTTTGTATGACTTCGTGCAATATTCTACTCTTAGTACATATCTTCAATTTGAGTAAAGGTTTACATTTGTCATTTTGCACAAATAAAATAAAACGCCTAAAACCGCAATATCATGCGTTTCTTAAACGTTAAAGCTACGCAAAAACAGGAAAAACCGCGCTAAATCAGCCTTCTGAGGCAAGTTGCCAAAACTTTATTTGTGCATAATGACGAAAAAATTGCACAAAAATTGTGCAAAAAGCTACATTTCCATTTTAAGGATGATTTTTTACCGTCATTTTGCCCAATCAACAACATTCCCTTTACTCACAGTTTTAGACATAAAGAAAAAAGCCCGCACTTTAAAAGCACGGACTTTTTTATTACCCAAAGCTATAATCGACTCTATGTAATTAGTCAGCCGAAGGAGCGTCAACAGGGCATGTACCTGCGCATGAACCGCAGTCGATGCAGGTATCGGCATCGATAACTGCCTTTCCGTCGTCCATAGAAATAGCTCCTACCGGGCAAGCGTCAACGCAAGCGCCGCAGCCGATGCATTCGTCGCTAATCTTATAAGCCATAATATATACCTCCTCAATATTTTAAGAACCTTGTCGGGTTCTATAATAATATAATATCACATTTAAAAAAAAATGCAAGCGGTTTTATGAGAATATCACATTTTTTTCATAAAATTTCGTCGTTCTGTCAGATTACCTCCGGCGATGCTCAGATTTTGCTCAGCTCATCCTGACTCAGCAGATGGAAGCCGCCTTCTTTAAGGGCAGTAATAGCCTTATCGTTGCTGTCCACCCTGAGAACAAGATATGCCGTTTCGTCCTGCTCGTTGATAAACGCCGCATACATATACTCAACGCTTATATTGTCCTTGTAAAGCACATCCATAGCGTCGGCAAGTCCGCCGGGTCTGTCGGCTATTCTGATGGCAAGCACATTTGTTATGGTAACGGAACAGCCTGCCTCCTTAAGCACCTCCAACGCCTTGTCTGCGTCGTTTACGATAAGACGGAGAATTCCGAAATCCTTGGTATCGGCAATGCTCATGGCTCTGATGTTGATGCCGTTGTCCCCCAGAAGTCTTGTCATTGCAGACATTCTACCCGGTCTGTTTTCTACAAATACTGATAATTGCTTTACGGTCATAATAATAACCTCCCTTTTTATATTATTGTGACGATTATATCAATCCTACACCTCGGCTGTAAACATCACCCACAAGCCTTTTTGCGCCGCAAGTCTGAAAAACGGGACCGAATCCTGGAGATACTCCCATGCGTTTTCAAAATCCTCACTACCACGCTCGTCAGGATAGGTTTCATCTATTTTGTCATATCCCGCTTGAAACTGCTTTTTGGTAAGGCTTGCAAGTCGGGTGTAGATATTTTTCACATCATCGGGATTTTTTGCAGTGATTATATAGTCGTCGTACCTTTCGCCGTCGTAGTAAAGCAGCTCGCCCCCTAAAATCACTCCGCCCAAAGGATACTCCCCACAGTCAAAGCAAAGGGTGCCGTCGGTGAGGGAGCGGTGTATAGCGTCCCACGCCGTATCAAGCTCCAGCGTTCTTTCGGGATAATCCTCCAGATAAAGCTCCTCCAGCTTCTCGGATATATACCTTGGTCGTTCGCTTACAGGAAGGAATTTTATCTGCCTTATCACATCCTCCGGCACGGCAAACAAAATACCCAGACAACTCATATAATCTCCTCCCCATACTATACAAGCTTTCTCTTGTCGATAACTCTAACCGCCTTGCCTTCTGAACGCGGTATTGATTTAGGCTCAACCAGTCTAATTTTAGCCCTGATTCCCAAAATTGAGTGAATGTCTGCCGCAATCTTCTTTTCCAAATCCTCAATTGACTTGATTGTATCTGAAAGCATGTCGTCAGAAAGCTCAACTCTAATTTCAAAGGTATCGGTATTGTTTACACGGTCTACTATAATCTGATAGTTTGGTGTAGCCTTGCTCATCTTAAGCAGCACCGACTCGATCTGGGACGGGAACACATTTACGCCCTTGATAATAAGCATATCGTCGCTTCTGCCCATAGGTTTTGACATCTTTACCAGGGTTCTGCCGCAGGAGCATTTTTTTCTTGTAAGCACGCAAATATCTCTGGTTCTATACCTAAGCAGAGGGAAGGCCTCTTTGGTTATGCTTGTAAACACAAGCTCTCCCTTTGAACCCTCCGGAAGCACCTCTCCCGTATTTGGATCGATTATCTCAGCAATGAAATGATCCTCGTTGATATGCATACCCGTCTGCTCCTCGCACTCGAAGGATACGCCCGGGCCGCTTATCTCAGTAAGTCCGTAAATATCGTAAGCCTTTATGCCCAGCAGTCTTTCTATCTCATGACGCATTTCCTCTGTCCAAGGCTCGGCGCCAAAGATTCCTGCTTTAAGCTTTATATCCTCGGGACCATAGCCCATATCATGGAGAGTTTCGCCTATATATGCAGCATATGAAGGAGTGCAGCACAAAATAGTTGAACCCAAATCCCTCATAAACTGAATTTGTCTTTCGGTATTACCCGACGACATAGGCAGGGTAAGGCAGCCTACCTTATGAGAACCGCCGTTAAGTCCCGGACCTCCGGTAAACAGTCCGTAGCCGTAGCAAACCTGACAAACATCTTCTCTTGTGCCTCCTGCAGCGGTGATGGCTCTGGCGCAGCAGTCGTCCCACAGATCAATGTCGTGCTGGGTATAAAATGCCACAACTCTCTTTCCCGTGGTGCCGCTGGTAGACTGGATTCTTACACAGTCGGCAAGGGGCTTTGCCAGCAGACCGTATGGATAAGCGTCACGCAAATCCGCCTTTGTAAGAAAAGGCAGCTTGTGCAGGTCCTCAATTCCGTTGATATCGTCGGGGGTAACGCCCTTTTCCTCCATAAGTCTCCTGTAGTAAGGCACATTGTCCCAAACGTGTCTTACCTGAGCCACAAGTCTTTCACTTTGCAGCTTTTTCATGTCCTCGCGGGACATGCACTCAATTTCTTCGTTCCAATATTTACCCATTGGAACACACCTCCTGTCGTATGTATATTATAGTCCAAACATTTTATTTAGCATACGGGTTCCCGTTTCGGTTTTAAACACCTTGTCCCTGAATTTCTCAATGCTTTCCTTTGAAAGGCCATCCTCATAGGCGTTCACCAAAAAATCAGCCTCTAAAAGTATCTGCCAGTCAAGCCCCTCGACGCCTGTATAGGTGTGATGATGAGCGATAAGAAAGCAGACTCTGTCAATAACATCCTTGTCAAAATCAAGCTCGGTAAGCAGCTTTCTTGCAGGATCGGGACCAAGCTCCTGCTGAAGTCTGCCGTCACAGTTGCCTTTGCCGTACTTTTCCTCAGCAGGCTTGATTCCGATATCGTGAACTACGGCAGTGGTGTCAAGGCAATACATTGTTTTGACATCAAGCCCCTCAGCCCTGCCAATAACTCTTGAAAAAGTGTAGACCTTTATAAAATGCTGAATACGCTTAGGGTCGCCGCAGAAGTATTCGGTCATCTTTATAATCAGTTTGGTGATTTCGTCCATCTGTTTATTTTACCTCTCTGCCCAAAGCAAACGCCTTTTTGTTCAGCTCAAGGAATTTTGGCGGAACACACTGCTCCAACGCCTGCATCCATACGCTTTCGTCAAAGCCCATCTTTTGGGAAACAACACCCATAAGCACTACATTTGAAGCCTTTGAGGTTCCTGCCTGCTCCGCCAGAGCCAGAGCGTCAACGGCGATAACGTCAACTCCCAGTCCTTTGATTTTGTCAATGATATTTTCCGGATACTGAGCCACTCCCGTTATAACCGGCATAGGGTCAATCTGCTGAGTGGAGGTAACAAGATGTCCTCCCTTTTTCAGATAGGGCAGCCATCTTGCTGCTTCCAGCTGCTCAAAGCTGATTATAATATCAGCTTCCCCTTTATTTACCACAGGCGAGCACACCTCATCGCCGTATTTTACATATGTAACAACCGAGCCGCCTCTCTGGCTCATTCCATGTACTTCGCTTACCTTAACGTCGTAATTCTGCGAAAGCAGCACGTTTCCTATAATTCTTGACGCAAGCAGCGAACCCTGTCCGCCTACGCCCACTATCATAATTGATTTAGTTTCCATTATCTACACCTCATGTATAATAATTTAATTACCTGTCAACCGCTTACCAAGCATTATTCCCAGCCACACTCCCAGCAGGCAGCCTGCCACGCTCAGAAGAATATACGCCACGCCCAGAGCCGTCCTGCCTTTTTCCAAAAGCCCGAAAGCCTCCAGCGAAAAAGTTGAAAAAGTGGTAAATCCGCCGCAGACTCCCGTTTTGAAGAATGTAACAGCGGTGGCGTTGTATTTTCCCGAAGCGTTAAATCCTGCGATAAATCCGATAACCAAAGCTCCCAGCAGATTTACAATCAAGGTCGCCGTGGGAAATTCCCCTCGGAAGGGCAACAGACTTATCATATATCTCAGCACCGCTCCCACAGCGCCTCCTGCGGCAACCGCAGCAATTGAAGCAAGTTTCATTTTACAGCCGTTTTCCTATCGTGGAAAATTTACCTCCCTTCAAATTTCCTGCGGAACAAGCCTTTTGTGGATGGGATTTTCCTGCTTATTAATCCTCAATGGCGTTAAGCTTGCACATTTCCTTGCAGATTCCGCAGCCTACGCACTGAGTATGGTCTATAACGCACTTGCCGTTATGTATCGAAATTGCCGGGCAGCCGATTTTCAGACACTGCTTGCAGCCTACGCATTTATTCTCATTAACCTTGAGAGGAGGATTATGCTTTACATATTTAAGCAGCGCGCAGGGGCGTCTTGAAATTATAACGCTTGGCTCGTCCTTGGCAAGCTCTTCCTTTATTACCGCTTCTGTTTCAGCCATATGATAAGGATCAACTACCCTTACGCTCTTGATTCCGATAGCATGGCAAAGGTCAACCAGATTTACCGCTGCGGCAGGGTCGCCCTTCAGATTCTTACCGGTAGTAGGATTCTGCTGATGGCCAGTCATTCCGGTGATGGAATTGTCAAGAATGATTACGGTGGAATTTGTGGCGTTGTAAGCAATATTCACAAGTCCCGTCATTCCGCTGTGCATAAAGGTGGAATCGCCGATAACCGCAACCGATTTCTTTTCGGCGTCCTCTCCCCTTGCCTTGTTAAATCCGTGAAGTCCGCTTACAGAAGCGCCCATGCAGATAGTAGTATCCATTGCGCACAGAGGAGCGGCAGCGCCCAGAGTATAGCAGCCTATATCTCCCGACACCATTACGCCCAGCTTTGAAAGGCAGTAGAACAGACCTCTGTGAGGACAGCCTGCGCACATAACCGGTGGACGAACCGGCACGTTTTCAGGGAACTGAATTTCCTCAGCCTTTTCTCCCAGTATCTTTTCTCTTACGATAGCCTGGGATATCTCGCCCATAAGGCTGAAGGTATCCTTTCCGTGAACGTCAAGACCTATCTTTTTGCAATGAGTTTCAAGCACGTCGTCAAGCTCCTCTATTACATAAACCGTTTCACACTGAGCCGCAAAGTCTTTGATTATCTTTTCAGGCAGCGGATTTACTATTCCCAGCTTAAGATACGAAGCCTTTGTTCCCAGCGCTTCTTTAGCGTACTGGTAGGCAACGCCGCTGGTGATTACGCCTATCTTTGTATCGTTTATCTCAACCTTGTTAAGGGGAGAAGTTTCTGCATACTCTGCAATCTTTCTAAGTCTTTCCTCGACCTCGGGGTGACGTCTGATGGCGTTTCCCGGCATCATAACGTACTTCTGAGGATTCTTTTCATAAGGAAGCAGCTCTCTTTCCTCACGTTTCTGAATTTCAACCGCCGACTGTGAATGGGAAACTCTTGTTGAAAGCCTGATGATAACTGGAGTGTCAAACTGCTCCGACAGATCAAAAGCTGCCTTCGCAAATTCCTTGCATTCGGCCGAATCAGATGGCTCAAGCATCATTACCTTAGACGCTATAGCATGATGACGGGAATCCTGCTCGTTCTGAGAGGAATGCATTCCCGGGTCGTCGGCAACGGCAATTACCATGCCTGCATTTACTCCCGTATATCCTGCGGTATACAGCGGGTCTGCCGCCACGTTAAGACCAACGTGCTTCATGCCGCAGAAGCTTCTTGCACCTGCAATCGACGCTCCAAGAGCTACCTCCATTGCAACCTTTTCGTTAGGCGCCCATTCGGCATATACTTCGTCGTACTTAGCCACCTCCTCGGTTATTTCCGTAGACGGAGTTCCGGGATATGACGAAGCGATTTTACAGCCTGCCTCATACAGACCCCTTGCAAACGCTTCATTGCCAAGCATAAGTTTTTTCATATACATATCTTTCCTTTCGTAATAAAACGCCGAATAAAAATCCTGCGTTTCATGATTTCTTTGTTAAAAAACAACAACTATCCTTGTCAATAAAAATAATTATACCATAAATATATACAAAAATCAATCGCTTTTCACAAAAAAACCGACTTTCAGATATTTTTTATGCTTTACTCTGTTATTTTTCAACTATTCATGCTATAATAAATATATTCATTAACACGCCATGACGTTTTTCGCCCTTGGCTGTGAGGCGGTGAATTAATAAAATATTATTGAAAGAGAGGCGTTTATATTGTATAATAAAATCAAGCATATGGATTTTATTCTGATAATTTTTGTTGTCCTTGCCTGCGCAGGCGGAATAGTTCTGGCTTTTTCTCTTGTTGACACAAATTCCTATCAGACTGTGTCATCAGGCGTTTCTTCATCGCTGTGGATAACAAAAATTATTGCGGTAATACTGGGATTTGCCGCTATGGTTGCTCTTTCAATTATAGACATAGATAAGATCACAAAGCATTGGAAATTTATAGGCGCAGGCGGAATCCTTTTTACGCTTCTGACCTTTACTCCACTCGGAACGGGACCTGCATCTTCCGACGACAGGGCGTGGATAAGTCTTTTCGGTTTGACCGTTCAGCCTGCGGAGGTGCTTAAGCTTTGCTTTATAATAACCTTTGCGGTGCATATGACTTATGTTAAGGAGCATTTTAACAAGCCCCTTACGATACTGGGGCTTTTGGGTCATGCCGCCGTACCCGTCGTCTTGGTTTATCTTCAGGGCGATCAGGGCACGGGAGTAATATTTATTCTTATCGCCGTGATAATGATGTTTGCAGGAGGACTCAGCTGGAAGTATATACTTTCTGCTCTAATACTCTCCCCCGCTGTAATCTGGGCGGTGTGGAACTGGCTTTTGCTTGACCATCAGAAGCAGCGCATTATGGTGCTTTTCAACCCTGAGCTTGACCCTCTCGGCACCGGCTATCAGCAGTCGCAGGGAAAGCGTGCGCTGCAAAGCGGAGGTCTTTTCGGAAAAGGTCTTTTTTCCGGCGACAGCGAAGAATTTATTTACGTTTCCGAATCTCAAAACGATTTTATCTTTTCATATGCCGGTCAGACGGTAGGCTTTATAGGCTGCGGAATAATAATACTTATACTGTTTGCAATATGCCTCAGACTTGTTATAGACAGTTCAAAATGCAGCAAGCCGGGCAGTCTGGTCTGTGCGGGAGTTTTCGGGCTGATTTTTTCACATACATTTATAAATATAGGCATGGTGCTGGGATTTATGCCTGTTATAGGCGTTCCGCTGCCGTTTTTCTCTGCGGGAGGAACTGCGGCGCTTACAATGCTTGCCGCTATGGGTCTTGTGCAGTCGTCTCTGAAATCGGGAAAAAACAGCGATAAATCAACAGTTTAAAATTTTTCTTTTGGAGGTTAATATATGAGCGTTAATACACTTGACAAAATTTACACTGAGGACAAAATCGCTTTTCAGAAAGAAAGATACGCTAAAGCTGCTCACGAATTTGAAAAGCTGTTTGAAGCTCCTCCCAGCCGCTTCTTTTCCGCTCCGGGACGAACTGAGGTAGGCGGCAATCACACCGACCACAACCACGGTCGTGTGCTTGCGGCTGGAGTTTCTCTTGACGTTATCGCCGCCGTAATACCAACAGACGACGGCGTTATCAAAGTGAAATCCGAGGGCTTCCCAATGGATACGGTGGATATATCCGACCTTGAAGTGCATAAGGAGGAACAAAACACCTCGGCAGCTCTTATAAGGGGCGTTGCCGCAGGCTTTTGCCAAAGAGGCTACAAAATAGGCGGCTTCAGAGCCTATACCACATCAAACGTGCTCAAGGGCTCGGGGCTTTCCTCATCTGCCGCTTTTGAAGTGCTTATCGGCGCAATACTCAACGGGCTTTACAATAATCACGAAATTTCCGCCGTTGAAACGGCTCAGATTTCCCAGTATGCCGAAAACGCATTTTTTGGCAAGCCGTCCGGTCTTATGGATCAGATGGCTTCGTCGGTAGGCGGCTTTATTACTATTGACTTTAACGACCCTGAAAATCCCGTTATAGAATCCATCGGCTTTGACTTTGCAAAAAGCGGTCACAGCCTGTGTATTGTGGATACAAAGGGCAATCACGCCGACCTTACTCCCGAATATGCGGCGGTTCCTGCGGAAATGAAACAGATTGCAAATCACTTCGGCAAGGATTATCTCAGAGAGATTTCCAAAGCAGATATTATGGACAATATTGCTGTTTTACGTGAAAAATACGGCGACAGAGCCCTGCTCCGCTCCCTTCATTTCATGGACGACAACGAAAGAGTGGAAAAAGAAGCTTCTGCCCTTAAAGACGGCAGCTTTGATAAGTTTCTTCAGCTTGTGAAGGAATCGGGCAGATCGTCCTTTATGTATCTCCAGAACGTTTACGCTTCTTCCGCCCCCCACGAGCAGGGACTTTCCACCGCTCTTTACATAGCCGAGCAGATACTTGACGGCGAAGGGGCGTTCCGTGTTCACGGCGGCGGATTTGCAGGAACAATTCAGGCGTTTGTGCCTTCTCACAAGCTGGAAAAATTCCGTGGTGAAATGGAAAAGGTATTCGGCGAAGGCTCATGCTATGTGCTTTCCATAAGACCAGTGGGCGGAACGGAAGTACAGCTGTAACGCCACTTTTGATTTAATATAAAATCCCGGAGGAACGGTAAATCAATATGAGAATGAGAAGAAAAAAACATCTTGAAGAACGTCTTGCACAGTGCGGCGACTACATAATCTATATGGACAGAGAGGACAGGAATTATCAGATTAAGGATACCGAAAATATCCTTGATTACGAAACCGTCTTTGGCAACAAGAATCCCGTGCAGCTTGAAATAGGCTGCGGCAAGGGTCAGTTTGCCTGCGAAATAGCCAAGCGCAACCCGGATATAAATTTCCTTGCGGTTGAAAAGTCCAGCAACGTTATTGTTGACGCCGCAGAAAAGGCAAAATCCGAGGGTATTGCAAATCTCAGATTTCTGCGTGGCGGTGCTGAGTATCTTGAAAGCTATATTCCCCCATCATCTGTGGGAATGATTTATCTTAATTTCAGCTGTCCGTATCCCAAAAAATCCTACGCCGCCCACCGCCTTACCCACAGAAATTTTCTTGCCATCTACGAAAAGCTGTTGACGCAAGGCGGGGAGATACATCAGAAAACCGACAACAGAGGTTTCTTTGAATTTTCCCTTGAGGAGTTTTCTCAAAGCGGCTGGACATTGAAAAATATTTCTCTTGACCTGCACAACTCCGATTTTGAGGGCAACATAGTCACCGAATACGAAAAGCGTTTTTCACAAGAGGGTTTTCCTATATACAGACTTGAAGCGTTTAAAAAGCAGCCGCAAGCCTGACAATCCGAAAAAACGCTATATATAAAAAAGCCGAGGTACAGACCCCGGCATTTTTTGTTTATTAATACAGCTCCGACGAAATTTCGCTGTAAAGAGCCGTAATATCTCTGCTAAACTCTTCAAGCGCTTGTTCGTAGGTTATGCTTCCTTCAAAATATGGCTTTAAAGCGTCGCAAAACATCCGATTGCAGTCATAATCGTAAGGTGAAAGCGTGTCGGAAAAGCTGATTTCATCAGCAATCGGCGCCAGCAGCTCAAAGAGATTCTGTCCGCCGAGAAAATCGTTTGTGCAATCCTCGTCTATAAGCTCCTCGATTACGTCGGTGTTGTTTACAAAATCCTGCTCGCCCTCTGCAATTGCTTTCATACAACCGGTGTTGCAGGTCATAGCCCTCATAATATCCGCAACAATATCGGTGTTATCAGCTCCGACGGCGCCGCAAATCCACTCGCCGCCGCCATAATAAGCCTGCGGACCCCGACATGCCCGCCAGTTGCCATAGCCGCCGTTTCCCTCCACGGCGTTTGATTTGTCAGCCGTCAACTGTTCGTCCACAGTATTGGGAATAAGCACCGAAGATATTTCCCATGCAGGCAAGAAATAACCGAACACCCTGCCGTCCGCACTCTGCCCTGCCGCCCAATTTTCGTCCATAAGGGATGTTTTACTGTTGTAGCCTTTATCGGTATATTCCTTGGTAAGGTCAACCCATTCTTTCAGCTTCGGGTCTAAAGTCAGCTTGCCGTCGGATACCCACGGCGACGAAACGCTGCCTGAATAAAGCCTGTAAGCGTCGTAATAGCCTGAAAGCATCTTTATACCATTGTCAGCCATAAGCTCGGCAGTTTGTGTAAAAGATTCCTGGTCCTTGACATACTCCTGAACTTTTTCGGGGTCGTCAGTGCCGAGAACTTCTCTCGCATATTGGACGTTGTAAACGAACATTCCCGGCGAAGCCTGCCATGACACTCCTTTAATCTCCCCCGTATCGGCAGCAACGGCGCAATCTCTGACATAGCTGTACTGCTTTGAAAGCTCCTCCTGCGTTATTCCCAGCTCTTCAACCGAAAGCGCCGAGTCGCCGTTTACATATTTAAAAACGCTGTCGGATTGGACAAGAAACATATCAACCTTTTCCGCAGAGCCCTGCTGAGCCTCAAGGGCTGCGTCAAGACTCGCCTGATATTCGTCTTTTTCAATCACGACCCAGTTGAGCTCAATGCCGTTTATAGCTTCTACCGTCTGATTTCCGTCGGCGTCCATGGAGAGTTCAACGCCAAAATTGGTATATGAAGGATAATATTTATCAAACCGTTTTTTAAACTCATAATCACGGCAGTATATCGTAAGTGTGCTCTTTGACTCGTCTGACGGCTGAACGGAATTAATCACTTGTGAATTGACCGAGCTTGTCGAATCTTCACCGACTATACTGTCCGAAGCGGACGAACCGCTGTTATCCGCGCAGGCTGACATTGCCGATACTGCCGCACAAACTCCGAATACTCTCAAAAATATCTTTGCCGATCGGGTCATTATAGCTTTTCTCCTCAGATGATGCATTAATATTTGAAGGTATTGTCCCCAGCAAGGCGTTTAATATCTAAAGCTGCGCTACAGACCTGCCCTCAAGGAGCTGTCCGTTTACAGTAACCACCTCAGCAAAAGTTGGCTGTGACTTTTCGATAAGCGAAATAAGCCGTTTTGCCGCCGTCATTCCTATCTGCGCCGTATCCTGAAGATAGGTGGTAAGCTTTGGGGAAAGAAACTGCGAATAAGCTATTCCGTCATAGCCCACTACCGAAACGTCCCCCGGAACCGACAGCCCCATATCTTTAATGGCGTTGTATCCCCCTATTGCCGAATAGTCGTCAGGCATGAAAATGCAGGTGGGTCTGTCGTTGCTTTTTAACAGTTCTGCAGTAAGCCTGTATGTAATATCGGGATTGTGAAAATCGCCGACGGGTATCCATTCGGGACGCACCTCAATACCTCTGGTTGCACAGGCTTTGCAAAAGCCTGCCAGACGCTTTTCCGCTACCGCTGATTTATTGCCCTGAATATAAGCAAGCTTGTGATGTCCCTTATCGGCAACATAGTTCACAAGCTCTTCCATTCCGCTTTCGTTGTTTGACTGCACCGCCGTGCGGCAGTCGAAAATATGATCTATTGTAACTACAGGAATATCGCCGTTTACTACCTCATAAACGTCGGGATCGGTAAAGTCGGTACAGGTTATGACAATTCCGTCCACGTTGCGGTATTTACAATGCTCATAGGTAGACATCTTATGGCGTCCGATCACTTTATTAATAAAGGTAATGTCATAGCCTGCTGCTTCCGCCTCAGTTTTAAAGCTGTTGAGCACCTTGGCAAAAAACTCATGAGTTAAACCGCTTCCCGCATTGTCAAGAAACATCACTCCCAGATTGTAAGTCCTGTTGGTTTTCAAAGCTCTCGCCTGAGAATTAGGGAAATAACCCATTTCCTTAGCCGCCTTGATAAGCCTTTCTTTTGTTGCCGCACTTACGTCCTTATGGTCGTTCAGAGCTTTGCTTACCGTTGCAACCGAAACGCCGCAGCGAACGGAAATATCCTTTAATGAAACCAATTCAATTCCTCCTTCCAAGCCGTTTAAACGTTTGAGTTATAACATCAAACAAAAACCTGAAATTTAAACGTTCTCTTAATAAAAATATGCAATATTTTTTCGCAAATTTCAAGTGCTTTCGCAAAATTTTATACCTGCTGTAATAAATTATGGTTGAATAAACAGTCTTGCCGCCTGCATTTTGTGCAACTTGACTACAAATTCTGCAATGTTGTAACTATTCTGTAACCTTAATTTTCGCCCGATTTTAGCTTTAGTGGAAAAATATCAATCATACTGTTCATCTGTTTTACTCACAAGTGTAATCAGATATGTCCATCGGCTGCATTTACCATCGCTTCCCCCGGATGAACAGTGGCTTATACACACACGGACTGTTTTACATTAAACATCAAACGTTTTCGCTGTTGTGATATACACCTTTTCTGTACAACGGCCGAATACCCACAAAAAACAAGGCAACACCACACCATATGATGTGATATTGCCTTGGTAATTTACAGACAAACCAATGCCGTTTCTGCCGCCCGATATTCGTGTCGGCTACGACTTATCAAGCTGATCCCTCAGCTTTTTCTGCTCCTCTTCCATAAGCTTCATAAGATCCTCAATTGAAGCTGCCGCACTTTTGCTTGCGGCGGACTGAGGCTTTTCTTCGGGTTCTTTTGCCGTTTCAGCAGGAGTTTCCTCTGGTTTCTCATTTCCCGAATCGTCTTGTTCATCCATTATAATGTTATAGGTTTTTACAGCCTCGATCCTTTCATCAACCACAAAATCATCGTAATCGTCGTTTTCTTTAGGCTCCTCCTCGCTGCCCGTGTCTTCATCATGAGCGTGAGAATGATGAAGCGCCTTTTCGTTCTCTCCTCCGAACAGGAAATCGTCAAGAGTTATGCTGCTTTCTTCTTCCTGAACTTCTGTCTCTTCCTTCTCTTCCTCTCCCGAATGAGTAGCGATTGCAATAATAAGCTCAATCAGCACCAGCAGGAACAGCGGAACAATAGCGCATACCGCCATGCCAAAAGTGGACGTTACAAAGGTAATAACATTTCCTGCGGTAAGATAATAGCTTGAAGCTGTACCCACAACATCAGACGACCTTACCTCATACAATGCCGAAGGATTCTGCTCCTGATAAACGGTGTACACAACTCCGTCCATGGTGTCGCCCCTTGAGGAAACGTCTGCAAGCCAGAACACCGATGTGCCAATGCCGGGAACATTTTCAACCAGCACCGCCGAGCCTATCCCCTCAACGCTGGGAACTCCGTTGGCTGCCACCACAAGTGCTCCCTCGGGGACCTCGTTGCCCATACTGTTATCGCTCATTATATACAGGCTGTATCCTGCAAAGCTGGGGGTTACGTCTTCATTTTTAAACACCCTTGAAATACCGAAAATAATCAGCATTTCCAGAATAATAAACACTACAAAAAATATTGCCACATTCTTGGCGGCTGAAGATTTTTGTTTTGTCTGACTCATAAATTACATTCCTTTCCAAAAGACTTTCTCTGTATTTTTACACAAACTTTAAGTACTTATCGCAGTACATTATGTTTTATTATATCATATCTTTTCGATAATTTCAACCGCTTTGAGATATTTTTTATGAAATACAGCTCCCCACTTCGAAAACGGAAGTGAGGAGCTGTTAATTAAGCTTTCAGTCTTTCCACACAAAGTGGTAATTGATAGATTCGCCGCCGTCAACAATAATGCTCTGCCCCGTGCAGAAGGTGTTTGTTACCGTGAGGAAATACGCCCACTGTGCAATCTCCTCCGGCGTCGCCCACTTTTTCAGAGGGGTTTCGTCCATAATCTGCGACCACAGGCTTTTATCATTCATAACGCATTCGTTAAGGGGGGTAAGCACGCCGCCGGGGTCAAGGCTGTTGCAGGTAGCCCCGAACCTTGCCACTCTAAGCGCCACGTTTTTTGTATAAGCCACTACGCCCCCCTTGCTGGCGCAGTATTCGGGAAATTCCGAACCGGTGTGGCCGCTTGCCGAGCCGATATTCAGGATAGAATGTATTTTATCCTGAACGCCGTACTTCTCGGTAATGTGGATAAGGGCTTTCAGGTTGACGTCGATATCCTCCTCGTTCTGAGTTCCGGCATTGTTTATGAGAATATTCACCTCACCGATGTCGGGAAGGCTTTCATAATCCCTGACGTCAAGGCGGTAATGGATATAGCAAAGATGCTCGATTGACGGCTGCTGACGGTCAAAGCCTACAACCTCATGACCTTCTTTCAGGAAAAGGCGAGCGATTGCTTTGCCGATGCCCTGAGATGTGCCGGTTATCAGTATTTTCATTTTATCTACCCTCTTTGATATAAGCGAGATACTCCTGTCCCACATTGTGCTTTTTCCACTTGGTTACGGCTCTGTATCCGAAAGGCGAGAACACAATTTCCATAATTACCTCAGCCACAGCTCCCGTCAGAGCGCAGGTTACGCACTGCAGCATTGTCCAGTGGAAGCCGTCCCAGAATATCGGCGCAAACACTACAAATACGATTATAGCGAAAATCAGGTTGTCCATAAACTGACCGATAAATGTAGATATGTAGGTGCGGGCAGCAAACGCTGCCTTGCCGTCGGGATTTTTTCTGAAAGCTCTGCCTATTGTCCAGTTGAGGAAATTATTTATCGCCGCCGAAGCCAGAAACGCAATTGTGCTTCCCAGCAGAATAAACCAGGTTCCGCCGAGAATCTGGTTGAGGGCGGTATAATCGTCCGCATCTGAGGGGATTATGCTGGCAACATAGAATATCAGACAGGTAAGCAAATTTATTGCCGCCGCAAGGAGAGCAATTTTATTGGACGCCTTTGGACCAAAGTGTTTTGTAATTATATCCATGCACAAAAATGACAGCCAGGATATTAAAATACCGCCGTCCAGAGCAAGCCAGCTTGTCTGCACCAGCGTTTTGTTGGCAAGCAGGTTCATGCAGATAACGCTTACCACAAACAGAGCCACCACCGTTGCGGGAATACATCTAAGCAGGATAACAGTTTCTTCTTTTTCTCTTTTCAGCCACGCTCCCATTGAGGAGGGCCGTTTTGCCTGTGAATTTGAGTTGTTCATATTCTTCCTCCAAAAAAGTAATTTTACAAAACGCAAAACTACCCTCATCACAACAAAACGGCTCTGCAAAACGCAAAGCCGCCATGGTCACATTAATATGAACAAGCAGTCCTGGTTTTGTTTAACGACAGGATGGTACAAACGAACTGTCGGTATCTCATGATAACTGAATTATTATACCCGATAAAGTCGGATACTGCAATCCCTTTACGAGAAATGTTACAGATTGGACATAATATTTTTGCCGCAGGAGGTAAAACTGCGGCTTTTATCCGTCGGCAGGATTGTGGATTTTCGCTTCAAAAAATTAACCGCAAGTCTATTGACAAAAGCATTTTTATAGTTTATAATAATTACTGCATTGTTTAAAACGCTGAAACTATGCTGATATGGCTCAGTTGGTAGAGCAGCTCATTCGTAATGAGCAGGTCGTCGGTTCGAGTCCGACTATCAGCTCCAGTCCTAAGCGCGGACGGCGCAATATCGATCCGCTCGCTTTGCTCGCTTCGTTTTGTATAGGCTATCAGTTCGTAACCGTCAAGGGTAGTTTGTTCGTGCATTGGTTTTTAACATAGTTGGTAGGGGACGGCGCCCTCGACGTCCCGTTTCTGCACAATTTGATATGATACCACAAATTGTAGAGGACGATGCCCACATCGTCCTTTTTTTAATATCGATCCGCTTGCTAACGCTCGCTTCGTTTTGTATAGGCTATCGGTTCGTAACCGTCAAGGGTAGTTTGTCCGTGCATTGGTTTTTACATAGTTTGAGTTTGTACGGGACGGCGCCCTCGACGTCCCTTTCTTACGCACTATTTTACACCTAATCAGTACCGCACAAACTCTGTAGCAAACCTATGTCTTAATCAAAACTCACCTCAGCGGGGACAAATTATTAGCACCCACAAAATTGGAGCGAACGCCAGTGAACGTAACGAAGTTAAAAAGCACAGATAAATCCGCTTGACAAATAAATTATGGGAGGGTAAAACACATGAATAAACAGGACTCCATAGCACTGTTTAACAGCATATACCCGGATTTTTTCAGCGGCGAGGATATTCGCAATCTGCCGGAGGATTCCGTTTTTGAGGAAATGGTTCTCCCCCTTAAGGAGTTTGATCCATCTATATATGACAAGCAATTGGGCGACGACGTTTCATTCGGACTTTTTCAGGGGGACTTTCAGCAGCTTATCCAAGCGGTTAAAAAGGTTGTCCCCGAATGGGTGGATTTTTTCAGCGAAGAGGACAGAGTGTACTGCGGCTATATAAACGGTGAAATTGCCAGCTTCTGTATGGTGGAGGATATGGGTACTCACACCATAAGCGGCCGCACCCTTAAAGTAGGCGGTCCGGGCTGTGTGGGAACAATCCCTGAGTATCGCAACAGGGGACTTGGTCTGATAATGGTCAGAAACGCCACTCAACTGCTGAAAGACGAAGGCTTTGATTACAGCTACATACATTACACGGGGGTAGGTCCCTGGTATGGCAAGCTGGGATATAAAACCTCGGTAATCTGGGATAAACACGGCGTTAAATAACTTAAATTAAACCTCCCTCTGTGGAAAAGCGCAGGCTTTGCTCACAGGGGGAGGTTTTTGTATGGGTGTATCCATTGACAAAAAGCATTGACAGCAATGTATTATAAGTATTTGACATGACAATTCAGGGCGGGTATACTTAAATTGTAACAAGTTATAAAGCAAAGGAGAAAACAAATGACCGAATTTGAAAAGAAACAAAGCGGACAAATTTACGACACCCGTGACCCCGACCTACGTAAACAGCAAAGCTGTGCAAAGAATCTTATGCGAATCTACAACAATCTGCCTGCCGAGGATGTGGAGGAAAGAAGCCGGGTTTTGTCTCAGCTGGTAGGCGGACTTGGAAAGAACGTGCGGGTCAATCAGCCGATTTATGTTGATTACGGCAGCAACATTCACCTTGGGGATAACAGCTTTGTCAATATGCACTGCACCCTGCTGGACACCGCTCCCATAACCATCGGAGAAAACTCCATGCTGGGGCCTGATGTAAAAATCTACACCGCCCTTCACCCTCTTGAAGGAGGGGAACGCTTTTCACAGCAGCCTGACGGCACTGCGGCGGTAAAAACCTACGCCTTGCCGGTAAAGATAGGCCGCTTCACCTGGATTGGCGGCGGAAGCATAATTCTTCCCGGAATTACAATCGGGGACAACGTTGTAATCGGCGCAGGAAGCGTGGTGACCGAATCAATCCCCGACAACGCCATTGCCTGCGGAAATCCCTGTCGGGTAAAAAAGTACAATCCGCCGATATAACAAAAAATCCGGCTTTCGCCGGACTTTTTAACGCACTAAATTTTGTGAAACAATAAGGCTTTAACTTTTGCTGGTATTTTCCATTTCAGACAAGATACTTGCAATCCAAAACACTCATATCCGCAAGAAGAGGATAATCACTGTCGGCTGTCACCGAAACGCAGGGAGCAAATACATAATCGGTTATGCCCTCGCCCTTGTTGGGGTATTTGGTTGAATAGACAAAATCAGCGGCAAAGACGGTAAAAATCACAACGCAGAGGGTCACCCTTGTTTTGTGGGGAATCTTTTTTATCTGGTCGTCGAAAAACGGTGCAAGTATGTATATTCCCGCACACCCCGCAAAGCCGAATATAAGCGCTCCTTCAAGACAGATTCTGCCGTTGAGATTCAGAAAATATCCGTCGTAGTTCCAGTACTGAATATGTCTGTAGGTTTCAAAATACCAGCTTGTGACATATTCCACCACCGAACATACCGTGACAACCAGGAAAAAGGTAAGCACGGGCCGGTCCGCAAATTTCTTTAAAAGAAGCACCCCTAAAATTCCGCCTGCGCCGTAAATTGGAAGCCATGGTCCGTGAAGTGCTCCTCGGTTTACGAACTTTCCGTCCTGTACGACGTGAATCGCCACCTCCCACGTCCAGCCTATAAAGGCAAAGATAAAAAACATAAGTATAATTGAAGTTATCGCATATTTTCTGCGATAATCACGGTGCAGTATCTTCCGCTTGCCGTCGGTTACAATCGTCCCCTGCTGTGCTATACCGGGGTACTGTTCAAGAGCTCTCAGCTCCTTTGTAGTTAAATTGATCTCCATTTTTTCATATTCCTTTCTTTGTTCTGTCCGACAGTTTCCGTTTTTAATCAAACGGTTTTTTATCGGCGCATTATATTTAAAAGGGGTAAAAGCCCCATAGTTACGAATATCGTCTGTTCAGCCCACTGAACACTTATTGACTTAATATTGATTCAAAGCAAATGGATATTTTATTATAATATATTGCAAAGCCGCTTGTTTTGGTGTATAATGAATTCGTGCTTGCAGCGTTTGAAAATTGCCGCAAACCTGATTTTATTTATACGGAAGGTACGTCTGTCGATGATATTTCTGTTTCTTGTCCCATTGTATTTTGCAGTGAATTTCTATATGCTGCTGAGAATCTTTCACTGGACGAAAAACTGCACCGTAATTCTTGACAAGCGCCGTTTTATGATACCGGTAGGTATCGTGTTTTTTCTGTGCGCTCTGTCGCCTATTTTAGCGTTTTTGCTGCCTAAGTTCTGGCTGTCCATATTTATACGGCGTTTTTCCGCCTGCTGGATGGGTGTTATGATGTATTCCCTTATGTTTATCGTCCTGGGCGATTTGCTAAGGCTTATAATCAAGCATACTCCACTGAAAAGCAAAAAGCTTTTTTCACGCATAGGAACCGTTACCGTCGGCTCGGCAATCGCAATATGTACGGCGGTTGTCTGTCTTTACGGAACAATTCATGCGGGAAACATCAAAACCACCACGTATAATCTGACAGTGGATAAAGCCTGCGGAGAATTATCGCAGCTTAACGCCGTGCTGATTGCGGACACTCATATGGGCTACGCCATAGGCTACGACCATATCGCCGAGATGGTTGAAAAAATAAACGCCTGCAACCCCGATATAGTTATATTTGCGGGGGATATTTTTGACAACAGCATAGACGGACTTGACTATCCTGATAAAATTGCCGAAGCGCTGGCTTCAATTCACGCGAAGTACGGCGTATGGGCGACCTATGGCAATCACGATATAAACGAAAGAATCCTTATGGGCTTTACCTTCAGCTGGGGCGAAAGTCCCGAAAACGATAAGTCTATGACCGATTTTCTTGAAAAGGCAAACATAAACCTGCTTCAGGACGAAGTCACCCTTATTGATAACAGCTTTTATCTGGTTGGCCGCCGTGATGCTGACAAGCCCGGTACGGATGACGGAAGCCGCGAGTCAGTGAGCGAACTTACAGAGGGGCTTGACAAAACCAAGCCGATTTTCGTTATAGACCACCAGCCGTCGCAGCTTCAGGAATCCGCCGATGCGGGAGCGGATATAACTTTCTCGGGTCATACCCACGACGGACAGCTTTTCCCGCTGAACCTTACCATAGGTCTTGCGTGGGAAAACCCCTGCGGCGTAATCAAAAAGGATAATATGTATTCGGTAGTAACCTCCGGCGTAGGGGTTTACGGCCCGTTTATGCGGGTGGGAACGGACGCCGAGATCTGCCATGTCATGATTACCTTCAACGGGTAAGATTTAAACTATCGCCTTGTTAAAAATACAAGGCGGCTTTTTTTACACCTTTCAGGTGCTTTCGGCTGTGGAAGCCCTGGGGGTGTCAGTTTCCTGCTGTTTAAGCTGCTCCTCCAGCAGGTCAAGGTCAAGATATTTGTCGTTAAGGTCCTCGCTGTAGGTGTAGCCTTTTTCTATAGCCTCTCGACGGAGTATAATATAAAGCTCCGTTTCGGCAGCGGTTTTGTATGGGTTTAAAAACGTCAGGCAAAGCACTCCCACAAACACATTTACCAAAACGTTGGCCTGAATACCCGAAGTGTTGCCCAAAAAGAAAATTCCCACCACCGAAGCAAGAATGGACGCCGCAATAAACCACGGAATATATGAAATCGCCAGCTTTGCCGCCTTCCACTTGTTGCCCTTCATCATCTGACGTGACAGGGCAAAGGCGTGTTTTCTGTCAATATGGGGGTTTTCAGCCAGTATATATGGTATCATCATATACTCAAAAGGCTTTATGAACAATCCCACTACAGTAAACGCCCAGAAAATAGTGAACATATCCTTTGCAAACATGGTCTTGACCGGCTTCCAGATTCTCTCCTTAAACAAAAAACCTATTCTGCCTATCTTTGTGCCGTGATAGATACGACTTTCAAGAAAAAATCTTCTCTCCCCCACAATCAGGGTGTTAGCCACAAAGATGGATAAAAGCAAGCTTACTATTGCACTTACAAAGGTAACGACTATCTCCCAGGTCTGCTTACGGGAAAACAAATCCATAACTGCGTTTACAATCTGAAACTTTGAGGAGTACTGCCTTGTGGCGCTGTCAAAAAAGCTTGCCGTGCCCTGAACAAGCTGCTCGATTCCGTCGTCGAAGGCTTTGTTTATATTGTCCTCCGTTTTGATTATCCAGCCTGTTGCCTTGTGCACTATATTCCAATTGGAATTCCCCGTTCCCACGTTAAACAGCGAAATCTCGGTTGAGTTGAGAGCCGAAGGTCCTCGCTCATCATAAATTGTTTCCCATCGCTCCACCGCCTCCGGGTCGCCGATGTGATATTTGTCGGAAATTTCAGCTGCACTCTGCTCAGTTTCCTTAAGCTCCTCCACCACATCTCTTTTAAAATCTCCGCTGTATCGGATGTCCGCAACATTCTGAATGTCATAGCCGGAAATAAACTGGGTGGTTCCTCCGTATTCCCCTGTAAGAAACACCATAATAAAGCACACCGCAAAGCAGGCGATGTAGTTTCTTTTCAGATTGGCTTTGGCGTCGGTTTTTATATCCTTGCGGGTCCAGAGCGCCGCCTTTTTGCCTCTGTTTTTCTTCATATTTAAATATCCTTTCACAAGACGCTGGCTGCGCCTAAACGTCTTTATTTCGACATTTAACGAGTACATTATATATTATCCGACATTAAAAGTCAAGAAAGCGCGGCGGATTGTAAGAAATATTTAAGAAGTTAAATGACCGAATATTTATAGATATGCTCCCCTTTTAAAAATATGCTTTGGGTCAGAAACACACTGCAGGACCATTAATGCGGACATAATAAAAAACTTTGATTTTTCCTTGACATTGGTCAAAAAGTATGCTATATTATTTCAGTACCCTTGAGGGAGTAGTCAGCAGGCTTTACAAAGCAAGCCTGCGATAATGTCGACACAATGATTTTTTAAATCCGGTATTATCTGAAAAGACGAGACTCACGGGCAGCGTTTTTGCGTTGCCTGTGAGCCTTTTTATTTTGGCTGAGGAGAGATTTCAATGGGAATTGCAGAGCTTTTTATTCTTGCGGCAGGACTTTCTATGGACGCCTTTGCGGTATCAATATGCAAGGGACTTGCGCTTAAAAACATCCGTATCTCGCATATGCTGTGCGCAGGCTTGTGGTTTGGCGGATTTCAGGCGCTTATGCCTGTAATAGGCTATCTTCTGGGGGTCAGCTTCCGTGAAAGGATACAACAGTTTGACCACTGGATTGCATTTATACTCCTTTGCTTTATAGGCGCAAACATGATAAAGGAAGCCTTGAGCGGCGACGAAGAAGACGCCGACGCTTCAATGAAGCCGAAAAATATGTTCCTGCTTGCCGTTGCCACCAGCATCGACGCCCTTGCGGTGGGAGTTACATTTGCTTTTTTGCAGATAAGCATTATACCTGCAGTTTCGCTGATAGGTGTAATCACCTTTGTCTTTTCCGCAGTGGGAATAAAAATAGGCAGTATTTTCGGAACAAAATACAAGTCAAAGGCGGAGCTGGCTGGAGGTATCGTACTTATCCTCTTAGGTTCAAAAATTCTTATAGAGCACCTGTTCTTTTCATAAACGGCGTTGTTCGACTTGATTTTCACAGCGCAGGGTGCTATAATTAGAAAAACAGTGCGACAATGTGATTGATAAAAACAAAGGACGTTATTTATGGATAATAATAAAGACAAGCCCTCTTTCTTTTCAGATTCGGATGACTATAATTTAAAGTCCGAGCCTGAAGCTCCCCTGAGCTATTCAGTGCGCCGCAGAACCGCTCAGCAGATACGCCGTGACAGAATGCAAGCATATGCCGTTATGATTATTTTCGGATTGATTGTTATAGCGGCGGTGATTTATTTTGTAGCTTCCGGAAACGACAGTGGCGAGCAAGCTGCCGATTCCCAAAGCAGTGCGGCTTCACAGGTAGAATCGGCAGCAGACGACCCGGCTTCTTCGACTGAAACACAGTCATCGGCTGAAGCAGATTCCTCCTCGGGGGACACATCGCCCATAAGCGAAGCACAGGGTCACGAAGTAGAAGTTATAGACGGCAGAACCTATATAGACGGAATACTTATAGTCAACAAAACCTACAGTCTGCCCCAAAGCTATGCGCCGGGGCTTGACAGTGTTGCCGAGGACGCATTTTACGATATGGCGGCGGACGCTTACGGAGATGGCATAGTGCTTTACATCTGCTCAGGCTACCGCAGCTATGAAGAACAGGAGCAGCTTTATAATAACTATGCGACGGAAAGAGGCGTTGAAAAAGCGGACGAGGTTTCCTCACGCCCCGGTCATTCTGAGCATCAGTCGGGACTTTGCATGGACGTAAACACCACCGAATTCAGCTTTGAGGGCACTCCCGAAGCAATCTGGCTTGAGGAAAACTGCGCAGACTACGGATTTATTATAAGATTCCCCGAGGGAAAAGAAGATATAACGGGCTACACATACGAGCCGTGGCATATAAGATATGTAGGCGTTGAGGCGGCTAAGGAGATAACCTCCCAAGGAATATGCTTAGAGGAATATCTTGATGTTTCCTCAGATTATGCAAACGCACAACAATAGCGAACCGGCTGCCGATTATACTTTGAATGGGTGTAATCGGCGGTGTTTTTTGTGTAAATTGCGCAATTTATCATCAAATATTTATTAAAATAGTAGAATTTTTATTTGTTTTCTCATAATTGTTGACAAAAATTCATATATGTTATACAATTAATATGTCCCGAATGTTAAGCTCCTGTTTCAACTGAAAAAATAACGAGCTTTTTTGTCATAAGGGACAGTAAAAAAATATAGGGGAAAAAGCCGCCGCACCGAGCGTACGCTCAAAAGTGCAGGCGGCTTTATCAAAATAAAAATTTGAAAAAACTCTGAAAGAAATTACCGCTAATATTAAAAAACACAACTCACATAATAATAAAGCAAACCCGATAAATTATAAAAAAGGAGTTGTACAAAATGAAAGGAATTACTACCGAACAGGGAAGACAGACTCTTGAAAAGTTCAAGATGGAAGCAGCTAACGAGGTTGGCGTAAACCTCAAGCAGGGTTACAACGGCGACCTTACTGCCCGTGAAGTAGGTTCTGTAGGCGGTCAGATGGTTAAGAAGATGATCGACGCTTATAAGACAGGAACAACAAAATAATTAAAGTCATATCAGGCAGCTGACGGCTGCATATAAACGACTTTGCAAAACGGCCGGAGTAAAATCCGGTCGTTTTTGCAGTTTTCGTTTTAAGAGCCGCGTAATATCAAAAAGTAGACTTAAATTAGGGAATATGATATAATAAAATCACTATTATGCTATGCATTTCTGCCGCTGCAGTAATTGTTTCAACTGGGTGAAATATGGGGCATGTATTGTGAGGAAATAAAAGCTGATTTATTCGGTAAGCGTGAAATTTTATGTCTTATAATAAATCATATATACATGTTCGGTTTATGAGTATATACTTAATAAAAATTAAATCATGTGGTGTAAAAAATGAAATCCATTATAAAAAAGACAATAAATGAAATACGAAAGCTTGCTCTTGAAGAAGGAGGCAATAAAACCGGAATCTCCTTTGTAACTGCATATCGCTTTACAACTAAAAAGATACGGATGCCTCAAACGGAAAATCCGTTTTTATATATTGTGCTTGATGGGTCGCTAAGGCTTTATACTCCCTCTGGGATTATGGATTATACGGAGGGACAATATTCCGTATCCAAAATAGATATGCCGTTATCAGGAACAGTTTTAACCTTTTCCGAGAACCATGATTTTTTAGCTGTTGCTGTAGAATTTACCGTCAATGACGTCATAAAGGCAGTCTTGAACTTAGACAACAGCTTAATAAAAGCGATTATGAGCGAAAAGCAGAATGCTGAAACGATGTCTGTCGCCGACAGCGCAGTGACAGAGTCCGTTTGCAGACTTTTCTGCGCAATGAACGAAACCGTTCCATCGGAGTTTTTGCGAAAAAACATTATGCAGCAAGTAATTTACTACATACTCTGCAGTTCATGCGGAAAGCAGTTTATTCAGAGTATAGTTAGTATGGGGCAGATAGATGGGATTTATGAAGCAAACAGCTGGATAAAAGAGAATTTTCGCAATTCATTTACAGTTGAAGATTTAGCAAAGCGACGCAATA
>CALXIQ010000003.1 GCA_944388405.1 uncultured Ruminococcus sp. | reverse complement strand
ATATTTTGCAGAGGTCAAGGCAGCGCAGGAGCTGAACAAGCAGGTCTGCGGCAACTGCTACAACTATGAATACGACGGCTTTGTATTCGTAGACGAGCTGGGTGAGCGAATGAAGCCCGATTACCTGACCTCGCAATTCCCCGCATTCATCCAACGGCACGGCATGAAGAAAATGCGCTTCCACGATCTCAGGCATAGCTGCGCCTCCCTCTTGCTCGCCAACGGCGTGCCGCTCAAGCAGATTCAGGAGTGGCTGGGGCACAGCGATTTTTCCACTACCGCCAATATCTACGCCCACCTTGATTACACCTCAAAGCTGTCCTCGGCGCAGGCGATGGTAAGCGGAATGCCCCTTCCCGAAGCGGGCGATTTCGGCAGCAGATGGGAGCAAAACGAAGAAAAAAGCGGGGCATAAAGCAAAAAGCTGGTCGTTCCAAAATTACGGAAAGAACAGCCCAAAATCGGGTGATTTTTGGAGCGGGCGCAAAAAAAGAAAAATCCAGCAAACCCGCATGGTTACTGGATTTTTCGATGGCGGAGCGGGTGGGATTCGAACCCACGAGCCCGTGAGGACTACCTGATTTCGAGTCAGGCCCGTTATGACCACTTCGATACCGCTCCCTATATGTTCAGCCGCCGTTTTTTCCTGCCTTTTTCCGGTAGAAAAAGGCTTTGGAAAGAACTGACGGAAAGAACAGCAAATTATTCAGTTTTTCGAACCGGGTAAAACCCGCATAATTACAAGGTTTTCGGCTGGACGAAACGGACAACTCCCCACAGGATTTCGAGTCGTTCTCGTTATGACCACTTCGATACATCTCCGTATCAAAATCACTATAATATTATACAACACATTCTAAAAAAATGCAAGGGCTTTTTTGAAAAAAATTCAGAGTTAAGAATTCAGCAACAAAATAAAATGTACAGCGATTTGCCTTTTGCTGTAAAGACAAAAATGTCGGCGAGATTCTCCTTTTGCCGCCAAAACACTTGAAAAAACGGCGGGTTTGTTGTATAATAAACATATATTTTTGCTGAGGTGGGTGGATATGAAATTTGATGTTAAATTCAGCTCAAAGCCTGAGAAAACTGTGGTCGCCCTTACAATTTCCGTGGTGCTGGCAATCCTGTTCGACGGAAAAAGAAAAAAGCTGAAACATCCCGAAAAGTATAAAAGCTTTCCCAAAAGGGTAGTAACCAATTACTACAAAATAGACGATTTGCTTAAAAGAGTTGCCGCTGTGAGCCAATATAAAAAGCAGGAGCATTATAAAAGTCCCACCCTTGAAAAGCTTAAAATCGAAAACGGCGAGTTTATTGACCTGTGAGCCGGCTAACGTCACAAACCTTAGTTTTCACAAGATACGGAGAAAAGCATATGAATTATAACCGCTATACCAAAGAGAGCTGGAAGGGAAGCGTTATTACCGCACCCGTTCCACCTACCCTCGTTACCTGCGGCAGTTTGGAAAAGCCCAATATTTTCACCGTCGCCTGGACGGGAGTGCTGAATACCCAGCCGCCTGTGACCTATATCTCTGTGCGTCCCGAGCGGTTTTCTTACGACATTATCAAAAACAGCGGCGAGTTTGTTATTAACCTACCCACAGAGCAGCTTGTCAGAGCGGTGGATTACTGCGGCGTCAGGTCGGGTAGGAAAACCGATAAATTCAAGGATATGAACCTTACCGTCAGCAAGGCGGAGGTGGTGAACTGCCCCCTGCTTGAGCAGTCGCCGGTAAATATCGAATGTAAGGTCAGGGAGATTGTGCCGCTGGGTACTCACCATATGTTTGTCGCTGATATAGTCAGGTTGGATGTGGCTAAAGAGCTTATCGACCCAAACGGCAGACTTCAGCTTGATAAGGCAGGTCTGCTGGCTTACGCCCACGGGGAGTATTTCGCCCTGGGAAGAAAGCTTGGCAGCTTCGGGTATTCGGTGAGGAAGAAAAAATCCCCCCGACATCATAGGTGAGGAACGCATTTTTCTTTGCAGTCGGAAAAATTTGTTCAGCACATAATACAGAGGCGATGTATTTATTGAGTTTAATGGGAGATAAGCAGCGATTCAATGCGGGACGTCGGGGGCGGTGCTAGCCCGCACGGGGCAAAATGCGAGCCGTTCGCTGTCGCTCACTTGGTTTGTTAAGACGGTGAGTTTGTTGCCGCAGGCAGAGTGAGTATGTGAATAAAAAACGGGACGTCGGGGACGCCGTCCCCTACAAGGTGTGTTTCTTATCAAACTATGCAGCAAACTTATGCTTTGCACAAACTATACCTAGCGGGGACAAACTCTCTCTTCTCACAAAATTGGAGCGAACGCCAGTGAGCGTAACGAAGTTGCGCCGTCCGCGCTAGGACAAAAAACGGCAAGAAAAATAAACCTTCTTGCCGTGTGTTTTTTAGTTTCTCTTTTCGCAGATAAGCTTTATTGCGGTTCTTTCATCGTCGTCGATAACCACATTTGCAAAAGCAGGTATGCAGACAATATCAATGCCTACCGGGGCGAGATATCCTCTGGCAATTGCCACCGCCTTTACAGCCTGATTTGTTGCACCTGCACCTACAGCCTGAATTTCCACCTCGCCGCTTTCTTTGATGATTGCCGCTATTGCACCCGCAACGGAATTTGGTACGGATCTTGCTGAAACTTTTAGAATCTCCATTTTATGACCTCCCACTATTAAATTTGATGTCAAATCAAAAATTATAACCTTGTCGCCTATGTCCTCCGCCGCTAAGGCGGGGGACATTCAGACTTTCAGTGGGGGTTTTAATCCACCACTGAAACACTGAGGAGCAAAGCTCCTCCCGACGGTTGCAATCGTCGCAACGTGATTAAGCAAGCTTATCAAGTTTTGCTCCGATTTAAACCTGATTGGTATGCCTGTCCGGCTATGACAAGCAACCTTATCCCCCTATGGGTCATGTTCTATTATACACCATTGCATTAAATTTTGCAAGAGAAATCACGTTTTTTGTGAGCTATCGCCTGATTATTCTTTGGATTTCAGTGGCTTTGCCTGTTTTTTCATCAAAACTTACCGCTACGGCGTTGATAAAGCAGGGGTTTTCGCTTTCACGGAACATCACCGGGAAGTGATATTTCATTTTGTCTATTGCTATCTGGGTGTCCACTCCCAGTACCGACATTTCAGGTCCCGTCATTCCCACGTCGGTGATGTACGCAGTGTGACCGCCTAAAATAACCTCGTCGGCAGTCTGAACATGGGTGTGAGTTCCCAGCACCGCAGTGCATCTCCCCGTGAGATAGTGACCCATCGCCTTTTTCTCCGAGGTGGCTTCGGCGTGAAAGTCCACAAATATGTTGGGAGTGTCAAGCCCTTCAAGAATCCGGTCGATGTAGAAAAAAGGGTTTTCAAGGGAATCAAGATAGATCGTCCCCATAAGATTTACCACCGCTATTTTAACGGGGAATAAGTCCACAACCGCAACTCCGTGACCTGCCACACCCTCGGGGTAGTTTGCGGGGCGAAGGAGAATTTCACGGCTGTCGTAAAGCTGGGTGCTTTCACGTCTTTTGAAGGAGTGATTTCCTGTGGTTATTACGTCAGCCCCCATGCTCACCAGCTCGTCAAAGGATTTGGGGGTAAGCCCGTTGCCCTGTGCCGAGTTTTCGCCGTTTATCACAGTGAAATCAATAGCATATTCCTTTTTTATCTGATAAATATTATCTCTGAGAAAATCGCAGCCGGCTTTTCCCACCACGTCGCCTACAAATAATAAGTTCATAAACACGCTCTTTTCTGTAAATTTATATATTAATTATATACTCAATCTGCCCTTAAGTCAAGAAAAACCGCCTATAAAATAACAGCGGACGGTGTAATGCCGTCCGCTTAAATTTGCAGTGTGAATTTGTGGCGAAAAATCAGTAGCGGTTGTCAAAAACTCGTGTGGACTTCTTTTCGCTTCGGGGCAGCTCGCCTATATCAACCGGCTTGACGATAACAGTTATGCCTATCTTCGCCTTGAAGCCTGCGGTGATGGCGGCCTCCATAGAGGTTTTGTCAACACCCTTGTCTATCTCTACAAACAGGGTGCAGATGTCCTTGCCGTAAAGGTGGTCTATCATAAACTGATACTCGCTGGACGCTCCCGGGATTCCCGAAAGCATTTCGTCTATCTGGCTGGGGAAGATGTTTACACCCTTTACTTTTACCATGTCGTCTGTTCTTCCCAGAATCGTGTCAATTCTCGGGTACTTTGAGCCGCAGGGACAGTCGCCGGTTATAACTCTGGTAAGGTCGTGGGTGCGGTATCTGATAAGAGGCGCGCCCTGCTTTTTAAGGGTGGTGATTACCAGCTCGCCTATCTCGCCGTCGGGGAGAACTTCTCCCGTCTTGGGGTTTACAATTTCAAAATAAATGTAATCGTCCCACATGTGCATACCACATTCATAATCGCAGCTTATTCCGATTCCGGGACCGTAAACCTCGGTAAGACCGTAGATGTCGTAAAGCTGAACTCCCAGCTCCTTGGCGATACGCTTTCTCATCTTCTCTCCCCACCGCTCAGAGCCTATTACGCCTTTTCTCAGGTGTATCTGATCGCCTATGCCACGCTTTTCAATTTCCTCCGCCAGCAGGAGTGCATAGGAGGAGGTAGCGCACAAAACGGTGGATTTAAGGTCAACCATCATTCTCAGCTGCTTGTCGGTGTTGCCGGGACCCATGGGGATTGTCATTGCTCCCAGCCGTTCCGCGCCCAGCTGAAAGCCTATTCCGGCAGTCCACAGACCGTAGCCGGGGGTAATCTGGATTCTGTCCAGCTTGTTTATCCCTGCCATTTCATAGCAACGGGCGAACATATCAGCCCAGTCGGAAACGTCCTGAGCGGTATAGGGGATTATAACCGGCGTGCCGGTAGTTCCAGAGGAGGAGTGTATACGCACAATATCCTCGTCGGGCACAGCCTGTAATCCCAGGGGATAAGCGTCCCTTAAATCTCCCTTCCAGGTGAAGGGCAGCTTCTCGAAATCCTCCTGCGACTGAATTGCGTCGATGTCGATACCCTCCAGCTTGCGTTTGTAAAAGCAGTCCTGGGAGGTGAGCGTTTTCAGCTGGCTTTTAATAAGCTGAAATTGAGTTTCTGTCATTTTCATAGTTGATTACTCCTTTATAAAAACAAAAAATCCTGCCCCATCAAAAATGGGACAGGATATAATCTTCCTGCGGTACCACCCAAATTGCGAAAAAATCCGCCACTCTGCGGCGTACTGACATACGCCTTTTCCTTAACGCGGAAAAACGTCGCCCCTAACGGAAAAATCCCTCGGTTTGCCCTCATGAGTCCATTCACCGGAGTCTGCGTTACCGCAATTCCACCTTCTGCGGCTCTCTGAAACGCCTTTACGGCGGCTACTACTCTCAATCATAGGTTTATGGTGATTGTTATATTAATATAATAGCACTGTCTTTTTTATTTGTCAAGAGGTTACCCGGTTACAATTTCAACGGCTTTAAGATTCATATCGTGAAACTTCTGGGGAATACGCTTCTTTATAGCCGATTTAAGCTCCTCTACGGTGATTCCCAGCTCTCCGGATTTTGCCGCCGCAGCCAGCAGGGCAATGTTAAGAACCTTTGGCGAGCCGCACTTTTCACAGATTTCATCGCCGTCGATAACGGTCAGGTTTTTCACGACGGATTTCAGATAGTCGAGCATTTCCCTGCCGTCGTAATCAGACCCGGAAAGGGAAGCGGTAACCGGCTTTACCGCCTTTTTGTTGACGATAACCACGCCGTCATTTTTCAGATATGAAATGTTTCTCACCGCCTCGGCAGGCTCAAAAGCGATTATTACATCGGCTGAGCCTTTGGGAAGCATGGGCGACTGAATATTATCCCCGGTGCGAACGTGGGAAACTACGCAGCCCCCTCTCTGGGACATGCCTATAGTTTCGCTGGTTCTAACCTGTTCGCCTTTTTCCATTGCCGCAAAGGCTATAAGCTTTGAAGCAAGCACGGTTCCCTGACCGCCTACTCCGCACAGTAAACAGTTTTTAGTCATAGTTTTAACCTCGTTTCAGCTTTATTGAATTTTTCTGCATCGGAATCTTATTCTCACATAATCCACATACCATTGACCGTTAATGTAAAGGGAGCTTCTAAGCGATTCAGCTGCTTCCTTTATAATCTCACGGCTAAGGGCGTCGTCAAGCCCATTGAAGGGCTTCTTTACAAACATTCTTATCCAGTTTTCCATGCCCTTTTCGCCCTTCTGCACGGTGGGACGGTCAAACAACACTGCATATTCAACCAAGAGCCCGTGTTTTTCAAGCAGAGGTGAATACTCACCGATTGATGGGAAATAGAATGGGATTGTGTAATTCAGCCCTCGCTTTTTAAAGCTTTCCGCCAAAGCTGCGTGAACTTTTCCTGCGCAGTCCTTTCCACCAAACTCGCAGACAAACTCGCCCCCCGGCTTGAGATTATCGGCAATGTTTTGAATAAGCTGCTCCTGACGTTCCTTGTCAATCCAGTGGATAACCGCATTTGAAAAGATAACGTCCGCTTTGTTCTCGATACTGAAATTCACAGCGTCCCCTTTATGAAATTCAAGATGGGGGTAGGCAGCCTTCGCAAATTGCAGCATATCCTCCGAATCGTCAATGCCCACAACCTTGTAGCCCAACTCGCACAGCTTTTGGGTAAGGGCGCCGTTGCCGCAGCCTAAATCTATAACCAGACTGCCTTTATCGGCGGTAATAAGCTTTAAAACGTCCTCACCGTATTTGTGTACAAAATCAAATCCGGTGGAATATTCCTCACTGTTCCATTTTATGTTCATAGCAGCAACCCTCTGTTACCGTGAAATTGCGCCGCAGGGACAAACCTGAGCGCACACTCCGCAGCCGTAGCATAAGCTCTTTTCAATCTTGACCTTGCCGTCCTCCAGAACAATTGCGGGACAGCCCAGTTCTCTTATGCACTTTTTGCAGTTTACGCACTTTTCGCTGTCAATCTTAAACTGCTCAGCAGGCTTTGTAACGGCAATGCAGGGGGACTTCATTATAACCGCTTTTACTCCCTTTTTGTCCATGGCGGATTTAACCGCATTTATTCCCGCCTTAAGGTCGAGGGCGTCCACCGTTTCAACGGAGGTGAGACCGATAGCCTTTAAAATCTTTTCTATGGAAACCTTTTGGCACACCTCACCCATCATTGTAACTCCCGTTCCCGGGTGGGGCTGATGTCCCGTCATGGCGGTGGTGGAGTTGTCAAGAACAATCAGGGTAATGTCTGTCTGATTGTAAACGGCGTTTACAACTCCAGTAATGCCTGACGCAAAGAATGTGGAATCGCCGATAAATGAAAAGCATAACGTATCAGGTTCAACCCTTCGGATACCCTGGGCGATGGTTACGTCTGCGCCCATGCAAAGGCAGGTGTCTACCATATCAAGAGGTTGTGCGTTTCCCAGAGTGTAACAGCCTATATCTCCGCAGAACACCGCTTTTCTGCCCTTTGCCGCCTGCTTTACGGCGTAGAAGCTTGCCCTGTGAGGACAGCCTGCGCACAAAACAGGAGGTCTTACCGGCAGCTCCGGGGCTTTTGGAGCGCCATTTTCAGCGGCTTCAATGCCAAGAAAACCGCTAAGCACGTTTTTTACCGATTCTACAGTATTTTCACCGGCAGGCTGAACATAGCCGTCAAGCTTGCCGTGAATCTTTACATTTAAATTGTGTTTTCCGCAGAGGTATGTAAGCTCCCTTTCGATTACCGGGTCAAGCTCTTCGATACACACAACTTCGTCAAGACCTTGAAGAAACTCCAGCGCCAACTTTTCGGGGAAAGGATGGGGAGTGGAGATTTTCATAAGCTTGCAGCATTGGTTTCCACCCAGCGCCTCCATAGTGTATGCCCAGCTTATTCCGTGAGAAACCACGCCCTTTGAAGCGGATTTATCCCCCGAGATAAAATTAAATCTGTAGGAGGAAAGCTCATCACCCATTTCGGGATTGCGCTTTTCAATTTTGCAGTGGTTGAGATATGAAGTCCTCGGGAAGATTACCCAGCGCATTGTGTCCTTTACAAAGCCCTCGGGTATATGCTTTTCATAGCTGTCCGCAACCTCTACCGAAGCGCAGCCGTGACAAACCCTTGTGGTAGGTCTGAAAAGCACGGGGGTGGAATATTTCTCCGAGTATTCAAAAGCGTCCTGAATCATCTGATAAGCTTCCTCGGGGGAAGAGGGGTCGAAAACGGGAAGCTTTGAAAACCGGGCGAAATGCCTTGTATCCTGCTCGGTCTGGGAGGAGATTGGTCCCGGGTCGTCCGCCGAAACTATTACCATTCCGCCTTTAACGCCTACGTACGCCAAGCTCATAAGTGGGTCGGAGGCTACGTTCAGGCCAACCTGCTTCATTGTTACCAGCGACCTTGCTCCCGAATAAGCCGCACCTGCGCCCACTTCGAGAGCCGCCTTTTCGTTGACCGACCATTCGACGTAAATGCTCCCGTCGTTGTTTTTTGCAACCGTTTCAAGAATTTCGGTGGAGGGGGTTCCGGGATAGCCTGAAACAACGTTTACTCCTGCATGAACTGCGCCTAAAGCTATAGCCTCGTTTCCCATTAAAAATTTAACTGACAAAATAACACATCCTTCTGTTGGGTATCGCAAGCCGAACTGAAAACCGGCGTTGCCTGTCAATAATTATTATATCACATTGTCTGCAAAAGTCAATTGCGAGACTGTTTGAGACGGAGGGTCTACTTTGAATATATTATAAAAATATAAAAATATGAAAGTACGGATAAGTTAAACAGCATGATTATTGTGTAAAACTCCTAAAAAAATAAGAAAAGTTTGGCGTAAAAGACTATTGAAATATGCTGTGAATTCGTTTACAATTAAATTATAGGCATTATTATGGCTTCTTGTAAAGATGGAGGTAATAAATATGAAACTTAAAAGAACCATTGCAGGCATTGTTTCCGCTGTGATGGGTCTGTCGTCGCTAGGCTTGTCGGTTTTAGCACCTGCAAGCGTAAGTGCAGCGGATCCCTGGGAGGGCGGAACGGAAACCAGCATTTTGCAAGCACAGGTATCTTCCGACGAAATCGAACCTGATGGAAACTCCTGGGGATATATTCAGTCAAACCAGGACAGCAACATCCCTGAGGGCGAATATCTGAAGATTACCTATACTGTGGACGGAGATGTTGAGAATGATACAAATATTTTCAACCTTCAGCCCTTTGATACGGCGTGGGGCGGCTGGAACGATAACTTCGTAACTGTCGGTGACAGCTCCTATGATACGGCAACCGAGACCTATACGGCTTATATTAGTACGGAGTCTATCAAGTCTTCTCTCGGTGAAGGTAAGACGCTTAAAGGAATAAATATTTCCTTTGCGGGAGATATAAGCCCCTATGACGCAAACGGCGACATTGTTAATCCCGACGTACCGGTAGTAACTCTCACAGGTTACTGGGATGTAAAGCTTTCGACAGGCGAAACCGGCGGTGAGATTACTCCGGATAATCCGCTGACTTTGTATACGATTACAGAAGAGCAGCTTGATGCGGCGGGAATTGAATGGAGAGGAGCTTCAAAGGCTTCTATATACATTAAAATGACCGAGGGCGGCGCAGATTCGATGCTCAACGCTCAGATTAAGCTTGGACCTGACGGCGCCGACGGGCTGCCGGTAGGAAAGGCTTCCAGCAAATATCTTATCGGAGAAAACGCTTTAAGTCTCTACGATAAAGACGGTGACGCTATTCAGGAAAATCTTGTGGGCAATGCCGGAACAGGCAACTATAAATTCCCCGACACTAACCTGAATAAGTCTATGCAGGACGGAAGCGCCTGGGATGATAGTTATGCAGATGAAATTACCATTACAATAAGGGCTTGCACGGAAAATACCGATTGCGAGTTTTTGGGGATTATATTCAATAACGGCGCAGCATATCCTTCGGGCTTTACCGCTCCTGTTGTTGAGGGCTCTGATTATGACACTCCGCCTGTAGTGGAAACGTCAAAGCGGGAGCTTTTGAAAATGACCCTCGATTACTGCGATGAAATGGATTCGACAAAGTATCAGGAGGATTCATGGGCAGATTTGCAGTCAGAGCTTGAAAAGGCACAGGCGGTTTACGACGACCAGTCTGCTTCCGATTCTGAGCTTACAAACGCAAGAGCAAGCCTTGAAAAGGTTAAAGCAAATATGCTTTTCAAGGATACCGGAACGGAGGCTAATCCTCTGCCTTACCGTGATCTGACAGACGATGAAATTGTAGAGGAAATGGGAGCCGGAATTAACCTTGGAAATACAATGGACGGTCACATCAACCTTACACCCAATGAAACATCATGGCAGTCTGTTAAAACTACAAAGGCTTATATCAAAGCGCTTCACGACGCAGGTTACAATACGGTTCGTATTCCCATAACCTGGGGCAATATGATAGATGATGAAAACGGCTATGCAATAAACGACGCCTGGATCAGCAGAGTGCAGGATATAGTTGACTACTGCGTATCTCAGGATATGTATGCAATCATCAACGTCCACCACGACGGCGCAGAGCAGGAAGGCTGGCTTAGAGTTGCTGCTGAGGATATTGATTCGGTTTATGAGAAGTTTGAGTGCGTATGGAGAAATATTGCGGAATATTTCAAGGACTATGACGAGCATCTTATTTTCGAGTCGATGAATGAAATCACCTGCATGGAAGGCGATGATAAAAACTCGGCTGAGGCTATAGCTTACGATACTCCGATTATTGTAAATCTTAATCAGATTTTTGTAAACGTTGTTCGTTCCACAGGTTCAAATAATGCCAAGAGATGGCTTGCGGTGGTTTCCCACTATGCAAACGGTGGAACACAGTCCGGATTTGAGCTGGCTAAGGACAGCTACAATGACGAAAACAGGATAATGTTTGCTCTTCACGTATACAAATCCTCCACAAACACAACCTGGACCTATAATGAGGTTTACGAGGTTGTAAACTCCATCAGGAGCGCTGCCAATAAGCATGACGTGCCCATTATTCTTGGCGAGTATGGCACAAGAACCTATGAGCAGGCGGGAACAGAAACCGGATATAACGATGTTGCAAGAGCGTATTTCTCTGAAATAGTTCACCGTGCCTGCCAGACTGCGGGTGCAGTGCCTATAGTATGGGACCAGGGCTACGGTTCAAACGGCAAGTATGAAACAGGCCTCTACTCCTACTGGGACAGAGCGGAGTGCGAGCCTTTGTTCAAGACCATTGTTGACGCTATGATGAGAGGCACATATCTGCCCAATTCCTCAAGCAACAACAGCTATAATTTCAGGGATGTTGAAGAAGACCCGGATATTACGCCCATTACGGAAATGACCCTTAGCGACGAAACGGTTACACTGACGCTTAACGAAAACTATACTGTAACCGCTCAGACTGCTCCTTCAGATTCCAACGATGTGGTTCTCTGGAGCACCGATGACGAAACTGTAGCTACCGTTTCACAGGGTAAAATAAGAGCGAGAGGCATTGGTACTACAACCGTCAGGGCGTATACCCAGAACGGCGAGATTGAAAAAACCGTAACTGTTAATGTTTCTCCCAAAACGGGTGAAAATCAGGCAACCGCCATTGTTGCAGAGGACTCCTATAATGTGGTTGTGGGAAGGTATATTTATCTTGATCCTTCCGTAGAACCTGCCGGAGCTGATTCCCAGATAACCTACAGGTCATCTGACACCGACATTATAACCGTCAACGCTTTGGGCAAAGTGGTAGCAATCAACAGCGGCTCAGCCGAAGTTACCATGACTGCCGCCAGCGGAGTAACAAAGACGGTAACAATCAATGTGCTTGACAGCGAGGCGCTGGATAGATTTGATGCCGCACTTCACATCCTTTACAACGATTCAGCCAAGAATTATTACGGCACAGAGCTGAGCGAGCCTGTTACAATAACCGGCGATGGTCAGTATACGGTATCCTTCGATTTGAACACCCAGCTTTCAACTGCCGGCAAGAACGCAGGCATAACCGAGATAAATAATCTTACGTCAATTTACATCAAGGATTATGACGTTACCACAGGCTATGCCAGAAAAACTCCTATAACCGCCGCTGAAATAAGATACGACAGCGTTAAGGTGAACGGAGTGGAGCTTACAATCAACAACAGCAATTTCACTTCCGCCCTCAACGGCGATGTATTTGACAGCGGCAACCCTGTAAACGCATGGGGCAATTCGGCTGTAGACGAGATTACGGTATCTGATCATACCGCAAGCTTTACCACAATTGATAATCCTACTTCCATAGAGGTTACATTTACTTTGAGAAACGTTGAGTTTTTACAGTCCGAGACCGACACGGACAACGAGGCGGTTGAGATGACGGCTGTGGGCGATACCACAATCACCCTTAACAGCATTGGTGATACCGCTGAACTGGCAGTAAAGCTTGACCCTGTAAATACCGACTCTTTAGTGACATTTGTTTCTGACAATCCGGAGGTAGTAGCTGTAGACGGTACCGCAATGGCGGCAGACCCCGCAACGGGAGAGGTAAGAGTAACGGCAACTGCAATGAGTGAAGGCACGGCAGTGATTACGGCAACCACTGAAAACGGACTTGAAGTTGAGTTTACCGTGATTGTTAGCGAGGACGAATCTTCGATTGCAGATGAGGATGAATCTTCAGGCGAATCATCGGATAGCGACTCATCATCCCCGGGCACCGATTCGGAAAGCAGTGATTCAACAACCGATTCATCATCGCAGGACAGCGATTCGGACAGCAGCGATTCAACAACCGACTCATCATCGCAGGACAGCGATTCGGACAGCAGTGATTCAACAACTGATTCATCATCCCAGGATAGCGAATCACCGGTTGAGGACAGCGATGTTGACAGCGGCGATTCTTCAGCCGATACATCTTCCGACAGCCAGACCTCAGCTGACACCCCGGAGGATTCCTCCGATACACCAGTGGATTCTTCGACAGGCTCAGACCTGGGAAGCAACCCGTCAACAGGCGCACAGGCGATCCTGCTTACGGGAATACTGCTTTCAGCGGCAGCTCTGACTGTGGTAAAAAAGAAAAAATAAATTATTGATATTATCTATCAAACGTTAGCTTTAACGCTCGGGACTGTTTTTCAGCCCCGGGCGTTTTTATGCAAGTGTGGATTTGTTCATATTACAGCCATTATTGTATGGTATAAATTCAAAGGCGGTGTATTTTTTAAAAATGTATGCAACTTGATTGCAGTCATCGGCGTTTTAATTGGTGAAGGGGGCGAAAAGCATGGGAAACAACACAGATGAAAAAGTAAAGCGGGAGTATCTTCAATATATCGAGGAGTATGCCGATATGGTAACAAGGCTGTGTATTGTGCATACCGGAAACTATTCCGATGGGGAGGATTGTTTTCAGAATACGTTTTTCAAGCTTTTCAAGGAGCTTAAAAAGGGCGATCCCCCTAATGTCAAGGCGTGGCTCATTACGGTTGCGCTCAACGAGTGCCGAAGTGTTCTGCGGTACAGATTGAGGAAGAACACCGTCAACCTTAACGAGCTTGTTATTCCTTTTGAGGACAAAAACGATGTTGAGCTGGCTCAGCTGGTTTTCAGCCTTCCCCCGAAACAGAGGGACGCGATTTATCTGTACTATTACGAAGAGTATTCGGTAAAGGAAATCGCACAACTAACCGGAATGAAAGAGAACACGGTGAAATCCCATCTGAAAAGAGGACGGGAGCGGCTGAGGAAATTCCTTACCGAATAAAAGGACGGAATCTGAGCAGTAAATGGCGGAAAGGAGTGCAGACAATGAAACAGCTAAGGATTTTTGATAAATTAACCACACCGAAGGATTGGAAAGCAAAAGCCGCCTCGGCTGTGGAGGACAACAAAAAGGTGTATATAAAAAGACGTTTTCTAACCGCAGCGGTGTGTGTTGTGGCGTTGATAACGGCAGGTATTGCGGCGGTGGGACAGCTTGTAAACAGCGGCGAGCTTATCGACAGCGGAAGGGGCAGTTCGCCTGAAACCGCCGACCAAAACCGTTTTATAGCGGACAGCTCGGGTGAGTTTTTCACTGCAATAGCTGTTGACGTAAATGAAAACAGCGTGACAGTATATGAGCAGGGGAGAGGATTGGTAAGTGTTTCCTTTACGGACGACTGCGTTTTTTACGACGAGAACAACAACGAAACGGATTTTGACAGATTTAAAACAGGGGATACCCTGATTGTAAACTACGACGGCTACAGAATGGAAACCTATCCCGAGATGATTAACTCCTGCGGCATACTCCAGCGTATCGCAAGCCTTGAGGAGGGAGGATATATCACCGACTTAACTGGGGATTACCTCAGCGGTCAGGTAATTGAGGTCACACAGGACGGGTTTGTAATGCAGTCGGAGGAAACGGACGAAACTTATACTGTTCACATTAATGTGGGGTACATTTTTGATGAGAAAAACAGCATTATCACCCTCGAGCAGCTTGAAGCGGGCAGTCAGGTAAGGGTAGGTTATAATCAGGAGACTTCCCTTGAGGATATGAGTGATATTTATTCTGACATCATTCAGACAGCGGACGGTTTCGGAGATATTTCTCAAATCGTCAGTGAAATTGAATCAGACTATACAGTCAGAGAAATGGCGGCAGATGAATCGGAAATGATATTTGAAGCCGAGATAACCGACGAAACTGAAAAGGTGAAACTTGATAAGACGATAGCTGATTATATGGAAGCAATCAGGTCAGACCCGGAGAAAATAGCCTACGACTTTACACCTCAGCGGACATTTGTAATTACAAGGGACGTAAACGGCGAGAAGTATGAGTATTTTGTGTATGAAACGGCGGAGAATGTGTTCTTCAGCTCAGAGGAAGGGGATCTAATGGTATCAAAAAGCGAACAAAGCACAGCGGCTTTAATGGAGTTGTTTGATGAAAAAGCAGAAGAGTTTGCACAAGCCACGGAAGAATCCAACCCACTTGATTTTAACAAGGATGGTGTGATTGATAGCGAGGATTATAACCTTTCCGGCATGAGCAAGACTGAATTTGTTGAGAAGATGGTTGAGAATGGAGATGTCGGAACAAAAAGCGAAGCAGAGATGGTAATATATGGAGAGATATCGGTTATTTGCGGGGTGTTTAATCAGCAAGAAGCAAAGCTTGATGTAAAATGGTCGACGCCTAATGAGGATACTATCGTAAGTGAGCTGCTGGAAAATGGCTCGGCGCAGTTTGATTCATATGACGGCACTGTTACCTGTCTGATAGAATTGAATATGACAGAGAGCAAAACAGCATAAGCGCTTCGGTAATCTATCGAAATAACACGGAGGATTATATTAAATTTTCATGCGGATTCTGCGGGATAAATCTTTATCCTTATCAGCCGGATTTGGAAATTACCGTCCCTGTTCCGGGTAATGGCTTTTATTTTGACCCGTATGAGAGCAAAACTGCCTGTGAGTTTGATGAAAACTATGACGCCGGCGAAAGCTATCTGCTCAGAATATCCACAGGAATTGCAGAGTTAGACATAGAACTTGCATTGTAATCAAAAAAGCAGACCCGGTTACCGCAAAGCGGTAACCGGGTCTAAGCGTGTTATAATGTATGCTTTGTGGAAAAGGGCAAATAATACATAGGTAGGAATGAAATTTTTGTGGTAAATAATGAACTCAAATTTTGAAAAAACCGCTTGACATGGGGGTTGCAGAGGTGTATAATATAAAAGTATGCTGATGAATTGTAATCAGTCGTATAGTATTTTGCGAAAGGAGAGAAATCATGCCAACCTTTAACCAGTTAGTAAGAAAGGGAAGAGACGTTCTTGAAACCAAGTCTACAGCACCTGCACTTCAGAAGGGTTACAACTCAAAGAAGAAGGTAGCTATCGACCAGAGCTGTCCTCAGAAGAGAGGCGTATGTACAGCAGTAAGAACCGCTACACCTAAGAAGCCTAACTCAGCTATGAGAAAAATCGCCAGAGTTAAGCTGACAAACGGAAACGAAGTAACCGCTTATATTCCGGGTATCGGTCACAACCTGCAGGAGCACAGCGTTGTTCTTATCAGAGGCGGACGTGTAAAGGACCTCCCCGGTGTGCGTTACCACATCATCAGAGGAACACTTGACGCTCAGGGCGTTGCCAAGAGAATGCAGGCACGTTCAAAGTACGGCGCCAAGAAGCCTAAGGCAGGAGCCAAGTAATTAAAGCGTAAGGCTTTGATTGAAAAATTTATTTGTTAAGGTTAGACTCATTGTCGCATACTGCGAAGACCACAGTTGCGTGTAGAGTGATTAATATATATTTGTGTTTTGCGTTTGCAAAATAGTATTTTATCCTCTGCATTGGACTGACGGGGCTATAGCTTAAGGCTATAGAGCGAGTACCTGTGAATTCATTTATTTGTGAAGGAGGGAATTAAAGTGCCAAGAAGAGGTAAAGTTGCTAAGAGAGACGTGCTTCTTGATCCTGTATACAATTCTAAGCTTGTAACTCGTCTGGTAAATAACATCATGCTGGACGGCAAGAAGGGCGTAGCTCAGAAGATTGTTTACGGAGCATTTGAAATCGTAGAGGAAAAGACGGGTCGTCCCGCGCTTGAGGTTTTTGAAGAGGCTATGAATAATATCATGCCTGAGCTGGAGGTTAAGGCTCGCCGTGTGGGCGGTGCTACCTACCAGGTTCCTATGGAGGTAAGACCCGAAAGACGTCAGACACTGGGACTCAGATGGATTACAAAGTATTCTCGTGAAAGAAACGAGGCTACTATGAAGGAAAGACTTGCCGCAGAAATCCTTGACGCTCTTAACGGCGTAGGCGGTTCATGCAAGAAGCGTGACGATACACATAAGATGGCAGAGGCTAACAAGGCTTTCGCTCATTTCAGATGGTAATAAGTATAAAGGAGGATATATATGGCAAGAGAATGTAAATTGCAGGATTACCGTAATATCGGTATCATGGCACACATCGACGCCGGAAAAACCACCACTACGGAACGTATCCTGTTTTATACCGGCGTAAACTATAAAATCGGTGAAACCCACGACGGAGCTTCCACAATGGACTGGATGGCGCAGGAGAAGGAAAGAGGAATTACAATTACTTCCGCAGCAACCACCTGCTACTGGAAGGGTCACAGACTGAACATCATCGACACACCGGGTCACGTTGACTTTACGGTTGAGGTTGAGCGTTCGCTTCGTGTACTTGACGGCTCTGTAACAGTTCTCTGCGCTAAGGGCGGAGTTGAGCCTCAGACTGAAACGGTTTGGCGTCAGGCTGATAACTACAAGGTTCCCAGAATGATCTATGTAAACAAGATGGATATTATGGGCGCCGATTTCTATAACGTACTTGATATGCTTCATTCAAGACTGCACTGCAATGCAGTTCCTATCCAGCTTCCTATCGGAGCAGAGGACGACTTCAAGGGCATTATTGACCTGCTTGAAATGAAAGCATACATTTACACAAACGATCTTGGTACCGACATTCAGGTTGTTGACATTCCCGAGGATATGAAGGAAAAGGCTGAGCAGTATCATGCCGACCTGCTGGAGCATCTGGCAGAGGTTGACGAAGAGCTTATGGAAAAGTACTTCGCCGACGAGGAAATATCCATCGAGGAAATGAAAGCGGTAATCAGAAAGAGCACCATTGCAAACACAATGGTTCCCGTAACCTGCGGTACTTCCTACAGAAACAAGGGTGTTCAGAAGCTGCTTGACGCTATTGTTGACTATATGCCTTCTCCTATTGACGTTCCTCATATCAAGGGAATCAATCCGGAAACAGGCGAAGAGGTAGAGAGAATTTCCGGCGACGATCAGCCGTTTGCAGCCCTTGCGTTCAAGATTGCAACCGACCCGTTCGTTGGTAAGCTGTGCTACTTCAGAGTTTATTCGGGCGTTCTTACCGCCGGTTCTACCGTTTACAACTCCACAAAGGATAAGGATGAGAGAATCGGAAGAATCGTTCAGATGCACTCAAACGACCGAAAGGACATCGATACCATCTATGCAGGCGATATCGGCGCCGCTATCGGTCTTAAGAATACAACCACAGGCGATACTCTCTGCGATGAGAAGAATCCTGTAATACTTGAGTCAATGGAATTCCCTGAGCCTGTTATTCAGCTTGCTATCGAGCCGAAAACCAAGGCGGGTCAGGAAAAGATGGGCATCGCTCTTGCAAAGCTTGCAGAAGAGGATCCTACCTTCAAGACCTGGACTTCTGAGGAAACCGGTCAGACGATCATCGCCGGAATGGGCGAGCTTCACCTTGAGATCATTGTAGACAGACTTCTCCGTGAGTTTAAGGTAGAGGCTAACGTAGGCGCTCCTCAGGTTTCTTATAAGGAAACAATCAGAAAGAGCGCTAACGTTGATTACAAATACGCTAAGCAGTCGGGTGGTAAAGGTCAGTACGGTCACGTTAAGATCAATATCGAGCCCAACGAGTCAGGCGCAGGATACGAGTTCGTTAACCACGTTGTGGGAGGCGCTATTCCTAAGGAATACATTCCCGCTGTTGACGCAGGTATCAAGGGCGCAATGGAATCGGGCGTTCTGGCAGGATTCCAGGTTGTAGACGTTAAGGTTGAGCTTTACGACGGATCATATCACGAAGTTGACTCCTCTGAAATGGCGTTTAAGATCGCCGGTTCTATGGCGTTCAAGGAGGCTATGAGAAAGGCTGATCCCGTAATTCTCGAGCCTATTATGAAGGTTACCGTTATTGCTCCTGATGATTATCTTGGAACTGTAATCGGAGACCTTAACTCAAGAAGAGGACAGATCCTCGGTCAGGAAACCAGACCGGGAGCAGTTCAGGTTGACGCTCTCGTTCCGCTTTCCGAAATGTTCGGCTACTCTAACGACCTGCGTTCAAAGACTCAGGGAAGAGGACAGTATTCTATGGAGCCTAACAGCTACATCGAAGTTCCTAAGTCGATTTCCGAGAAGATCATTACTTCCAGAAGCAAGGGTTAATTTTATTGAAAAATATTCATTTCACCTATTGCAATATTTTAAGATATCTGATATAATTACATTATAGTACGGTATTTTATAAACTATAAAAATTTAAGGAGGAAAAATTCCTATGGCAAAGGCACATTTCGAAAGAACAAAACCCCACGTTAACATCGGTACTATCGGACACGTTGACCATGGTAAGACTACTCTTACTGCCGCTATCACAAAGACTCTTGCTCTTAAGGGTCAGGCTAAGTATGAGGCTTACGACATGATCGACAAGGCTCCTGAGGAGAGAGAGCGTGGAATTACAATCAACACAGCTCACGTTGAGTACGAGACCGACAAGCGTCACTATGCTCACGTTGACTGCCCTGGTCACGCTGACTACGTTAAGAACATGATCACCGGTGCTGCTCAGATGGATGGCGCTATCCTGGTAGTTGCTGCTTCTGACGGTCCTATGGCTCAGACAAGAGAGCACCTTCTGCTCGCTCGTCAGGTTGGCGTTCCTTCAATCGTTGTATTCATGAACAAGGCTGACCAGGTTGACGACGAAGAGCTTCTCGAGCTGGTAGAGATGGATATCAGAGAGCTTCTTAACAAGTATGATTTCCCTGGCGATGATACACCTATCATCAAGGGTTCTGCTCTTGCTGCTCTTAATGCTCCCGACGATCTTTCCGATCCTGCTTACAAGCCTATCCTTGACCTTATGGATGCTGTTGACAACTTCATTCCTACTCCTGACCGTAAGTCAGATCTGCCTTTCCTGATGCCTGTTGAGGACGTATTCACCATCACAGGTCGTGGAACAGTTGCTACAGGTAGAGTTGAGAGAGGAAAGCTCAACACAGGCGACGAAGTTGAGATCATCGGTCTTACTGAGGAAAGAGCTAAGACTGTTGTAACCGGTATCGAAATGTTCAGAAAGATTCTGGACTACGCTGAGGCTGGCGATAACATCGGTGCACTTCTCCGTGGTATTCAAAGATCTGACATTGAAAGAGGACAGGTTCTCTGCAAGCCCGGCAGCATTCATCCTCATACAAAGTTCACAGGTCAGGTTTACGTTCTGAAGAAGGAAGAGGGAGGACGTCATACTCCTTTCTTCAACAACTACAGACCTCAGTTCTATTTCAGAACAACAGACGTTACTGGCGTTATCACACTTCCTGCTGATAAGGAAATGTGCATGCCCGGCGATAACGTATCAATGGATGTTGAGCTTATCACTCCTATCGCTATCGAAGAGGGACTTCGTTTTGCTATCCGTGAGGGCGGCAGAACTGTAGGTTCAGGCGTTGTAACTGCTGTTCAGGAATAATTTTCAGCAAACATTTTATTGTAATACAAAAGCCTCGGATTAAAATCCGGGGCTTTTTTGCGTATGATTAAACAACTGTTAAAATCCAGTAAACACATTTCAAAACTGTGGAATATAAAATAGAAATATGCTATAATTAAAGTAACAAATCAGCCGCAGTAAGCGGCAGTAAAGCCGAACGGAGGTGAAGCCGTGAAGAAAAAAGCTGACGACTATATGATAGATGTAGCGAAAGAGCATGAATATCAGAACCAGAATGAGGAGTACAGCAGCGCATTTCTGAAATGGCGTGATGATAAGAAAAATCCCTACGGGTATCAATTTGTTCACGATACAAGAGAGCATACCTACGTCTATGGAGAAGGGTATGTTGATAAAAAGCCTGCCCATGCCGAAAAGAAAACGCTGCTTAAATGCTGCCTGCTGCTGGGGATTACAATGCTTGTTATGCTGGCTGTGGACGTGGCGAATATGCTTACAGTCAGATATTATTTCGATCTGAACGACGGCGCAGATATATATTATTCCGATTTTTACACCCATCAGCCTATAGACGCCGAGATCGTTATGTTTGTGGCGGCGTTTAACCTGCTGAAATACATTGTTCCTATTTTAGTGTTCAAGTTTCTGTCGAGGCTGCCGGTAAAGGTTATGCTTCCGATGGCTAAGGGTTCGGTTAAAATAGGGGCGTTCGGCGTGTTGATAATGCTGGTGGTTATGGCTATAGGGCGTATCGGCAACTTTGTTCTGGCTCACTTATTTGCACTGGTAAATATTGATTCTACCTACTATGACTATATTTATACCGAAAATCAGGCGGTAATGCTTGTCTTTTTTATTGTTCAGTGCATTATAGCGCCCATTCTTATGGAGATACTGTTCAGAGGTCTTATTTTACAGACGTTCAGGCAGTTTGGCGATTTGTTTGCAATTATTATAACCGGCTTTGTCAACTGTTTATGCTATTACAGCTTTTCGCAGATTGTTTATATTTTCTGCGCTTCATTGGTGGTGGGACTTTTCACTATCAGAACCGGGTCTATTTATACGGCTTTCGCTATGAGAATAAGCAGCAGGGTGCTGACCTACATTATGACGGCTTTGTCGCTTCAGCTGGGATATATAGAGGGAAAGATAGCCGAAACCGCCATATGTCTTGCAATTTTTGCAGGAGCGATTGTGGTATATTCACTTCTTATCAACAGCGGCGGATGGAACTTTAATATAAAAAACGACGAGTCCCATCTAACGCTGGGGGAAAAGCTTAAAACCTCCGCCACAAGCACCGCCTTGCTGGCGTGGACGATTTTAACTTTTCTTATGACCGTTTTTACAATAAAGCTGCTGTAAAATTTATGCCGGGCACAAAAATGGAAAGGAGCCGTGGGACGCAGGTATGAATGACGAATATTACATGGAACGTGCGCTGCAGCTGGCGGCAAAGGCAGGTGAAATCGGCGAGGTCCCCGTGGGGGCGGTGGTGGTGAAGAAATCCACAGGAGAGATTGTAGGGGAAGGCTACAACCGAAGAGAGTGTGACAAATCACCCCTTGCCCATGCCGAAATAATCGCAATATCTCAGGCAAGCCGAAATTTAGGCGGCTGGCGGCTTATCGACTGTGAGCTTTTTGTAACTCTTGAGCCCTGCCCAATGTGCGCAGGGGCAATTATAAACTCCCGGGTGGAGAGGGTGATTTTCGGAGCGGAGGATTACAAGGCAGGTTCCTGCGGCTCGGTGCTGAATCTGTTTGAATATCCCTACAATCACAAGCCGGAGGTCACAAAGGGAGTGTTACAGCAAAGGTGCTCTGAAATCCTGAGCGAGTTTTTTGCGGAGCTGAGGCTTCGCAGAAAGAACGAAAAAACATAAACAGGCTGTCACAGCTTTAATGTGACAGCCTGTTTTTATTGATATTCTCAACCGCTTAAATTTCGCTTCGGTTTTCAAGGGCTTTGTAAAGGGTAACCTCGTCGGCGTATTCCAGCATTCCGCCGATGGGAAGTCCGAACGCCAGCCTTGTTACCTTAACGCCGAAGGGCTTGATAAGCTTTGAAATGTACATAGCCGTGGCTTCGCCCTCAACGGTGGGATTTGTCGCCATAATAACCTCATTGACATTACCGTCCGAAATTCTGGACAGTAATTCCTTGATTCTCAGCTTGTCCGGCGTAATTCCGTCGATAGGGGAGATAAGCCCGTGCAAAACGTGATAAACGCCCTTGTATTCCTTGGTGCGCTCAAAGGCGGAAATGTCCTTGGGAGTTTCCACCACGCAGATTGTTCCGTGATCACGCCTTGGGTCCTCGCAGAAAACGCAAAGCTCGTTTTCGGTGAAGTTCTGGCACACCTTGCAGGTATGAACGGTTTTCTTGGCGTTGAGAATAGCCTGAGCAAACTCGTTGACTTCACTATCGGACATTTCCATAACATGATAAGCCAGACGTTGAGCGGATTTCATGCCGATGCCCGGCAGCTTGGCAAACTGCTCGGCAAGAATAACAAGGGGCAGTGCGTTAGAATCAGCCATGTTATCAGAACAGTCCCGGGAAGGAAACTCCGCCGGTAAGCTTCTGCATTTCAGCGTCGCTGGTTTCGTCGAGATTTCTTACCGCCTCGTTGAATGCGCTCATGATTAAATCCTGAAGCATCTCAACGTCGTCGGGGTCAACAACCTCCGGCTTGATGTTCAGCTTAAGCACCTGTCTTTTGCCGTTTATAGTAATGTCAACTGCGCCGCCGCCTACAGAAGCGGAAAACTCACGCTGTTCAAGATCAGCCTGAAGCGCAGTTATTTCGTCCTGCATTTTCTGAGCCTGCTTAAGCATCTGATTCATGTTGTTGGAAGGGCCTCTGCCCATGCCCTGGGGTAATCTTGCTTTCATAATTAAAACTCCTTAAAATTACTTTTTTATTTCAACTTGGATTTCAGCCTCATGGGCTCGCTTTATAAGCTCGTTGATGGGATTTTCCTTATCCTGAATATCAACGTTTTTGGAAGAATAAAGCATAAATCCGAAGTCTTTTCCGTAATAATCATTGACAATCTTTTTAAGCAGCGCCTTGTCATCCGACGCCTTGAACTTTTTCAGCAGAAAATCGCTGTTTACCACCACGTTAAAAACGTTTCCCTCAATGCAAGCCATTGAATTTGTGAGAAATGCGCCGATTGCAGGAGCCTGTTCGTTTACCCGTTCAAGAATATCCTTCCATTCATCCAGAGGAGTGAAGTTGTTGGGGTCAAATTTCTTGAGAGGTTCGGCAGGTTCTTTCTTCGTCGTCGGATTAGCGGGATGTCGGTTTGAAACGACAGTACCGCTGTCTATCGCCTGTTCAAGTCGGCTTATTCTGCCTACAAGAGAATTTATCTGAGGGTCGCTTGCTTGTGACGGAGCGGTAGATTTTGCGGAGGTAATGTTCCTTGTTGTTTCAACAGGCGAATATGTGCACAGCCTTACTGCGCACATTTCAAGCTCAATGCACTTGTTAGAGCTTCTGGCAAACCGTTCGGAACACTCCTGTAAAATTGAGATGTATCCCAGTATGGTATCCAAATCAATAGAATCCGCAAGCCTTTTCAGACGTTCCAGCTCCTCCGGCATACATACGATAAGGTCTGCGCCGTTGTCTGCGGTTTTTAAAATCATGATATTGCGCATCTGAGTTATAAGCTCGGAGCAGAGCACCGATAGGTCCTTTGACATTGAATACAACTCGTCTATCTTGCGGATAACCTCTGCGGTGTCACGTCGGCAAACCCCTTCCAGAATGTCAAACAAATATCCTCTCCCTGCAATTCCTGCGGCGTTTGAAACCACCTCGGCGGTTATATCGTCGGAGTATGCGGAGCACTGGTCAAGGAGCGACAGGGCATCTCTCATTCCACCGTCGGAAAGCTGAGCGATAAGCCGTGCGGCGTCGCTGTGAAGGTTCAGCTTTTCCTGAGAGGAGATATACAAAAGCCTGTCTACAATATCCTCCGTTTTGATTCGGTGAAAATCAAAATGCTGACATCTTGAAACTATGGTGGCAGGAACCTTGTGAACCTCGGTGGTGGCAAGTATAAACTTAACGTGCTCGGGCGGCTCCTCCATTGTTTTAAGCAGGGCGTTAAAAGCACCTGCCGAAAGCATATGAACCTCGTCTATGATATAGACTTTATATTTGCACATTTCGGGAGTGTAAACAACCCCCTCCCGCAACTCTCTTATATCGTCCACCTTGGAATTTGAAGCGGCGTCGATTTCAATTATATCCGAAAGAGAGCCATTATCGGCGTTTTTACATATCTCACACTCAAGGCAAGGCTCGCCATCATGAGGGTTAAGGCAGTTTACAGCCTTGGCAAAAATTCTGGCGCAGGTGGTTTTTCCTGTTCCTCTCGAGCCTGTGAAAAGGTAGGCGTGAGCGGTTTTGCCCGTTGCAATCTGATTTTTCAGAGTTGAGGTAATATGGGGCTGAGAAACAACGTCGTCAAAGGACATGGGACGCCATTTTCGATATAAAGCCTGATACAATTCTCTGCCACCTCCCCGGCACAAAAAATCAATCCGACATATAGGCGTGCAGGCGAAACTGTGTCACACAAAACAGACCGCTTAATGCTGCTCGGTTCCCCGCCTGACATGGTTCACAGCGTTTCATTGCACAGGACCCGCACACCTATATCTCGGATTGATGAGGAACATTTCTGAAACAACTCAATCTTATGCCCATTTATTATATCACATATGAATAAAAAATGCAAGGGCTTTTTATATTTTTCTTACAAAATTACGCTACTCAAAGCAAAAAAAGAGGCCGCCGCTTTCAAATGCGACAGCCTCTCGGTATATAAAGGGGTTTATTGTGAAAATCCAAAGAAACTGATATCTACGATTATTTACCGTAGTAAGCCTTGAGGTACATCTCCTTGATTTCGCTCATAAGAGGATATCTGGGGTTAGCACCTGTGCACTGGTCGTCGAATGCGTCCTCAACCATCTGGTCAAGATTATCAAGGAACTTCTGCTCGTCAACACCGTAGTCGGCAATTGTCTTCTTGATGCCAACAGCAGCCTTAAGCTCTTCGATCTTTTCGATAAACTTGTTGAGAGTATCTTCATCGTTCTTGCCTACAATGCCCAGAGCCTGTGCGCACTCGCAGTATCTTTCAAGAGTATGAGGATACTGATACTGTGAGAATGTGCCCATCTTTCTGGGAGTAGATGCAGCGTTGAACTTCATAACCTCGGTGATAAGCAGTGCGTTTGCAACACCGTGAGGCAGATGATGATATGCGCCCAGCTTGTGAGCCATTGAGTGGCAAACACCCAGGAATGCGTTAGCGAAAGCCATACCTGCCATAGTGGAAGCGGTAGCCATCTCTTCACGAGCCTTAACGTCTGTCTGGCCGTTTTCATAAGCGGCAGGCAGGTACTTGAAGATAAGCTGCATTGCTCTGATAGCAAGACCGTCGGTGTAATCTGTAGCCATAACCGAAGCGTAAGCCTCAAGAGCATGAGTAAGAGCGTCGATGCCTGAAGCGGAGGTAAGTCCCTTAGGAGCGCTCATCATCAGGTCTGTATCAACGATTGCCATGTTAGGCATAAGCTGATAGTCGGCAAGAGGATACTTTGTGCCGGTCTTTTCGTCGGTGATAACCGCAAAAGGAGTAACCTCGGAACCTGTACCGGAAGAGGTAGGAATAGCGATAAAGTAAGCCTTTTCGCCCATCTTGGGGAAGGTGTAAACCCTCTTACGAATATCGATGAATCTCATTGCCATGTCAAAGAAGTCAGCATCGGGATGCTCATAGAGAACCCACATAATCTTAGCTGCGTCCATAGCCGAACCGCCGCCGATAGCGATGATTGTGTCAGGCTCGAAAGCTCTCAGCTGAGCAACACCTTCCAGAGCGCAAGCCAGCGTAGGATCGGGAGCAACGTCAAAGAAGGTTTCGTGGAGAATGCCCATCTTATCAAGCTGATCTGTAACGCACTTTGTATAGCCGTTCTTGTAAAGGAACTGGTCGGTTACGATAAATGCCTTTTTCTTGCCCATAACTTCCTTGAGCTCTCTGAGAGCAACGGGGAGGCAGCCCTTCTTGAAGTATACCTTTTCAGGCGCTCTGAACCAAAGCATATTCTCTCTCCTCTCGGCAACTGTCTTGATGTTTAAAAGGTGCTTTACGCCAACGTTCTCTGAAACGGAGTTTCCGCCCCATGAGCCGCAGCCGAGAGTAAGGGAAGGAGCCAGATTGAAGTTGTAAAGGTCTCCGATTCCTCCGTGAGAAGAAGGTGTGTTTACAAGGATACGACAGGTCTTCATCTTAGCTGCAAATCTGTCAATCTTCTCTCTTTCGGTCGAAGCGTTTACATAAAGTGAAGATGTGTGACCGTAGCCGCCGTCCTGAACAAGTCTGTCAGCCTTATCCATAGCATCTTCAAAGTCCTTAGCCTTGTACATAGCAAGTACAGGGGAGAGCTTTTCGTGAGCAAATTCCTCATCAAGCTCAACGGAAGTAACCTCGCCGATAAGAATCTTGGTGTCAACAGGAACATCCACGCCTGCAAGCTGAGCGATAGTGTGAGCCGACTGACCAACAATCTTAGCGTTAAGCGCGCCGTTGATGATGATTGTCTTTCTTACCTTATCGGTTTCGTCCTTGTCGAGGATATAGCAGCCGCGAGCCTTGAATTCCTTCTTAACTGCGTCGTAAATGGTCTTGTCAACGATAACCGACTGCTCGGAAGCGCAGATCATACCGTTGTCGAATGTTTTAGAATGAATAATGGAGTTTACGGCAAGCTTGATATCAGCTGAAGAATCAATTACTGCAGGAGTGTTTCCGGCGCCAACGCCAAGGGCGGGCTTTCCGCTTGAATAAGCAGCCTTAACCATTCCGGGACCGCCTGTAGCAAGAATGCAGTCAGCTTCTCTCATTATTGTGTTTGTAAGGTCAAGGGAGGGAATGTCAATCCAGCCGATGATACCCTTGGGAGCGCCTGCTTCAACAGCGGCTTCCAGAACAATCTTTGCAGCCTCGATAGTGCACTTCTTTGCTCTCGGGTGAGGGCTGATGATAATACCGTTTCTTGTTTTAAGACAAATCATTGTCTTGAAGATAGCGGTAGAAGTAGGATTGGTGGTAGGAATAACGGCGGCAATCAAACCGATAGGCTCAAGCACCTTCATTGTACCGTAAGCGGTATCCTCCTCGATAATTCCGCAGGTCTGAGTATTCTTATAAGCGTTATAGATATACTCAGCGGCATAGTTGTTTTTGATAACCTTGTCCTCAACCACGCCCATGCCTGTTTCCTCAACAGCCATTTTTGCAAGAGGGATTCTTGCCTTGTTAGCGGCAATGGCGGCAGCCTTGAAAATCTTATCAACCTGCTCCTGGGTATAGGTAGCAAAAATCTTCTGAGCTTCTTTTACTTCGGCGATCTTCGCCTCGAGAGCTTCTACGCTGTCTACCAATACCGGTGTTTCATTCTTTGCCATAAATAAACCTCCAATAAAATATTAGCGTTAGTGCGTACCGATGAAAACAATTTGCGGTATGCTCGTTTCATCTTATTTATATTATAATCATTTGTTATTTTTTTGTCAATCTGTTTTTTTGACAGCTTTTCTATTATATTTGACATCATTATTATTCATTATACACAAATAATGAAAATTATCTTATGTAATATAAACAAAATGTGTTCGTCAATTTGCACAATAAATTTTCAAGCTTCGTCAAGTCGGGCGAGTTTGACAAAAGAAAGACAATCTTAAAATATGAATATATATTAAATTCAAAAATAACAAATCATAAATATTAGTGAATTTTACGAAAAACTCTTGACATTTGGTGATAATGTGCTACAATATATACAGCAGAGAAAAAGAAAAATGTTGACGTCATTTTACACATATACACTTGACGGTTTACGTTTTCTTTACCTGCGCCGGGAATTTTATAATATTATAATAAGGAGAAATGAATTATGGAGCTTAAGAATTTTATTACCAGCAGCGAACTTTACGATGTTTATAAAAGCGACGGACTGGCAATCCGAATATACAAAAAGCCGGAATACAAGGAAAAATGCTTGTATGCTGCGCTGACTCATGCAAGAGTTGAAACCACCATGGTAAACTCCTCAATTAAAATGCCGATTCTTCACGAGGTATCACTTATCGACGGAAAATGGGCTTTGAAGATGGACTGGATTGAGGGCAAAACCCTTGAACAGCTGATGGAAGAAAATCCTGATAAGATGGACACATATCTCAATCAGTTTATTGACATTCAGTGTGAGATTCATGCACAGTATATGCCGCTGCTTTCAAAGCTTAAGGATAAAATGGCAAGACAGATTAAATCTTTGGGACAGATTGACGAAATCAGAAAGTACGAGCTGCTGACCAGACTGGATTCTATGCCAAAGCACATCAAGCTTTGTCACAACAACTTTGAACCGAGAAATATTATTATCAACGACGAGGGCACCTATGTGCTTGACTGGGGCTCGGCAAGGCAGGGCAACGCTTCCGCCGACGTGGCAAAAACCTATCTGCTGCTTTGCCTCCACAAGCCTGAAATTGCCGACAAATACCTTGACCGCTACTGCATGAAGAGCGGCACTTCAAAGAACTATGTTCAGGCATGGTTGCCGATTGTGGCTGCGGCTCAGCTTGACAAGGGAATTGAAGCGGAGAAGGATCTGCTTATGAAGTGGATAGATGTTGTAGATTACGATTAATACTTAGCCTGTGGCGGAGCTTCGCATTTTGCGGGGCTCCGTTTTTTGCTTTGCAAGGCAATAAAAAACACGGCTTGTCCCAAAGAAACAAGCCGTGTTTTAAGTTTTTATCAGTTGTTTACAAATGCAAGGGTTTCTGTTTCAGCCCAGGATAATTCTTCGGTACTGTCATCTGAAAGCTGAGCTTTCACATACTCTCCCGTAGTTTCGTCAAGCACATACAAGTCATTGCTGTCAACCGAGGTTGCTACCGTACCCAGCTTTGTGTGAACCTCGTCCTTGTAAGAGTAGATTGCAAATATGTAGCAGGGCGAACCTTCTATTGTTCCCATTCCCTTGTAACCGTACATCCAGCTGCCGCCTTCGTTATCAAACAGCTCCTTAACTGCCTCGGCAACATAGTTAAAGGAATCGACGGCTTCGTCGGGAAGCTTTTCAAAGGTTTCGCCGTCCAGAACAGACTGTTCGTCGCCCTCATTTTGGATATTATCATTGTTATTGAGATTTACGGTCGCATTGTCATTTTCAGCGCCTCCGCAGGCAACGAACACTGTCATTGCAAAAACTGCTGCCAAGCACACAATAAACTTTTTCATAAAAAATCTACCCCCGGATTACACCAACTTTTTTTATGGCGTTTACCGCCCGCACACAATTTATACTTAGATTTTACAAAATCATTTTCATAATGCTATAGTATATCACAACTGATTGCAGTTGTAAAGCAAAATAACATTTTTGTTATTAAAAAAAGCATTTTAACACAAATATCGCCTGATTTCAAACGTTTAATTAGTATATATTGCCCAAAAGATATTACACACAGGTAACAAAACCACCAAAAGCGGTAGGGCTGTACATATATAAGAAACCCTTGTCGCTGTAGCAAAAGCAATGGGTGATACAGCGTAACAACACCGATATACACGGCATATAATGAAAATGTAAGAATGGCTTATGCGACAGGAGGTTTCGATATATGAAAAAGACAGTGTTTTTGTGCGTCGGGGGAGATGCAAGACAGATATATATGAGCAGAAAGCTTGCACAGTACGGAAGGGTTTACACCTATAGAATTTATGACCATTCTCCCGACGTTACGGCTCTCGGAAGCCTTGGCGAAGCGGAAGAAAAGGCGGACGTTTTGGTACTTCCGATTATGTCGGGCGGAGGGCTTGAAATACCCTGCCAAAGAGGCGGAGTGGCAGACTGCCGTGAATTAGCGCCCTATCTTCGCAAAAATGCCATTGTTACGGGAGGAAGGCTTGGAACGGAACTGATAGAATATTTTTCTGCACTTGGCTTTGAGGTAGCGGATTATTTCAAGCGTGAAGAGCTTGTGATAAAAAACTGCATACCTACCGCTGAGGGAGCTCTTCAGCTTGCAATGCAGGAGCTTGCCACCACGGTTTTCGGCAGCCGCACGCTTATTATAGGCTATGGCAGGGTAGCCAAAGCTACCGCTGCGCTTTTCAAAGCGGCAGGCTCTGACGTAACGTGTACGGCAAGGAAGTTGAGTGCGCTGGCTGAGGCGGAAAATTCAGGATTCAAGGCTTTCCATCTAAACGAGCTTTTCGGGCATATAGGAAGATATGACCTTATTATAAATACAGCGCCATCCATGATACTTGACGAGGCTATGCTTAACGCCGTTTCAAAGGATACTATTATAATAGATTTGGCTTCAAAGCCGGGCGGAGTTGATTTTGAAGCGGCAGCTCGTCTTAACAAGCGTGCGATACAGGCACTTTCTCTGCCCGGAAAGGTCGCCCCTATCACCGCCGGGGAAATAATCGCCCAAACGGTGAAGAACATTATAAATGAAAGGGGTGTGAAAAATGTCACTTGAAGGAATAAAGGTGGGCTTTGGAATGACGGGGTCGTTCTGCACCTTTGATAAAGCGTTTAAGGCGGCTGAGTCGCTGGTGGAAGCGGGAGCGGAGGTAACACCCATAATGTCGTTTAATGCGGCAGGCATTTCCACCCGGTTCGGAACAGCTGAGGAAAACCGCCGAAAAATCGAGGAGATATGCGGCAGAAAAGTCATTGCTTCTATAGAAGAAGCAGAGCCGATAGGACCCAAAAAGCTTTTTGACATACTGGTGGTCGCCCCCTGCACGGCAAACACTCTTGCAAAGCTGTCTCTGGGGATTTCCGATACACCCATTACAATGGCGGTAAAATCTCATCTCAGAAACGGCAGACCGGTGGTGCTGGCAATTTCCACCAACGATGCTCTTGCCGGCTGCGCAAAGAATATAGGAGCACTGCACAATTACCGCAACTATTATTTTGTGCCCTACTGTCAGGATAATTTTACTGCCAAGCCAAATTCGGTGGTGGCTGATTTCACCCGGATAAACACGACGGTAGAATCGGCTCTTAAAGGCGAGCAAATTCAGCCTGTTATGATTACAAAAGAATAAGCCATTGCTTTTGACAGCCAAAGCAAATTTACGGGACCTTCTGCGGAAGAGTCCCTTTTTTGTCGGCAAAAACTGCGTTTAACGAATTTGCCCAATAAAAAACGAACGAAAACCCAAGTCCTCGTTCGACACAAATTGACAGAATCTGATTTATATGATATATTAAAAATGGAGCATACCTGAAACGGTAGGCGGTTGTCCTCACTCTTAGGAGGGAGGTGATAGTTATGGTTACATACACTGAGTTATTCCAATTCGTCGGAATAATTTTAAGCATAGTTTCCTTCTGCTATCTTCTTTTTGGTAATAAAAAGAAATAACCGCCGAGCCTGACAACTTGCGGTTATTTTAACTTGCAGTTTAGGACAACCGTCTATCGGTATGCTCCTTTTTTCTATTAACAGTATATCACGCTTTTTCGATTTTGTCAAGCGCGGCGAAATACAGTTTGTAAGAGTTATTACAATTTAAATATTGCGATTGACATATGACGTATGTATGCTGTATAATATAAGCGTAAATTAAATAAGCTTACGACAACAGAATGATTAAAATGAAAAGGAAGGATAATTATGAAAAAACAATACCTTTTGGCGGCAATGGCGGCAGTGATGGCGGTTTCGGCAACCTCCTGCGGAATTATAGACGAAATAAACGAGTCTGAGGCAGATTCCTCTGCCGGGGAGTCTGTGGCTTCTCAGGCTGAGCAGGAATCTCAGACCGTCGGAGAGGAAAGCTCCCAGGCACAGCAGAACCAGGGCGAGGAGGGTACTCCCGCTGTAGCTGACGAATCCTCACAGGCTGATGACAGCCAGGACGGCGAGGTTATCCCGGTTTCGGGAATATTTACCGAAACCGTAGACGGCGTGGAGGAAAACTATGTTATAATTGGCGAGAACGAAAGCTATCTTATTGGCATGGGCGAGGTTACGGGAGTTCCGGTTGAAATTGAGCAGACTGCCGATACTATTTTAATAAACCGCGGCGGCGTTGACGATTCCGACCCGGTGGAATATACCTATGACGGCAATGTGCTTACGTTTGAAAGAAACGGTTCGGCATATGAGTGGACAAAGATTGAGTTTATCCCCATAAGCGGAACATATTATGAGGTAGACGCTGAGGGAACATATCTGAATGAATGGGTGTTTAACGGCGACGGAACGGGTACTGTTGCCCCTTACGGCTCAGATGAGAGCGTGAATATGACCTATACCCAGACTGCCGACGGCTTTGAAGTTTCTACCGACGGCGGGGAAGCTGTGTCATACAGTTATACTTTTGATGTAATGACTCTTACCCTTACCGCTGACGATGGCAGCGTGACAACACTTAAAGCGGCTAACTCCTGATGGGATTAAGGCAAATTTTCACGGCGCTGGAAATGGTTCTGTTGGTACTGTTTCTGGTGCCGCTTCCTGTTATAAACGCAGGAAATGCCGTCGGAATCGTAATATCGCTGGCGGCGCTGTTTGTCACCTGCGGCTGGGATGAGTTTGTAATGCTGTGGGGCATAATCTGGCAAAGCGACGGCGGAAAGGTACTGCTTATGGTGATAATACTGCTGCTGTCCGGGGCGGCGGTTTATGCTTTTGTGCTGTCGGTAAATATGCTTAGGGCTATGAGAAGAAGTCCAAAGAAGCCTGATATACTTGTGGTTTTAGGCTGCAAGGTGGTGGGGGAAAGACCCTCCAGAATGTTAAGGCGGCGGCTTAATGCGGCTTATGAATATATGCAGGAGCATAAAAACGTCAGCTGCATAGTGTCGGGCGGTCAGGGCAGAGATGAAAAAATTCCCGAAGCGGAAGCCATGAAGCGGTATCTTGTGTCAAAGGGAATTGACGAGGAGCGGATTATAAAGGAAGATAAATCCACCTCTACCGATGAAAACATAGAAAATTCCCTTGAGATTATCGACGCCCTGGGGCTTGAGCGGCGTATTACCATTGTCACCGACGGCTTTCATCAGTACAGAGCCGGTCTTATCGCCAAAAATCACGGAGTAAAGGAAGTTCACGGAATTTCCGCCCAGACTGAGCCGAGATTTTTGTTCACCTATTGGATAAGAGAATGGCTGGGGCTTACAAAACTTTTGCTTATTTCACGGCGGTAGCTGTCATTCCTTGCGGTAAGCATTAAACTAAACCCAATCCGTCATCACATTATGTGATGGCGGATTTTTGCGTCTGAGGGGAGAGAAATAAATTTTCGGTTGTAAGAGCGGTGTTGGTATGCTATAATAAGTACGGTTAAGATATTTTTAAGAAATACATTCGGTTGAACTTAAAAAGTGTGTTATATAATTCAATCGTACAAGGAAAGGACTGAGCTTAAATGGAAAACGGCTGCATTCTGGTTGTGGACGACGATAAGGATATTGTGGCGGCTATCGCAAAGCTGCTTGAAAAGGAGGATTATGAGGTTATCCGTGCGTACGACGGACTTGACGCTCTTGACAAGCTGGCTTCCAACAGAAATATAAATCTTATTCTTATCGACATAATGATGCCCAGGCTGGACGGACTTTCGGCAATGATGAAAATAAGAACCACCAGGAATATCCCCATAATCGTGCTTTCCGCCAAATCGGAGGACACCGACAAGGTGCTGGGGCTTTCAATGGGTGCGGACGATTACATCACAAAACCCTATAATCCCATGGAGCTGGTGGCAAGGGTGAAATCCAACCTGCGGCGTTACATTCATTTAGGCTCTGCTGACACAAACAAAACGGATATTATAAAAATAGGCGGACTTGCTCTCGACACCTCAGCCAAAACTCTGGAGGTGGACGGAGAGCAGGTCAAGCTGACGGCTACTGAGCTGAAAATTCTTGAACTGCTGATGCGCAACGCAGGCAAGATTTTTTCGGCGGAGGAAATCTATTCAAAGGTGTGGAACGAGGACGCTTATGCCGTTGAAAACACCGTTATGGTGCATATTCGTCATATCCGTGAAAAGATAGAGATAAATCCTCGTGAGCCCAGATATTTAAAGGTGGTGTGGGGAATTGGATACAAAATCGAAAAAATCTGAGGAGCAGGTTTTTGATGAGCCTGCAAAAGACGTACAAAGCGATTCTAAAAAGCGCAAGGTCAAAAAATTCATCACATCAGGGGCGTTAAGAGCCTTTGCCTTCCTGCTTACCTGCATAATGGGACTTTGCATACTTGGCTGGGCGATGGAGTATGACCAGCACCAGTACAACGTGGGGTATTACTTTGAAGATGAATACACCTTAAGCGAGGAGTATCTTTCGGGAAAGGATTATCTTTATCAGGCTCTGTGCGCCACCGCAACGGTATATCTCAGGAACTTTGAAAACGGCGAGTTTTCGGGAAGCGATGAGCTTTTAACCAATCTTACAAGAGCCTTGGAGGCCTACGAATATCCCGATATGTTCACAATCCACAGCGAAAACGGCGTACCCGTTATAGAGAGTGATTTTTTTGACTATTATGTGTCATACGGCGAAAACTCCCTGACCAACATTGACAGTCTTAACGGAGTTATAGTGGAGGAAAGTCAGATTGAAAGCTTTAAAAACAGCTCCCGCTGCTGGTATGTAAGGCGCGAAAACACAGTTGAAACCGACAGCGAATATCAGAGCGACAGCATCGGACAGCACGTTATCTATTCAAGCTTTCCGGGAAACAATGTGTTTTACGAATATGAAGAGTATAACATAAGCTCTGTGCCGGTAGGCTGGTCGGGCTACGACAGCGCAGGGAGATATATTTTATGCTACGGCCCTAATGCGGATATGTATGTTTACGATTTTGATATAAACGACCCGGAAAAGGCCTACATTATAAGAGGCTCCCAGACAGTAGTAATCGACGGCAGCAACCCCGATTATTCCTATTACGAATCCTATTATGACGGATATTACAATTCTGACGGCAGTATTACGGTTCAGGTGGCTGTTGAGGATCTGGAGGGCTATTCCTTTGAATATCTTGACGATGACGATATAACCGTGCTGCTTGCACCCAAAGCCGACAGACTTGCGGCGGCAGAGGCGGCTTTCAGCGCAGCGGTCAGTGAGGGCAATCGGATTATTGTGCAAATAATTGTGGCAGCATTTGTACTTCTTTTATGCGTAGTATATCTTATTGTAGTATGCGGCTATTCGGGGGACGGTCAGGTCAAGTGGAAATATGCGGCGGTGTTCGGAAGATGGCATACCGAATTTCTTATTGCAGGGATAGTCGTTGTATTTACTGCGGCTGTGTTTCTTTTAGCTGAATACCGCGGCTTTATAAGAATTATTGACAATCTTATTGAAGTGGGAAAACCTTATTCCTTCTGGATTTTAAGCGGAGCGGTAACAGCGTTATGCGCAGTTGTGCTGGGATTTGTGCTGGGCGCAGTCAGCAAGCTTAAGCTTCACAGCTTCTGGAAAGACTTTTATATTGTCAGACTTTGCAAAAGCTTTATAGGCTGGGCGAAGGTAAATCTCCGCCGCCTTGGATTGTTTGCAAGGTACGACAGCCAGTCGGTATCTCGCAAGCTTTATATCCGCCAGTGGATTTTCACAGGGGTTACGGTTATAGCGGCGATAATACTGTACGATTATGCTTATTCTGTCAATACTTCTTCAAATAATCCTATTGGGTTGATAGCCTTGATCGCTTATGTTGTATACTTCATTTGGTTTATTGTAACTCAATTCAGAATTTACAAAGATATAGACAGCCTTGACAATCAGATAGATAAAATGAGCAGGGGAGAGGAGTTTGACGAAGCCATACCCGAAACTTCCCCCGTATTCAGCAACAGCCGCAAGCTTTCGGAAATTTCCGAAAACGTCAAAGAGTCGGTGGAAAAGCAGGTTCAGTCGGAAAGAATGAAGATAGAGCTTGTAACCAACGTTTCACACGACCTGAAAACTCCCCTTACTTCAATTATAAGCTATATAGATCTGCTTAAAGCGGAGGATCTTCCGGATGAAGCGATGGATTACGTTAAGATTCTCGAACAAAAAGCCGATAAGCTTAAAAATATAGTTGCAGACGTATTTTCTCTTGCAAAAGCCACCAGCGGAGTAGATATAGATATGGAGAAGCTGGACGCGGTAATACTGCTTAATCAGGCGCTTGCCGACGCCGGAGACAAAATAGAGAAAAGCGGCAGACAAATAAGGATAAATATAGAGCCTGAGTCTGCAATGATAACAGCCGACGGAAACAAGCTTTATCGGGTGTTCCAGAATCTTATAGACAACGCCCTTAACTATTCAATGGAGGGCACAAGGATATTTGTAGAGCTTAAAGAGGAGAAAGACTATATAAGGCTTGAGATGAAAAACACCGCCAGCTATGAGATGACCTTCACCCCCGAAGAGATAACCGAGAGATTTACCAGAGGGGACAAATCAAGAACCGATGGCGGAAACGGTCTGGGACTTTCCATAGCCAAAACCTTCACCGAAGCCTGCGGCGGAGCTTTCAGAATCGAGCTGGACGGCGATGTTTTCAAGGCGGTTGTGCTGTTGCAGAAATGCACTGATACCGAAGAAAGCGTGTAATGCGGAAAATAAAAAAATAAGACAGAAAAAAGGATGACAACAATATGTTTAAAAGAAAAAAGCTTTTTTGCAGGGCAGCATTGATTTTGCTCCTGCTTGTAGTGGCGGCGGCAGTGGTGCTTGCCCTCAGGTCTGATCTCAGATTTATTGTAAAACAGCAGCTGAGCAGGCTCACCGAAAGCGCCAAGCTCTCTGAGGTAAGGGAGGACAGCCTCGACCTTGAAAGTATTGACATCAGCGACCTTGAGCAAAGGGGCTGTATTGTAAATCAAAGCCTGATGATTGTAAATACCGACAACCCTTTGCCTGGCAACTTTTCGGCGGAAATATACGAATACAAAGACAGCGGAGCGGAGTTTAACCGATGCGCCCACAAAAGCTTTGAAAGTCTTTCCCAAGCGGTGAAAGACGAAACGGGGGAGAATCTTTACATTATGTCCTCCTACCGTACCGCCGAAGAGCAGGATGACATTCTGTCTGAGAAGGGGTCTGACACCGCTATGGCGGCAGGTTCAAGCGAGCATCAGACGGGGCTTGCCCTCGATGTTTACACCGACGGCTATGCGGGCATGGGATTTTTGAAATCCGCAGCCGGGCAGTTTGTCAACTCAAACTGCGGCGAGTACGGGTTTATAATAAGGTATCCGCTGTTTGAAAAGAGTGTCACTCAGATTGACTACGAGCCGTGGCACATAAGATACGTAGGGTTGCCCCACTCGGAGATAATAAGTCTTGAGCATGAAACCTTGGAAGAATACATAGAAAGTCTTGAAATCGGCAAGTTCTATGAGTACGACGGCTACATAATTTCACGTCAGCAGGGGGAGAGCCTGAAAATCCCACAGGGGAGCGAAAAGATTGTATCTATGGACAACTGCGGCGGCTGGATAATAACCGTTAAGGAATAATAGGAGGACGTTTCTCTGCCTGAGTGCAGGGAAACGTCCTTTTGTTAAGTTTTTGCACGGAGGCGCTCCGGGCTTGCGCAGGGGAGGGGAATATGCTATAATATATATGCTTATTAAAATGAAGGGACGTGTAGTTTATGACCTATAAGGAAGAGTTCATTAAATTTATGGTGGACAGCGGAGTGCTGACCTTCGGAGAGTTCACGCTGAAAAGCGGCAGAAAAGCTCCCTATTTCATCAACTGCGGAAATTACAAAACGGGAGCGCAGCTTGCAAGGCTGGGAGAGTTTTATGCTGACTGCATAGTTGACAACAAAATCCCCGTTGAAACGCTGTTTGGTCCGGCATACAAGGGCATACCTCTTGCGGTGGCGGCGGTAATTGCTCTGGGCACAAAATACGGGTACGATGTTTCCTACTGCTTTGACCGCAAGGAGACAAAGGATCACGGCGAGGGCGGAATGTTTGTAGGTAAAAAGCTTTGCGACAAGGAAAAGGTTATTATCGTCGACGACGTAATGACTTCCGGCAAGGCGTTAAGGGAATCTGTACCCAAGCTTAAATCCGCCGCCGATGTTGACATCACTGGCATGGTAATCACCGTAGACAGAATGGAAAAAGCCCTTGACACCGACGCTTCTGCTGTTGAGCAGGCATACCTTGATTTCGGAGTAAAGGTTTACTCTATCGTCAACATGGAGGATATTATCAGTGCCATTCGTGACGGAATTGTTGAAGGCAAGGAATATCTCGACAAAATGCTGGAATATCGTGAGCAATACGGTGCGGCTCAATAACTAATTCGCTCAACGGTTACATCAAAAAAAGGCAGTTGTAACTAATCTGTAGCAAAATGTAATTGTATTGTTGTTGAAGTTTTTCGGCAATCGTGTATAATATTAATTGTAGAACAAAGAAAGAAAAAGAATGAAAACACTAAGTGAATTAACTCTTAGCTCGTTTCATTCTCTCCAAAATTTTTACACAAGTTAGAAGACAGCCCCCGGCTGTCTTTTTTCTTTTAATATTGATCCGCTCGCGGTGCTCGCTTCGTTTTGTAAAGGCTATCGGTTTGTAACCGTCAAGGGAAGTTTGTCCGAGCATTGGTTTTAAACAAGGTTTGGCTGTGCATCGGTATATAAACCAAAATAGTCTGGTCTTATGCTTGCTTTGATTGCGGCAACAAACTTACCCACTCATCAAACCAAGTGAGCGTCAGTGAACGGCTCGCGAATTGCGCCGTCCGCGCTCAGGACCTCGCTTCGTTTTGTAAAGGCTATCGGTTTGTAACCGTCAAGGGAAGTTTGTTTTTTTTAATATCGATCCGCTCACTAACGTTCGCTTCGTTGTGGTTGGGCTATCGGTTTGTAACCGTCAAGGGAAGTTTGTCCGAGCATTGGTTTTAAACAAGGTTTGGCTGTGCATCGGTATATAAACCAAAAAAGGGACAGCCGTTTGACTGTCCCTTTAAACATTTATTTGCTATCAATCTTTATTAAATCTAATCCACTTCAAGTCAAACTCCGTTCCGGGGAGGAAGGTTACCGAAAGCTGGTATTTTCCCTTGGGAATGTTCACATCAAAGGTCTGCTGTGAAAAATCAGAGCTGTTCTTGAAATCGCACAGGATTCTGTGTTCCTCCTCGCCCTTAAGCTGAACGTGAACGCTGTTTACCTCAAGGGGAGTTTTGCCGCAGATTGTAACCGAAGCGGGCGTTTCCTCAGAATAATCAACCTCGCCGAATTCAAGGCAGACGTTGTTTAGTATTCCCGTAACGGCTTCCTCTTCAACCTTGTAGGCGTCGCCGTAGATATCGTTCGCCTGATTTGCATAAAGCACAGAAAACTCCTTTGACTGCTTTTCAAATTCAAAGCCCTTGATATCATAGCAGAAATCAGACCCAATGTAGAAATCGTGAACGCCCTTGAGACGCTTTGGCAGTGTGTAGGTCATAGGCTGATAGGTAAGCCATATGGGTGAGAGGTCATAGGTGTATTTGCCCAGAAGCTCTCCGCCCTTGTCGGGATTTCCGTCGTAGAAGTACACATTTACAGGGTCGTTGGTGTTGGCAAAAATCTGAACTGTAACGGTATCGGAGCCAAACTCGCCGAAGTCCACATTTGCAAAGCCTATGTAAGCGTGACCTCCGCCGAATTTTGCACCTCTTTCAATTCCGTTTGAAACCCTTTCGGAGCTGTCGGAATAAAGTCCGCCCAGCACAAAGGAATAGGGTTCAACATAGGTGGTGTCAAATCCTTCTGAGGTCATTGTCAGCTCTGAGATTACATGATATCTTTTATCGTGATTTTTGCACAGCGCACGAAGTTTAAACTGACCGTTGCCCTTTGCCGTTACCATAACTTTGCCGTTTTCCACGGTGCAGTCGGCAATGGGGGATTTGATGTTCCTGAAGGTTACAACCTTAAAGTCAATGTCGCCGCCGTTGTTGTTTTCGGGGAGGGCAGTGTATTCAATTTCGGTTGTGGGAGCGTCGGGGGTGAGTAGCTTTGAGCCTGCAGAAAGACTTACCGTTCTTACAGGAATATCGTCCTTGTTTTTCATGTCGTTTTCAGGTATTCTTTCAATGCAGGAAACGCCCTTGCGTACCGGGCTTTCGCAGGCGGTAATCTTAACCTGACAGGGCTCCAGACCCTTTGATGAAAGCGAAACAGTTATCTCGCCGGCTTCGGTAAGAGAGCCGATATACGCCATAAGCTTGCCGGAGAACATCCTTCTGTCCGAAGTTTTGTACTGGTCGTAGTCGGTGCTGTCGCCGTTGTCAAGACCCATCAGGCGACCCTGACCTTCTACCTGTACAAACACACGGTTGTTGGCGTTTTCAACGGGCACGCCCTCCCGGTCAACCGCCCAGATTTCAACTCTTGTTATCTCCTCGCCATCGGCTTTAATGCAGTCCTTATCCGCTTTAGCCATAAGCTTAACGCTGTCACCAAAGGATTTTTTCACATCACGGGCAATAACCTGACCGTTTTCATCGTAAGCCACCGCTTCAAGAGTGCCCTTTGAAAATTCAAGGCTGTAATCGGCAATAAGGTCGATACCATTTTTGTGGTCGATAGCAAACCTGCCCTGAGAAACACCGTCCTTGAAAAGCTCTACTTCAGGGGCGTTTGAGCATACACGCACGTCAATTATTTCACTCTCGTTAAAACTCCAGTAGGGGAAGATGTGCACAAACGGGTCGGTTTTGTAATCTGTCCACTCGCCCTTGAAGATGTAGTAGCTATCCTTTACGAAACCTGCGGTATCAATCTGACCGAAGTAGCTGTTTTTGGTCTGATAGGGAGTAGGTTCTCCGATATAGTCAAAGCCCGTCCAGATAAACTGACCTGCGCAGAACTCGGCGTCACGGTCGTCGATTATGCAAGCTTCGGTGTTCTTTGCCGCCCAGCCGGTGGTGCAGTTGCCCAGGGAGGAGCACTGCTCGTCATCGTTTGTCAGCACCTGCATTGAAAGAGGAAAGTGGTAAATTCCACGGCTGTGAACAACCGAAGAAGTTTCGCTTCCGTAAATCATGCGCTGAGGATGCTTTTCGTGATGCTCATTATACAGACGCTCGCCGTAGTTGTAGCCAGCAAGTCCCAGAAAATCGGCGCACTTCTGAGCGTTTTCCCACTGCATATAGTTTGAACCGATGGTAACATATGCGTTTTTCATAAAGTCGTGCTTCCTCACAAGGGAGTACAGCATTTTTGTAATTTCAAGACCTCTAAGGCTTTCGTGAGTGTCGTAAATTTCGTTTCCTATGCTCCAGCCGATAATTGAGGGATGATTGCGGTCGCGGCGTATCCATGAGGCCACATCTTTTTCTACCCAGTCGCCGAAAAATCTGGCGTAGTCGTACTTTGTCTTGGGCTTTTCCCACATATCAAAGCCTTCCGACAGAATTAAAAATCCCATTTCGTCCGCAAGCTCCATAAGCTCCTCGGCGGGCATATTGTGAGAGGTTCTCACGGCGTTTATGCCCATGCTGCGCAGCTTTTCAAGCCGTGCCGCCATAACGGACTTGTTGAATGCCGCTCCCAGAGCGCCCAGGTCATGGTGTTCGCAGCAACCGTGGAGTTTAACATGGCGTTCGTTTAGGAAAAAGCCTTTGTCAGCTGTAAATTCAATAGTTCTGAAGCCGAAAGTCACAACGCTTCTATCAATTTCCCTGTCGCCGTCAAACACAGTTGTTTCAAGGCTGTAAAGGCATGGCGAATTTATATCCCAAAGCTTAACCCCTGAAACCTCAACGCTGCTTGTGGGGTTCTGGGAGTTAAAAGCAGTTTCATATTTTACAAGTTCGCCGTCCTCATTGTAAATTCTCTGAACCAGTTTACCATCTTCAAGAGCCTTTGAAATCTCCACAAAGGTAGTAACTGTCCAGTTTTCAGGACAGCCCTTGCTTTTTACCGCATTGATATAAACTCCGTCCGCCGCAATGTGAACGGGAGGTCTTTTGATAATCTGAACCTTTCTAAAAATACCTGCGCCCGAATACCATCTTGAATTGGGGCTTTGGTAATTTACCCTCACTGTTATCAGGTTTTCTCCCTCGCAGAGAAGCTCGGTTATATCAAATTCAAAGGTGGAATAGCCGTATTTCCATTCGCCTGCCTTTTTTTCGTTGACATAAACGGAGCTGTCCATATACACTCCGTCAAAGCGTATGAATATTTTTTCATCAGACTTTTGATAAAAATATTTTCTCCTGTACCAGCCTGTAGATGTTTCGTACAGATTTTTTGCGTCGTAAATCAGCCAGTCGTGAGGAATGTCGATTTTCTCCCAGCAGAAATCCTCAGAATACTCAGTTCCAAAGGGCTGTTTTGAAAATTCCCACTCATCGCATATAAGCAGTTTTTCGGTCATGAGAAAAACCTCCTTTCAACTTTAATCACATTGTAAACCTTGTCAGACGTTATGTCAATATAATTATATTAAACAAAGTAATGATATTAATAGCGAAGGGCATTTTTGCATTCCCACATTTAAAAATAACTCCGCCGCCAACAAGGTGACAACGGAGTTTTCACTGTAAAATAAGGATTAAATTTACGCTTGCAAGGGGGGGATAAAATTCACGATGTCAGCGATTGAGGATTTTATCAAGGTCGGCTTTCGGTTCGCCTGTGGGAGTGAGGTTATAGTTTTCAACTAATATTTTCAGCACTCCCGGAGAAACGAAAGCAGGAATTGTAGGACCGAGATACATATTCTTGATGCCAAGATACAGCAGCGTAAGGAGGATACACACCGCTTTCTGTTCGTACCAGGAAAGCACCATAGTCAGCGGCAGGTCGTTGACGCCGCAGTTAAACGCCTCGGCAAGGGCAAGGGCGATTTGTATTGCGCTGTAGGCGTCGTTGCATTGTCCGCAGTCAAGTATTCTGGGGATTCCTTCGATGTCGCCTAAGTCAAGGTCGTTGATGCGGTATTTTCCGCAGGCAAGGGTAAGGATAATCGTATCAGGCGGCGTAAGCTTTGCAAAATCGGTATAGTAGCTGCGGCTTGGAGATGCTCCGTCGCAGCCGCCTATCAGAAAGAAATGCTTGATTTTGCCTCTCTTTACAAGGTCTATGATTTTATCGGCATTGGAAAGCACAGCGTTACGGGCAAAACCGGTTGTAACAGTGCTGCCGCCGTTCATTCCCGTCATGTGTTTGTCCTCGTCGTAACCGCCGCATTCGATGGCTTTTTCAATCACGGGAGTAAAATCCTTGTTCTCGTCGATATGGACAAGCTCGGGATATGAAACCACCGAGGTGGTGAACACTCTGTCAGAGTAGCTTTGACGAAGGGGCATGATACAGTTTGTAGTAAATAAAATAGGTGCAGGGATGTTGTGAAACTCCGACTGTTGATTTTGCCAGCCGGTGCCGAAATTGCCCTTGAGGTGAGGATATTTTTTAAGCTCGGGATAGCCGTGAGCAGGCAGCATTTCGCTGTGGGTGTAGATGTTTATTCCCTTGTCTTTTGTCTGCTCCAGCAGCAGCTTTAAGTCATGGAGGTCGTGACCGCTGACTACAATAAAAGGACCTTTTTCAATAGTAAGAGGTACTTCCGTCGGCACGGGATTGCCATAAGCCTCAGTGTTTGCGGCATCAAGCATAGCCATACATTTCAGATTGACCTCACCGGTTTTAAGCACCAATGCAAGCAGCTCATCCGGAGTTTTCTTTTCGCCGATGGCATAAAGGGCATCATAGAAAAATCTGTTGACTTCGCTGTCGGTTTTACCAAGAATAAATGCGTGATAAGCGTAAGCCGCCATGCCCTTTATTCCGAAGAGCACCAGTGATTTCAGCGAGCGGATATCCTCATGCTCATCCCAGAGATTTTTCATATCATAGTCGTCAAACTTATCGGCGTTGATTCTGCCCTTTTCCTTTTCCACTTCCGTTTTCAGCTTCTTGATTGTAACGTCGTTGAAATTTACGTTAGTGATAGTTGTGAAAAGCCCTTTGAGCATGAGTTCGTCGGTACGGGCGGTGGGATTTCCCGACTTTGCCGCTCTTGCAAGACCTATAAGCGCGCCCACAAGCTCATCCTGATAATTGGCGGTATCGGCTTTTTTGCCGCAGACTCCGGCTTTGCCGTTGCAGCCTGTATTGTGAGCGGTCTGCTGGCACTGAAAGCAAAACATTTCGTTCATAAGCATCCTCCTGTGAAAACATAGTATAGAGTTAGTTTGGCTCACAATAAGGACGCTTATTCATTTTTAAAGCAGAGTTTTATTGCTTGCAATCGGAAGAAAGATACCAGTATATTCCGTAATACTGATTGTATTTGCTGTAGTGGGGAGTGAACACAAGCTCGCTTCGGTTGGTGTTTTTCAGTCTGAATTCAAGTTTGCTTTCCGTTTTTATCACATTCTCATCAAGCTTATCAAGCCACTTTTCAGGTGTTCCATACTCGGAATCGATGACAATATACTCGTCAAGCCCTTCCATACGCAGAGGCTTTCTTACCTCAATCCCGTGATTTTCGGTGTGCTGGGTATTTTTGGTTGTTATAATTTTCCCAAGATTTGCGCTGAGCAGTGCAGGTCCGTATTTAAATGCCACAACCCTGTTGCTGCCGTCAAGCCCGTATGCCTGAAACTTCATGGGGAGGGTGATTTCTAATGAATCTCCGTCGCCAAGCCCGGTTATAGTGGCGTAGCCGCCTGACGGAGCATAATCAAACTCGACGCCGTTTACTTTTATAACCGGGCAGTCCACCGTCCAGTCGGGAATACGTAGCATAATCGATACGGTTTTGTCGGCAGTTCCTTTATTTTCCGAGTTTAAAAAAGTCACTTTAAATGCGGCTTTTTCACCGTAGGGAATCTCGGCTTGCTGTGTGATTACAACACCGTTTTCCTTGTTTGTAAGCACGGAGCTTATGTATTGATTAACAATTACGGTACTGCCTTTTCTGTAGTAGATACTGTCGTTAAGCTTTGTCATGCTCTCCATGCCAGAGCCGGTGCAGCACCAGAAGTTTTCGTATGGGTCGGAATAAACTTTGAAATATCCCGATGCCATAGGCTGAAAATACATTGTCATTCCGGTTTCAGGGTTCTGGCTTGAAACAATGGCGTTCATAAAAGTATTTTCGTAGTAATCGGCATATTTGCGCAAGCCGGTGATTTTGTAAAGCTCTCTTGAAAGCTTGAGCATATTGTAGGTATTGCAGGTTTCGCAGTTTATGTTGCTGCGGTGGGCGTCGCAGGTGTGAGGCTCTTTAAAAAGCTCGCTATCGCTGTTGCCGCCGGTTATGTATGTGTGGCTGTTTATTACTATATCCCAGAAATTCTCCGCCACCGTGAGGTAGTAGCCGATTTCATGACTGTCGGGCGAATCTGCCAGAAGCTTATTCCCCATTTGTTTGCAGGTTCTGTAGCGGTTGAGTGCACCGATTATCTTAGGTATGGTAGTGTTTGCGTGTTTTCCCGGGAGTATGTCGATGTTGTTATACAGCTGGTCAAACAACGGTATTTCGTCAAACATATGGGCAGCTTTTGCATGATTTGGATTGCCGGTCAGCTTGTACAGCTCATAGAGGGCGTCGTTCATGCCGCCGTATTCTGCACTGAGAACCTGTTGCTTCAGGGTGGTTGCGCCATCAACAAATGTTGTGTCATAGTTTTTCACCCGGTTGTAGACCCAGCTCCCCAGCAGGTCGGCGGTTTCAAGCGCCTTTTTATTGCCTGTAAGCTTATAAGCTCCCACCAGTCCGGCAAGTATTTTGTGCATTGTATACCAGGGCACCCAGGCTTGTGTGAAAAGGTCGTCCTTTCCCAGTTCGATGTTATCAAACTGCTGCTCGCCGTACAAAGGCTGGGGGTCGCTGCGATTTTTTGGCGCAGCCGAGAAAAGAAATCCCTTTTTCACCGGCTGACCGTTTACAACGCCGTCCTCCTTTATCTGGGCTTCGTTCAGAGCGTCGATAAGGGCGTTGAGCTTTTCCAATATGAGGACATCAGGCTCTTCTGACAAAGAAAGGGCATATTCCTGAGCCAGCGCAAGCATATAATGTCCCACCGAATGACCGCCGATAAGTCCGCTTTCCCAGCCGCCGTAGGGAGATTCGCTGTGGGCAATACCTGCCATTTCACGGAAGCCTGCCGCAAGCTTATTCACATCCAGTGACAAAAGATACTTTCGCATAATATCGTTTGCATTCTTAAGATAGGCGTTTGTCAGCCGTACATCGGACATGTTGTAATCCTCAATGCCTGTTGTCGGGTTGTTTGAATGGTTGTTCGGAATTTTTTCCATAGTCTTATTCTCCTTTAATC
>CALXIQ010000002.1 GCA_944388405.1 uncultured Ruminococcus sp. | reverse complement strand
CTTTGTCGGCAAGATAGACTTGCCGGAAGCCTAACGCCTGACCTATCCGACACAGCCCTAAGTGCCGGATAGGAACGGCAAAATTTTTTACACTTCTATTACTTCTTTATCGCACATTAGCAAATATTCCGTTTTTGTAGTATCTTTTCAATTAGCTCCGAGAACAGCATAACACTCTCCTATTTCTCAACCTCATAATAGTCGTAGAACTCCCACTGACCGTTTCCAAGGTATACGTACTTGTAAAAATACAAAGTGTTGTTTTTTTCGCATTCGAAAGAGACTGTGTAAAAATCCCCCTTCTCCAACTCTTCATATGAAGCATTTTCGGTCAGGAATATCTGACCAACGGTGCGTGGAATTGTCGGAAAAACATATTCATTCGACAGCGTATGTCCGGTATAATTGTAATCTCTATTCCACTGACGCTTGTTAGCAAAAACTCCGCTATCACAGATCGACAGTTTAATCGGCTTCGTCAGCAAACTGTGTATGTTGAAATATATCGTATAACCTTTTCCACCCTTGGTATAACTTCCAGGATCAGGAGGTAGGAATTCAAGGCGCAACGTGTTGGAGTTTGAAAGACGTATCTGCCTCTTTATTTCTTTGACACACTCGTCTGCCGTTGCGTAACGCTCTACAGGACAGTTTAGAAGTCTGAAACCAGCTTGGTCTAAGCGAGATATAATCTCCTCCATCAGAAGTGGCGTCAATCGTGCTCTCTGCTTAAGATCCTGCCAAGTTAAGGACACAATGTCATTCACCGTTTCAAGACCGGCTCTTCTTAATCTATGGAACAATCTCATGCTTAGGTCAAGCTCTTCAATTGCCGTTTCTAAAACCATCGAATATCACCTCTAATCCGCCTGGTTAATGCTTCTTATAAATCCAGGTTCTCCAAGATCCCCAACAAGGAATCAATCTCACTCTGATTTAAGCAGATGCCCTTACTGCACTTCTCAAAATTCTCGGTCCACTTACGAAAATCGTATTTAGGACCGTACCCCCAGTCAACGATAGAAACCTGCTTGTTCCATACAATATCTTTAACTGTAGCAAAGGATAATTCCGCAATCACATAATATATTTTTGCTTTGGTTTTGCCCATTTCGGTAACGTGAAGGGGGTTGATATACTGCTTAGGAACATAATTAGACAAAGCTTTCAAAAGGGTCGTCGCCTCATCCTCACTAAAAGTTAATCCCTTAAAGGGCACCGTATAGTCTTCATTCCAAGATCGCAAATCAAAACGTTCGTAGCCATTCCAATCTACCAATGCAAATGTCGGAGCATTCTTCCTATTGGACAACTTGCCAAAGTTCCTAATGATTCGATACTCAACTGAACTACTCGATTGTCGTCCACTCCGGCGTTGTGACGAAGATGTGGAGTCAGAGGCTGACTCATGGCCAACCTCCGACATAATATCTTCAATAGATACTCCATCCAACGGAGAACTATAATTTTTAGGCATTGTTTCTCCCTCAATCCTTAATCAAATGTCGGAACAAAATCTGGCAGGTCACCATCCTCGAGCAGTTCCATATCGACTGCAAAATCGTGAACCATCTCGTATACGGCATCAACAACATCTTCTGTCTTATCGAGCTGCCCAAACTTCTCTTGAAGATACTCAAAACCACCGCAAACATAAGAATTGAAGGTAGCCATATTCTGCTTTAATCTTTCAGCATTTGCTTCCTCAGCATCATCTCTAAATGCACGATTCATATAGTCTTCAATTGTGAAGTTCGGTTCATCCTGAACAAGCATAATGATTCTGTACAACAGGCGCAGATCATGCTTACGCTTATTCAGTTCATTTGGGAAAATAGATGCAGCCTGTACCTTGTCCTGGGTTCCCTCAGTTTCGGTTCTCTTATGAACGAAACCAAGAACAGCAGCCGTAACATAAGCTTCTCTGAATGTTGTGAATATGCCTAGGTCATCCTTCAGGTGTCTGACTATGGTCGCATAGTTTCCATTCATTTCGATCTCGTTTTCAAACAGACCGTTATTGCTCTTTTCAATAATGCCTACAGCCATCTCAATTCACCTCCACGATCTGAGCTTCGCTCTCATCAATCTTTTTGAGCTCATAAATCTTGCTAACTTTACCGGTTAAGCCTTCCTTTGCATATGCCCAGTCTTTAGGCATAACAGCAAACACCAACTGATGAGCAGCACCAGCAAGCTCTTTTGCAATATTCTTAGTGTGAGTTTCATCAGCGTGAGAGAACGCAGCATCAAGAACAAGCGGATAGTGCTCACCCAAGGTCTGTGCATTGCCCTCTTCATCCTGCTCACGTTCCTGCATTACTTCATATGCAAGCTTTACAAGACCGCCAACGAAAGCAAAGTATGCAATCACCTTCAGACCACCTGTAAGAGCCATGTTGCCGTCATCGGATACAACACTGATGTTATACTGATCGTCAATAACAACCTCTCTCTTACCGGAGTACATATTATTAAAGAGTTCTGCAACATAGTCGCTCAGGCGCTCGCGCATAGACTGCTCTTTCTTGTTGTAATTTACGTTAACCCAGTTGTACAGAGCTTCTGCATAAGAGTAGTACAGATGATATTCCTTAGCCTTATCGCTCTTACTCTTGTACATGTTGAAGTTGTTCTCTGCAGTAGAGATTTCAGAACGTTTGCTTCCTTCTTCACTGCATCTCTTCTCGAGTTCATCAGTCAGTTCATTGATGCGTTGCTTATATGTATACAAATTCTGCTCAGCATCGGTTGTATCAACATTACCGATCTTTGCAATTTCAGCGAGTTTTTCCTTTTCCTCACGTTCAAGCTCATCAATACGAGCCTTGTTTTTTTGGATATCCTTGTAAATATCTTCAAACTCCTCGATAAACTTCTTGCTCTTTTCTTCGTTGCCGTCAATGGTCTCAAGCATATCACGCACTAAAGTACCAACAGACTTCGGAGGAATGTAGTCGATATACTTCTCGACATTCTTGTATGCCAAGGTGCCGGGCTTCAAATCAGTACCACACAGACAAACGCCACGGCCTAGGAGCTCGAGAATTGCGGTAGCCTCAATGCCTTTAATTCCCTTGTCGGCAACGTCCATTTCTCTCAGACGATCAGCGGCCTTATCGAGGAATGGCATGATGAACAAAGGCATAGAATCTGTGCTGAACAGTTTAAGAAGCTTCTTATAATTCTTCTTGAGTGTCTCTTCTTGTTCAGCCAGCTCCTTCTTAATAGCATCGCGTCTCTTTTGAAGTTCCTTAGATGGTGCTGCCTGACGAAGAGATTCATTGATCTGATCAATCTTCGTTTCATATGACTTGATCTCAGAACGAATCTCCTCGATGCGCTTAAGAATCTCAGCAAGGTCTGCTTCAGCCTTTGTCTTCTTCTCAAGTTCCTTTTTAGCCTTATCGTCGCTCTCGTCGCCCTCTTTATCTAGATAATAACCCATAACACTACCGGCAGCTGGGTTGTCCGATTCACCGTGCAGGTGCTTGCGCATATTCTCAAATGCCTCAAGGCCTAAAAGAGTTCTTACTGATCTGCCAAGATCCTTTTTCTTGATGGCATTATCTTTTTCTCCTTCGAAGAAGAAGAAAGAAGACAAATCTACAGGAAGGATTGCTCTGATGGCGTCATTGACCTCATGCTGGAACTTGCCGAGGTTTTTAGTCTCTCCCTTGGAGGTTACATAGGACATGCTAACCTCTGTATCGTTTGCGTTGAGATGTCCCTTCTGCCCCATAGTAAAGAGCTGTGTGCGTCTAACAGTGTATACACAGTCGCCGTCCTCAAACTCAACTTCTACCCAGGCAGTTTCCTGCTGACCAAAGGACATTTTCTTCTCAACCTTTTTATTGAGAATATCGTTGGGATGATCGAAGCGGCTTTCACCGTACAGGCACCAGATGAATGACAAAACAAACGTGGACTTACCAAAGGTATTCTGTCCTAAAATTACAGTTACGTTCTGACCATTCTTGCCAGATTCCTGTGTAAATTTAATTTCTTGATTGCCAATAAAGGGACGGAAGTTATGATACTTTACTCTTTTCAAAAGCATTTTTTGGCTTCCTCCTCAATAATATTTTCAATCTGTTCTTTCATTTTCTTGTCGGTGTACTTACCCGTTTTCGAGTTCTGTCTCTCAAGCTGGTAAATTCTGTTGAGCATTCTACGCAATTTCTTTTCATCAAGCTCAACTACATTATCGTTGTGCATATCACTCATCGATGGTTCCTCCTTGCAACATATTGTTATAGGTAGTTTGGATTTCTTCTTTTATTGAATCAATCGCAAAAGGATTGTTTGATGTGTCGGCAAAATCCATCATACGTTCAAACTCTTTCCTAACAAGTGTCAAATCATATTCGAGCTCTTGAGGAGAGCAAAATTTAACATCTGACAACGGACGCGGCAATGTAATGAAATCGTAAATTTCTGCGTGTGTTTTACCTTTGGCTTTTCTCAACACGCGTCCGCGTCTTTGAATGTACTCTTTCGGGTTTGTGCTGCTTGCAAGGATAAATGCCTTTTTTATTGCGGGAATATTGACACCTTCATCAAGACACTTTATTGCCGTAATAACCTGCAGCTTATCACCGGAAGCAAAATCCCTTCGGATTTCCTCTCGTTCCTCACGGTTTTCAGAAGATGTAAACTTACGAACCTTCATTCCTAAATCATGGTACAATCTATAATTCACTTCGTCAATCTGCTTGATCTGTGAATCATCATCAAGACCTTCGTGGTCATATTTGGTTGCACCGCAATATACCAATATGAAATTATCGTCCTTAAACGGTGCCATTGCTTCAATTAATCGGTCAACCTTATCACGGCATCCTGCGACAATTCTCGCTCTTTTAATTAAGAGCAGTTCCACATGAGGATTCTTCTCCAGGTTTTCCTTGCTTGCACCACCGCACTTAATAATCTTTCTTGTGAGATCATTGTACTCTTCCAATTCCTCGTCATTAAGATAAGTTATAATCGGATAGTAGTAGTACGGTGTAAGGAACTTCTTGCGAATCGCATCTTTAAGGGTGAATTGGATGCAAGGCACAGGTCCAAAGTATGATTTTAGTGCTGCCGTTCCCTCTTCATCACGGTGACGCTCTATTGTAGCCGACAAAGCAAGTCTGTATCTTGCCTTTTTTGGTAACAAAGAACTCAGTTTCTTCGCACCGAAGTTATGAGCCTCGTCAACAACAAAGCAGTAGTTTTTCTTGAACTTCGAAAGGATATTCTGAAAATCATCCAAAGCAAATGTTGCATTGGTAGCAATAACACAAAAATGTTTTATGGCTCCGACATTATATCCCTTTACGGCATCTGCAAACTGTGTTCGCCACTTTTGTCCAGGGTAAGAGTAGGCCACAATAGGAGTGACATTAAACTTAACAATGTCCTCTACCCATTGCTCAACAAGGTGCTGATACGGAGCTACAATAATAACAGCAAGATTTTCGTCAAGCATTTGCGATAAACCCGTAATAGAACCTAACGCCGTATAGGTTTTACCAGAGCCGGTTGCCATATCATAAATACCACAGCACGATTTCTGAATCCAATTGTTAATTGCATCCTTCTGATAATCATAGAACTCAATATCATCAGGCACTCTAAAGAAGGAATATGACTTCTCAATTTGGGGTATGGCATCATCGCTGAAATCGACAGTTGCATACTCAACAGGTGTCCTCTTGTATTTTTCGATAATAGCTTCGGTGAGATCTTCGAACTCTATAGTTCGAATACTTGGTTCGTATCCGTGCCAAATTGCCTGGAAGGAGGCTTCTTTACCTTCTACACGATCTAAGTCTACCGACCAGCTCGTATAGACATCTATTGTCTCATAGTTTGCAAGGAGTGCGTTTGCCGTTTCATTGTTAGAACCGGAAAAAGCAACTCTGTTTCCTTCGGCATCTTCGATAATGCCCATCTTTTCATGGTACATACCGATTTCAGATCCGTCTTCAGTCAAAGCAATCTTGATGTCCAGATAACCGTCTGCAATAAGGTTTGCTAGGAAGTTCAGCCTGTCCGCCTGATACTTGTTCTCGGGGTCCTTCAGTTGTCTTATCAAAGCATTCTGAATGACTTTATTTCTTTGCTCGTAGCCTTTGCGAATTGCAGTAACATCTTCATCTGAGAGCCTTGGAGAAGCTATCAACTGAATCTTTCCACCATTCTTTACAAGCCCAATGATTCCTTTTGAAATCTCAACCAATATTGATGATGAAAAGAAACCTACAGAACGTTTATATGAAACGGCTTGATTCAGAAGTGGAATATAGAAATCTCTTGCGACATTGTCAAGACGCGAGCGGTATTCTTTTTTGATTTCAATATCTTGTAGACTCATTCCATCACCACCTATGAATTCTCTTCAATGTACTCCAATGCCGATTCTAGCTTTTCAAAATCGTCATCGGTGTTAAAATAGCTGACGCTGAATCTTACCGTTCCCGATGGGAATGTACCGAGAAATTGATGTGCAAACGGCGCACAGTGAAGTCCAGTACGAACGGCAATATTCTGTTTGCTTAAAATCTGGCCGATGTTGTCACTGCTGTATCCTTCGAACACACAGGAAACAACTCCGATAGATTCTGTCTTTTTTGTATCTATAACTTTTACATTGGGGAATTCATTCAAAACAGCAATCAGCTTGTCCTTATTTTCCTGTTCTTTGCTACAAATGTTCTCTATACCGGTCTTTTCAATCCAATGTAAAGAAGCATACAGACCAGCAATAGCGGCAATATCTGGGCTTGCCACCTCGTATCTTTCGGGAATAGACTCCGGCAAGGCTTGGCTTGCGGATTCAACACCTGTGCCACCGTATATTAGCGGTTCGGGTTTAATCTCGAAACTGCTGATAACTCCGGCAACGCCCAAAGGCGAATACAATGTTTTATGCCCGGCAAAGACCGCAAAATCTATGTCGTTGCTACTTAAATCAACATCAATCAGACCTGCTGTTTGACACATATCTATGAGCGTTATCGCACCGCAAAGCTTTGCCATATTACAGAGCTTACGAATTGGAGCGACTACACCGCAGACATTGCTTGCGTGACTAACTATCAACCAATTCGGCTTGTTTTCAGCAAACTGATTTTGGATGCGGTCAAAGTCATAAGTAAGAGCCTTTTTGTCAACGGCAAGTTGTATGACATTGATATCATAAATTCTCTGAAGATGGTTGAGAACTCTCGTTACCGCATTATGCTCAAATGGTGAAATGTAGATATTGAAGTCGTTAGATATAGGTAATCCCTGCAATATCAAATTGATAGCTTCTGTTGCAGTGTGTGTAAACACTACTTTTTTGTTTGGACAATGAAACAATGAAAGCAATGCCGTCCTTGTATCCTGAACAAGCTTAGCAGCCTGAGAAGCAAGTTTATGCTGCCCTCTTCCAACATTTACGCCACAAGTTCTGTAAAAACGGTCAACAAACTGATAGACCTCTTCCGGCTTAGGAAAAGTGGTCGCAGCATTGTCAAAATAAGCAATCGAATCCAATTCATTCACCCCTTTCAGCAAAGTTTTTCAAGTATCTCAAAGAGTATCTGTCGTTTTTCTTGATCGGTAATTGCTTGTCCCATTTCATCGATGGAATTCAAAATGTCATTATACAGAAGCTTCGCTCTCTCACTGTACTCGCTTCTACCGAAGCTCTTCACAACCTCTTGACCGTCGCTCGTAATAGTAATAAGTTTGTATGTATCAGCAGTATCTAAGCCTTGAGCATCCTGACTGTTATATTCCTCGATTGTCTGCTTAAATTGCTTCAGGTCCTCAACAAAGGATACTATAACCTTATCGTTCCAATCCTCAATACGCAAAGCAGTTACAGCTTTAGCCATACGCTGCACAAACGCTTTTTCGTCATTTGTGACTGACTTCATCAGTTCAAGAATCTTGTTTTCGTTGTGAGCAAACAAGTGCTGAAGTGTAGACTCTTTCAGTCCTGCGTACCAATCCTTAACAATGGAAGTTAGAGAGCCTCTTGCATCCCCATTAGGAGCAAACACGAGCTTAACATCCGAAATCAATACCTGTAACAAGGTCTCGACTGCCTCGTCATATTCCTTTTTGGTCTGCGTGATGTTGTCCACTACATCGGCATTAAATTCTGAATAGCCGTAAATCTCAAACACCTTTTCAAACAGATAATTCCTCGGATTAATATCAAGTTGCTTTAGGCTGTTCACAAATTTTCTATGGCTACTAGAAATGTTCTTAAAGGCATCCTTTGCACCAATTCCCTTATATGACTTGGTCATCTCCTTTGCATACTTGGGCAAAGACATATACCAACGGCCCATAGCCGATACGATGTAGGCAAAGCTGTTGTATACCTTTTCTTGTTCGTGGATATGCTTTTGGAACAACTGTTCCAACTGTGCCATATAAGCAGATTTTTCCTCGTTCCAGTTTTCAAGAACAACTGAATATCCTGCGGGAGCATCGTTGATCATATTCAAAAGGTCAGGAGAAAGCTTTTGCTCACTTGAACCCTTCTTGATAACGATGTTGTTGCGGTGCAGATGAAGAACCGTTGCAATATATATCGGCACTACACCTATCTTCAAACCTATACCGTATTTATAAGAGGTAAGCATATCATATAGCTCACCCATATTCTGTTCCCCATTCACACCAGCTTTTACAAAAAAATTCTGAATGGTATGGAGCATATAACGGATATTTTCGTCCGCAGGCTCAAGATTAATCTTCGGCTCTGTTGAAATATCCTCAATAATTCCGGTCTGAAGCAATGTGCTTCTCATAATAGACACATCTTGACCAGTACCACTAAGTCCAAGGTTAGGTTCAAGAGTTGTGTTTAAAAGACCTGCAAGGAGTTTTGTTCTGCTGTTGATAGCAACAGTAGGGAGGAAGTTTTTGTTGATTGATTCATTGTTAATTGTTGGAGCGTGCGGATATACTGACTCGCAAATTTTAGATAAAAGTGCGGACATTTGCGCTTTTCGGTAAATCGCTTTCTTTTCGCCGTTATGATAGTAATCAGAGCCGCCGTTTTCCGGTCTTGCATACGAATAGATAAAAGTACTTATGACCTCTTCAAGGTCTTCAATGTAAATATCATATTCATCGCTCAAAAGCTCATCATCTACTACTAATGCTTTCAAATCGAGAACTGCTTTATACTCAAAAGCAATCTTCTCAATATCGACAAACTTCTTGGGCAGGCAGAACACAATGCGGTCGTTCTTTCCTCTGCCTTCGGAAAGAGCTTTTTTAATTTCAGTGATCTCTTCAGCTTTATTCGGAATAATAGCATAAACAACACCGTCTGCCATTGTCTCGCTAATTTTAAGATTCCAATCATTTACACTAAAGAACTCATCGCTGCTGATAAATACAAAGTCAAAATAGCGAGTTATCTCGTGCTCGTCATTGTAGCGAGTAGGATACATAAAACTGTCAAAAGAAGACTTGTTAAGAATATCTCGTACACTTAAAGTAGCACGATTGCTCTCAATCTTCTTTGCGATTTCCTGAGGAATATCAACGCCGCTACTTTCTTTTAGCTTGAGATAGTTATTACTTCTTTTGAGATAAACGATGCATTCCTTGCTGACTAGGTCGGCTAAAGCATTGCTGATAACCTTTGTGTCTCCGACAACATCTCTATACGCATCAACAATTACATCATAAATCGGAGGCAATTTTTCAAACTGTTCCACGATGTAAATCAAAGAAATTGTCTTGATAATCTTTGCATGAATAGAGTCGTTTTCTACCTTCTGCAAAATATTTGCAGTCAAGCGATATGTCTTGTGAATGTCGCTCGTATAAGGCTCTTTACGGAACAGTGGCTCAAAATAATCGTAAAGATAGTCGGGAGTAAGCATGGGAAAATCGCCCTCAGCAGTTTTCAAGAACACAGAGAGTGTATGCTTATCCTCGGAAGACAAAAATGTAAACAGAGTTCTTTCGTTCTGAGCCACTTTTTCAGACAGTCGAGGAAGAATAAAGGTTGACACCGGATGCATAGGATAACATCCGTAAATTGCTGACTTTATTCCTTCTTCAGAGCTATCATCTAAAAGGCCGTTTACAGTGTATCTGCTTTCAAGCTCGTCAAACTGTGCTTTATGTTCATCAACAAAGGTATCCCAGAAAGCAGAATCCTTCTTGATAACCGCCGAGATGATTTCATACATCTGAGCAAAATTGTTATGAAGGTTTGTATGCTTAAATCTACCGGAAACGCCACGCCAACCGTCAACTTTCTCTTTGGGTAGCTGACTGTCGATGTAGTTTGCGATATCCTTGTGGCAAATCAGCATCAGATGCATCTGCTTTTTTCCACTGCGGGCACATTTTTCAGCAAAGTCCTGAAGAAGCTTGATATCACTAATTGTCGCGTTACCAATACTCGATTCAAGGTACTTGCTGAACTCATCATAGACGATGTAGACGCCTTCGTAGCCTTTATCGGCAAGCTTGTCAACTACCTTCTCGTATAGCTCGACTACATCGAATCCGAGAAAGGGGTTGAAGGTGCTTCCCGCAGTAAGTTTCGGATACAGATCGATAAATTTCTCATAAGACTCAACACTGTATTCCTTAAGGCTGAGGACGAAATCATCAATAGGTGTTCCAAGCTCTGCTACGAACTGCTTGTACGTATCCGGATAATCCGTTTTCCAACTTTCAATCGCATTCAAAGATGCTGTGAAATGGGTATCCGGCATAATATCATTAAGGTTTTCGTTTTTAAGTGCCTGTTGAAGAGCAAATAGGAAGGATTGAGTCAAACTTGAGCTGCTTCCGCTGACCACAATTGGAAGGAGTTTGCGAGAGCTGCTTAAATATTCATCAACATAGTTATACAAATCGGAATTATATGTTTGCATCTTATCAAGAAGACGACTAAAAAGAGCTTTATCTTTCTTAAAGAGCATCGAAAGAAGCACCAAAATAATGTGTGACTTACCTTTGCCATATGCGCCGATAAGAATTCTTGCTCTATCGGTAGAATTGGGTGCCGTGCTTAGCAATACATCCTCAATGATATCAAGTGATGACATTGTTGGTATAAAACTTGCAACCTTATTGGCATCATGTAGGTCATACGCAATGTTCACAGAAGTTTGAAACCCTTTTGCAACTTCAATATGGTCTTTTAACACGGTTACATCCTCCTGTCATTATTTATTGATCGCGTTATAGTATAATTTTACACACTCTATAAAAGAGAGGTCTTTCGTGATGCGGATTACATCAAGACCGGCAGTGCGGATCACTTTGATATATCCCATAAGTTCAATCTTATAAAGCAAGGCGGTCAAAGTGATGATATCTAGGTTGAACACCTTGCCTGCATTACATGGATCGTTTTGAATAGCAGAGATTTTAATCTCGTCCTTGCCATTTGCCTGGTAAACAATTACCGCCAGGACTACCAAAGGATGAATCATATCCTTTTTCGGAGTTGCCTTCCTATACAGCTTATCTTTCTTGTTTGCGATGTCAATCAGTCCAAGTTCTCCGAAGGGGCAGTCGATGTTGCTCTCGGGCTGCACCTTCTCGGGGTTAGATTTCATTCTCGAAACATAGGTATTGATGATACAGGTATAATCATCTTCAAGCGATCTTTCCGAAACCTCTTCGCCATTCATACGAATATAGTTGCTCAGTTGTTTTACAAAATCTTCTTTTGAAAACTCTGTTGCCTTAAACTCGTTAAAGAAATAGTACCACGCAGTTGCATCATCTTTGTTTGAAGCAAGCTGATAATGAAGCAACCACAGGGTTCCCATTTCCTCTATATATGGGTCATTTTCAAAAACGACCTGACCGAACTCTGTAAAGCTCTGTTCTTTCTTTCCGGAAGCCGGTTCGCTTGTCAGCTTGACCGCTTGGAGCCAGTATCTTAGAGCCTTAACCATGTTTGCACCAATACCAAGCACATCCATGGGATTACCTTTAGTTCCCATAAACACCCCTGCATCTGCATTAACATTTCGAAGGCCTTTATTTAGCCACCCTTTTCTGATAAAAAAGGTATCATGCGCTCTAAATTTCATAGCATAACTCCTTTAATCCTTAGTCTTGAGATAGCGATCCATAAGGCAGCCACCGTCAAGATATTTTGCGGTAACACACATCTTACATCTACGGCACTTCTTGTCATTGATGTAATACTTATCACCGATAATGGATATGGCACCAAACTTACAAAGCGATTCGCACTTCAAGCACTTACGGCAAGCATTGTACTTCTTAATCTGGTAGCCAACCATTCGTTGCAAGTCATCGTGCTTTGCAACATTCATTGTTTTAATCTTCACCGCATACTCATATCCATCCTGGTTAAATGGCTGAATAGAAAGTATCGGCACATTCGTTTTCAAATCAACAACTATCGTTTCATTGATAAGCTTTCGTCCAAGTTCAGGAGCAATTCTTCCAAACGGAGTAAATAAACCAATAAAGCAATCGTCAATAGGTTTTTTGAGTTGATAAACCTTAGCGTTCTCTTCGGTCGTACAGTTCGTAAATTTTATCTTAACATCGGATGCTGCTTTAACACCGTTACCGCCTTGACGAGCCTTCCACTTTCCACTATTGATATACTCCTCAGGATCGGGCTTTCCGATTTTTTTAGCAAAATCAATAAGGAAATTGTGCCACTTCTCATATTGCTCCGGCATATAGATTTTTGACAGAAACTCGGCACGGGCGTTGTTGTTCGGGCAACACCAACAACCTACTCTGTCATAGCCCAATCTATATGCATCATTGAAATCAACCTTTTCTCCAAGCAGATACAGCCAAATGTCAATATCCTTCCAAAAGAAAATAGGAGAAGCGACCTTCTGCTGCTGAATCTTGATTGTTTCTGCATTATCTTCAATACGGTTGTACTTACTTCTCGTTACAGACTCACATTTACGGATGCCGTAATAAGTAAGTATATTTTTATCTCTGTAAAAGCTGTTTATAACACGAGAAATCGGACCGGTCTTAAACATGAAACAACACCAACGAAGCATTCTTGCTGGAGGTCCAATATCCTCACACACGCTATAGAAATCCTGTTCCTTGTTCTTTGCTGTCTTAAAAATTGCTTTAGGATTATTCAGTCGGAATCTCGTTGCATACTCAATGGTAGTTGGAAACTCAAGCGTTGTGTTTCCAAAAATATGCACAAGGCTCGGATCAGAAAGCGCTTTTACTACAAGATCAGCGGTAACAGTTGAATCCTTACCGCCTGAGAAAGAAATAACAATATTCTCTCTAGGATATGCCTTCGCCGAATCTTGAATAAAACTGTATGCCTCATATATCAAGTAAGACAATCTTTCCTGATTTGCCTTAACAAAAACTTCTATGTTTTTAGTAAAATAATCGTAATTGTTTTGTGGTTTATAGGCTTCAAGATGCCGAATTATATAATCTATAGGATATTTTTTATAAAGCGAAGTTGTGATAGTGATAGTTTCGCCATCAATATAGTAACGGTTGTTTGAAGCCCAGACGCTTTTCTCCATGTAAGCAAGGGGTTTTGCTAAAAGAATCTCTAAGAGCAACCTTTCTTCTGGGAAAACAGGACGAAGGTCAGTTGCCATATAACGAGTCTTTCCGCCACACAAGGGGCAGTATTCTTTATCAGCACCGTTTACAGCTTTAATCAGCGGAACTTTACAATGCTCACACCAGTACACTTCATAGGGAATATCATCTTCGGTATCCGAACCGCAAATAGAACAAATCTTTTCATCAGTTTCACGATTGCATTTTTTGCACCACATAAACAATCACCTCCTATACATTATAAATAATCATATCACGATAAGCGTCCCATAAAACGGACTTTCATTCGTCGATAAATTCCATTATCTCGTCGGCGGTACAGTTTAAGGCTTTACATATTTTACCGATCACTTCAACTGTCACATTTTCTCCACGATTCATTTTTGTGATTGTGTAGTTGCTAATGTTTGCAACTGTTCCAAGGTCTTTTTTCTTCATATCCTTGTCAATTAATAGCTTCCACAGTTTTTTATAACTGACTGACATGGTGATCACCTCGTAAAAACTTATTATGTATTTGTCTGCAACTATGAATTACTTGCTTATGCAGCAAACACACAAGTACATTATAGCAGTTTTTTTAAAAAAATTCAATAGGAAATGAAGCGAAACATTCATTTTTAGACGAAAACTCAAACATAGTTGTGAAGCATTATATCCTAGAGCAAAAAGATGCCACCCAGATAGGTAGCATCTTTATGAGTCAGCAACATAAAAGTCTTTTTTACAACATAAACAACATATAATTATAACCACTCTTCAAGGCTCATTATAAAGTGTCAACTTCGTAAAGATGAAAGAAATTTGCTGTTATTTAGCTGTGTTTATTACCTTTAACCCTGATTTGATTGCGTAGTTGACTGTATAAGCAGTGCCGCCGGTATCCTCTGTAAGATAACACACGCAAACATTGCTGTTATCAACTAAATAGCGGTTGCGTTTGTGCATACATCCTCGTGTGTATTCTTTAGAGGTATAAACAACTTTGTCTGCTTGTTGTTTTAGTTCTTCGTAGGTTTCAACATCTTTTTCTTTCCAACCCCGAGTCTGATTTTCACACGGGAGTACAAGGATCAGCCTTATGTGTTTGTAATCTTTCTTCAATTCCAAAACAGTTTGGGCAGCAAGTGTATCAAAACCTAATGCGCCTCCCGCCCCGAAAAATTGATAGCCATTATTTATTAAATCCGTGAGTTCAGTTTTTAGTCTCTGAGCTACGGCTTTTCTTTTTAACAAGGGAATATTCCTGTGTCCTGTAAAGCAAACAGTTTTCTCAATCATCAAACCACATCTAATCAAAATATATAGGTAATAATATTATATCTATTTATTATAGTTATGTCAACGAAAATTGCTAAATTAACCGGACAGAATACAAAGGTGCTTATAGTACAATTATATATAAGGTGGTGAGGACTATGGAAAAAGAAGAATTCGCTAAAAGGCTAACCGAGCTACGCATTAATAAGGGCGTTTCAGCAAGAGATATGAGCCTATCAATCGGTCAAAGCGCCGGTTATATTAACAACATCGAGAACGGGGTAAATCTTCCTTCTATGATGACTTTCTTTTATATTTGTGAGTATCTTGGTGTAGAGCCAAAGGATTTCTTTGATACCAAGTCAACCAATCCAACAAAAGCAAATGAATTATTTGAGATTGCAAAGTCACTGAATAATGAACAGTTAGACAATCTTATTGCCATTGCGAAAGATATAAAAAAGTAAAATTCATACTCTTGTGCAAAAAAATAAAGATGCCACCCACGAAGGGCGGCATCTTTTCTAATACTGTGGGATACCATAGCCGAGTATCTCATAATGACCGACAGGATACTGATTTACTCTTACACTATCACCGGAGTTACCCTCAACGGTATAGACAATCCCGTTCTCCACTTTCTGAACGATACCCGTATGGTCAGATAGACCGTCTTGCGGTCCTGACGAACCGTCGGGAGAATCCCAGTCAAAGAAGATAATCATACCGGGAACCGGCTCGGCAGAACCGTCCATCCATTGACCTCTGTCTTTGAACCACTGCACACCGTTTACACATCCTGCATATTTCGGGATAACGCCCGTGTCGATATATCCGCACTCATTCGCGCACCAGGATACAAAGCAAGCACACCACTCCACACGGGAGCCGAAGCCATACCAAGACCAGTAAGGCTCGCCGCCCACATTGCCGATCTGCGACAAAGCAACGGTTACGATTTGGTCGTCGCTTGCGGTAATGCCGTAAAGCACAGATGACCACAAGGAATTATTCTTGTCTTGCAGAAGCTCGATCAGATAATCCTTTTGCTCCTGATTGAAGCCGTACTGTGCCGCCATTTCGTCCACCGTTTTATGCGATACTGTTATATATAAGTAGGTTCTCGTAACGGTGGTTTCGGTCTGCACGATATTTCCGTTTCCGTCATCGGTTTCGGTTATGACCGTTTCAGACTTGCTTTCCGTCCGTGACGATATGCTGTTCATCTCCCAAAATATATCTTTGAGAAGCTGCTTTTTGCTATCGTCCATCGTGGCGACCTCCTGCGGATTGTCGGGGTCGGTGTTGACCTTAACGGAATACACCGAAAGCACTTCTTTCCAGACAGCACGGCTGCCCGACATTTCAAGAACATCATAGGTATTGCCGTTTCGGATTTCCAACAGCTTGTTATCATATTCTGTGTTGATTTCCTGAACAGCAGTCTGCATAGACTGTCCCGTTCCTGAGTCCTCTCCTGAAAAGAAGATACCGAACACCGAGCCGATGATAGCGGCGATCAGGCAAATTACGATAATCACAACAACCGCAACCCAACCTCCGGCAGCTATTGCGGCGACAAGCGCTTTAATTCCGGCAATAATCGCTTTTACTGCGGCAATCGTAGCCTTTACTGCCGCCTTAACACCGGCAACGACCGCCTTTGCCGTAGCTTTTGCGGCTTGGGCGGCTTTCTGAGCTGCTTTCGCACTTGCCTTTGCGGTTTTCTGTGCCGCTTTTGCAGCCTGCTGTGAGGTCTTAATTGCTGTCTTTGCGGTTTTCTCGGCAGTCTTAATGGATTTCGTCGCCGTCTTTGCAGAGCCTTTGCCGACCGTCTTTATCGTTTTCTTTCCGGCTGAACGAGCAGACTGCTTTACGGTTTTCTCTGCTGATTTTTCCGCAGTCCTGACCGTTTTGCCGCCGATATTCTGAGATTGCTTCTGCAAAGCCTTTTCAGCCCGTTTTGCCTTGAAATTCTGAATACCGTCCTTTGTCTTGTAGATATTTTCCTTTGTGGTTTTCACGCCTTTCCGTCCGGCTTTGTCAAATTGATGTGCGCCCTCGTGAACAGCGGTGTCAACTCCACGCTCAAACTTATCCGCAGCATATTCGTCGGCAGAATTTTCGGCGGCAGATGTGCTGTGTTCGGCTTTATCTTTGGTAGAGATATACGCCTGTTTCATTCGCTGTCCGGCTACGGCAGCTTTATCAATGGTTTTTATTGTACCTTTGACCGCATCTCTTGTTTTAATATCAGCCATATAATAAACCTCCCTTCGTGGAAAATTAGAACGCAAAACAAGGTGAAAAGGTATAAACACCTTAACCCCTTGACCTTTGCATATAAAAAGTGGCTTGAAATAAGGGTTTTCGGCGGTCTAATTGTCCACGGCCGACCTCTTATTTCGTTGATATTTCGCCTTGTTTTTCAGGTACATTATCCTTGCACACTCAGCACAGTATTTCTGCCTGTTACTGTGCTTTTCAATAGGAACACCGCACCTTTCACAAACGGTTTTTGCCCTCGACATCAATATCTCTGCTTCCAGCTTTGGCTCTGCGGGTAATACCGCATTGCGGAAGTATTTGCAAAGCAGAGAGTAAGAAATAGACTGAACGCATACGCAGGGTTCTCCATCATCAAGGAGCAGACAGTTTCCTCCGTCATAGTTTGCACACAGGCGCTTTATCAGGGCATTAGCTTTGTATCTCTGTCGCCCCGTCATTTGAGGGAGCATTGCTACCACCGCTTTCTGTTACTTTCTTTGCAACTACGACAAGCCTGCTGTTCTGACAAGAATACTCACAGGTGGATAGCGTGATAAGCTTATCACCGTATTCGGCAGAAACGCCCGTATCGTAGAAAGCCTTTTCTTTGGCTCTTTGGATATACCCGTCAAACTGCTCTTTTGTTGCGGCGTCCACAAACTGATAATACCTAAACTCATTTTCCGAGCCGGTATAAACCGCCGTTTTGAAAACAGCGATAACCTCATAGGTCTGTTTCACATAAAGCGTATCAAAGCGTAAAGTCTTGTGTTCCTCCCAAAATTCCTTGCTTTTTAACTTTTCAAGGTCGGAAAACATTGTACCGTTCTTCATATGATGACCGTAAACAATCAGGTTGTCCGACGGTTTATTTACATCACAGCTTTCGCTCATATAGGGGCAGCCGTAATCGGTGTATTCCTTGTCAAAGCCGTGCTTCAGATAGAAGTTCGGCTCTTGCGGCGACTGCATAACGGGATAGTTGATTTGCGTATCGTCAATTCTTATCCACCCCACAATGTCGCTGTTCTGCTCATAGAGCTTTGCGTACTCAGGGAGCATTACCACTTCTCCCTCCGTAGCTTCGACACTCTCGTTTGTTTCGCTTTCCTCTACGATTTCCGCAAGACTGTCGTAGATTTCCGCCTGCGTATGTGCTTCTTTGAAATGACGGTATATCATCACTCCGCTGAACATCATCACAAGCAGGAAAAAGCAAACGATTGAAACATAGATATTCTTTTTCATTGCGTTTCCTTTCTGAAGCCGAGAGAGAGCTATGCGCTCTCTCCGGGTTTCGTGGTCATCAGTTTGTAGAGTTTTGTGTTCTTGGGGAACTTGTTTGCGAATGGAACGAGAGAACTGCCGACTTTCAGGAGTCCGTGTCCCGCTTCGACATTGGTGATATAGGACATCTGAAGGTCGGAGATATTCAGAAGCTCTGCCAGTTTCAGCCTATCGGTTGAAGCCTGATTGAGCATAATGATGAACTCGGAGTTGGCAAGCATCGTCCTCGCCGTATGGCTCTGCAATAGGTCATCCACATTCTGCGTGATACCAGTCGCATAAGCACCGTACTTTCTTACACGCTTCCAAAGAGTAAACAGGAAGTTTGCGCTGTACTCGTGCTGGAAAAGCAGGTAAATCTCATCAATAAAGATATAGGTGTTCTTGCCCTTCGCTCTGTTTTGCGTAATGCGATTGAGAATGGAGTCGAGGACAACAAGCATACCGATGGGCATAAGCTGTTTGCCGAGGTCAAGAATGTCGTAGCAAATCAGGCGGTTGTTAGTGTCAACATTTGTCTGCTTTGCGAAGGTATTAAGGGAACCGTGCGTAAACAACTCAATCGCAAGTGCGATTTCCTTTGCTTCAGGCTCGTCTTGCTTCAGGAGTTCAGCACGGAAGTCCTGCAAGGTCGGGACAGTACCCGTGTAATCGTTCTGCTGATAGGTACGGTAAACGCTTGCGGTGCAACGGTCGATAATAGACTTCTGCTTTGCTCCGAGGTTATTGCCGCCGATAAGCTGTTCGCACAGCGACATAATGAACTCGGATTTGAGAATAACGGGGTTTGCACCGTCGCCGTATTCCTTGTTCATATCCATAGCGTTGATATGGCTCGGAGAGGTAGCAGAGATATTGATAATCTCGCCGCCCAGCGCTTTCACAAGTGCGGAATACTCTCGCTCAGGGTCAATGATGATAACATCTGCGTCCGATGAAAGAACAATATTCTCGATTTCTCCCTTTGCGGCAAAGGATTTACCGCCGCCGGATACACCGAGGATAAAGGAATTACCATTCAAAAGCTGTTTACGGTCGGCAATAATCATATTCTTTGAAATAACATTCTGACCGTAGTAAATGCCGTTTTCGTGGTAAATATCCTGAACACGGAACGGGATAAACACCGCCAAGGACTCGGTAGTAAGCGTTCTGAAGGTGTCAATCTTTCGTGTGCCGAAGGGCATAACCGTATTCAGTCCGTTGAGCTGCTGAAATTTCAGTACCCCGAACTGGCAAAGATGTTTTCTTGCGGTAGTCAGGAGCGCTTCAGTGTCCTGATCGAGCTGTTCTTTTGTATCTGCCGTATGCACAAAGGTAATAACGGCAAACATCATTCGCTGATCTCTTGTAGTCAGGTCATCGAGAAACTCTTTCATTTCTTTTTTCTGCTGCTCCATATCGTAAGGAACGGTAGCAGAAAAGTTGTTGTTGGAGTTCTGCCTGCGCTGCCAGTTTGTGATGTTCGTCTCCACACCAAGCAGTCTGCTCTCCGCTTCACGCACCGCTTCGTCGGTGGGAATGGGTACAACATCAATCGACATCATCAGATTGCGGTTAAGGTCTGTAAGCTCCGCCACCATACTGTCCTTGATATACGACGCATATTCACGAAGAAAAAGCACTCTGCCGTAGCGATCTCCGATTTTGAAATAGTCGCTTTCAAACTCCATAGAATCAGGGCAGATATAGTCTTTGAAATCGTGTCCCTTCTTCCGTGTTTCCTTAATGTCAAAATGAAAAGAGCTTTCCTCACCGACTCTGTAAAAGTCGTGGAAAACTCTCAGTCGTTCATCTGTTTCAAGCTCGGTGCATTTGCTTCCAAGCCTGCCGAAGTGGGCGATCAGGTCTGCGCCGACACGGGCAAAGTAGTTTCTTGCTTCCTCAATGTTTTTCTTATTGATAGAGATAGTAATATACTTGTCCTGCACAATGGCGTTTGCTCCGGTGGCTTTTTCAAGCAGCATTTTGTTGTATTCCTCACGGTACACATCAAGCTCATCGCCTTTCAGCGGCAGAAGAATGGTTTTCTCAAAGTCCAGTCTGTTTAGCCTGCGGTTGTTGATTGTGATTTTTGTTGTAGCCCCGCTGTCAAAGGAATTGAGCAGCTCCGAGTATTCAAGGAACATTGCCTCCTTGTCCTCACGGCTGGCTACCGCATAATTTATATCCGTAAACTTAAAGGATTTGGAGAACTTATCCTTGCCGACCTGAAAAATGCCGTCATCATAGATTGCCTTGATAGAAATGACATCCTGGACGCCCTTCGGTACAACAAACTTCTCCTTATCCTGTTTGAAAAGATTTGTCAGTGTCTTAATCATTGGTTTTCAATACCTCCTTGCTTTTTTGTTCCATACTCGGCTTCATCAGCTCAAAGTAGGTGTTGGTGGAATGGAAAACGAGCTTTTTCGGCATAAGAAATTCACTCTTGATCCACGCCCACACAAATTTTTCTGCGGTCATACCGTTGTACTTAATGAAGCCCAGCGCCGCAAAGGGTGCGGCCGCTAAAATACACATCCACGACACGGTTTCCGTGCCGACATACGGTTTGAGCAGAAAATATACGCCCACCGCAACTGTGCACGCCAAGACAGAAAAGATGAACTGTCGAAGCGTTAGTCCGAAAAACATACTTTCCGTGTAGTTGCGGATTTCTCTGTTAATTTTTACTTCCATTTTTGCTCCTTTCCCGGCGGCGAGCTTTTATGATTTCTTCCTTGCAGACACACTCATCGGCAAGACAGATAACTCTCCGCTTGCGTTTGCCGCCGTAATACAGACAATATCTGCAATCGCAATCCTCAAGGGAATACCCTGAGAATTTGTTGTATCTTCGTGTTGTTTGTTTCATTGCAAAATCTCCTTACAGTCCCATCATTTCTCGGATAATACGGTCGCTCATCTTAACTGAGCCGACAAGGACGAGCATATTAAAGACAAGCTCTCCGATATATGCCCACACCTGCGTTACGGCTGCCGCACTTGTATCTACAACAGGCGGCGATGAAGCGAACACCGAGAAGATAATGCAGGCAAGCACGATGACCGCACCTTCAAGCAAAACTGCACAGTAGCTCTTGATAAAGGACTTGCCCACATTCTGCGAGGGTTCTCCCGCAAAGGTTGAAAGCGGAATCGGGGCAAGCGCCGTATACATATACAGCTTAAAGAAACGCCCGTAAACAGTCATAATAAGCAGGAACGAAAGGACTGTAATGAACAGACCGCCGATAAGCGTTACCGCCCATAGCGGAATGCTCTCAAAAAAGCCACAGTCCTCGATTGTCGTTACCATCTCAGCCGGGAGCGTTGTCTGCTGCGGCGAACCAAAGCCTGCGGCGTTCATAATGTTTGTAATCGTACCTTGTACGATGTTGAACAGCGCAAGCATCAGCTCCATACCGTAGGTGATCGCACCTTTGGCAAGAGCAAATCTGATAAACAGCTTCAGTGCGTGTTCCGGTTTCTTTACATCGGAGAACGAACCGCAGGTTTTTACCATACCGACTACGAAAAACAAAACGAGCAGTGCCAAGCCGATTGCCTGAACCGCACCGTTTATATTGACTATCACGCTCCATATACCGCCGCCTTTGAAGTTCTGCGGCGTCGTTGTGATAAGCGTCCATATTTCAGATAGCTTCTCATTCCAAGTTTCAAGGGCGTTTTCGAGATTTTGCACAACCCAGTTATCACTCAAATTGACGCACCTCCTTTACAAATTTGGGGCATACCCGATTTACGGATATGCCCCTTTTGAGTGTTTCCTTGCTTAACCCGTAATGAGAGTGAGAATTTCCTTTGCAAAGGTGATGATGACACCGCCTGCAAGGGTAAGGAAGCCATTGGCTCTCTGCGAAGGATCGTGAGATTTCAGGGAAAGACCGACCTGAACAATACCGAAGCCGAGCAGGATAAGTCCGATTGCACGGATGAGTCCGAAAATGAAATCGGACAGATTGTTGATAACGGTCAGCGGATCTCCGCTTGCCGCAAATGCGGTCATAGACATACAGCCGATAAGTGCCATACAAAGCACAACGGCGCAGTAGGCACGAAAGCCCTTTTTAACCTTTCCGGTCATAGGCAGCTTCTTAGTTTCCTTGTTATTGGTTTTCTTAAAAATGTTCATTGTGTTTACCTCCATAAATTTAATTTGATTCAAAGTCCTCATCTGAGAGGAGTTCGTAATTGGTTTCTGCTACTTCTGTTTCGGGAGCCTTGTATTTATCAAAGCTCAGAAGCTCGATGGTAGCGACATCGGACTTCACTTCGCCGTGTTCGTAAACGCCGGCTTTTCCGTCTGCGGTCAGCGCCACATTGGGGTGCTTTAGAATATCGTATTTGAAATCAAGCACCGGACGCTCACCACGGATAAAGAGAATTGCGTAACGGTTATCGAGCATACGAACCTCGTCCGGGGTTAGCAGCTCTCGACCGCTGATTTGGTAGTTGGTTGAATAACTGCCGCTTCGACCTTCGCTTTTGCCGTAGGTGTTGGTATCAATCGTAGATTTGCCGAGCAGCTCGCTCACATATTTGTGTGTGGACTGTTCGTTGCCGCCTAAATACAAAAACTCGTCGCAGTTACCCACGATGCTTTCCCACTGCTTCTCGAACAATGCTTTAAGCTGTGCCAAGTTTTGTAGGATGATACTGACAGATACCGAGCGAGAACGCATAACGGAAAGTATCTTGTCAAAGTCATCAGGGAGCGAAACATTCGCAAACTCGTCCATCAGGAAATGGACAGGGATAGGCAGGCTGCCGCCGTGTATGTGGTCGGCGGAATAAAACAACTGCTGAAAAAGCTGTGTGTAAAGGATGGATACCAAGAAATTAAAGCTCGTATCGTTATCAGGTATCAGGGCAAATAGTGCCGTTTTCTTTTCACCGAGGGTTTCAAGCTCCAGCTCATCGGTTGAGGTGAGCGAAGCAAGACTTTCAAGGTTGAATTTCTCCAAACGGGCGGCAAGGGTAATCTGAATGGATTTCAGCGTTTTTGCCGAGCCTGAATGGTAGGAATGATAATACTTGAGTGCGATATGGTCGGGGTTCTCATATTCCAGTTCGGAAAAGAGATTATCAAGGGGCGAAGGTCTTGGCTCTTCCTCGTCCTCAATCGCGCCGGCTCTGAGCATTTCCATTATCATTGCAAAGTTCTGTTCATCTTCGGGAGCTTCGTAATGAAGATAGAATACAAGTGCAAGCAAAAGCATTGACGCTGCCGTGTCCCAAAAGGGATCGTTGCTTTGAGAACCCTTCGGCGTGGTACTCTTGAAAAGGTTGGTGACAAGCCTTTGAATATCATTGTCACTGCGCAAATAGACAAAGGGGTTGTAACAATGGCTCTTTTCCATAGAGATAAGGTCAAGAACCTTAATCTCATACCCCTTTGCTTCAAGCAGCTTTCCGACATCCCGGACAATTTCTCCTTTCGGATCGAGTATCACAAATGATGTGTTGCACTGCATCAGATTTGGCTTGCAGTAAAATCGGGTTTTGCCTGCGCCCGATCCGCCGCACACAAGGGTGTTAAGATTGCGCCTGTGCTTTTTGGCGTTAAGTCCGATGCTCACGTTCTGAGTCATCAGCTTGTTTTCGCTTTTGGGCGTTTGGCAGTATTTCTTATTGACAGCTCGTGCGTCGCCCCATTTTGCAGAGCCGTGTTCCTCCCGGCGTCTGTAATTCCTGCGTGTTGAGAAATAAATGCCGATACCGAAGCCGTAGCACAAAAGCAAAACGAGGACAGTTTTCAGGCTGTCCTCGCAAAGCTCTATTTGGAACGGGTTATTAAATACCGTCATCAGCTTCGGAAGTATCTCCGGCAAGCCGCCTTTAACGGACGGTGCAATCAACAACGCAAGCCAGACTACGGGAAGTATGCCGATTACGGAAAGAATGACAGCAGACTGCTTATCATCTTGCTTCATCTCGGCGTTTTTCCTTTTCTATCACCTTGAACTTCTTTTGCGGGGCGTGACCGACCTTGACGATCAGTTCATCAACGGCGTCGGTAGACTTTCCCTCGCTGCGAAGATCGTTGCGCTTCTCATTGAGGGAGTCAATCACGATACCGTGTTCGTATTCGTCCAAAGCGACAAAGTGCTGGCGTTCTCTCATTTTTCTTTACCTCCGTTATCTGCTGTCACGGTCTTTGGAGCGTTCCTGCTTTTGGCGGTACATCTCCTCGGATACACGGGAATGGATTTCATTCATAGCCGTGCGGGTTTTGGAAAGCTCTGCACGGATTTCCTTCGGCTCCTTGTTCTTCCATTCCTCCGGGATACGGTTGATAGCAAAGTTTTTGGTGTCCACGCCGTACTTTTTGCAAAGCATATAGCCGACGCACATTGCCTGAAAGCCCATATCCTTGCGGCTGTAAGAGTCGCTGTCGATAGAAAGCTGTGCGTGGCCGAGTTCTTGTGCCACGCACTGGCAGAGAGCAACGCTGTCGCCAATATCCTTTTTGACAAAAAGCGTCTGCTTCTCATTGTCATAAAAGGCTCCCATCTGCGGATGCGGCAGTTCAGGCGCAACCTCCACGATAACCGGGGAGGTGTCGATCATCACGGCAACGAGAGCCTGCGGATCACGGTTGACGGTAGGCGCCGGAGTCTGTCTGCCCTTGGTCTGCGATACATCAAAGACCTTTTTGACATTGTAGGAAACGCCCGGAGTTCCGTCCGCCTTTGTGTACTCAACGGGTTCGAGAATGGAGATACTCTTTGCACCCTTATTGATAGATACCTTTTCCTCAGCCCAGTCACCGAAGTCTTTAAGCTGGGTTGCTTTGGGGTACTGACTGTAAATGAGCAGAGCATTTGCGGCGGAATAGCGGTCGAGCCTTGCCTGTGTATCAAGAAAGCCCCTGAACTTTTCGCCGTCCTGCACGATAGCGGTCGCCGTTTCGTCAATCAACTGATAAACGGCGTCCTTTTCTGCCTGCTTCTTTGCTTTCCATTCTTCGGGGGAAAGCTGCGGCTTCTGATAGCCGCCCTTATTCGGTTTGAAATTATTTGTCATTTTAGATTACCTCACTTTATTCTTATTTCTGTTTTTCTTTTTCTTGGGTTGCTGATGGGTGGTCTGATTGGTGCGGTTTTGGGACTTGGGTTTTTCTCCCGATTTATCAAGGTCGGTGCGGTCTGCTTCTTTTTCCGTTTTCGCCTGTGCCTTATACCGTTCGAGTTTCTCACGGACGGAAGGTTTTTCTTCGGCTGATTTGGAAATACCCTTATCAGATTTACCATCGACCTCGGCGGAGCTTTGCCTTGACGGAGGGTTTTTGTCCGTCTTGGCGACCGTGGGGTTTTCGTGAGATGCCCCGTCCTTCTGAATGGGCTTTCCCATTGCTTCCTCCACAATCCTTTCGCCCTTTGATTTGGTCGGCACTTCGTTTGCAAGCTCCTCACGCTGGGCAATACTCTTTTCCGCATTGGCAACGATGGAACCCTTATCAACATTACCGAGTTCAAAGCGGTCGAAGATACGCTGAATTTTAGAAGCGTCCTCCGCACGGGCAATAATATCCACCGGGGCGTTATCGTCCTTACTGTATTTGTCCCTCAGCACACAGTAAAGCACACCGTACTTCTTTGCCTGTTCGGTAAACTTCTTCAGGTCTTTATTCGGAACGGAAAAGACCTTGAGTTCCTTTCCCGATTTGAGCATATTGGTAAGGCGTGCTTTGCCTTTGGTTTTCTGTTCCTGCTTCAGCACAGAAACAAGAAGAACGGTCAGCTCCTTTGCCGCCGTTCCCGTTAGTTTTGCAGCTACTTCAAAGCCTTCAAGCGAAAGCCTGACAACCTGTTCCGCTGCGTCACCGCCTGTGTTCATAATCACGGTTCTCCTTTCTGTTGTTCTTGATTTTTTCTTCGTCTGCAAGCACCGCATTTAAGTTCTCCCGCATAACGCCGGAGCGTTCAGCGATACCGTCGCAGAGCCGAACTTCCTTGCGGAGTTCTTTGAGCCTTTCGGACAAGGCTGAAATCTGTTGCCTTTTGCCGGACAGCAAATCATCATCAATTTTTACTTTTCGTATTTCGTTTCGGAGATGTGTTCTGTCGGCAGTAAGGTTTTTGATTTCGTCCTCAACCTTTGACTTATATGAGAAAAGCTGCTCGGAGGTTGAGATGTGTTCTCTGCCGAGCAGCCTTACTTGTGCGGTTATTTGGTCGAGCTTCATCAGATCTTCACGGAGAAGATAATGGAGCCGAGCCGGATTTTGTTTTTGATACTTCGGCAGATAGCCTAACTTATAGCAGTAATGAAGGTACAGTCCGTACAGACCGCCGACCTTTCGTATCTTATGCTCCCGTGTCAAAAGGACATATTGCTTCGGGCGGTAGTAATAGCCTTTTTGGAACGGCTCTAACTGAACCCTGTTGCGGTTCTCATAGATACGCTCCTTTATTCGGTCAAGGGAATAGTCATCACCGAGCCTTGTCAAACGGATATTCTTTTGGTATCCCTTTACCCTGAGTACCTGATACTTGTGGTTCGGGGAATCGTCAAAGGACGCTCCCATCTGTCGGAGAATATATTTGAAATCGGCATAGCTGTTACTCTTTGAAATCGCTTCATCAATCACAGCTTTTGCAGAGTCCACATAGTTCGGCATCCCTGCTTCGTGGAGCTTCCTGGCATAATAGTTTTTGCCTGTGCCACGCTTTGGGTTTTCAATCACATCGAGCTGGTGCTGTCTGCAAAGCTCGTCTGCAATGTGCCGGAAGTACCGCCAATGCTTTTCATTGTTCTGCATACGCTTTCCGTCAACAAAGGAAACAGAGTTTACAACAAAGTGGCAATGCAGGTGCTTGGTGTTCAGGTGGGTTGTTACCACAACCTGAAATCTGTCGCCCCACACACGCTTGGCAAACTCTGTTCCGATCTGCTGTGCCAGTTCGGGAGTGATATTCGGTTCGTCCTTAAAGCTCAGATACCCGTGATAGGCTTGGATACCGTCGCATTTGTCGAACTGCTCCTTGACCGTTACGAACTGGTCACGGGCGGTAGCGACATTACAGTTAATGCCGCCCACATATAACTCACGCTCGGTCTTTTCTTCGTCCTTTGCATACCGGAGGACATCGGCAAGCGCCTGATACTGCTCCGGCGAATACTTTTTTGCCGCCGTCTTTTTGGGATTGGTCGCATAGTCAATCACTTGGTCGAGGCGGGCTGTCACTTTCCATATCTTGCTTACTGCCATTTCATCTCACTCTTTTCGGGACGGAGAAACTGTCGCTCCACATCCGCCTGAAACTTATGCCAGCGCTCGGCTTCCTTCTGAAGTTTCTGTGCATCGACAAAGCTGAGTGAGTTTGCCTGTGCCGCAAGCTGATTGATGTTGTTGCCGATAGAGGATAACTGACGCATCACATCATAGAAACGCTCGTCAGGTCGCTCCTTCGGCTCGTACCCACGCACAAGCAATCTCACAAGTGCGGCTTCGGTCAGGCAGGTTTTCTTGGCTTTCTTCTGCAAGTCCTGTGCTTCGTCACGGGAAAACCAAAACTGCTTCTTAACAGTTCTTCTTTTCATTTGCTTCGACCTCCTTTTTCATAGAATCAGTTTTGTATAGTCGGTTGATTTGCAGGCAGCACATAAAGACAACGCCTATACAGCCGCCAAGCAAAAGTCCGACGATGAATAAGATAAATTCTGTCATATAGAAAATCCTTTCTTATAGGGGTATTAGGGGCAACCCCTAACAAGCGATTTACTGTTTTTTGCCCGATAGGAGTAAAAACAGTCTGCTTGCTAAGATAATGCAGACTCTCCGGGTTGCCCCGTTTCTCTTTGAGATCAGCGTTCCGCTTCTTTGGTTTTAGGCTTAAAAGGAACGGCGACAATCTCGCCGTTTACCTTTGCAATGCGTTCGGGATATTTGAATTTCTCCTTGTATTTCTCCGCAAGGTTCTTCGGCAAACTCTGAAAGTTTTCCGATTCGATAGGTGCATAAGCGATAAAGAACTGACCGAAAATGATGTCGAGCATTTCACGGGAGTTCTCTTTCATATAACACTTTTCAATCTTCCAACCGTTCTCGCCGCCGTGTTCGGCAGACATATATCCGTCCAAACGCAGGCAGGGATCAGTCCCGTCAAGGCAGGAAGCATAGATGGAATAGCCGCCCATGCCGGACTGAAACGCTTTATTGTTTGAGCTGATTACATAGGTTCTGGACTCCTCGCTGTACGGTTTATCGAAGCTGTCCTCGGTAAAAACGACATACCCGGTGAGGTGTTCCTTACGGTTGTTCTCGGCTTCTCGGAAGCGTTTCGTCATTTCCTGATAGCTCATTTCCACCGTTTCCGGCTCGGCATAAACGGCACGGTTTGGCAGCATACCGTTCATCTTGCTTTCATCATTACAGATGATTGCGACCTCGTCCTCAAAGGGCATATATTCTTCAATATCGCCGCCGACAATTTTCTGCATTGCCTCAAGGCTGTCCTCAATTTCAATCATCTTCGGGTACTTGTTCGGCTCAACAAGCAGAACGGAAATCATATTTTTCTTTTCCGTATCCGTAAAAGTCCTGCCGAGCTGACAGTCCTTCGGCTCAAAATCAATGGGCTTAAAGCCGACACTGTCGCAGAAATAAAAGCAATGCGGGTGCATCGGATCTTCCATAACTTCCACCACATCGGACACCGAAAGCGAACGGTCTTTGTACCCTTCGGGGTGGTTCAGATTAAACATCTGAAACACATCTTCGAGGGTTTGACAGTCCACCTCGCCGTCAAAAACCTTATCGTACATTTTGGAATCGACCGATTGACTGCCTTGTAGCTTTTCCAAAAGCTCGTATCTCATAAAGGCGACATTGTTGGTGTCACGCTTCATATTAACCTGATAAATTCGTATATTCATCGTTCAAAACTCCTTTGCTTTGATTTGTAAATTCCTAATTTCATACAAAGAAAGTCATTGAAGTCCTTGCCGAATTTCGGTGGACTGTCAATGACTTCGTAGCGGTCGGACAAAATGATTTGAAGCGCCTGCGTCGCTTTTCTTCCGACCTCATCATTATCGAAGTGAAGCACGATCCGCTTGATGTCCGGGTGGCTTTTCAAGAACCCTTCCACCGCTGCGGGAACTTTGCTTTCTTCGATTTTTTCTCTCGGTGCGTAAACACCGGCAAGGGAAACAAGGTTTTCTTTTCTCCAATTACCTCCGTTCATTTTGATTAAAGTCCCATAGGAAAGAGCGTCAATCGCACATTCAAACAGGTGGACTTCCGAATTGTTTGAGCCTTTAAGACGGAAAGAATAGTGCTTGTCACTTCCCGATGCGTCACCCATAAGTCTTGATTTGTTGGTGGCTCGGTAGGCGGCATAGCGTGGTGTTCCTTTCTCGTCTTTACCTACAAACACAGCATTATGATATGGCAGGCTCTCAAAAATCAGCTCCTTTTGTATGCAGTGCGTGATGATTTCATAGTCGATGCCCCTGCTAAAAAGGTACTCTGTAATTCTATCTGTGGAAGCACTTTTAGGGGGCAGTTTGAGTTCTTTTGGCGTTTCTTTTTTGGGAGTGCAGTAATCGGTCGGAAGTGCAACCTTGCAACCCATAATCGTTTCTACGGCTTCAAGAAAGGAAAGACCTTTGACCTTCACGAGATAATCGAGGGCAGAATTGCCCCCGATACCTCTTGACCACCACATCCATTTGCCGTTGGAAATCTTCAAGCTGTCGTGAGTGCGGGTGGTGTAGGTGTTACCGGAAAACCTCACAAGCTCATTCGGCTCATAGGCTCTCAGGTAAGTGAGTAAATCCATCCGCCTTGCTTCCGTAATAACCTCCGGCGCAATATACGGCATTTACTTCACCTGCTTTCGCGCTGTTTTTCTCTGCGCTCTTTTACAACATCTTTGGCAGTATCGTCAATCGAGTCACGCAGCATAGCTGTCTCGGATACATCCGATTTGAGCCAGTCCTGATACGCCCTGTCCAACGGGTATTTTTCGAGGTACAGTGCCTTTGCTTCTTTCTGATCACGCTGGCTATCCTCCAAAATGCAAAGAATGTTTTCCTTTATGACTTTCTCATAAGCTCTCTCAATGACCTGTTCACTCGGCAATTCTTTCAGCTCGGCAATCAGATCATCGTATTCTTTCTGCGCCTTTTCATAGAGCAGATCGTTATAATCAACCGCCATTTTCATCAACTCCTTTCATCGTTCACGGTCTTTGCTTTTCGGCGTCGGTTCTTCGTCTCCCTCATCAGGCTCGCCGCCGACAATCTCATTCTCACGCTTATCCACATTGAGAAGTGCGTTGAGTTCGTTTAGCCTTGCGGTTTTGGTTTTGAGTTCTTCTTCCTGATTGAACGGTTTTTCCACATCGACCTTTGCCGTTTCAAACTGCTTTTTGACATTGTCAAGCTCCTGTTCGTTTATTTCCAAACGCTTCGGAAGTCCCTCAAGGGCGTTATCCAAACGGGTAATGTTGCCGAAGGTGTCCGTACCGAGCGACACAGCATAACCGAGTTCGCCCTTGAGCTTGACCTTATATTCCTTTTCAAAGGTGTCAAAGGACAGCTCTGTCTGAAAGCCACGGTACTCTCCGAGAGGAACCGGATCGGGACTCGTCATAGCCTGACACGCATCAAGAATTGCATTACCGGCGTCCGCTTTCTCGGAATAAAAAACACCCTTGACCGTCATTCCGATAAAACTATCGTCAAGCGGTTTCGGGTGCTGTTTTGCTCTCTCAATATCGGATTTCAAGCCCTCAATCGTGTCAGTCCGTCTTGCGATTTCCTGCGGATAGAACTTGATGATCTTATCTTCAAGAGCATATTTTTCAGAGAGGAAGTTGGATTTAAGCAAACGCAGTTTCTGCACCTGAATATCCAAGTCCATTTTCTCTTTGATATACGGATTGCCCGTCGCAAGCATTTTGATTTCAGCATAGGACAATGCGGTTTCGTCAATATCCTCGCAGGAACGGACGGGCGATTTGCTCGTCATAATCTGCGAAGCGAACTTCTGCTTGCCCTCCACAAGCTGATAGAGGTAAGCGTCGAAGGTTTCCTCGGTCACGAAGCGGTAAATATCAACCTCAAGGTTTTCGTTGCCCTGACGGATACTTCTGCCGAGACGCTGTTCCAAATCGGAAGGTCGCCAAGGGCAGTCAAGGTCGCTGGATGCGGCAAGTTTGTTCTGCACATTCGTGCCGGCTCCCATCTTAGCGGTGCTGCCCATTAAGATACGGACATCACCTTTGCGAACCTTCTTAAAGAGTTCAAGTTTCTTTGTTTCGGTGTCGGCTTCGTGTATAAATTTGATTTCCTCGGCGGGTACTCCACGCTCTATGAGTTTCTTGCGAATGTCATCGTACACGGAGAAATTGCCGTCGTTTTTCGGAGTGGAAAGGTCACAGAAGAATAACTGCGTCAGCCGTTTTTCCTTTCCATTTTCCCAAGTTTCAAACATTGCGTCCACACAGGCGTTCAGCTTACTGCCCTCAAAGTCGGGGAGCATTGGGTTAATCAGTCGTTGGTCAAGAGCCAGCTTTCTGCCATCGTTGGTGATTTTCAGCATATTATCTACGCTTGCGTCCACCATACCGTTGCGGACTTTTTCTGCTCGCTCTGCAAGCTCGGCTACCATCTGCTTTTGGATTTCAGACGGCTTAACCGAGATGTTGTGATAAACTGCTTTCGGCACGGGTAAGTCAAGCATATCTGCGGTTTTAATGTCCGCAACCTCTTTGAACATCGCCATCAGCTCAGGTAGGTTGTAGAACCTTGCAAACCTTGTCTTTGCTCGGTAGCCTGTTCCTTCGGGTGTCAGCTCCACCGCCGTAACGGTTTCGCCAAAGGTAGAAGCCCACGCATCAAAGTGTTGCAGATTATTTTTCACAAGGGTGTTGTACTGCAAGTATCTCTGAATTGTGTAAAGCTCCACCATAGAATTGGAGATCGGAGTTCCGGTTGCAAACACCGTACCACGGCCGCCCGTAATCTCGTCAAGATAGCGGCACTTCATAAAAAGGTCGCTGGATTTCTGAGCTTCGGTCTGTGCGATACCACCGACATTCCTCATTTTGGTATAGAGGAAAAGGTTCTTGTAGTAGTGGCTCTCATCAATGAAAAGCCTGTCCACACCGAGTTCCTCAAAGGTCACAACATCGTCCTTTTTGGACTGGTCGTTGAGCTTGTCGAGCTTCTGCTTCACGGACTTCTTCGTGCGCTCCAACTGCTTGACCGAGAAATTATCTCCTCGGTTTCTTTTCAGGTCTGCAATGCCATTAGTGACTTCTTCAAGCTGCTGTTCAAGGATAGCTCTCTGCCGTTCAATGCTCATTGGGATTTTCTCAAACTGAGAATGACCGATAATGATAGCGTCGTAGTCGCCCGTAGCAATTCGACCGCAGAATCTTTTGCGGTTTTTGGTTTCAAAGTCCTTTTTCGTAGCCACCAAAATATTTGCGGACGGATAGAGCTGCAAGAACTCCGACGCCCATTGCTCGGTGAGGTGATTCGGGACTACGAACAGTGATTTACTGCATAATCCGAGCCGTTTCGACTCCATAGCAGCCGCCGTCATTTCAAAGGTTTTGCCTGCGCCGACTGCGTGTGCAAGAAGCGTATTACCGCCGTAAAGGATATGCGCTACCGCATTTCTTTGGTGTTCCCGCAATTCAATTTCGGGGTTCATACCGTTAAAGGTAATATGGCTTCCGTCGTACTCACGGGGACGAATACTGTTGAACTTTTCGTTGTAGAGCTTGCATAGTCTTTCTCTGCGCTCAGGATCAGACCATATCCAGTCCTGAAAGCCCTGCTTAATAAGCTCCTGCTTTGCCTGAGCGATAGCAGTTTCCTTTTTATTCAGGATTGCTTTCTTTTTGCCGTCTGCATCTTCCTCATAATCGAAGATACGCACATCCTTCAGGTTCAGCGTTTCCTCGATAATCTTGTACGCATTGATACGGCTTGTGCCGTAGGTACTGTACGCTTTGACATTTCCTCGGTCGTAAGATTTGCCCTCGATATTCCATTCTCCCGTGTACTCGGAAAAATGGATTTTGATGTTCCACTGTGCATATCTCGGCGTCCCCAAGAACTCAAACACAAACTGCTCTACAATCTCAGGCGGAAGCCAAGTCGCACCGAGTCGGACAGAAATCTCACTTGCCGTCAGGTCTTTCGGCTGCACCTTTTGGAGCGCTTCCACATTGATACTGTATTCTTCAGGTGAAAGCTGTGCCGATTTCTTTGCCCAGGCAAGCTTCTCACGGACATTGCCGGAGAGATATTCGTCAGCCATAAGATACTTTGCTTCGGTACTGTTCCCGTACCCGTACATTGGGTTTAAGAAAATAACACCTTTAAGGTCGGCAAAGATTTCTTCCTCGGTTTTTCCACTAAGCTCACACATATATTCCATATCAATACGGGCTTTTTCGCCCATAGATACGGCAAGCGCTTCGCTCGTAGTGTCTACCGAGGTAACAGGGGTATGGGGTTTAATTGTCCTCTTATAGAACATATCCGCTTTCTTTTCCAGAGTCCCGTCATCGCCCAAGACTTCAAGAGCCGAGAGTAAAGAGAAGGAGCTGTCCTGTGAGAAAGCAGAAGAATTGGCACGGCTGTTTATAAGACCGTACTTCGCCGTGAAGGTATCATAGAGGCTGTTTAGCTTTGCCTGTTCCTCCTTGATTGCCGAGTCGGGGTAATCTTCGGTCTGTAACTCAATCAGGTTCCTGACGCAGTCACGGATCGCAATCATACCCTTAATGCGGTTTTCAGCGGTGGCGGACACATCTACGGGAGCCATACGGCTGTTTTCACGGAAATAGATTTTGCCGTCCACGAGCGTATAGGAAAAGTTTCTAACGGTCGGATCGGCGGGAATGGAATTATCTTCTTCGGTGAGTTCATCTTCCACTTCATAAGCCGTAATCTCACCGTGAATGTTTGCAACGGCTTCACTGAGCTGCTCTGCAAGGTCAGCGCCCTCATACGGTACACAGGAGGGTTCGGGACCGAAACGCCCCGATACCATTTTCATCTCACCGAGTATCATTTCGGGATGCTCTACAAAGTAGCTGTTCATCGTAATGCCGTTTTCGTCTGTGCCAAGATGCACCCAATCAGGCTCAATATCTACAATGCGGTCACGCTTTTGCAGAATGAGAATGTCCGAAACGACTTCCGTTCCGGCATTACCCTTGAAGGTGTTATTCGGCAGACGGATAGCGCCGAGCAGGTCGGCTCTCTGTGCGATATACTTTCGGACTGCGGGATTTTCCTTGTCCATCGTCCCTTTGCTCGTGATAAGCGCCATAACGCCGCCCGGTCGAAGTTTATCAAGGGACTTTGCAAAGAAGTAGTCGTGGATCAGGAACTTGTACTTGTCATATCTCTTATCGGGAACTTTGAAATCCCCAAACGGCACATTACCCACAACGGCGTCAAAGAAGCTGTCGGGGAGATTAGCCTCCTCAAAGCCCTGTGCGGCAATAGAGGATTTTTGATAAAGCTGCTGTGCGATACCCGCCGAAACAGTGTCAAGCTCCACGCCGTAAATCTTACTTTCCCTCATTGACTCCGGCAGCATACCGATAAAATGACCGATACCGCAGGAAGGCTCCAAGATATTACCCTCACGAAAACCTAACTGCTCCATAGCCTTATATACGGCTTTAATAACTGTAGGCGGAGTGTAGAAAGCAGTCAGGGTGCTTTCTCTTGCCGACTCATATTCTTCAGGAGTCAGGATATTTTTGAGCATCGCATACTCGGTGTGCCAAGCTCCTGCTCGTTCATCAAATGCTTCGGGAATACCGCCCCAACCGACATATCTCGACAAGATTTTCTGCTCGTCAGGTGTAGCAAATCGGTTTTCCTCCTGACATCTTTTCAAGACCGTAATCGCCGCATAGTTTCGGTGGAAACGCTCTTTTTTGTTTACCTCCGTAATCTCGTTGTTGGAAAGGTCAAAGTTGTGTCGCTCGGACATAGGAATTTCAGGATGCAGGTCAAAGGATTGCACCTTGCTTTTCTTTGGCTGCTCCCAAGCAGGAATAACGGGGGCAGAAGCCTTTTCCACACGCTCAAGTTCTTCTTCGGACAGGTAAACAAGGTCATCAAAGGAAAGGTTCTTCAGACCTCGCTCGGTCATATCCTCAAGACTGTCATACTGCTCGGTGCGGATAACCATACCGTCCACAAGGGTTTCAATCTTGAAGTCTACAAGGTTGACATTCGCCTGAATTTCGTGCTTGTCATCTTCGGTGGTTGTGTATGCCACATTGACTTCGGAAAGGTTGGAATAGTCCGCATCTTCGTCACGCTCAAATTCTTCTCGACAGTATTCGTCAATAATCTCCTTTGCAATATCAAGGGAAGATTTCAGATATGGGCTGTCGATAATCTCAACGCCCTGCGGCGGCGGATCAAGCTGAGAAATAAAGTCCTGCGGAATAGTTGTTCCGTCCCTGTCCTTATACAGAACAATTTTCATCGGAACGCCGTAGTAATTTTCTTCCTTAATGTCCTTTTCAAGCTGATAGGGACTTGTGTATTCGATACTCTCACGAACACGCCCGTCCGTATGAAGATAATCAATTCTGCCGATAGGCTTTGACTCCACCGGAGCTTCCTTATTCGTTGACACAATAGAAAGAACCTTGCGCTCGCTGCCGTCAACGATTGATACCGTAAGGTCAAAACCTCTGTCGGTCAGCATATTCATATAGGTTTCGAGGGCGTGCTGTGGAAAGCCCACCATAGGAACTCTCTCGCTGTCGCTTATCGCACGGGAGGTCATCACAAGGTCAAGAGCTTCAGCAACCTTTTGTGCGTCCTCGCCATAGGCTTCAAAGAAATCGCCAACCTGATACAACACAAGACTGTCGGGATTTTCGGCTTTCACCGCAAGATAACTTCTATACGGTTCTCTTACACGGTCATAAACCGGCAATGCGTTCGGCTCATTCTGCCCAGCCATTCTGTTGAGTTCTGATTGATGTTCCGTTTCAAATTCCTGAATATCCTTGTGGATTTTGAGAATGTTTTCGGGTGTGAACTCGGTATAGTCGCAGTCCATCTCATAGTCGTTTTCCGCTTCCATAAAGAACGGCGTGTTGATGTCAGCCACAAACTGATCCGACATTTCTTCAAGGTCGGCAACAAACCTATCCGTGTTTTCGGGATGGTTCGCAATATCATACTGCTCGATGAGTTCCTCAAAAACAGAGAAACTCAAATCACCTGAGACATACTGACCTCCGGCATTTGCATCGGGATTAAAATATATCCAATGAACAAGGTCGTTTCCGCTATCCAAAGATATTCTCACTTTTGTGTTGTCTGTGATTTCTTCTGCTGGTAATACCTTTACTTTCAGGTGGTCGTTCATCGGGTTTTCCTGAACCTTTTGGTCGAACTCGGCTCTTGTCATTTCCTTATTGAACAACGGGAACTGCGTATCATAGAGCATTACCCGGTCATTGTCAAAGGACAGAATTTCATACTCGTTTGCACCGAGATAAACGGTGTTGCCAAGATGATATTCATATATTTCGTTGCTCGGTTCAGGCTCTTTCTTTTCGGGAGGTGCAGTAGAAAGGATTTCTCGCTTTCTGCGTTCCTCTGCGGCTTCGGCTCTGCGAATTTCGTGTTGCTCAAGCCACTCAGGGTAGAGTTCCTTTTCTTTCGGATTGAGGTATCTATCCAGTTTTATAAGTTCACCGATGCGCTTTTCAACCTGATTCCAATTCAGAAGCACTTTGACTTCTTCGCCGTTTACATTCTTCGAGATTTTGATGCCTTTGCCATCGTGCTGCTCGTCAATGCCCGTTCCGGTGATAACGGGATAAGAACCGCCCCAACCGTATTCATTTTTCAGGAAATCCACATTTTCCTTCTTTGAAAGGCTCTTTTGGAACTGCTCATAAATGCGGAACTTTCCCTCCGACACGCCGCTTCCACGGGTGAGAACAGCGTCGATAATCTCCTGAGAAAAGGAAAAAGCAGAGGGTTTCGTTACCTCTGCTTCGTAATTGAGCATTAAGCTCATCTGCCCGTCCATAGAGGGCAGGGGTTTCATTGTGTCCTGAAGCTCGCCCAAAAGTCGCATTGCTTCAAAATGTTTGGCTATCACACCCCAGTCGTAAAAGCTCTGCTTTGTACGGCTAAGATAATTACCTTCCCAAAGCTGAAGCACATTCTGATAAGTCTTGTAGCCGACTCGTCTGCCGTCACCCAGTATCACTTCGGTATAATCATTATTGAAAATGCCCTTGATATACTCGGTGCGCTTGTCCTCGTCGGCTACACTTTCGTAAAATGCACGGATTTCGTCTTTGGTGGCTTTCAGGTGGGGTGTGGTTGCAAGGATTTCTCGAATAGTATCATCGTGACCGAAAAACGGCAGGCTTCTGTCCTCGTTACTTCGGTCGTAATACTCTAAGCGAAGATTACTTCCTTCATCACGATTTCCTGAACTCGGCTCTTCAGGTTGTTCATCTTCCGAACCCAGCTCATCATATCCGTCGCTTTCAGGCTCTCGGTCAAGCCCTCCTTCGCCGCCATCTCTTTCGTCAGGCGTTCCTCCATTTCGGTCGCCGTCTGTTCGATCTGCGTCAGATGCTCGCTCAGCTTGCAGCTCGTCAGGAGATTGTAGTACAGCACCTTGCGGTTCTCTTTCAGGTACTTCGCCCTCATTCGTGAGTACCGTCCCATCGGCGCTTCCGGCTGTTCCGGCAGCTCCAAATTGGGCAGTCTGTAATCGCCCTGCATCGTGTATGTCAGCTCGTTCATTTTGTGGACTCCTTTCTGTGTTTTGATTTCTGCCTATATTGTAATCAGGCTTTCTGTTTTCTGCAATTATGCGATTTTGCCTTTCAAGGGACATCACTGTTTTTGCAATCTCGGTAAGTCCCATTTCGGCAATGTCGCTGGTGGCAAAGCCCAGGGCATTAAGCGTACCGGGCGTATTGAAATTGATAATATCCTCAAAATCTTCACGCTCGAAATATTCCTCTGTATCAATGCCGAGCCGTTCCATCATCATATATGCCACGCTGTTGGTAACAACTTTTCTGTATATGGTGGAAATATTGTCCTCGTCCAGTTCCTCCAAGAAGCTGTCGTTTACAGAGTATAGCAAATCACGGGTATAATCGGGAAGATTGTCCTCGGCGGCGTTTTGTGCCGCACTCATAACTGCGTCCGCAAGGCTTTGGCTGTTATCCAGCGTTCCAAAGGTGCTTTCAAGGGTTTCGGTGATTTCCTGCTCATATTCCGGCTTCATTTCCCAAATAGGAACAGGACGGGAATACTTGCTCGGATGGGTGTCGGAAATGTCAAAGTAATGGATAAGACGCTGGCGGCTTCTGCTTGCATCGTCGTCAAAGACCGCAATACCGGTTGCACCTCGATTAACCCATCGACCGAAAGTGCCGTTCCAACGCTCAATTTCAAGAACTGCGGTAGCGTCCGGTCGCTGTGCGAACACCAAAAGCTGTTCATCAAAACGCAGCTTATAGTTCCGGCAGGCAGAAGTCAAAAAGGCTTCCCAATTCTGCGGAGAGGATACCACCGTCTTGCAGGTACGGTCGTACAGTTCGGAAATAAGGTCATATTTACGAGCCATCGGGAAACACCTCCTTATCTTTCATAATCTTTGTTCCGTTTTGGCTTTACAGGTTTTCCGTTTTCGTCATAGTTTTTCGGATCGGCGGCAGGGACTTTCCACCCAAACATAGAGCCTGCCTTCATTGCTTCGGCTTGCCCCTTTGTAACACCGAGCTTATGGTTCATTGAGTCGGCAAGCTCTTTCATTTCACCGGGAACGCCGTCTGTCAGGTCTGTTTTGTAATATCCGGTTTCGCCTTTTTTGATAATGCCGATTTCATTGCTCGTCGGCAAGTACACATAGCATTGCTCCGGCAGAGAGGAGCGAAGCGGAATAACGGTATTGCCGTTTTGCTCCATTCTCTCGGCAAACTCACAGATATGATAAAGATTGTCGCCCACCTCAAGGTGGTAATCGTCGATATATCTGCACTCTCTGTCGTAATGCTCACCGCTGCTTAAAGTTATGCGGATTTTATCTCCGTCAGGGATAGTGAACTGCTCTTTGTAGTGCGGATCAATAAAGCGGATACCCTTTTCGGCTTTTTGCAGATGATTGTCAAGCCACTCCCGCTGATAGCAATAGCAGTACAGATTGTACTCTCCACGGTTGGGATTTAACCGCATTAAATATGAATACTGTTCGGTATCAACACGGACGCCGTAATGATTACGGTCATCCTCGTAGCTGCTTTCGGGATGTTCATAGCAGAATTTTGACATAGCGCTTCTGCCGCTTAAAAACTCGCCGTCTCCGAAACGGTAGGAGTTTATCACCAAGTCAAATTCCTTTTTGAAATCGTCAGTCTTTAAGTCCTTTCTAAAATCGTTCCAAGTGGAATAAAACTCTTTGCCCGTACTGCCGAAATCTGCTCTCAAATAGCCGATAAGTCCCGTCTGCATAGAAATCTGCTGGCTTTGACGGAAGGTATATTTTCTTTCGGCAGGGTTCATAATTCGGTAATCCATATTTTCACCTCGCTCTCTCGATATTCTTCTTTTGCCGGGGAATATCGAACCCGTAAACGGCGGCAATTTCATCACCGAGCCGCCTTGTCACTCTCGTTATATCGGCTCGTGTTGCTTTGCCATCGTAAATCTTTGCTTTGAGATTTTCAATCTGACTGTCTGTTGCGGTGTCCTTATACACACGGTAGAGGTAGTGATTTGTCCCGTCGTGATGAACGGCGTCGGCACGGAGATCTCCGTACTTGTCCACATACCACTCGCACATATCCATTTCGGAATACAAACAGTCTTTGATATTGCCTGTCTTGATTTCCGCATACCCGTCATAACGACCGTCCCAGCGCCCGATGTCCGCCACAACCAAGATGGGCTGTGAGAGCTGAACATTCAGGTTCATACGCTCGTCACCGAGATAGTCGGAATTGATTTCGTACATTTTCTGTATCAGTTCATCTTCGGACAGGTCGGGGTACTGTTCTTCAAGGTCTGCCCGCCAGTCCTCAAAATCAAGGTGAATATCGCTCCAGATAATATGACGGTCATTCTGCTTGCTGCTCATCTGTACCACCGCCTAAGTAGGAGAACAGCTTTCCCGATTTGGTTGCTTTCTGAAGCTCCATAATCACCGTCATATCCTGAATGGTGATGTTCGGGATTTTCAAAATGCTTTCCATAGATAGTCCCTGCAAGTCCTTTTCGGTTCTGCATTTCGCTTCAAAGAGCTTGTTTAAGACTTTGACCTTCTGCTGAAGGGTAATTGTATCTTTCATAGGTCTGTACCTCCTTATCGTTCTCTGTCTTTGTTTTTATGGCTTCGGCTCATAGCGGCAATTTTTTCTTTTGCCCAGTCCGGCATACATTCGGGCTTTACTTCGCCCATAACATCCATTCGTTCATATCGGGTGTTTTTCCCGGTATGAAGATTGGTGCAGAACACAGCGCTTCCACGGCTGTTTGCCGAAGCACCGAAACCGCCTGTAACCAAGTAGAGCTGTCTGTCGGCTCTCTGAAATTCAGGCTTTAATACCTTCGGATCAATGGCAATAACCTTGCCGTTGATGTCTTTTGAATAATGGTCGGGAATACAGTCTGCTTCGGTAATGACCGTGATGGGAATATCCAGCTTTTTGACCTGCTCTTTGAACAGCTCCGCTTCATTGGCAACACGGCTCCCGAAAGTGTGGGTAATCTCAATATAGTCATCGCTTACCACACATTCCTTGCACAGTTCAAAAAGGTCGTTTCGCTCTACAAAGCCGCACAAAAATTTCTCTCCGTCCGTGCTTTGCTCATTGGAAGCCAAGATAACTTCCTTTTCGCCCACATTGACTGAACAGAGTACCGTATAATCTCCGATCATTCGTTTTTCCTTGCCCATTTTCTTACCCTCCGTTAATGTTGATTACGATTACAACAGAACCATCCTGTTCGTTAGCACTGTTGCGGGAAAGCTCAGGAAACAGGGACTGCACACGCTGCCTTGCTCTGCGGATAGACTCAAAGCACGGAAGTCCGTATGCCTTGTAGTTATATGCCAAATCTTCAAGCGGAAGTTCGCCTGCTCGAAGATAGTCGGCAAAGCGGTTGTAGTAACGGTAGAAAAGCAGCATATCCTCATTTCTCGTTTCAGGACAGTCCCGAAGAATTTGCAGAACCCGGCTTTCAACTGTTTTCATTGTTTTCATAGGCTCCTCCTTAAAAAGAATAAGGGGACGGAGTATTTCATCCGCCCCCGTAGGTTATTTCTTCTTTCTGTTTTTTACCTGAAGAAAGATAAAGCCGCCAATGATAAAGGCGACCAAAACGATTGCGATAATTGTTTTCGGCTCCATTATTCAGAATCCTCCTTTTTCTTTTTTCTAACGCCTGCGTATACTGTCACGCCGATACCGGCAGCGGAAGCACCGAGCAGGGCAAGCCACAAGCCGAGCTTGCTGTTATCTCCGGTTTTCGGAGTGTCGATGACAACATTGTGCATTTCCACAATCGTGGTGGAGTCGGTCATAACATTTGCCTTTTTATCGGCAGGTCGTGAATACGGTGCAGACACCTCATCGGCCACCTCAGACACGGTGTATTCACCGATGCGAAGTCCCTCAATATAGATTTCGCCGTTCTCGTCGGTTTTGAGAGTAACCTCATAGCCGTTTGCTCCGGTAATACGGAAAGAGAAGCCTTCGACCTTACCGTCAGAAGATGTCTTGACGATTTTCAGGTTGCCTTTCATCGCTTCGTTGATAAAGCCGACGCCTGCCTTGTTTTCCACGGAATAGGTCATACCGTCCGTTTCAATGAATACGGGATAAATGCCTGTATCAAGCAGGAAGCCGTCCGGGGCTTTGGTTTCCTTTATGAGATAGTGACCGTAAAGCAGGTCTTTTATCTCATAAATTCCTGCTTCGCTTTCGGTAAGAGTGCCGATCAGCGTATCACCGTCATCCGGCTTTCCGTCAGCGTTGTTGTCCTGATATACTTCAAAGGTCGCTCCGGTCAATTTGTTGTCGGGGAAGTCTGCATCCACTTTGGTAAGCGTGATATTGCCACGAACAAACTCGTTTACGATTTCGATTTCGACAACCTGTTCATTTTCGGCAATGTTCACTTCATATACGGTTTCATTCAGGACAAAGCCTGTCGGCTGCTCGATTTCTCTTGCATACCAAATACCGAAAGGAATCTGCTCAAAAGAAAAACTGCCATCTTCTTTTGAAGTGACAGTCATCAAAGCGTTTTCCTTTGTAAATTCGGTATCGTTGTACTTAAAGAGTCCGATCAGCGCACCGCCGAGAGGTTCGCCGTTTTCATCGACCTTCCTGCCGGAAACAGAGCCGTAGATAAGGTCGTTTTCGATTGCTTCGCCGTCATTGACCGCAAGCTGAACCTTTGCGGTTTCCTGTCCCGCATACTCAAAGGTTACGGGGTACTTGGCATCCGAGAGGATATAATGCTCATCGGTGGCAAGCTCTTTTACATAGTAGCCGCCCATAGGCAAATCGGTTTTAACCGTACCGCTTCCGCTTTCATCAAGGGTAACGATTTCAATTAACCCGTCAGCAGGGATAGAAGTACCGCTTGCAGATACAAGTTCCTCGGCGGCAAACAGACCGAAGCTGATATTTTTCATTTCACCGTTCTGTCCGATACCGAAAAGATTGCTTGCTTCAAGCGTTTTCTTCAAGCTGATTTCAACCTTCTGTCTTTCATTCACGAAAGAGGTGGCAGTTTCCGTCACGGAAACATTCTGTCCGGCATACACAAGCTCTGCGGTATGAATTTCATCATTCAACACCATACCGTAAGGTGCTTTGATTTCTTTGACTTCATATTTGCCGAGATAGAGTTCACGGCTCTTGGCAAGTCCGTCTTTTCCCGTTGTAACGGTATCCACAACCTCGCCCTTTGTGAAGCGTACTGTTCCGTCAGGAGTAATAATATCCTCGGCTGCACGGATTTCATAAACCGCACCCGAAAGTCCGGCGATTTCAAAAATCGGCTGGTAAATGACCTCGGTATCCTCCGAGCCGCTTACGCTTACACCGTAGAACACTTCGCCGGTTTTCTCTACGGTGATTGTGCCTTTCTGTGCCATATTCGGCTTATCCACTTTAATCACTGTAACCCCGCTTTCTTCGGTAGCGTTATCCTGCGTTACATCGAAGTACACAGGAGTGCTGTCGAGAACATATCCGTAGGGAGCCTGAACCTCAACAAGAGAATATCCCTTGCCGTATTCCAGCTTCTCCGGTGTCACAAGACAGCCGTTTGCATCGGTATAAAAAGTGTCGATTGTTGTCGGAGTCGGATAGGTAAAGGACATCGTAACAAGATTTCCTGTCGGATCGTAAATCTGAAAGCCTGCTCCGGCATAAGGAATGGTCTTGCCACTTTCTGCATCCACCTTGACCACCTTGATATAGCTTTCAAAGTTTGCATTGTTGATAAGGTAACGGTAGGTCTGTCCGTTTTGAGCAATGAACACATCAAAGTCCTTCATCAGTTCACGGCCTTCCCAGCCGGAGGTCTGATGAACGGTATATACGCCGTAAGGCATATCCTTTGTCTGTCCGAAGCCGTTTTCGTCGCAGACGATAATATCTCTCTCATCTTCCTCCGAAGCGGTATAGTTTCCTGCGGATTTGAGGTAGATTTCAAAGGTTGCACCGCTTTCAGGCGTTTCAATCTTGGTTTCTCCATCGTCGGTATGCTTGATGATGGCGATATTGCCCTTGATAACCTGCTCGTTAACATCGTTTGCAGTCTGATTGTGTTCCACGGTATAAAGCTGCGGTTCAGCACCAACCTTATGGATTGTGGTGTCAAGCAGATAGCCCTCGGACGGAGTGATTTCACGGATTGTCCAGTCATTGTCGCAGACATATTCCTTCGTGGTGAACTGCCCGTTTTTGTCCGTAACATATTTGTCCACAAGGGTTTCTCCTTTATAGATACCGTAAACTGCTCCGGCAAGGGTAGCGCCGCCCTGGGCGCTGCCTTCTTCACGGTCGCTCTTTGTCACGGTCACGGTAAACTTTTTGAGAATGTTTGTGAAATTGCGGGTAGTAACCTCTTTCCACTTAACAGGTGCGGTCTGATTAGCAGGGACTACATAACGGATAGCTGTGTCCATTTCCTCGATGGTGTAGGGCGTTGTGCCTGAAATCAGGACATCCTTAAAGGTAGCAACACCGTTCTTATCTGTCACGGCATACTCATCAACGGAAATACCGGAAAGAGATGTGCCGTAAAGGTGGAAGGTAACGCCCTCCACAAGATTATCCTCGGAGGATTTGATTACCTGAAGGTCGCCACGCTTGAGTGTATTGCTGAATGTGACCGTTGAGGTATTTCCCGATACAATCGTAACCCTCTGCACATTCTGCGGCTCATACTTTTCCTCGGTCAGCTCCGTAACGGTATATACGCCGGGCATAAGTGGGGTATCCACAGTGCCGTCCGCCTTTGTGGTGACGGTCTGATTAACGCCGTTTCCGGCAATGTTGAACTTAATGTTTGCCACCTTTCCGTCCTCGGAGTGCTTCACGATATGACCGACTCCGGTGGTTTCTGTCTTGATTTTGAGATAGAATACGACCGGATCTTCCGCACCCGACATCATTGTCTGCTTTCCGGGGTATCCCCAAATAAGGAAGTTGCCGTCGATACCGGGTACATTCTTTTGCGCCGTAACACTAACGGCGGTTTCAATCATCTTGTTTGAAGTAAAGGTGTATTTGTTGCCGCTTCTTGAAACGGTAATACCGCTTGCGCTGAACTTAATATCCGACAGCGTATTATTCGTATCGGTCAGCGTAAGACTGTAATTATCTGCCGCCTGATTGTATTTCAGCGTATAGGTGGTTGCAGAGCTGCTCTTATTGGAAGCAAAGCTCGGAATGGTTGCGTGGCTCTGCATTTGCGTAAGAAGCCAGTCATAGCACTTCTCGGCAGGTCTGCCTTTGATGCACTGATAGTAGGTGTCGGCAGGAACACCGTAGCTGTTTGCTTTAAGAGTAGTCGGAGAGGTACGAAGCTGCTGTTGATATTCCCACAGAATTGTCTGCGTCGCCATAGAGAAGTCGTCCTCATTTGTCCCGCTGATCGGTGCTGTTGTACCCGGGCGCCAACCATACACGGAGGTCAGCATAATTCCGTACTGTGCCGTTGTCGGCAGGTTCTGAAAATATGAGCTGTTCTTGCCGTTTACGCTGCTATAGGTTCCTCCGGCGTTATAGTCAATACCGGACTCAATACACATAATCTGTCGGGAACCGCTGCTGTCCTTAATCATCAGCTTGGTTCTTCTGTGGACTCCACTCGCAGAATGAAGGCTCGTGTTGCCATTCTCATCATAGGCAATATATTGATGACTTTCAGGAGAATAGTAATAGTCACCGTCCGATCCGAAATAGCGGTCGCCGTAGTATGCGTCTACGGTTTTTCCTTCCTCTGCTGTAAAGGCGAAGGCGGAAAGCGGAAGGGACATAATACACATAACGGCACACAGGAGTGCGGCAGTTATGCGCTTTCCTTTTGATTTTGCAAAATTTTTCATTTCGGTTTAACCGTCCTTTCTTGATTTGGGTATAAAAAAGCCCTCTGTCTTTTCGGGCAGAGGGTAGGTTCTCACGAACTCAGTACAGGAAATATATCCGGTAGCTGCCGCTTCCAAGCGGTTCAATATAAATCGTGAAATATTCGATTGGTGCGCCGCCGTAAGCGGTGATAATATCCGGCATCGACTGCACATAGTCCGTGAGTTTTCTTTTCAGGCGTTCTCCCTGAAACGACTCGGAAGCCGTAACAGGCGTCGCCCACGAAGCATTGTCCGGTGTGATCGCCGTTCCGTCATCGGTTGTAATATGGGTACGTCCCATAGAGCAGCCGAGAGAAATGAGATCGTTTCGGATTGCTTCAATGTCAAACTCGTAGTCGTAAGCTGTTTTTGGCTTTACTTCTTCCGTAGGCTGTTCTGCCGGAGGTTCTTTATCCGACTGGACAGGCTTTTCCGGCTCTTTTGTTTCCTCGCTTACGGTCGGTTTGGGTGCTTCGGGCTTTGGTGTTTCTGTTTCTGCCTTTGGTGCGGCTGGAATATCCGTTTTGTCGGCTTCAACGGGTTTCTTGCTCTCTGTCGGAACAGTTTCAGGCTCGTTACTTTCCGATGTCGGCTCAAAAGATGTTTTCTCCGTTTCTGTTGCTTTTTCAGGTTCACTTTCTACGGTCGTATCCGTTTCATCGGAAGTTTCCGTATTACTCACCGAAGAAGAACAGTCGGCTATATCCGAACTTTCCAAAACATCGGCTTTTTCTGCATTACATCCGCACATTGAGGCAAGGAAAATGAGAACCAAGCCAAAGCATAAGATTTTGTTTTTCATTTCGATTCGCTCCTTTCGCCTTCATTGTAAAAAGTTCTCTGCAATTTGACAAAGGTGCGAACAGGGTAATCTTTAATTTTAGCAACCACCTCCTTCAAGTGGAAATGATGCGAATTGTTTGAGATAGTTTTTAGTTATGGAGATAGATATATATTGAGAGATAGTTATATATCTTTCTTCGGTAGGTTAGCTTGTACTTAGGGGTTAGAGTGTGAGGAAGGGGAAAAGGAAAATGTTACTCCTGCTACCTTGCGTCACGCTCTGCCCGTTTTCTCAAATAGCTCGCATAATGCTCCAAAGCCTTGCAGACATAATCCTCCGTTTGATTAAGGGGAATGTTCTTCGGGATATACTGTCGTACCTTATCCCCACTCAGCACTATTCTCTCTCGCTGATTGGGTTTCTGCTCCGACATAATGGCTTGTATAGCTTCGGGTGTGAGCTTTCCTTCTTCAAACATCTTTCGCATACGGATTGTTTGGTCGTGGGACGGGGTGCAGTCGTTCAGGTCGATTTCGTCAACCAAGTCACGCTGGCAGTCCTCGTCAAGAAAAGAAATCTCAACGGCAGGACGCATTTTCATTCTGCCCTCGTCAACAAGGTCAAGCAGTTCGGGGACAAGATTGGTCAAGCGAATATATCTGCGAATTTGCTCACGGCTTTCGCCAACTTCGTTTGCTAAAACCTCGTTTGTTCGTTGCCGTTCAAAATCTGACACCACTGGTGTCGAATTTTCTTTTTTCGGTCTGCCCGCTTGCCTGTTCATAGCTTCCAAACGCATTTTGTAGGCATAGGCTTTTTCCGAGGGAAGTATTTGTGACCTTTGAAAATTGCTTTCCACCATTAAGATGGTCGCTTCATCTCTCGTAAGGTCAACTACCTCACACCTGAGCGTTTCAAAGCCTGCAAGCTCACACGCTCGTTTTCGTCTGTGTCCCGATACAAGCTCATATCTGCCGTCCTCTTTCTGACGGACTGTTGCCGGAGTGATAACCCCACGCTCCTTGACGCTCTCAACAAGCTGCATCATATCTTCATCGTCACGCACCTTAAAAGGGTGGTCGGGAAAATCGTCGATCAGCTCTAAGGGAATATCCCGGATTTTTGCGAGTTTCGCATCATCTCTCATTTCCTGTGTAGAGAACAGGTCATCGAGCGTCGGCAGAGTGAAGTCGCTCTTTCTTCCTGCCATCGGCTAACACCTCCTTTGTCAATTCAGCATAAGCCTTCGCCGCAGGACTGTTCGGTTCATACTTATATATGCTGACACCTTTCGACGCTACCTCTGCGGCTTTTACTGCCATAGGAATGGCTGAGTGATATATCTTTATCACGCCACCGTAATTCTGCCGCAGTGCGTCCGCCGTGCTTTTCGCAAGGTTTGTTCGGTTATCTACAATATTCAGTAAGATACCGTCAATCTTCAGGCTTGGATTGATATGCTGCTTGACCTTCCCGATGGTCTGCATAAGCTGTGTCATTCCTTTTGCGGGAAGATACTGAGCCTGAACGGGAATGATTACGCTGTCTGCCGCCGCTAAAGCGTTCAAAGTTACCATACCGAGGGAAGGCATACAGTCGATTAGGATATATTCGTAATCGTTCTTTACCTTATTCAGATAGGTTCTCAAAACGGTTTCACGGCTCATAGTCGTTACAAGCATCATTTCCATAGCGGACAGTTCAAGGTTTGCGGGAAGCAAATCAACATTTTCCTCGTGATGCAGAATACCGAAATTCGGGTTTCCGTTTTCTTCACGCATTATCTCGGATAGCTTAGTGGTAATGGTAGTCGGCAGACTGTCATTATCTTTCCATCCAAGACAGGTTGTAAGGTCGCCCTGCGGATCGGCGTCTACAAGGAGTACCTTTTTGCCTTGCTTTGCAAGCCCTATCCCTAAATTGACCGTTGTGGTCGTTTTGCCTGTGCCGCCCTTCTGATTGCAGATAGCAATGGTTTTACAGTTAGGCATTGGCTTTCCTCCTTTCATTTGATTTGAATCTTTCGATCCACTTAAACGCAAAGAGTATTTATCCCTTTGCGCTTAAGTCGTTGCATTTAATTCGATCTCATCCCCCAAATGCATAAAAGGAAATCAACAAGCGTTCAGTTGCTAACCGAACTCATAGGAATTTCACCTCCGCCGGGTACTCCGCCAGCTCCGTAGAGAAGTATCATTATCCCTGAATCGTTTCATCGCCTTATCCGTAGCAATCGGATATTTCAGAATAGTTCGGAATCGCTACCCACCTTGCTTTCCGTAATAACCCTTACGGGCAGGAGGTTCTTGGCGCACCTTCATCCGGCTGAGCATTATACTCCGATCAGGAATGTACTTGTTGAATGTGTATTCAGTTGTCAAGGTGCTTGAGGTTTTGTCCCTCGATAACCAATTGGGAAATTTACAAGGCAAAATAAAAAGATTTTCAAAAAATTTTTTCATTGTTTTTCTCACCTCCTTTTGGACATAAAAAAAGCACCCAACACTTCTAAACAAGAAGTGATGAGTGCAGTAAAAGAAAAAGCCCGCTGATTTCTCAACGGGCTTAAATAGTATGAACTTATCGTATGCTATCTCAATCCACCTGAATTTGCATAATTTCAAATTCGGATTTGGCTTAACTTCGGCTTAAATTGGTTTAAGGTTTGGCTTAAACACCTTAGATAAGTCCTGTTTAGTTCAGATATAGCAACTTATAGAAAGTTATTAGTCAATCGGCTTCATTGTGGGGAACAGCAGCACATCTCTTATAGCAGGAGAATTTGTAAGCAGCATTACAAGTCTGTCAATTCCGTAGCCTATTCCACCTGTGGGGGGCATTCCAATCTCCAAGGCTCTCAGGAAGTCCTCGTCGATGTGGTTGGCTTCCTCGTCGCCCTGCTTGAACATTTCCTCCTGAGCGATAAAACGCTCTCTCTGGTCGATAGGGTCGTTAAGCTCGGAATATGCGTTGCACATTTCCCAGGTGTTTATGAACAGCTCGAATCTTTCAACATAGTCGGGATTGTCCGGCTTTCTCTTGGTAAGAGGCGAAATCTCCACTGGGTGGTCGGTAATAAAGGTAGGTTGAAGCAGATGCTCTTCTACAAACTGCTCAAAGAACAGGTTGAGAATATCGCCCTTCTTATGTCTTGCCTCATACTCAACATGATGCTCATCGGCAAGCTTTTTCGCCTGCTCGTCGGTGGTTACCTCTGAGAAATCCACTCCCGAATATTTCTTGACCGCTTCCACCATTGTCATTTTCTCAAAGGGCTTTCCGAAGTCTATTTCCAGCTCGCCGTAGGTTATCTTGGTAGAGCCGCACACCTCCTGAGCCAGATGTCTGAACATATTTTCGGTAAGCTCCATCATGCCGTGATAATCAGTATACGCCTGATAAAGCTCCATAAGGGTAAACTCGGGGTTATGTCTTGCGTCAACGCCCTCGTTTCTGAAAACTCTGCCAATTTCGTATACCCTTTCAAGGCCACCTACGATAAGTCTTTTCAGATAAAGCTCAAGGGAGATTCTCAGCTTTACATCTTCATTGAGGGCGTTGTAGTGGGTTTCAAAAGGCCTTGCCGCCGCGCCGCCTGCGTTTGCAACCAGCATGGGAGTTTCAACCTCCATAAAGCCCTGAGCGTCAAGATAGCGTCTGATAGCGGAAATTATCTTTGAACGTTTTATAAAGGTATCCTTTACCTCAGGATTACAGATAAGGTCGGTATATCTCTGGCGGTATCTGGTATCCTGGTCTTTAAGACCGTGCCACTTTTCGGGCAGGGGAAGCAGGGACTTTGAAAGCATTGTTATCTTTGTGGCGTGAACAGAAACCTCGCCTCTGCGTGTTCTGAAAACAAAGCCCTCTACGCCCACGATGTCGCCGATATCCCATTTTTTAAATTCGGCAAATTCGTCCTTGCCTATATCGTTCATGCGGACATAAACCTGGATTCTGTCGGTTTTATCACGCAAATCGATAAAATTCGCCTTGCCCATATCTCTCCATGACATGATTCTTCCTGCGATGCTTACGGTTTGTTTTCCGTCCTCCAGCAGCTGCTTGAGCTTTTCCTCGTCGTCTCCCGCCTCAGCCTTGCATTTTGCTTCAAATGCTTCGTACTCCGCCTTGGCATCGGCATTGTGGGTGGTAACGTCATATTTAGTTATTTCAAAGGGATTTTTGCCCTGAGCCTTAAGCTCCTCAAGCTTATCCATTCTTATTTTTTTCAGAATGTTAATATCCTCCGCAGATATTTCCTCCTCGGGGGATTTGCTTCTGATTTCTTCACTCATTCGTCAATCTTCCTTTCAGGGCAGCATTACTTGGAAATTTCAAGCACTTCAAATTTAATTGTACCGACGGGAGCCTCAACCTCAAAAACATCTCCCACCTTTTTATTAAGCGCCGCTTTTCCTATAGGCGATTCATCGGAGATTTTGTTGTTATCGGGATCCGATTCGGTAGAACCTACGATTTGAAGAGTTTCAACCTCGTCCAGCTCAAGGTCGCGAAGCTTTATAATAGAGCCTACGCCTATCTCGGTAACGGAAATATCGTCATCGTCCACAACTACGGCGTTGGCAAGAATATTTTCAAGTTCGGCGATTCTGGCTTCAAGGATACCCTGTTCGTTCTTCGCCTCGTCATACTCGGCGTTTTCGGAAAGGTCGCCGAAGGAACGGGCTTCCTTAAGCTTCTCTGCTACCTCGCTTCTGCGGACTGTAACAAGATATTCAAGGTCCTGTTCAAGCTTTGCATATCCTGCTTTGGAAATTGTATTTGCCATAATAAAAACTCTCCTGTTCATAAAGATTTCTATACTATCAAATTAATATTATACCTTATTATGTGCTGATTGTCAAGCAAAAAATTTGAGTTTGGAATTTTTTCGGATTTGGACAGACTAAGAGCTCAATTGAACAAAAAATCCGCTGTCACAATTAAATGGACAGCGGAGCTTGTTTTGACGAAACAATAAAGTATATATTTCATTAATTTAAAGCAGAACATCAACATTGATGTAAACCTAAAGTAAGTTATTCTATTTCAGCTTTATCATGATATGGAGTACCATCGACTCCTCTTTTCTGTAGGCTGTAAACCATTCGATTTAATGCACTTTTAAACAGCCGATGAAACCATCGTGCATTGCCGAACAAATTCACCAAAGTCGGACTGACCGAATAATAAAATCTGATGAATATTCTACCGTACCAATGCCGGGATAATATCAAGTCACGGAATCTCCGCAAAGTCCACACTGGCGGACAGTCATAAGAGCCATACACGCACGTTGCAATATAGCACCCATTTTTCTTATACGTATAGGTCTGTCGAGCCGCTGATGAGTTTGAAACCACGGTGCTCACATTGGGTTGTGAAGCCTGTGTAAAATGATGAACCCGTTGGAAGGGCATTTTATTTAAAGTTTCTTCGATTTTCCGTCTGATATATGGTTCATTAACACCATACGCAGACCAAAATGAAATCATCGGAATACCGGCTTCTTCGCAAATGTTATTTACTTTCTTGTCACGTTCTTTTCGGTCAGATGTAAGATGTGTCTGGTCTTTGATTTCAACAACTATAATCGGGCGATACTTATCGTCCGTTATTAAAAAATCAACGTTACGGAATAGTTCATTATGGAAAGCAAAATCATCCGTACGCTTGATGAATGTTGCCAGATTAATCTGCGGAAACACCAAATATCCGGGCGGTACAGCGTTCTTAATGGCTGCATAAAACGATTTTTCAGCATTTGTTATTAACGATTCTTTTGCTTCATACAAAAAATCTGATTCATTTCCCGATTTACTTTGAGCTGATGTATCAGAAGAAGGACATGGTTTATCTTTATAGTGCCAGCCATTGCATACGGGACACTTAATAATTTCACCATTTTTCCTTTTCAAATTGCACGAATAACACAAAGTATATCTTCCGCTTTCCTTTCCGCATACTTTACAACGCATTTAATCACCTGATTCTTATAAAGATAAAATTCTACAGCACATTACGCTTCTGCAACTTGAAATACATTTATCGCTAATATCAAACATAGCAAATTAAGACACTTATCTTTTTATAGATTAATCAATGCTTACTCCCTACCCACTTTACGTCAAATCAATAAAATTAAACGGAAAGAGTGACAACTCAAAATAATTATGATTTTCGCCGCTATGCTTTTTGATAAACTTGTACGCCAGTGCCGAATAAGTTTTACCTCCGTCGGCGTCAATGCGTTTAATCGGAATAAAGGCAGCTGCCAATCCAAGCAATCCAATGGACGAAAGCAATATTTTCTGAGTTTTCTTCATTTTGAACCCTCCCTCGTTACATTTTTGAACCGACCGTTCGTTTAACGTAATTATATCATGAATCTGTTCTACCGTCAATAAATTAGTCAGAAAAATAAGGTTTTTATTCAATTGAGCAAACAATCAGGCTTCTTCGGCGAGAGCAACTTTGCCAAAGTTGTTCCGAGCATACAGACCCTTCTTGCTCTCATTACCCGTGAACTTATCCAACTGACACATATTCTTATTTGGATTTCAAACGAGTCTGTTACGATACGGTTTCCATCATTCAGCCAATAAATACTCCTTCAGTTGCTCTTTTTGAGCATTAAAATCCCGCATACCCAACTCGTATAATTCCCATTCATCCTTCTCGTTCATAGAGGAGGTGCCTACATGAAGCGGCTCGCTTGGAGCAAAAACAAAGGCAATTCCTGATTGCTCCAGCGCAAAAACATCATGAAAATTGACGTTGTAGGTGAGATGGCGACGTTCAATTGCATCTGCAATTTTCGGATATTTTCGGCATGCCCGGCGATAGAAAAACCGCATTCCCTGGGGCTTTCTTACATAGTCGCGGTTTTTGGACAGAATGACCACCAACTTGTCACAACCCCGCTCCAAAGCTCGGCGCACCGGAATGGCGTCTGCCAGACCTCCGTCAAAATATGGCATTCCATTCAGCTCCACAGGACGACAAACCACGGGAATTGCGCTGGAAGCCATAATCAGGCGGTAGTCATCCTGCTTCATCATGTCTTTTCCGAAGTATTCCGCCTTTCCCGTCAGAGCGTTGGTGACAACTGCCTCATACTCCGTGGGATTACTCTGAAATGTGGCAAAATCCAGCGGGTCTTTACCACCCGAACGAGTCAGCTCGCCATAGATATACTGCAAGCCGAACAGGTCGCCCGTTTTTAATAGGCTCCTCAATCCGAAATAATCGGGAGAGTGGATATGTTCCGTGAAAAAGCGTAGATTTCTACCCCGCTGTCCTGCAAGATACGACGCCAGATTCCCCGCAGCGGCAGAAACACCGACGCAATAGTCAAAGGTAATATCTTCATCCAGAAAGGCATCCAGAATGGCGGCGTTGTAGGCGCACTTCATTCCGCCACCCTCAACCACCAGTCCGATCTTTTTATGTGTGTTCATAAGTACCATCTCCCGTTAGGCATTATTTGTGTTGTTCTCTGCCGCCAGATACACTTCCTCGTCTGTAGAGTTTCTTTACTGTAAGCAATATTGTCACTAATGGAACCGCCAAACAGCCACAGGTTTTGCACCACCCGATGCTTCTTCTATCTCTTAATCGGCTTTCTTAACTACCGGCGAAGTTTTCTGAAACTTTTGTAACGCTTTATTGACAAACCTACAAGAAATGCTTTGGATAAATCGCAAAATACTTGTGGTTTCAACAATTATATGCTATAATTATTGCAAATGATTATATATTTTTTTAAAGGAGGCAAAACAATGACCGAAAAAGAGCAAAAATCAGCTGCGAAGAGCTTCGCAAATTATTGGAAAGACAAAGGCTATGAAAAGGGCGAATCGCAGAAATTCTGGATTGATTTACTTGAACACGTTTACGGAGTGAAAAATATAACTGAGTTTATAACTTTTGAGGACCAGGTTAAACTCGACCACACCTCTTTCATCGACGGCTTTATTCCATCTACACACGTGCTTATCGAGCAGAAAGGCTTGGGGAAGGATCTTCGCAAGGGTATAAGACAATCTGACGGTTCTATTCTTTCGCCGTTTCAGCAGGCGAAACGTTATGCCGCTGAACTTCCCTATTCTCAGCGTCCTCGCTGGATTGTGACTTGTAACTTCTCTGAATTTCTTGTTTATGATATGGAAAAACCCAACGGCGAGCCTGAGCAGATATTTCTCAAAGACCTGCCGAAGGAATTTTATCGTTTACAGTTTCTTGTAAATACAGGCGATGAGCATATCAAAAAGGAAATGGAGGTCTCCTTGCAGGCTGGCGAGCTTGTGGGCAAGCTGTATAATGCCATTCTGAAGCAGTACAGAAACCCCGACTCTCCGGAAAGTCTGAAGAGCCTCAATATGCTCTGTGTACGCCTTGTGTTCTGTCTTTATGCCGAGGACGCCGGCATTTTCGGCAGACACGGTATGTTCCACGATTATCTCAAACAGTTCGATGTGAAAAACTCCAGAAAGGCTCTGATTGAGCTGTTTAAAATTCTTGACACCACCGAGGACAAACGTGACCCTTACGATGAAACAATGCTGTCGGAATTTCCCTATGTCAACGGCGGACTGTTCAAGGACGAGGATATTGAAATCCCCAATTTCAGTGAAGAAATCCTCGACCTGCTGCTAAGAAAGGCAAGCGAGGACTTTGACTGGTCGGAGATAAGCCCTACCATTTTCGGTGCGGTTTTCGAGTCAACCCTAAACCCCGAAACTCGCCGCAGCGGAGGAATGCACTACACCTCAATCGAGAACATCCATAAGGTTATCGATCCGCTGTTTCTTGACGATTTACGGGCAGAACTTGATGAGATTAAAGAGTCTAAGCAGATAAACGTCAGACGGGATAAGCTGTTTGAATTTCAGAGAAAGCTGGCGGGGCTTAAATTTCTTGACCCTGCCTGCGGTTCGGGCAATTTCCTGACCGAAACCTATATCTCATTGCGCCGTCTTGAAAATGAAATTCTCGATGAAATTCACAAGGAACAGTTAATAATGGGCGATGATTATTTCAAGCCTATAAAGGTTTCAATCGGGCAATTTTACGGCATTGAGATAAACGATTTTGCGGTAACGGTTGCAAAAACTGCGCTGTGGATTGCGGAAAGTCAGATGATGAAGGAAACCGAAGAAATTGTACAGATGAGCCTTGACTTCCTGCCGCTTAAAAGCTATGCCAATATTGTGGAGGGCAACGCTCTGCGTATCGACTGGGAAGATGTTGTGCCAAAGAGTGAGCTTAATTATATTATGGGAAATCCGCCGTTTGTGGGTTATTCCTTGCAATCTAAGGAACAGAAAAATGACATTCTGTCTATTTACGTTGACGAGAACGGCAAGCCTTACAAGACCGCAGGTAAGATAGACTATGTTTCAGGTTGGTATTTTAAAGCAGCACAACTTATGGTCGGTACATCTATACGTACTGCTTTTGTTTCTACCAACAGTATTACGCAGGGTGAACAGGTAGCAGGCGTGTGGAAACCGCTGTATGACCGTTTTGGCATACATATTGACTTTGCACATCGTACTTTCCGCTGGGATAGTGAGGCAAGCCTGAAAGCACATGTACACTGTGTTATTATAGGTTTCAGTGTTGCAGAGAATACTGCGGATAAACGGCTTTTTGATAATGGCGTCGAAAAAAACGTGAAGAACATCAATGCTTATCTTATTGACGCGATAGATGTATTTATTGAAAGCAAATCCAAGCCTATTTGTGATGTTCCTAAAATGACAACAGGAAATCGACCTGCTGATGGCGGAAATCTAATCATTGAAGCAGAAGATTATAATGACTTCATAAAAAAAGAACCTAATGCAGTAAAGTATATCAAAAAATTGACTGGTGCAGCAGAGTACATCAATAACAAGGATAGATACTGTCTTTGGCTTGTTGGAATAAGTCCTGCTGAACTCAGAAAAATGCCTGAAATTATGAAAAGAGTTGAGGCTTGCAGGCAAGACAGATTGAACGGTGCTCATGACAGACAAAAACTCGCTGATACTCCTACTGTTTTCAGAGAAACTTTTAATCCAGATAGTTACATAATTGTTCCGAGAGTATCTTCCGAAAACAGAAGATACATACCATTGGGCTTTCTCGATAACACGGTTGTGCCAACTGATTCTGCTGTTATTATTCCTGATGCAACATTATATCATTTCGGTGTACTAACATCAAATGTTCATATGGCTTGGATGCGTACTGTTGCAGGAAGATTGAAAAGTGACTATCGCTACTCAAAAGACATCGTCTACAACAACTTTCCCTGGTGCAACCCCACCCCCGAACAGAAAGCCAAAATCGAGAAAACCGCACAGGAGATTCTTGACGCAAGGGTATTGTATCCCGATTGCTCTCTTGCCGACCTCTATGATGAGCTTACCATGCCGCCTGAGCTCCGCCGTGCTCATCAGGCAAACGACTTTGCCGTTATGGCAGCGTATGGGTTTGATAGGAAAATTACCGAATCAGAATGCGTGGCGGAATTGATGAAGATGTACAGGGAGTTGACGGAGGGAAAATAGTATGGAGAATATGATAAAGGATAGAAAAATACCTTTGCCCAATGCGTTCATAAAATTAGGACAATCTCAATATATGGAGAAATATATTATGAACGGTGAACTGCGCTTTTCGCCGGCAAAGGTTTTTACTAAAATGGATGAAGGTAAAAATAAAATTGCAGACACACATGAAGGCTCACTCTATTATCAAATCTCTCACCTTGTTGCAGCATCTATAATTGGTGAAAACAGTGATGGAACTCCTATTTACGGGAAAATATTTGAAATTGCAGATTCAGCGTTTCAGCGCTTCACAAACGAAACGATTCAGAAAATACCGTTTCACTGTTTATACTGTTACAATTATCCTCCAATTAATGCTTTTGTAAGGTTAGAAAATTACGATAATGTCGTAGAAGAGTTTCCGGAGTATGGTATTGAACTATGGAATAGATGTCTTGTCAGCGGGCACAAAAATATCCGTTACCACCAACATAGTAACGGATATTGCCCCGTCCGGGATAGGACTGGTGCGGGTGACAGGACTTGAACCTGCACGGTGGTGCCAATAGAACCTAAATCTATCGCGTCTGCCAATTCCGCCACACCCGCATATTAAATTAACTATTAAAACCAATAGCTTTGCATCTTGGCTAAAAACTCTTTTGTAATCGGATAACCTGCACTTTCTGCTATAACAGAATCTATTCCACAGTATGGGCAAATTGCCGTGCCTAATTTATCTGACTCATTATCATCAATAATCCACTCATCAATTTCAGCAGGATTAAAAATGCTCAAGCAATAAAAGCAACCACACAATGAATCCTTTTTTAGTGTCGGCATATTATTGTTACAAAACTTATGTGCCTCAATATAATCTTCCATAATCTCATTCATCATAGTAAAGTGCCAATTAATTTTTTCAATGTAGTAACGCTCCATGAGTCTATTGCTTATACCAATTACTCCATGCATACATATTTGATTTTTATAGTGCCTAACAATTAATTGCCAATCACTATCAGGTTTTCGATTCACGCCATTCAGTACGTCCGTTAGCACTGCGCCCCATAACAACACTTGCCGCAGTGGATGGACTACTAAAAACTTTGTCCTCAGTAAAAATTCTGTTTTCATTAATAATTCCGCTTTGAGTTAATTGTTCTCGCAGTTTTCTTATGCTCTTCGGACAAGAATCTGTTACACCATCAGCGATTTGTGAATCCTTCAACACAACAAAGCCTTCACTTGTTTGCATTCCTTTTGCATTTGCACCACGATTTGTTGTTATATAAAGAATTTGGGGCACATCTTCTGAAAACTCAGAAATCATTTTAACAAAAGGTTCGAGCACCTTATGTCCAAGTACATTGCTTATCATGCGGATATTGTACAAAAATTCGTCCATCTCCGCCTGTTCAGGCTCAGTTAATGATGCATAAGCCGGTACTTGCGAATTGTTAATCGTATAGCGATTGGCATTTTTCGCCAGCATATAGCAACAATATTCAAGATATTTGATATGGGCTTTGTTAAGCCTGTTATCTTTACTGATGAACACGATACATTCATTCCAGAAATCCTTTTGTGAATCGTGTTGTTTTAAACGTTCAAAAACATTTTCAGCTTCGCCAATGTAGACAATTCCTTTATCATCAGTGTCATTTCTACCAAAAAGAAAGTATATACCACAAGCTGCAAGATCATTTCTATCGCTACAGTGTTTCACTTCAATTCGAGGAATTTTATAAGCTTTGCCATTCCAGTTTGATAGCTCGCATACCCAACGCTTATTTGGGTCACCTTCTATTAAAAACAGGGATATTGTTTTACCAAATATAGCCAAGATATACCACCCACAAAAATACACTATAATAACGCAACCTAAATCTATCGCGTCTGCCAATTCCGCCACACCCGCATATGTTGTAGATTTTGCATCAACAAAATGTATTATATCATGTCCTTTTATAAAAGTCAACAGGCAGCGAATGTTTTTGCTCTGCAATAAAATTTGCGCAAGTATTTTCCATGCAAACACTGTATGTTTTGCGTAAAACTTTGATTCAAAACGGCGGCGTAAACAGAATTTGCGGCGATTTAAGTCCATTTTTGGCGAATAGGGCATGCAAATGTAAAAAAAGAATATATTTTTGCGCAAACCGCTTGAAATAAACAGGGAAATGTTATATAATATATTCGTATGTAAAATACATCATATTATTGAGAGGAGTATTTTGAATGATTTATTCACATGAAGTTGAAACAATGTGCCCTATCGCTCAGGGCGTTGCTCACGGCGCTGCTCCAATCCCGGAGGAAGCTAAGTGGGTAAAGGCTAAGGAAATCAAGGATATTTCAGGCTTTACACACGGCGTGGGCTGGTGCGCTCCCCAGCAGGGTACTTGCAAGCTTACTCTTAACGTTAAAGAAGGCGTTATTCAGGAATGTCTGGTTGAAACCATCGGCTGCTCCGGTATGACCCATTCTGCTGCTATGGCAAGCGAGATTCTTCCCGGAAGAACAATTCTTGAAGCGCTTAATACAGACCTTGTTTGCGACGCTATCAATACGGCTATGAGAGAACTTTTCCTCCAGATTGTTTACGGCCGTTCACAAAGTGCTTTTTCCGAAGGCGGTCTGGTTGTTGGCGCAGGTCTTGAGGACCTCGGTAAGGGCCTCCGTTCTCAGGTTGGTACAATGTACGGCACTCTCGCTAAGGGACCTCGTTATCTTGAAATGACCGACGGTTACGTTACAGGTCTTGCTCTTAATGAGGACGATGAAATTATCGGCTACCAGTTCGTAAACTTCGGCAAGATGATGGACTTCATCAAGGCCGGCGACGACGCCAATACAGCTTTTGAAAAGGCTAAGGGTCAGTACGGCAGAGTTTCCGACGCCGTTAAGATTGTTGACCCGAGAAAAGAATAAGGAGGATAACTGCAATGGCTTTATTTGAATCATATGAAAGAAGAGAAAAGCAGATTCTCGCTGTAATCAAGGAATACGGTATCAATTCTATTGAAGAGTGCGCTGATGTCTGCAAGGAAAAAGGTCTTGATATTTACAAGCTTGTTGAAGGAATTCAGCCTATCTGTTTTGAAAATGCAAAGTGGGCTTATACTGTAGGCTGTGCAATCGCTATCAAGAAGGGCTGCAAGAGAGCTGCCGATGCTGCTGCAGCTATTGGAGAGGGTCTCCAGGCTTTCTGTATCCCCGGTTCTGTAGCCGATCAGCGTAAGGTTGGTCTCGGTCACGGAAATCTCGGAAAGATGCTCCTTGAAGAGGATACAGAGTGCTTTGCATTCCTGGCAGGTCACGAGTCCTTCGCTGCAGCTGAGGGTGCAATAGGTATCGCTGAGAAGGCTAACAAGGTTCGTAAAAAGCCTCTGAGAGTTATTCTTAACGGTCTTGGCAAGGACGCTGCACAGATCATCGCAAGAATCAACGGCTTTACATATGTTGAAACCGAGATGGATTATCATACAGGCGAGGTTAAGGAAGTATTCCGCAAGGCTTATTCCGACGGACTTCGTTCAAAGGTTAACTGCTACGGTGCTAACGACGTAACAGAAGGCGTTGCAATCATGTGGAAGGAAAATGTTGACGTTTCAATCACAGGTAACTCCACCAACCCCACAAGATTCCAGCATCCTGTTGCCGGCACATACAAGAAAGAGCGTCTTGAGGCAGGCAAGAAGTACTTCTCTGTTGCTTCAGGCGGCGGTACAGGACGTACGCTTCATCCTGACAATATGGCTGCAGGTCCTGCTTCATACGGTATGACAGATACAATGGGAAGAATGCACAGCGACGCTCAGTTTGCAGGTTCTTCCTCCGTTCCTGCTCACGTTGAGATGATGGGTCTCATCGGCATGGGCAACAACCCGATGGTTGGCGCAACCGTCGCCTGCGCCGTTGCGGTTGAGGAAGGCATGAAGAAATAAGACTGAAGCGTTGTGACACAGTCTGAATGACTATGCGGTCATAAATCTCAACAGTCAAATACAAAGACCATATCTGCTCGTCAGATGTGGTCTTTTTTTGCACAAAAAATAAGCTGCGGCTATTGACATTTGCACATTATTGTGGTATACTGGATTTACAAACCAGTAGAGGATGTCATATTATGAAGCGACGAATACTCACAGCTACGATAATCGCAGCCGCGGTAATAGTATCCGGTCTGCTGTTATATATTTACATACCGCGCCATATTTATATTGAAATGCCGATTTATGACTATAATTCCGAATCCAACACATTTTCCGGTGAAAAGGTCACACTCATCATAGATATATACAAACGGCATTATATCAACCGTGAAACAACATTTTATGGCAATATAACAATAGGTGATGAACTGTTCAGCGT
>CALXIQ010000001.1 GCA_944388405.1 uncultured Ruminococcus sp. | reverse complement strand
CTCATAGGCTCGGCGGTCATCCTCGTCTGCAAGGTTTAAGCGCAGAGTGGTCGTGTAGATCTGCTTCATACGATACCGCCTTTTCTACTCTGCTTCTGCTCGGCAAGCAGCTCATATCCCTTTGCGGTAGCGCAAATATCGTCATTGATAACCACACGGTCTTTATCGTAGCTGCCGAAGTTTTTGAGAATACAGCTTCCGCCGCCTACCACATACAGGCGCATCAGTTCGGGGTCGTATTCATGCTCACGCAGTCTGCGGAAGATGCCCTCTGCGTACTCGGTTGCGGTATCACGGATGGCGGACAGATAACGCTGACTGATGTCTGCCGTGCCGTGACGGATCACACGTTCAAGGACGGTTTCATCCACCGACACCCCAAACTGCTTCATCAGATTTTCACGCACGGCAAGCAAACACTGATTGGTGCCATACTTTTCGGTGAAGCACTTTTTCGCAAGAGGACGGCACTCGTTGATATACATGACGTTCATCGTGCCGTTGCCAACATCGCAGAGCATATTGATCCCCTTAAACTCACGGAGTTTATCGGCAACCGCAGAAAAGCCCTGCGGGAAAATATCTGCGCCGACAAAATCAACGTGGTAGTCAACGCCCTTGAAAGTGAAGTCGGCGCTGTCGTTCTGCAGGAGATATGCCTTGAAGCTGTCCTTCTGTTCACTCACCCAAGTTAGAGGAAGTCCCGCAGCAAGATGAACACGGGCAGCGGTCAGCTTGCGGATATTCAGCTCACGGGCAACGGCGGCAAGGGTGAGAATATAGTAGTCGCTGTCTGTCATTTTGTCGGAGATAAATTCCTTGTGTTCCTCACCGATGAGATAATATCCGCCCTCATAGACGAGCAGATTGCTCTTGAAGGTCGGCTCTTTGTCATAGGCGGCAACGCCCGTCTTGAAGCAGCAGTGGGCGGTCTTGATGTTGCCGTAGCCGTGGTCGATACCGATGATGATGGGATTGGTGTTGTTGTTCATAAAATTCATAGAGTTTCCTTTCTGCCGCTTTGCGGCGATACAAAAATGATGATGGTTTTGGTGGTGGTCAAATTGATCACCACCACGGAAAATATAGGATTGAGTGAAAGTTGCCAAGCTGGCATTTTTCACTTTCCCGAACATGAATGAAAAGTCCGATTTTGAAACTTTTCATGTTACGGTGATCGTCTTGGTAAGAGGTCAAAATGACCACTTACCACAAGTGGACGATTTGTCCACTTGTGGTAAAAAGGGCATAAAAAATCAAGTGGATATTTTGTCCACTTGAAAACAGAAGAAGCGGATCGACTTACATCAATCCGCTTCAAATATCGTTATGCTGTTTTTTGTTCGTTTTCCGGCGGTGCCTGTTCGTGCTTTGCTTCTCGCAGAGCTTTCTTCCGTTCGCTCTGCCGCTTGATCTGCGCCGCATACCGGCAATCATCAGAGCAATATTTAACGCTGTTTCGTGTCGTGGTAAAAACCTTGCCGCAGTGTTCGCAGGTGATCTCACGGCTTCGTTCTTTTGCCGCTTCCTGCCGGTAATACTTCGCTCGGCAATTCACATCACAGAACAGCTTTGCTGTTGACCTTGCTTCAAAGGTTTTGCCGCAGCACTTGCAAGTCTGCGTGATGGGAACGCCTACGGTGCGTTCGCCGGATTTCAGCTTTTGGTAGCGTTCACGGCTGCGGGCACGTTCTTTCTTCAAAAATTCCTGCCGCTTGATTTCTTCTTCGGTCAGCTCCGGTGCGGGTAGCTCAAAATGCCCGATGAATTTCAGATAAATCTCCACTTCCTGCACACGATCTCCGTCAATCCTTTCGGGAGCGTGGACAATGATCTTGTCGATAAACTCGTTAATCATCATCGTGGTCAGTTCGGAAAAATCGGTGTACTTTCTCGCAAGCTCCATAAACTGCTCCACACGAACGGTATCTTCCTCAAAACAGGATACTCGCTGTTCGGCTTCTGCCACGGATGCCTGCAAGGATTTCTGCTCGGCTTCGTATTCGGCAAGCAGAGTATCGAAACGTTCATCCGTAATGCGCCCGATAGCAAAGGACTCATAGAGCTTTTTAATGATATTGTCAAGCTCGGCAATCCGCTTCTTGTCCTTGTTCAGCTTGCGCTTGGTTTCCTTCGCCGCTTCCTTTTGCTTGATCTGAGAAGCAGCCCGTACCTTTTCGGCAAATTCCTCTTGGTTGGAAATAGCAAAGGTGCTGACGGTACGAATGGTGTTCAGAACAAGCTCACGAACCGCTTTCGTTCGGATATAGTGACCGCAGCAGGCGTGGGTGCGCTTTTGGTGTGCCAGCGTATAGGTGGAGCAATCGTAGAAGTCAGAGGGATAGGGGCTGCTCTCCGTGCCGCCTTTGGAACGGTGGTTGGTCATCTTTGCACCACAATCCGCACAGAACAGAAGTCCCGTCAGAGGATTTGCTTCGCCCAAAGTATCGTGGCGTCTTGGTGTCTTGCGGAGCTTCTGTGCAAGCTCCCACGTTTCCTTATCCACGATGGCTTCGTGGGTGTTCTCAAAGATCAGCCAGTCCTCTTTGGGATTCATCACGGGATTTTTGTCCTTGTAGGACTGCTTATGAGAACGGAAGTTGACCGTATGCCCCATATATTCGGGCTTGGAAAGGATGCTTCCGACGATATAACCACTCCAGTTATATGGGTTGGGAAATTCTTCTTTACTTTTCCAAACGCCCTTGTTCTGTTTGCCGAAGTAAACGGCGGGTGTTTCCACCTTATCATCATAGAGGATACGGGCAATGTCATAGGGGCCTTTGCCCTCGATGGTCAGACGGAATATCCTGCGGACAACCTCGGCGGCTTCCTCGTCGATATACCAACTGTACTTATCACCGGGCATTTTCTTGTAGCCGTAGATGGCGCAGTTGGTGGTAGGCTTGCCCGATTCGCCCTTTACACGGATAGCGGTGCGTTGTTTGCGGCTCAGATCACGAAGATACCATTCGTTCATGATATTGAGGAACGGTGCAAACTCGTTGCTGTTCTGGTCATCGCTGTCCACGCTGTTGGCAATCGCAACAAAGTGAACACCCTGCTGACGGAAGAATACCTCCGTGTAACAGCCGGTCTGCAGATAATCTCTGCCGATTCGACTCATGTCTTTTACGATCACATGGGCAACCTTTCCGGCTGCAATATCTGCCTCCAACTGCTTCCATGCGGGACGGTTGAAATTGCCGCCGCTCCAACCGTCATCGGTATAGTGCTGGATATTGGTGTAACCTCTCTGCTCGGCATAGCTTTCGAGGTATTTTTTCTGATTGACAATGCTGTTGCTATCGCCAACCTGGTCATCATCACGGGAAAGTCTCTCGTACAATGCCGTAATTTTATTGGGATCTTGTCCCACAGTCTGTTTCACGTTCATCATGATGCGCTCCTTTCAGACTGTCGGCTCATTTGTGGTACATCTATTATATCATAATTTTCGCAATTTGTGTGGACTTCATTGCGAATAATTCGTAAAATTTTATCCTCCATTGTTTCTGTGCCGCTATCATTGAACACAACCTTAACCTTGTAGGTAGTGCCGCCGATGCGGTGGGTGGTATAAGCAAAGTTCTTGTTTTCGTTTTTTACCATAGGCGATTTTCCTCCATAGATTGAAAAATTCACAATTTTCGTGTATAATGATAATAGTTCCGATAACGTGTAACCATTTGACCGACAAAAACGGCACAGGCAATACAAACACATTACCGGCATGAAAATAGCCCCCGAAAAGCCTTGCAGTTCAAGGCATTTCAGAGGCTAATTCGTTACATGGCGGCTTACTGGCGCTTTTGTTCTCTGTGCTTTCGCACTCTCGCCGCCGTTTGCTTGCGTCTTGCATCTGCGGCGCACTTGTCGGAACAGTAGGCACGTTTACCATTCTTCTGAAAATGCTTGCCACATTCCTTGCAGACGGCAAGGGGTATCGGCTCGAATACGGCTTGCAGTTCTTTATCTTCCGGCAGTACAGCCTTGCGAAAATAACTGCACAGCCCACTGCATGAGTAGCATACCCCGAACATATAGCACTCACAGTCAAGCGGCAGACAGCCGTATTCCTTGTCGTAGTTGGCACACTTGGAGACAACTAACTTTTTGATTTGTCTTTTCTCCTTTCCCGTCAGCTCACGATAGGTTTTGGTCATAGGCGTTTCCTCCTTTCTTTAGTGTCGGTAGTAATATAAAGGAAGACAAAATATATTACTCCCTCGCCAATAGGAGAAATACGGGGTGTTTAGCGGAACTGTTTTTTCGGAAAATCAAAGAAAATTTGAAAAATATTTTTGAAGGGAGGTTTCTTGCGGTGTATGGTGATCCCAAACGATATGAAAATGACGGTCTTTACGAAGAAGATACCGATTACGAAGATGAATATGAAGCGGATGATTCCGATTACATAGTCGATGACGAGGACGAGGATGAAACCGCCCTTTGGGATGATGCGGAAGATGATGCTTCCGATGATGACGATACCGATGATCCTCCCGAAAAGAAGCGAAGGAAAAAGGATATTTTCGCTGACAGCGATACTGATGCCGAGGATGCGGAAGTCGAGGAATATGAAAAGACACGGCGCAGACTTGCCAAGGAACAGCGCATCATTGATGAAATAGAAGCCGATGCCGCAGAAAATCCCATAGAGGATGACAGCGACGATACCGGGGACGAGCAGCCCGAACGAAAGCTCTTGAAGCGTGAGCTTCGGGCGCAGGCTCTCAAACGCTTGGAGGATTCTGCCCGAACGCTCAAGGATTACGAAAACCTTGTTGCGTGGTATGACCGGCTTGATGCCAACCGTCAGCGCAAGGAGCGATACCATGAGCTGTACCGAAGCGGTGACGATGTTCCTCTTGACTACGGTGCATCCGAGGATGCTTTGTGTTTTCCCGATACGCTCAACGATGTACTGAAACGGCAGGAACGCAAGGGTGATTTCATAGATTCCATTTTCTATTGCCCTTACGATATACACGAGCTTGTGACGGATGCGGATATGTCCGTCATCCTGCGGGGGCTGAACGAGGATCACAAGTTCCTGCTGTTCCTGTCTGCTCTGCGGCAGTACAGCTCTGTCAAAATTGCCGCTATCCGTGGGCAGTCAGACCGCAACATCCGCAAGGTGCGTAATACGATGCTCAAAAAAATACGAAAAAAGCTGCTTGCCGCACTTTCCGAAAAAGTGCAGGCACAGCAGCCGTTGACCTTGCTTGAAAAAGAATTTCTGAGTGAAAATGGCGTGGATATTGAAAAAAACACGAAAAAGTAGTATAATAGTAATATAATTGTGAATTATACGGGTTACAATATATAGTGGAGGGTTTTGGCGATGAAAAACCTGTTTGAACGCACCAGTTCCAATTGGGTGCGATATAGTGAATATGAATGGAAAACGGCGGAGGACGGTACTCTGTTTCTCACGCCGACCGCAACGGCACAGCCGAGCATTTATGATCCGCTGAGCGAGTATCAACGGATTGTCCTGGATGCTATCAATATCGGACGCATGGAATCGCAGAAGAAAACGCCGCAGGAGATACAAAAGGCAATTCAGCAGTTTGCGGTAAAATACGGTCTGCTTGGTCTTATGACGGCTCTTCCCACCACACCGAGCTTTATGGACTATGAAGCGGTGTATCTGCCGAAAAACCATTTTATCCGTGAGGAATCCATGTCCACGATGGACTATCTGAATCTGTTCTTTCCTTTTGACAAGCCGGATGTGGTCAAGCGTGGCGTGGAATCCATGTGGAATATCAGCAATGACCGAGTGATGATGGCGCTTGCCATGACGATGACAGACAAGCCGATGGCGGTCAACATGAGCTTTCAGCGGGAATACGCCGAACGCTATGAGTGGATGAAGCAGCAATTCATTGATATTGCCTTTACCTATCTGACTTCCGTGCTGTTCTATGAGGACTATGATACCATGACTCCCGAACAGCGTCTTTTGATGCAGCAGGGCATGGAAGCCTTTGGCGGCATTGCGCCGACCTATCGTATTGCTCTGCTTGACAAGCCGACGATTGTATGGGATTTCCACTCCCTTATGCTTGGGGTACAGATGATGTTCAGCTTCATGCTGACCGACACGGAAAAGCCGATCCGTATCTGCAAGCATTGTTTGCAGACCTTTGTGGCAAGCAGACCGAGTGCGATCTTCTGCAGCCCGCAGTGCAAGAATAAGTATAATGTTTATAAGAGCAGAACGAAGGAAAAGAAGGAATGATGGGAAAGGAAACGAATTTATGATAGACAGATGGATTGCAGAAGCAACGGAATGTGATTTCAAGGTTGCTTTGGAAGTAAAGAAGCCGAAAAGCTGGCTCAAAAGTGTCAGTGCCTTTGCCAACGGTATCGGCGGCACTCTCTTTTTCGGCATTGATAATGACAGAAACGCAATCGGCTTGGCTGACATTCAGACCGATGCCGAGACGATCAGCCGCTTGATTAAGGAGCGTATCACGCCGTATCCGAACTTTATCCTTGCTCCCGAGCGGGAGAACGGCAAGGACATTCTTGTGCTGTCCGTTTCCGCAGGACGCTCCACGCCGTATTATTACAAGGCAGACGGCATTACGGAAGCGTACATCCGTATCGGCAACGAAAGCGTGATTGCTCCGTCGTATGTATTGAATCAGCTTCTTCTCAAAGGTATGAACCGCACCTACGATGCGCTGGACTCCGAGTATGATTTCAAGGACTATGCCTTTTCCAAACTGCGTGAACGCTACAAGGCTTGGACGGGTAACAGCATGGAGGAAAAGCTGTTTGATTCCTTTGAAATGCGGGATGACCACGGCAAGCTGACCAATGCAGGCGCATTGCTTGCAGATGATGCTCCCATCAAGCACTCCCGTCTGTTCTGTACCCGATGGAACGGTCTTGATAAAAGTGGCGGTATGGTGGATGCGCTTGATAGCGCAGAGTATTCCGGCAGCTTGATTATTCTGCTCAATGAGGGTGTAGGCTTCGTAAAGCGGAATATGAAAACCCGTTGGAAGAAAACCGCCAACTCCCGTATTGAAATGCCCGATTACTGTGAGCGAAGCGTTTTTGAAGCTCTCGTCAATGCGCTGATCCACCGTGATTATCTGATTTTAGGCAGCGAAGTCCATATCGACATTTACGATGACCGTCTTACCATTACTTCTCCCGGTGGTATGGCAGACGGTACACGGATACAGGAACGGGATATTTCTAATATTTCTTCCACTCGCCGTAATCCCGTCCTTGCTGACATTTTCGGCAGATTGGGCTATATGGAGCGTCAAGGCAGCGGATTTAAGAAGATCACGGAATCTTACCGTGCCGCCCACAATTACCGTGACGAATTGGAGCCGAAGTTCTATTCCGATGCAAGCTCGTTCCAAGTCACGCTGTATAACTTGAATTATGGAACAACGGTAATCGCAACTAAGGCTGCGATTGAGGACGAAAATGTTGCGATTGCCCCCGACCATCTTGCGATTGAGGTTGCGATTGATAAACTGAACGCAAACCAAGCTACGATTGCAAAGGCAAAAGCGGTATTTGCCAATATGGGTATTGATGGTGTCTTTGGTCGTTCCGACATAGCCGCTATCACAAATGATTCTGTTACTGCCGCAGGCAATCTCATTACCAAACTGAAAAATGCAGATTTGATTGAGCCTGTCAGCGGGTTTGGAAAGGGTAAATATAAGTTTGTGTCACCTAAAGCATAAAAATAATGCCCGTTATCAGCCATACAGCCGATAACGGGCATTCGTTTAAGTATGTACAAATTCGGTCAAGATGGTTTCCACACGCTCGTTGTTTTCATCATATTCAATGTTACGGTTCTGCCATCACTTCAAATGCTATTCTGGCACCCAGCTTAAAGCTATTTTGAAATATCAGACAATCCGTTATTGTTTGGTATTCCCGGATGCAGTCCGTGTATTTCTCAAACAACGCTTTCTGTTCATCCGACATGGTGACACAGAGTTTTTCTTCATTCCTGCAGATCAGCTCCTGCAGCTTCTTGTACTCCTTGGAAGATGTGTCGTACTCAGTCGGCTCGATATTGCCGTACCACAATTCTTCCAAAATATTCATCCGACACTCTCCTCATAGATCAGTTCGTGAAGAATGATTTCCTCTGCACGGTTGCGGATATTGTTCATCCGATGCACCCATTCCATTTGGTCAGCCGCTTTGAGTGCTTCGGTCACGCCCTCTTGCTTTGCCATAGCGGGGACGATGATTCCCATACGCTCGTTGCAGGCTTGGTCGATCTCAGCCAAGTGCTTGAATAACGTACCCTCCATCACATAATTGGTGTAGAGGATTTTACGGTGTTCTTTCAGATAGCGGCGGAGTAAACGCCCGTATTTGCCGATCTGATAATTGCCGTCATCCGGCAAAACGAGGTTGGGAATGAAATAATCGCCCACTTGACAATATGTACCGCCCATTTCCTCAAATAGAGATTTCATAAACAACAGATCCTTTCTGCGTTGAATTTGTAGCGGTTATAAGGCTTTTTCTGCTCCTTTCCTATAACTGCTTTTCAATTCACCACAAATGAGCCGCAGCCATATGTATTAGGTGGGAGAAACCACCCTTTACATATTAACTCTTGGCAGATGATGTATGATTACTTCACCGATGAGTATAACCTTACAAACCTCATCTGGTGTCTGGGTTATTCGGGATCTGTAAGAGACGGTTGGTATCCGGGCGATGAGTACTGCGATATTATCGGTTCCGACTCATATGACTCATTTGCAAACAACACTAACAAAAACGGTTGGGACAGACTTCAGAATGTAACCGATGCAGACAAGCCTCTTGCGTTCCACGAGTGCGGCATTGTTCCTTCTGTTGATGCCTTTGAATCTGACGGTACCATCTGGTCATGGTTTATGATTTGGCACTCAACTTATATTACCGACAATGATGAAGCAAATCTTAATGAGTTATACAACAGCGACCTTGTAATCACTCTTGATGAGCTGCCCGATCTGGAAACTTACACTCCAGACGATACACCCGATTCTGACAGCAGCTCCGAAACAGACGAGTCGTCTGAGGATGTTTCTGATTCGTCCGAATCACAGGCTGACAGCAGTTCGCAGACTTCGGCAGATAATAGTTCGGAAGCTCCTGCAGATGATAGCAGCTTGGAATCTCCCGCAGATGACAGCAGTGCAGACAGCGGCTCACAGCCCGAAAGCCCGGCTGATGATTCTTCCGAGGTTCCCAGCGTGGATACTTCAAACAACGACCAGTCATCAACAGGCGGCGACAATGTGGTTGATGATAACCCAACTACAGGCGCAGCGGTAGCAGGTGTTTCCGCTCTTACGGTAGTTGCGGCAGCGATGATGGCTGTAAGAAAGCGTAAGTAATTTCAGGCGTCCTGTTTGGGTTAGCTTAAAACTGCATATGTTAAGTTTTTATAAACTGATAAATCAAAAATCCATCGGTAAAAACCGGTGGATTTTTTTCAGCATATTTTTTCTAAGTTTTTTCTTATTGATTTTATTATTCGCTTTTCAAGGCGGGAAATATATGACTGAGATATTCCTACAACGTCGGCGACCTGTTTCTGAGTCATTTCTTTTCCGTTTATCAAACCGAAACGCATCTGCATTATCTGCTGTTCTCTTGGGGTCAGCTTTTTAATTTCTTCAAGCAGGAGTTGCTTTTCAACCTCGCTTTCTATTCCTTTATTTACGGTATCGTCATCTGTGCCCAGAACGTCTGAAAGCAGCAGTTCGTTGCCGTCCCAATCGATGTTAAGAGGTTCATCTATGGAAATTTCGTTGCGGTGCTGTGTGGCTTTGCGCAGAAACATAAGAATTTCGTTTTCGATACAGCGTGAAGCATAGGTTGCAAGCTTTATGTTTTTATCGGGACAAAAGGTTTTAACAGCTTTAATAAGTCCTATTGAGCCTATGGAAATAAGGTCCTCGATTCCTATTCCGGTGGATTCAAATTTCTTAGCGATATATACCACCAGTCTTAAATTGTGAACGATAAGCAGCTCCTGAGCTTTTTTTTCATCGGTTTTAAGCAGCTCAAAGGCTTTTTGCTCATCTTCTCTTGAAAGTGGCGGCGGAAGCGAGTCGGCTCCGTTTATGTAGTCAATACATTTTTCTTCCGAACACAGAAACCTCATTATTACTGCATTTATACTGTGATGCAGCATACCAAGCATATTCATGACAAATCTCCTTATCATTTTTAGTTTATACAAGCAAATTCGGATTGAAAATTGCTCTCGATTTATTATCAGCTGACTTAACAACACCCACATAGCATCTGACTTCCTTTGCAAAATTATCTTCAGAAAGTATCTCTACTTTCCCCCTTGAGGTAACGGACATAAGACTGCTGCCGTTTATTGTGGAGTAGGGAATAAGCCTGAAGCCGTTTACGGTGTAGTAGTTTTCGTGGTCCAGATTAAAGTGGCTGTACAATTCATCGCAGTAGAAAACTACTACAGGAATTCCCGAAAAGGAATCGCAAAGCGTGTTTCCTGTATCGGCTATTGCAGGAAGGGTTATTTCGTAATCTCCTACCGTGTATTTTGCCTTGTAGGCTTTGGTTTTTCCGAAGCAGCGTGCAGTTATTGCGTCATAAGCCGAAATTGCTATATATGCCAGTATTGTCGCTATGGCGATGCTTGTAAGCGAGATGTCAAAATATACGGTATAATTTTTTATGTATATTATTCTGCTACCCGTAATTTCCCACAGCAAAAAGCAGCAGCCTGCAAAAAGAATATTCATTGCAATATACAGCCCAAAGTATTTTATAAGATTCATAAACCCCCGCCATCTGAATGCGATAAGAATGGTAATGAGAATACAAACGGTTTTTACTATAGTTACAATCAATGACTGAAAAAATCCATTAGGCTGAGCTATCACAAGCAGCGAAGATAAACCGCCGAAAATGCACGATACCGCGGTTCTCAGCTTCCTGAGAGGGGAATGAGTTATTTTCCCAAGTCCCATAATAAACATAAGCGTAACGGCGGCATTTGTTATCACAAGCACGTCGATATAAATTTTCACACCGTCACCTCCAAGCTGTCCTGAAAATATTATAGCTCTTTTTAAGACAAGTATTTGTCGATTTGAAAGGGCACAAAAAAACTCCCGCACGAAATCGTACGGGAGTTAATATTGCTGAGTATTCAATTAATCCTCAAAGAACACCGAGAACGCTTTATAAGCCATGTAAATGTCAATTTTCGACGTTACTTCAAAGGGAGCGTGCATAGAAAGCACGGGAACACCCACGTCGATTACTTCTATGTCAAGATTGGCGATATACTGGGCTACCGTTCCGCCGCCGCCCATATCTACCTTGCCAAGCTCGCCTGTCTGCCAGATAACGCCGTTTTTATCAAACAACCTGCGGACCCGACCCACAAACTCTGCCGAAGCGTCGGAAGTGCCTGATTTTCCTCGTGCGCCTGTAAATTTTGTGGCTACAACGCCGTAGTTTATCTTTGAAGCGTTTCTTGCTTCGGTAACATCGGGGAAGGTGGGGTCTACAGCAGCGTTTACGTCTGCCGACAGACATTCCGATGCGGACATAACGTTATATCCCTCTAAACCGTAAGCAGCGGCAAGATTGTTTATAAAATAGGGGAGATATGAGCTGTTAAGACCTGTGTTGCCATCGCTGCCGGTTTCCTCCTTGTCGGTGAGCACCGTCATACAGGTGTGCTTAGGGTCTTTGCACTTTAAAATGGCTGCGAGTGCGGTGTAAGCACAAACTCTGTCGTCCTGACCGTAGCTACCCACCATGCTTCTGTCAAAGCCTATATCGCAAGCCTTGAACTGAGGAACGGCCTCCAGCTCGGCGGAAATGAAATCATCCTCCACAATGCCGTATTTTTCGTTGAGTATAGCCATTATGTTAAGCTTAACCTTGTTTGAAACCTTGTCGTCTTTGAAGGGCAGCGAGCCTACAAGAATGTTAAGCTCCTCGCCTTTAATCAGCTCTGCGGGTGTTCTCTTCATCTGAGCCGCCGCAAGATGAGGCAAAAGGTCGGTAACGCAGAACACCGGGTCGTTTTTGTTCTCGCCGATATTAACCGTAACCTTTTCGCCGTCTGCCTTTACAACAACGCCGTGAAGTGAGAGAGGAATTGCTGTCCACTGATATTTCTTGATTCCGCCGTAGTAGTGGGTTTTAAACAGTGCAATTTCCTGGTCCTCATACAAAGGATTCTGCTTAAGGTCCAGTCTCGGGGAATCTATATGAGCCGCAGCAATTCTTATTCCGTCTGACAGCGGCTTTTTGCCCATAACAGTCAGAATAACCGCCTTGTCACGATTTACAAAATAAAATTTGTCGCCTGCTTCGTATTTTTTGCCCTGCTCATATTCTGTGAAGCCGCAGTCCTTGGCTTTTTTTACAGTTTCAATTACCGCCTCACGCTCGGTTTTGGCTTTGTTCAGAAAGTCCTTATAATCCTCAGAGAATGTCATAGCCTTTTTCAGCTTGTTGTCGCTGAGAATAAGACCTCCGTGCTTATGGTCGGAAAGCAGCTTTTCAGCCAGCTTTTCGCCTTCGGTTTTTTCATTATTCTTATCCATTTTCAAAATCCTCCTTAAGTTTTTCCTGATATTTAGTATAGGCATTCATAACCTTGTATATGTAGTTAGCGGTTATATCCGATGGAACATCTTCAAGAGCAAAGTTTTCAGGGTCTACCGTTCCGTCGTCTATCCAGTCGTCAACGGCGTTCATTCCGCCGTGATAAGCGGCGGCGGCAAGTTCGTAAGAGCCGTCAAATTTATCATAAAGATATTTAAGCATGTACGTTCCGTATTGAATATTAAGCTCAGGGTCGTACATATCGTCGTAGGTATGTTCCCTCTGGTCGTTAAGCCTGAACTTTATCCAGTCGTAGGCGTCCTCCATTATCTGCATAAGTCCTCTTGCCCCCACGTCGGAAGTAGCGTCTGGGTCAAAATGACTTTCGGTATTGATTACCGCAAAAACATATCTGGGGTCAATATCGTACTCGTTTGAGTATTTAATCACATACTCCTCGTATTCCGTAGGGTATGTAAAAACGTTGGGGCTAAGCCTTCTTGCGCTTTCGACTATATTGTCACGGTAAATATAAATAAGTCCGCCCGCTATAATCAGTATTACCAGAAAGACAAAAAACTTCGGGAAAGCCCTCGTTTTCTTTTTTCTTCGTTTGTTAGCCATTGTACCTTTCCTTTATTTGCTCTGCTATACGTTCTGTCTGGGCAAAGGCGTCACCAACCGAGCCATCATTTGTGATTATGTAATCGGAATTGTCAATAAAAAACTTATCCGACTTTTGCGACGCTATTCTGTCTTTTGCCAGCTCGTATGAAATTGAATCTCTCTCAACTATTCTTTCTGTTCTTATTTTTTCATCTGCAATGCAGCTTACTATCACATCACACAGCTTATCCGCTCCCGCTTCAAAAAGCGTGGGTGCGTCAAGCAGAATATATTTGTTTCCCTCTGCGGCAAGCTTTTCTATCTGTTTTGAGATTGCCTCGATTATATAGGGAAAAATCGTATCGTTCAGCTGTTTAAGCTTGTGGGAATCGTTAAAAACAATTGCTCCCAGCTTTTTTCTGTCTAAAACCAAAGCGGAGCTAAAACACTCGGGAAAAATCACCGACAAAGCCTTGTTACAGTCGCTTCCGTCTGCCGTAACGGCTCTAGCGGTCAGGTCGCAGTTTATTGCTGCAAAGCCGTGGGAAACAAAGATTTCGCTTATGGTGGTTTTGCCTGCTCCCGTCTGCCCGGTAAGCCCTGTTATCACATAATTCTTATTCATAGCTTTATCACCTGAAAACCTGCGGCTCGCAAAAGCCTGTTGTAAACCGCCAGTCCTACTCCGGTTTTATTGGGACATCTTGCGAACACCTTTTCCGCACCATGCTTATCAAGCTCCCTTAGTGCGTCAAATATTCTCCTTGCCTGCTCTTCGTCGGTCGAGCCATAGATAACGGCAGGGCAGTCGATTTCTGATAAATCGTCTTGTGAAAATGTCATGCACCAAGTATTTTTGGTTTTGTTATCAGCTACATATTTTCTGAAGCTGTCAAGACTTCCATCAATAATTGTAACATCGGCTTTTGGGGAGTAGTGTTTGTATTTCATTCCCGGAGAAGCTACCACAGCGTCCTGCGAAACAACATCTAAAACTCCCTTATCTACAATTACCTTGTCGGTTACTTCCTTAAGGTCTGACACGGAAATAAATCCCGGACGGAGCAGCCTGATACAATCTCTCTCAAAGGAGATTACAGTAGATTCCACCCCCACAGCACACCTGCCGTCGTCTAAAATACATGGTATTCTACCGTTCATATCGTCGAAAACGTGCTGAGCGGAGGTGGGCGAAGGGCTTCCAGAAAGATTTGCAGACGGCGCAGCAAGGGGAAGTCCGCAGGTGCCTATGAGCTCCCTCGCCGTTTTGTTTGAGGGCATTCTGATTCCCACCGTATCAAGTCCACCGCTTGTAGTCTTTGGAATTTTGTCCGACTTGGGCATTATCATTGTAAGGGGCCCGGGCCAGAATTTTTTAGCACATTTTACCGCAAGCTCAGGCACCTCCGTAACAAGTCCTTCAAGCATTTCCATACGGGATATGTGAACGATAAGAGGATTATCCTGGGGCCTGCCCTTTGCGATAAAGATTTTAGACACCGCCTCAGGGTCAAGAGCGTTCGCCGCAAGGCCGTAGACCGTTTCGGTGGGCATTCCCACCACCTCGCCGCTTTTTATAAGCTCCGCAGCTTTTTGTATTGAGCTTTTGTCGGCGGTTAAAATTTCGGTATTGTAATTCATTGCTTACGCTTCTTCCTGCTGTGAAAGCTTTGCCGCCTGGTCGGCAGTAGCCAGAGCGTCTATAACCTCGTCAAGATTTCCGTTGAGAATGTATTCAAGGCGATAAATTGTCAGACCTATTCTGTGGTCGGAAATTCTGCCCTCGGGGTAATTGTATGTTCGGATACGCTCAGAGCGGTCGCCTGTACCTACCTGGGAACGTCTTTCGGAAGCTATCTCGTTGTCGTGAGCCGCCTGCTTTTGTTCCAGCAGACGGGAGCGGAGTACCTTCATAGCCTTGTCCTTGTTTTTGTACTGGGAACGCTCGTCCTGACACTCAACCACCATTCCCGTAGGCAGGTGGGTGATTCTTATAGCCGACGAGGTTTTGTTTATGTGCTGTCCTCCTGCACCTGATGAGCGGAAAACGTCGATTTTCAAATCCTTGTCGTTGATTTCAAGCTCCACTTCCTCCGCTTCCGGCAAAACCGCAACGGTAACTGTGGAGGTGTGAACTCGCCCCTGTGATTCGGTTTCCGGAACACGCTGAACCCTGTGAACACCGCTTTCGTATTTAAAACGGGAATAGGCTCCCTCGCCTTCTATCATAAAGGAAACTTCCTTGTATCCACCAAGCTCGGTTTCGTTCAGATTGAGAATTTCGGTGTTCCAGCCCTTTGAGGCTGCGTACAGGGTATACATTCTGTAAAGGGAATGGGCGAACAAAGCGGCTTCCTCTCCGCCTGCGCCGCCTCTGATTTCAACGATAACGTTCTTTTCATCGTTGGGGTCTTTGGGAAGCAGCAGAATTTTCAGTTCCTCACTCAGCGATTCCATATCTTTTTTGGACTCCACAAGCTGAGCCTGTGCCATTTCTTTAAAATCCTTGTCAAGGTCGCCCGAATCCAGCAGCTCCTGAGCTTCGTCAAAGGCAGCCTTGGCTTTTTTGTACTCACCGAATTTCTCGGCAATAGGTGAAAGACTGCTGTATTCCTTCATAAGGGAGGTGTACAGCTTGTTGTCATTTACAACCTCCGGCTGCATAAGTCTTTCATTAATTTCGTTGAATTTATCTTCAATAGCTTTTAATTTTTCAAACATAATAATCCTCCTGATAATGATTTTTACTGCCCTGTGTTAAGAGCAGTCATCGTGTGTCGGAAAGCTTATTATGCGCCGCTATGACTCAGCCTCTTTGATAATTGATTTTACATTTTTCTCCGCTTTGCTTCTTGGAATCATAAACTCATGTCCGCAGCCTGCGCACTTTAATTTAAAATCCATACCGGACCTTAAAACCAGCATTTTGTTTTCTCCGCAGGGATGTTTTTTCTTCATAACCAAAGTATCTCCCTTGGAAATATCCATAACGCTCATCCTTTCAGTTGGTTCATATTTATTTATTATAACACAGTAATATGAAAAAGGCAACTTTTTTTGACGTTTTCGCCTTGCAGCATAAAAAAACAAATAAAAGTATACAACATCCGTATAAAAAAGCATGAAGAAATTAGCGAATATATTAATTTTTAAATTTGATATTGACGAATGCCATGGAAAATGATATGATATGATATATATTATTAAAAGGATTGAACTTAATGAAGACACCATTTATCACAAAAGAACAAGCAGAAGAAATAATTTCAAAGTACCCTACTCCCTTTCACATTTACGATGAAAAGGGTATAAGAGAAAATGCTCGTAATCTTTATAAGGCTTTTAGCTGGAATAAAGGATTCAAGGAGTATTTTGCGGTAAAAGCTACACCCAATCCGTTTATTCTTAAGATACTTCAGGAGGAAGGCTGCGGAGTTGACTGCTCGTCGCTTACAGAGCTTATGATGAGCGAATGCTGCGGCTTCAGCGGAAGCGATATAATGTTTTCTTCCAACGTTACTCCCGAGGCTGATATGCTCAAGGCTAAGGAGCTGGGCGCATATATAAACCTGGACGACTTTACCCATATTGATTTTCTCGATAAGCTTTGCGGACTGCCAGAAACGGTGTGCTGCCGCTATAATCCCGGCGGACATTTTGAAATAGAAACTCAGATAATGGATAACCCCGGCGAGGCTAAGTACGGCTTTACAAGAGAGCAATTGTTTGAAGGCTTTAAAATTCTCAAGGAAAGAGGAGTAAAGCATTTCGGAATCCACGCTTTTCTTGCGTCAAACACCGTTTCAAACGCATATTATCCTAAGCTTGCCAGAATTCTTTTTGAGCTTGCGGTGGAGCTTAAGGAAAAGACCGGGGCGGACATTAAATTTATAAATCTTTCGGGCGGAGTAGGCATTGCATACGAGCCTGACAAGCCTCAGAATGATATTTTCGCCATCGGCGAGGGTGTTCACAGAGCCTTTGATGAAATTCTTGTGCCGGCAGGAATGGGAGATGTTGCAATTTTCACCGAGCTTGGAAGATACATGCTTGCGCCTTACGGTCATCTTGTAACAAAGTGTGTTCATCAGAAGCACATCTACAAGGAGTATATCGGCGTTGACGCCTGTGCCTGCAATCTTATGCGACCGGCAATGTATGGTTCTTATCATCACATAACGGTGCTGGGCAAGGAAAACGCTCCCTGCGACCATAAATATGACGTAACCGGCGGACTTTGCGAGAATAATGATAAGTTTGCAATTAACAGAATGCTGCCTGAAATTGACATCGGCGATATTCTGGTTATTCACGATACCGGCGCCCACGGCTTCTCTATGGGATACAACTACAACGGCAAGCTGCGTTCGGCTGAGCTGTTGCTTAAGGAGGACGGCTCGGTTCAGATGATAAGACGGGCAGAAACTCCGGCTGACTATTTCGCAACCTTTGATTTTTGTCATATTATGGACAAATATCTTAAGTGATTTTAAAATCCACAAGCTTTTGGTTTGTGGATTTTCTTGTTTAATAGTTAAAATATTCAGCTTAAGTTTTGAGAAATAAATATAATACAGGTATGCTAATATTAAATGACGGGCACACTCGGCTGATTTATTACACCCTTATTCTGAAAGCTTGGGAGTGTTGGTGGGTCACACTTGTTTTGTGAAAATTCCACCTACAAAAGTAATATCGTTGCCGTTTTCGTCTTTGTGGAACGAAAGCTGCTCGGTTTCCTGAAGGGTAAACCCCAGCCTTTCGAGTAGTTTACAGGAAGGTTTGTTCTTTAACGCAGTACCGGCGGAAAAAGTCTTTATGTTTCGCTCTTTTGTTATCTGCTCCATTACGGCACGGCAGCTTTCAAAGGCGTATCCCTTGCCTTGATAGTCAGAATGGAAGCAAAACCCAAAATCGTAATTGCCATTATCTTCGTGCAAACAGATATAGCCGATCATAACATCATGCAATAAAACCGCATAGAACAGCTGAGTTTCAGCAAACTGCTCGGTTAGTGAAATGATTGCCGCAGTATCGACGGGCAGAGGCATGTCGTATACGGCATATTTTGATTGCGCAAAGTCAATTGCGATTTTCTGCATTGACTTCCAATCGTCCGGGACAAGTTTTCTTATCAATAATCTATTTGTATTAATCTGCATTTACTTCGCCTCCAACTTTTTTGTTTATTCTAATATGTAAATATGAAATTTTCTACCTGATTTATAAAACGTAGAATCGAAAGTCGCATAAATTTTGCGGAATTCAGATAAAAAGACTTGAAAAACAAGGCTGAATATAGTATAATAATTTATTGTTATAGCAAAATTAAGCTTAGAAAATACGGAAAGGTCGGGAAAATATATGGATCTGGATATGGTAAAATATCTCGCCGAGCTCGGAAAGTTGGAGTTTTCTGATGAAGAGCTTGTAAAGACCGCAAATGAAATGACTGATATTATTGATCTTATGGATACCGTCAAGGAAATTGATATTACTTATGACGCCTTGAAGGATAATCACAACGCTTATCTTAACGATCTTCGTGAGGACGTTCCGGCTCCGTCGATGGAAACCGCAAAGGTGCTTCAGAATGCGGTTAACACCAACAACTGCTTTGTGGTTCCTAAGGTAGTTGAACAATCATTAAGTAAAGGAGTAGTTATAAAGTGGACGTATCTTCAATGACAATCCGGGATATGCGCACAGCCTTGGATGAAAGAAAAATTTCCGCCACAGAGCTGGAAGGGGAATATATTGCAAATATAAAAAAATACGACGATAAGCTTCAAAGCTATATTACCGTTACGGAAGAGCTTGCAATGAAACAGGCAGAGCAGGCCCAGAAGCTGATTGACGACGGCAAAGCGATGCCGCTTACGGGAATACCCATGGCAATAAAGGATAACATCTGCACCGAGGGAGTAAAGACTACCTGTGCTTCAAAGATGCTTGAAAATTTTGTTCCCGTCTATAACGCTACGGTTATGGAAAAGCTTGAATCCCAGAATATTATTATGCTGGGTAAAACCTCGATGGATGAGTTTGCAATGGGCGGCTCTACCCAGACCTCAGCTTTTGCTAAAACTAAAAATCCCTATGACCTCAACTGCGTTCCGGGTGGATCTTCCGGCGGTTCTGCCGCAGCTGTTGCGGGAGGACTTGCTCCTGCGGCACTGGGTTCCGATACCGGCGGTTCAATAAGACAGCCGTCGGCATTCTGCGGCGTTACGGGAATAAAGCCCACCTACAGCCGTGTGTCAAGATACGGTCTTGTGGCGTTTGCTTCATCTCTGGACCAGATAGGACCTATCGCAAAGAACAGCTACGACTGCGCTATGATTCTTAATGCCATCTGCGGTTACGACCCTCACGACGGTACAAGCGCAAAGGTGAACGTGCCCGACTTCACCGAAAAGCTGGGTCAGTCGGTAAAGGGAGTTAAGATTGCTCTTCCCAAGGAGTTTTTCGGAGAGGGTATTGACAGCGAAATTAAATCTGCCGTTTTGAAGGCGGCTGACGAATATAAGGCAATGGGTGCGGAGATTATAGAGTGCGAAATGCCTTCTCTTAAATATGCCGTACCTGCATATTATCTCCTTGCCTGCGCTGAGGCGGCTTCCAACCTCTCAAGGTACGACGGAATCAAATACGGTCACCGCACCGCAAATGCAGGCAGTTATGAAGAGCTTATCATTAAGTCCCGTTCAGAGGGCTTCGGCGACGAGGTAAAAAGAAGAATACTCCTCGGAAACTACGCCCTTTCCAGCGGCTATTACGATGCTTACTACAGAAAGGCGCTGGCGCTGCGTCAGCTTATCCGTGAGGAATATGCAGCTATTTTTGAAAAGTGTGACGTAATCCTTACTCCGACAACTCCAACAGTTGCTTATACCCCAGAGATGACCTCTGACCCGGTTCAGATGTATCAGGCTGATATTTGCACCGTTACGGTTAATATTGCAGGGCTTCCGGCTGTGTCCACTACCTGCGGATATAACGCTAACGGAATGCCTATAGGTATGTCTGTTATCGGTAAAAAATTTGACGAGGCAACGGTTCTGCAGGTTTCAGATGCGTTTGAGCAGGGCTTTACCCCTGTTATGCCTAAGCTTTAAAGGAGGAAAAGACAATGGAAAAATGGAGAACTGTCATCGGTCTTGAAATCCACGCCGAGCTGCTTACCAAAACTAAAATATTCTGCAACTGCTCCGCTGAATTCGGCGGCTCTCAGAACTCGAGATGCTGTCCCGTCTGCACAGGTATGCCCGGAACGCTGCCTGTTATAAATCAGACTGCGGTTGAGTATGCAGTTAAGGCGGGCTATGCCCTTAACTGCGAAATAAATAAATTTTCTGCCTTTGACAGAAAGAATTACTTTTATCCCGACTTGCCAAAGGCTTATCAGATTTCACAGCTTTACTATCCTATCGTAGGAGCGGGAAGTGTGCCAATAGAGGTAAACGGCGTCAAGAAAAACATCAGAATCAACCACATTCACCTTGAGGAGGATGCGGGAAAGCTGGTGCATGACGACTTCAACGGCGTTTCAATGGCGGACTACAACCGCTGCGGCATTCCCCTTATAGAAATCGTAACCGAGCCGGATATTTCTTCTGCCGAGGAAGCAATGGCATTTGTGGAGCAGATTTCTCTGCTTTTACAGTATGCAGGCGTTTGCGACTGTAAAATGGAGCAGGGCTCGCTTAGATGCGACGTTAACATCTCCCTTATGAGACCCGATGCCACAGAGTTCGGCACAAGAGCGGAGATAAAGAACATCAACTCTATAAAGTCGGTGGGACGGGCGATTAAGTACGAGGAAAAGCGTCAGGCACTGTTGCTTGAAGCCGGCAAAAGGGTGGTTCAGGAAACAAGGCGTTACAATGCTAACCGAGATAAAACCACCTCAATGCGTACCAAGGAAAACGCTAACGACTACAGATATTTTCCCGAGCCTGATATTCTTCAGGTAAATCTTACAGACCAGCAGCTTGAGGAAATAAAAGCTAAGCTGCCCGAGATGCCCAATAAGCGAATTGAAAAATATATCGGCTACGGAATATCCCCCGTTGACGCCAATATTCTTATCCAGTCAAAAATTATTTCCGATTTCTTTGAGGATTCAGTAAAGGCTTACAACAATCCCAAGAGCATTGCAGTGTTTATACTGGGCGAGTTTATGCGCCGTATAAATCTGGGTGAGATTGACGTTGAAAACATAACCTTTACTCCCGTTCAGCTGGCGCAGCTGGTAAAGATGTCGGACGATGAAAAGATATCCAAAAATGACGCCAAGGCTGTGTTCAGAGAAATGGTTGAACAGGGCGGCGACCCCGAGGATATTGCAAAGAAAAACGGCTATATCATTACCATTGATACAGAGAAGGTTGAATCGGTAATAAGCGAGATTCTTGCCGCCAATGCTCCTCAGGTTGAGCAGTATGCAAAGGGCGAAACCAAGGTGTTCGGCTTCCTTATGGGACAGTGCACAAAGGCGCTTAAGGGTGTGGCTACTCCCAAGGTTATAAAGGAAGCTTTGGAAAACAAGCTGAAAAACGCTTCTGTCGAGTCCACCGAAACACAGGAGGAGCAAGCGGAGCAGGACAACACTATCGACACTTCAAAGCTTACAAAGTATGAACATTCCGACAAATACGTGCCCAGAAGCGACGGAAAGCTGCTGATGGTGGGAACCGACAAACTTATAAAGGAATTTTCCCTTGAAGAAGCAAAGCAGAATATCGGCAAGGAAATCGAGTTTGAAGCTTGCGTTCATAAAATCAGAAATATGGGCAGCATTTCCTTTGTGGTTGTCAGAACCGCTTTCAACGTTATTCAGACTGTTTACAGTCCCGATACCTGCAAGGACAGCATAGAAGGTCTGCGTGAAGGTTACTTCGTTTGGGTTAAGGGTACAGTCAAGGAGAATACAAAGGATTTTGCCGGCATTGAGATAGAGCTTTCCGAAATCAGGCTTATTTCAACCCCTGCCGCCGAATATCCTCTTAAAATTTCACAAGGCAGACTTAACTGTTCTATCGAAGTTAATCTTGATAACCGTACCGTTGCTTTAAGAAATCCGTATGAAAGAGCAATTTTCAAGCTTCAGGAGGGCATCGTTCACGGAATGCATAAATTTATGCACGAGAATGATTTTACCGAAATTCATACTCCGAAAATTGTGGCTCAGGGCGCAGAGGGCGGAGCAAATATATTCCGTCTTGATTACTTCCAGAAATCTGCGTTCTTGAATCAATCGCCACAGTTCTACAAGCAGGCTGCGGTTGCGTTTTTCGACAGAGTATATGAGATTGCTCCTGTGTACAGAGCTGAGAAGCACGCAACCTCCCGTCATATAAACGAGTATATTGGTCTTGATTTTGAGATGGGCTATATCGACAGTATGTACGACGTTATGGCAATGGAAACTGCAATGCTTAAATCCATAATGGAATATATCAAGGAAAACTATCAGAATGAAATCAAAATCCTTAAAGCGGATATTCCCGAAATCACCGAGATACCGTCCATCAAGTTCTGTGACGCTATCGAGCTGCTGAGAGGCGGAGAGGGTAACGGCAAGAAGTTTGACCTTGACCCTGAGGACGAGGTAAGGTTGTGCGAATATGCTAAGGAAAAGTATAACAGCGAATTTATTTTCGTAACTCATTTTCCATCTTCAAAGCCGCCCTTCTATGCGATGAACTCAAGGGAAGACCCCAGAGAAGCATATAAGTTTGACTTGCTGTTCAGAGGACTTGAAATAACCTCCGGCGGACAGAGAATCCATAACTACGATGAGCAGGTAGCTAAGTTAAAAGCTCAGGGTCTTGACCCCGATGACTTCAAAAGCTATCTTGAAGCTCACAAATACGGCTTACCGCCTCACGGAGGATTGGGTATAGGTCTTGAAAGACTGCTTATGAAGCTGCTTAATAAAAATAATATCAGAGAAACATCAATGTTCCCGAGAGATATAAACAGACTTATACCATAAAACTCATAGACACTTTAATCGCTTTGGTTTACCGCCAAAGCGATTTTTCATATGTTATCGCTGTTTGTAATATACTTGTTATATCAAATCAAACTTTTATGTCTATAAAAACGGAGGATAATATATGAAAAAACAACTGCTGGTTTTGGCTGCCGCTTTGCTGACGCTGACTGCCTGCACCGATTCGGGCACAGCCGGCTACGAAATAAAGCTTCAAGGAGCTTCACCCGTTCCGCAATTTAGCACAGCTGTGCAGTCGGACAGGCATACTCAGTACAGCGGAGAATACATTCCCTCAAATGAATACATTCCTTTAAATTACGACGAGCAAAAAGGGGTGTGGATTTCATACATCGACCTTGCTCCCATGCTTACAGGAAAAACGGAGAAGGACTTTAAAAATGCTTTTTTGCAGGCTTGCGAAAACATTAAAGACCTGGGGTGCAATACCGTCTATGTTCATGTAAGAAGCTTCGGCGATGCTTATTACAAGTCCGATTATTACCCGTGGTCAAAGGGCGTTACCGGACATATTGGAGAGGAGCCCGACTTTGACCCGTTAAGCATAATGATTGACTGCGCTCACCAAAAGGGACTATCATTTCACGCTTGGATAAATCCTCTAAGATGTGAAACGGAAGATAACCTATCAAAACTTGAAAGCGGCATTTTAAGCGAATGGTATAATGGTTCCGAACAATACAGCGAATACCTCGTAAAGGTGAAGGACGACGAGCATTATTGGTTGAACCCTGCTGTACAAGATGTAAGAAATCTTATATGCAGCGGAGCAGAGGAGCTTTGCAGAAACTATAAAATCGATGGAATACATATGGACGATTATTTTTATCCTACCACGGAAGAGTATTTCGATTCGCAAACGTACGTTGAAGCCAACGGATCGATTGACCTTTCTGACTGGAGACTTGATAACTGCTCAAAAATGGTGGAGGAAATATACGATACCGTAAAATCGGTAAACCGTGATATTATGTTTGGAATTTCACCTCAGGGAAATATTGAGAACAATTACAGCTATATGTATGCCGACGTTAAAAAGTGGTGCAGTGAGGAGGGCTATATTGATTATATTGTCCCGCAGCTGTATTTCGGATATGAAAATAAGACCAAGCCTTTTGAGAAAACCTTAAAGGAATGGAGTGAAATTGCAAGCGAGGGGAGCACAAAACTGATAATAGGTCTTGCGCCATATAAAATAGCGGAGGACGAGGAATTTGCTCAAACTGTAGGAATAATCTCAGAGCAGATAAAATCATCACAAGCCCTTGAAAATTACAGCGGCGTTGCCCTTTATAATTATATTAATATTTTCTCCCCCAATGAGGATTTATCGGAGCGGCTGCAAAAGGAGATTGACCTTATAAAAACAGATTTGACCGACTGATATGCATATAAAGCAATGGAATATGCTGTTGACTATATATATCTTGTATAAAAAGTCATGCTAATATCATATATTGCAGCGTTTTTAACAGAATTGACTTGAAAATTTGATTAATGTGTTGTATAATATCTAACAGTGGCATAGCTGGTACGTGCCTTATATTCTTTGGGAGGGATAAAAGTGTATAAAATACTCAAAAGAAAACAATTGAACGAACAGGTAGTTCTTATGGAGATTGACGCACCGTACATTGCGGCAAAGGCCGAAGCAGGTCAGTTTATCATTTATAGAATTGACGAAAAGGGCGAAAGAATACCCCTTACTATCGCTGATTACGACAGAGAAAAGGGCTCTATTACAGTTATCTTTCAGACAATCGGCGGTTCAACTCAGCGTCTGGCAACGCTTAACGAAGGCGATTCCATCCTTGACGTAGTAGGTCCTCTGGGCGTTCCCACCAAGTATGAAGAGGGCGCAAAAAGAGTTGCGGTAATCGGCGGAGGAGTAGGCTGCGCTATTGCTTATCCTCAGGCGAAAAAGCTTCACGGAATGGGTGTTCACGTAGACCTTATTGCAGGCTTCAGAAACAAGGATATTATTATTCTTGAAGATGAAATGAAAGAGGTTTCTACCAATCTGTATATGTGCACTGACGACGGTTCTTACGGCAAGAAGGGCTTTGTAACCGATATGCTCAAGGAGCTTATTGACAGCGGCGTTAAGTACGACGAGGTTATTGCCATCGGACCGGTTCCAATGATGAAATTTGTATGTAAGCTTACCGAACCTTACGGAATTAAAACCACCGTATCCCTCAACCCCATTATGGTTGACGGCACGGGAATGTGCGGCGGCTGCCGTGTAACGGTTGATGGAAAAATCAGATACGCTTGCGTTGACGGCCCTGATTTTGACGGACATAAGGTCGATTTTGACGAGCTTATGAAGAGAAACAGCACTTACAAGGAGCAGGAAGCTGCTCATGTATGCAGATTGACCGGAGGTGTAAGATAATGGCTAATATGAGTTTGAAAAAGACACCAATCAGCGAGCAGGACCCTAAGGTCAGAGCAAGAAACTTCAAAGAGGTGTCTTTGGGATACACAAAAGAAGAAGCAATGGAGGAGGCAACCAGATGCCTTCACTGCAAAAACAAGCCTTGCGTAAGCGGCTGTCCTGTGGGAGTTAAAATTCCTGAGTTTATTGAAAAGGTAGCAGCAGGGGAGTTTGAAGAAGCGTATAAAATTATTAAATCCACCAACGGACTTCCTGCAATCTGCGGACGTGTTTGCCCTCAGGAAAACCAGTGCGAAGGAAAGTGCGTAAGAGGAATAAAGGGCGAGCCTGTAGGTATCGGCCGTCTTGAAAGATTCTGCGCAGATTATATGATGGATAAAGCCACATCGGCAGAGAAACCGGCTTCCAACGGTCACAAGGTAGCGATTGTGGGTGCAGGACCTGCCGGTCTTACCTGTGCGGGAGATCTTGCCAAGCTGGGATATGAGGTTACGATTTACGAGGCTTTCCATACCGCAGGGGGGGTTCTGATGTATGGTATTCCAGAATTCAGACTTCCAAAGGCGATTGTTCAGAAGGAAATCGACAGCCTGAGAGATCTGGGCGTAAATATAATGACAAACATGGTAATCGGCAAGGTGCTTTCGGTGGACGAGCTGCTTGAGCAGGGTTATGAAGCAGTATTTATTGGTTCGGGCGCTGGACTTCCCAGATTTATGGGAATTGAAGGCGAAGGACTTGTAGGAGTTTATTCCGCCAACGAATACCTCACCAGAATCAACCTTATGAAGGCATATCTTGACGATTATGATACGCCTATCAAGAAATCAAAGTCGGTTGCGGTTGTAGGCGGCGGAAACGTGGCTATGGATGCCGCACGTTCGGCAATGCGTCTGGGAGCTGAGCATGTGTACATTGTATACAGACGTTCTCTTGACGAGATGCCTGCAAGACGCGAGGAAATCCATCACGCTATGGAAGAGGGCATCGAGTTCCATATTCTCAACAACCCGGTAAAGGTGCTGGGCGATGAAAACAGCAATGTTATCGGTCTTGAGTGCGTTAAAATGGAGCTGGGAGAACCCGATGAAAGCGGCAGACGCCGTCCCGTAGAAATTAAAGGCTCAAACTTTGTACTTGACGTTGATACGGTAATAATGGCAATCGGAACATCTCCCAATCCTCTTATCAGAAAAACAACCCATGGTCTTGAGGCTAACAATCATGGCTGCCTTGTGGTAAATCAGGACGATATGGCTACCACCAAGGAAGGCGTTTACGCAGGCGGAGACGCAGTAACGGGAGCTGCTACCGTTATTCTGGCTATGGGAGCCGGCAAGACTGCCGCAGCTTCTATTGATGAATACATAAGAAATAAATAATTTTCGCTGAAATCAAAAATATTTGTTAAAACCCTTGAACTTTAAAAAAATATCTGGTATAATGTTATAGCATAATTATTTTTGGAGGATTACAAAATGGATATTTCAGTGTTATCATCAACGACAGGCGGAACAAGCAGCTTGCTCGTAACTTTAATTCCTTTGGCGTTATTGATTGTTTTCTTCTATTTCTTTATCATTCGTCCTCAGAAAAAACAGGAAAAGAAGGACGCTAAGATGAGAGATTCCCTTGAAATAGGCGACGAGGTTGTAACCAACGGAGGAATTGTGGGCATCGTCTTTTCTATCAAGGACGACACCGTGGTAATTGAAACCGGCGGTGACCGTTCCAAGATAAGAGTTATGAAATGGGCTATCGCAAAAAATATGACCGTTCATGATGAATAATTGGTTTTGAGTTGAAAACCGTAATTTTAAAATGCTTTCGAACCGTTTTCGATTTTTCTGTCGGAAACGGTTTTATTTTCGTACAGCAATCAGCTTGTGCAGCATTACCGGATGTTCCTGTTTCGCTTGTTTCATTGATTTTACGGATTGTGTGGGTATAAATTGCTTTTCTCCCGAATAACATTAAATAAAAAGTCAGGAGGAATTTATATGCCCAGACGGAGAGGAGCAGGGCTCAGGCTTTCGGTGTTAAGCGGCACCGTTTTTTCAGCCCTGATAGGGTTTGCCGTAGTATTTCTGATAGTTATTGTTTTTGCCTATCTGATTACCAAAATTGACGCAGCCGATACTGTAATTTCGGTGATGACTTCGGCGGCATTGTGTGCAGGAGCATACGCAGGAGGTTTCGTAAGCGCTAAAAAACGCAGAAAAAACGGACTTTTAATGGGAGTGCTCTGCGGATTGTTTATGTTCTTTGTGATATTTATAATCAGTACCTTTTTCGCTCAGACCATTTCAGGCTTCTCAGGGTCGGCAAAACTGGTTATGACCCTTGTGTTCGGAGCTATCGGAGGAATAGTCGGAGTCAATTCCAAAAGCAGAAGATTATAGTTAAAGCAAATGTTTATATACCTGTAACTTATTATTCATAATACTTATTGGGTTATATGTTATAATTAAAGTAAACTAAAAGTGGAGGAATTTATAATGAAACATATTAAAACAATCAACAAGGCTAATCTTAAGAAAACTGCTGAAAAGGGCGGCTGTGGAAAGTGCCAGGCTTCATGTCAGTCTGCTTGCAAGACATCTTGCACAGTAGCTAATCAGAAGTGCGAAAGAGACGCTTAATTTTTTTCTTGCAATTTAATCTTGAAGGGACATTTATGTCCCTTTAATTTTTGTATAAATTTATATTAAGGAATGATAAAAATGATACACAAGTTTAAACTAAGCGGCTTCAACATTTTGCTGGACGTAAACAGCGGCGGAGTTCACATTGTGGACGACCTTACATACGATTTGCTGGATAACGTTGAGCCGCCTTTCGAGGAGCATTGTCCCGCCGATGTTCTTGCAAAGCTGTCAAAAACCTACGACGCCAATGACATTGAAGAATGTTATCAGGAAATTGTTCAGCTTTACAATGATAAAATTCTGTTCAGCGAGGACGATTATGAGAAATTTGCTCTTTCCTCTGTGGCTTCTCCTATCAAGGCAATGTGCCTGCATATCGCTCACGACTGCAACTTGAGATGCGAATACTGCTTTGCTTCCACAGGAGATTTCGGAGGCGGAAGAAAGCTTATGGATTTTGAAACCGGTAAGAAAGCTATAGATTTTCTCATTGAAAAATCAGCCGATCGCAAGTTCCTTGAGCTTGACTTTTTCGGCGGAGAGCCGCTTATGAATTTTGAAGTGGTAAAGCAGATTGTGGAGTACGCCCGTGCGAGAGAAAAGGAATGCGGCAAGACATTCAGATTTACAATAACCACCAACGGTATTCTGCTGACAGAGGATAAAATGGATTTCATCAACAATGAAATGTCAAATGTTGTTCTCTCTATTGACGGCAGAAAAGAAGTCAACGACCGCATGAGAAAGCGTGTTGACGGAACAGGCTCTTACGACAAGATTACCGACAATTTCAAAAAATTCGTTTCCATGCGTGGCGACAAGGACTATTATGTAAGAGGCACATACACCAAGTATAATCTTGATTTTTCCAACGATGTAATGCATCTGTACGACATGGGCTTCGACCAGATTTCAGTTGAACCCGTTATGGCTGACCCTTCCGAACCTTATGCTATTACCGAGGGGGATCTGGCTAAGATTTTCAAGGAGTATGAGGTGCTTGCCGAGAAGATTCAGAAAATTCAGGCGGAAGGGAAGTTCATTAACTTCTTCCATTTTATGCTTGACCTTGACCAGGGTCCTTGCGCTATTAAGCGGCTGAGAGGCTGCGGCTGTGGCAACGAGTATGTTGCGGTAACTCCCGACGGGGATATTTATCCGTGTCATCAGTTTGTGGGTATTGAGGATTATAAGATGGGTAATCTCCACGACGGCACGTTTGATGATGAAATGAAAAAAGTCTTTGCGGGTACTCACGTTTACTCAAAGCCGGAATGTAAAAAATGCTGGGCTAAGTTCTACTGCAGCGGCGGCTGCAATGCCAACAACTACATTTATGCCGGAGACATTCATAACGCTCACAAGCTTTCATGCGAAATTCAGAAAAAGCGTCTTGAATGTGCTATAATGCTTAAGGCGGTAAAAATGCTGGACACGGCTGAATAATCATTAAATTTACAGGCGGTCACAAGCCGCCCTGCGTAAGCGTAAAGCGCGCAAAAAACGCAGGGCGACCGAGTGGCCGCCCTTTTTTATTATCAGTATAAATTATAAATCCACTTAGCTGCGAATTTTCCTACGGCGGAAAGTCTGGAGTAGACTATCTCGCTTGACAGCCGTTTCAGAAAGCTGCGTGCAAAGGCGGTTTCTTCGTCGGACATTTTTCCGCCGCTGAGATACGCCTCGCTTGCAAGTTCCGACAGGCGGGGAAAATCATCATCAAGCTGAGTGATGTGCTTTTCATGGCACTGCCTTATTATCTCAAACGCCGCCTGAATATCAGAAACATTTTTGTCGGTAGATATCGAAATAAGGGAGAGATATTTCAGCGAAAGCAGGTAGATGTTTTGTATTGCTTTGCCATTGTCTTTATCTCTTATTTTCCGCTTTAGTGTTAAAAGGGCATAACGTCTTCTGAGAATTACCGCCATTAAAACTGCCACGACAAAAATCACCGACAGGATAATATTCCTTATCACTTCGCCGCTGATTCTATCATCGTTGCTGTCAGACGTAACGCCGCCCACTGATTGGGAGTTGTCAGCACTATTATCAAGCTCTTGTGCAGGTCTTGTGGCAGTTTGGGAGGAATCGCTTTGTGAGGAGTCCGGCTGTCTTTGGGTGGTGGTTGTGGTAGTTGTCGTAGTAGTCGTGGTTGTTGTGGTGGTAGTAGTTGTGGTAGTGGTTGTATGAGTTTCTGATACGTGGGGACTGCCGTCTTCATAGCCGGGGGTAAACTCACAGGGAATCCAGCCGATGTTTGGCAGAAAAATCTCGCACCAGGCATGAGCCGATTCGTCAGTTACAGTTGCAGTGCGGTTGACGTTAAACTGTTCCGGATTCACAACATAGCCTTCCACATATCTTGCGGGAATGCCGAATCTTCGCATAAGCATTACTCCTGCGGAAGCAAAATAGGTGCAGTAGCCTTCCCGCTGAGCGGTGAGGAAGTAATCGATAAAATCCTCGCCGTCAGGAGTTCTGCCGGGTGAGAGGGTGTAATCATAATTATCACTGAAATATTCAGCGACGGCTTCGATAATACGCTGGGTGGTGATGTAACCGTAGTTAAGATATTCATCTCTTATTTCGTTATATGCCATGTCCAGTGGTTCGGAATAATCTGTATCAAGATATTCGTCGTTGACAAAATCGCTGTATTCTCTGGTTAACCGGTCGGAATAGACAATTTCATCAAGTTCGGAAATAAGATCAGTCCACGTTTCATTCCTTTCTGAAAAATCGTAATAAACCAACGAGTATTCCCAGCTTCTTAAAGCCACATACGATTCATCAAAGGGAACCATTCGGTTGTCGCCTGTATTTGTGTCACTGCTGTAAAAAGTCATATACGGCGCATAAACATACCTCTTGCTGGCATTTACCACCGAAACGGTTATTGGCCAAGTTAAGCCGGGCGGCGTGGTATAAAATCCATAATCTTGATAAAGCGGAAGGTCACCGTATTTCGCATCGCTCAGATAATAATTGTAATCCTGAGGATATATGCCGTTTTCGCTGAAGGAATTTAGGCGGGTTTCGTCCTCGTCAATCTCAATCTGATTCCAGCGGTTGTCCTCATAATTTCCTGCCACATACCCCCTCAAGTATAAGGGCGACTGAGGACGAACAGTGGTTACCTCCAGCTGAACCGAGCCGTCATAGCTGATGCTATCAGTTTCTCCCAGCTCTCCTCCGCTGATTCCTCCGGAAGATTGCGAGCCAAGCCCCATAAAATCATTGAACAGATTTTTCATTCCGTTGTAGGAAAAATTGGTTACTCCTCTTGAAATATCTATTCTCAACTGTGAAAACGCCTCAGGACGCACAAATCCGGTTACCTGTGAAAATACAATTGTAATTATAAAAATTCCGGCACAGAGAAGCACAACGCTTTTTGAATATACCGAAAAAAATTTCCGCTTTAAAGTCGGGGAGGTAAAATAATACGTTTTACGTCGGCTGTGGAGGGCAAAAGTGTGACCTCGGCCTTCTTTATTGGAAGTGTGGTTTATGAGATTCAGCGCAAGCGTCGTAAGCCAGCAAATCACAAGACCTACCACCGTCCAGGTGTCCGCCACCCAGCCCCAGTACATTCCCAGCTCAAAGAAGGGGAATGTAATAATAAACATCATAGGAAAGTCGATTCTGATTATACAGGCAATTGCGACAATCAGTACTAGCACTGTCCCCATAAAAATCAAAAACCGTGTGGAATAATAATCAAAATAGCGTGAGCTTAAATCTTCAACCCTTTCAGCGAAAAAGGAATCGGCCAGCTCGGCTTTTTCAAGATATGTGTAAACAATATAGTTAAAACCGTTTATTATGCTTTCAATAACATAAATAAGATACGCCGTGTGCACCGCCGCATAGGCACCGCCCACCAATCGTAGAATCTTGTTCCTTGAGGTAAGCAGCATAAAAGCCGCAGACAGCATAACCGTTGATAATATAACGGTATAGGCGGTAAACTCAAGCTCCAGAAATGAGGTGAACATAAAAATCGTGCAGATAACGGCCAATGCGGTTATTGCAAACTGAATTGCCCTGAAATAATCGCCCCTTGGAGTTTTCTCAGCCCAAAAGGAGATGTCGCTGTCGATTCTGACGCCGTTGTCGCCTTTCAGGGTTGTTTTATTTCTCTTTTGTTTTTTTACCTTTATCATTTTGTCTCCTTTTTTCAGCCATGAGTCGGGCTTTAAACACAACACTCAACCAAAGATGCCACAGTATTGTTTCACTACAGCCTACAGTATGATATTTTCAATGCTCTCGTCTAACGTATCAGGGAATATAGGCACAACCGAATAGGTCTCATTATTTGTATAACTGTAAGCACTCTTGTGGGAGTGATCCTTTTCTATCAGCAGGACGGTGTATTTAACAGCGCTGCAAAGAGCTGAAAGCTCGCCTTGCAGACTGTCTGAATACTTGGCAGTGCAGTAGATCAGATGTCCGCATTTTTCCGAAACGCCGTTGTAATTACCAAACCCATTACTATCGGTACTCAGCGGCACTTTAAGCAGGCGGTTTATCATGTAGTTGTAATCGTCAAAATCGGAAATGGTGCAATTAACAAGGCTTTGAGTGTTACTGTCGTACCACAGAATCTTGTGTTGGCAATTGTTATCGCACAAATGCATCGACAAAGCGGCAGTCGTTTCAATAAGCGTGTCATACTGATTAAGCAGTTCATTTGCTTCATCTGAACCGTCAAAGGAAAGGTTTACCGCTATGATTATTGAATTGGTCAGCGGCATGGAATAATCCTTAACCATTGTTTTTCCTTGCTTTGCGGTAAGCTTCCAGTGAATACGACTGATCTTATCTCCCTCGGAATACTCGTGAATGTCGAAAATCTCAGAGGGATCGTCGCCTTTTTTGTTCTTGGAATAGTTGTCGGTTTCAATGCCGGTGCCTGTGTAATCATATATGGGGTTTTCAAGCTCCTTGTAATCGGGCAGGACAGTGATGTTACATTCACTTTGCATCATAGGAGATTTAGAAGGCTTTATCCTTCGCTTAAAAATCCTGAGCATATCTATTATTTTAATGTCCTTGATTTTAAGACTCACCGTGCCATAATGCTGAGAGGATATATTCAAAGTAAGCCGCTGTACGTTTTTTGGAAATACAGGAGTGTTCACCTTAAAAAAATCCTTTTTGGTTTCAAATCCCGAAGTGTAGGAAATTGTAATCAGACATACGGGAACAGGAAGAAAAGAAGTATTTTCCACCCTTAAAGTGACAGGGTTCATTTTACCTCTGGAAGAGTAAAGCTGAGTTTCGGCAAAGGAAACCTTTATATGCTTGCGGGTGTAACAAAGCAGAATGTTCATCACCACGCCAATTAACAGGATAAATGCAAAGAGATAGAAAGAAAACGCACCTTCATACAATATATAAAACAGCAGGGAAGCTATAACAAGCACAAAATAAATAAAAATCATAAATCGTCACCGCTTATCGACCTATTCTCGGAACCTGAACGGAGGATATTATCTCACTGAGAATCTGTTCCTGCTCTGTGCTGTTTATTCTTGCTTTTGAGTTGAGTATTATTCTGTGTGAAACCACATCGGAAAAGGCGTATGTTACATCATCGGGAATGGCGTAATCTCTGCCTTTGAGGAGAGCGGTGGCTTTGGTCATTTTTAAAAGGGCAATAGTTCCCCTGGGCGAAAGTCCCAACTTTATATGAGGGTGATTTCTTGAAGCCGCCGCAAGCTTTGCGATGTATTCAAAAACTGGGTCGGCAACAAAAACATTGTCTACCGTTTTTCTCGCCTCGATTATTTCCCATGCCGTGACAACAGGGTTTACATTTTCAACAGAAACCTGATGCTGCTTTGATTTAAGCATCATCACTTCGCTTTCAAGGCTTGGATAACCCATAGTTAGACGAACGATAAATCTGTCCATCTGAGATTCTGGAAGCATCTGGGTTCCTATAGAGCCGATAGGGTTCTGAGTTGCGATTACAATATACGGTTCGGGTGTTTTATAGGTTACACCGTCAACGGTGACCTTACCTTCCTCCATAACCTCCAGCAGCGCCGACTGAGTTTTTGAAGAGGTGCGGTTTATTTCATCTGCAAGAAAAAGATTAGTCATTGCCGCGCCTTTTTTATACTCAAAATTACCCGTCTGCTTATTGAGTATTGTAAAGCCAGTAACATCGGTGGGAAGCACGTCCGGCGTAAACTGAAGCCTTTTATAATCAAGGGACAACGCCTTTGAAAGGGCAAGGGCAAGAGTGGTTTTTCCAACTCCGGGTATATCCTCGATAAGAATGTGACCGCCCGCAAGTATTGCCAGCAGAACTTTAATTATAATTTCATCTTTGCCTATAATAACCTTTTTCGCTTCGGTAATTATCTTTTGCGACATATTAAGCACTTGTACTTGTTCTTGGTTTAAATTAGTGGCCATATTTGTTTCTCCTTGATTTTTACTCTTTATTTTAAATTTTGTAACGGCAGGCATTAAAGACAATAACACTGCATAGTCATTATAACATATGTAAATAAAACATTCAAGCACTTTATAACTGCATATTGCACAAATTTTATAGGATATGGATGCATATACGAAAATGCCGCCGCATATTTATGAAACATGATAGGGGGACAAGTTTCCCCGATAAAATCAGTTGAACCGCAAAAGGTTTGGCTTCATACGGGAGTGAAACAAGATGAGCTCGGAAATAAGCAAGCTTAAGTTTTCATATGAACTGCTTACACCGAAAATCAAAAACGCTGTAATGTCAATACCTGAATCGGAACGCAATCTAATTCAGGAAATACGGCTAAGGCTTGGCAAAAAACTGACTGTTACCATATTCGGCAAGGAGTATTTTGTGGACGAAAAAGGCCGCCTTATGAACAATTTCTGCGACGCCATATCTGTTGCGGCAGAGGACATTGCGGTCACCTTTAAAAGAGCAGTGCAGAATTCCGTACACAGCTTTCACCGTGAAATTGCAAGAGGTTACATAACCGCTCCGGGCGGAAACAGAGTAGGCTTCTGCGGTACCGCCGTGCTTGATTCGGAAAGAGGGTATACGGTTGACAGTATAAAAAACATTTCCTCCGTAAATATACGCATTGCCAGGGAAGTAAGGAACTGCTCGATGGATATATTTAAAAAATCACTGGCTGAAAAGCCCTCGTCACTTATCATAGCAGGCCCACCTTCAAGCGGCAAAACCACAGTGCTCAGGGATCTATGCCGTATTGCGGGAACGTATTACAGGCTATCTGTAATAGACGAGCGCAACGAGCTTGCGGCAACAAAGGACGGCGTTGCCATGAACAACATAGGAATGATGTCCGACGTTTTTAATTCCTATAACAAATACGATGGAATTATGACCGCAGTTAAAGTTATGTCGCCGACTATTCTTGTGTGCGACGAAATAGGCGCAAAGGAGGACATGAAAGCGTTGGAATACGCAATAAATTCGGGAGTAAAGCTGGTTGCCTCCTGTCACGCTTCAACTATAGACGAGCTTAAAAAGAGACCACTTGTGTCAAAGCTTATAAAAGAAAAGGTGTTTGATTACTGCGCATTGCTTGGCACGGGTCCTATGTGTGGAAAGCTTACTGCTTTTTACAGGCTGGGTGATAAATATGGTTAAAATTATAGGTCTTACCCTTATTCTGGCGTGTGGAGGGCTAATTGGCTTAACGGCTGCCGAAAAAATAAAGCTTCACACAAAGGCTTTAAGGAAAATAATCAGGCTGCTTGAAGAATCCGAAATAATGATAAGATATAACGCCTGCACCTTCAACGAGCTGCTGGAGCATTACAGAAGTTGCGATGAGCTTAAGGATATTGACTTTATTGCACAGGACAGCATATGCAATGATTCCGACATAAAGGATTCGGTGTGCAGCAACCTACAGCATACCGGGCTTGATTTGACGGAAGAAGAGAAACATAATCTCGGCTGTTTCTTTCGGGAGCTTGGGTCAACCGATCTGGACGGACAGTTGGCTATTATCCTACATTACAAGGAGTACTTTAAAGGTAGCCTTTGCCGTGCCGACGAGGAGCAGCAGTCTAAAAGCAGGCTGTACAAGTCTATGGGTATATTGGGAGGAGCGTTTCTCGCAATAATTCTGATATAGAGGAGCAGTTTGATGGAAGTTGATTTGATTTTTAAAATAGCGGCGATAGGCATTATAGTAGCAGTTCTCAATCAGCTTCTGAAACGGGCGGAACGGGACGAGCAGGCAATGATGACCACCCTTGCAGGATTGATTGTTGTGCTTATGATGATTGTAAATCAAATCGGAAATTTGTTTGACACTATCAAAAGCGTTTTTGGTTTATACTGATGGATATTATAGCTATTGCAGGATTTTGCCTGACTGCTTGCATAGTATGCAAAGTGCTTGAGAAAAACGGCAGTGAAATAAAATCGGTGCTGACCCTTTCCGTCGCCTGCATCGTTATATTAAAAATCGTAAGCGAACTTTTGCAGGTTCAGTCGGTAATAAGAGAGCTTTTCTTTCAGACGCAGATGAGCGAGGATTATATGACGATTATCTTTAAGGGTCTGGGTATCTGCTACATAACCCAGCTTGCCTGCGATTGCTGCCGTGACTGCGGAGAAAGCTGCATAGCCTCTCAGATAGAGCTTGCGGGAAAGGTTGCAATGCTTGTTATATCCCTACCACTGTTCAGGGCTGTGGTTGGCATTGTGGAATCGCTGCTGATTTAAACATAAAGGATAAATATGAAAAGGTTATTATTTGTGATTATAACTGCTGCCGCTTTTTTCGTTTTTCCTCTCAGCGCATATGCTCAAGAAAGTGATGATTTTACTCAGTCGGAGGAATACGAGCAGATAACCGACGAGGTGAATGAGGCGATTGAATCTGCCGCAGGAAGCGACGCAACCGAAGTGCTTGAACAAAATGATATATCAGCCGATAACACCGGGGGAATTTCGGACATATCAATATCTCAAGTGCTGAAAACGGTTTTTTCCACGTTTGTGGAATCCCTTACAGACCCAATACGTATGCTGGGAAAAATAATTGCCGTGGCTGCGCTTTGTATGCTTGCGCAGAGTATGTCTATAGGCGGTTCGGGGTTAACAAAATCCTTCAATACCATAGGTGTGCTTTGCTCCGTAACGGTGATGTATGATACCATATATTCCTGTTTTGACGTAATAAAATCCTCACTTGACGGAATATTGCAGTTTATGACGGCATACATACCTGTTTTCTCAAGCGTAGCGGCTGCTGGGGGAAATATAACCACGGGAGGCAGCTATTATTCGGTTACGCTTATTCTCTGTGAAATAATCGCAGTTATCTCAAATAAGATACTGATGCCTTTTTTAAGCATTGCGCTGGCAATATCCCTTGTGGCGGCAATAAATCCCGAGCTCAGCTTTTGCAGGGCGGCAGATTCCATAAAAAAATGCATCCAGTGGATATTGGGAGGGCTTATGACGATTTTTACAGGTCTGCTTACAATTCAGAGCATAACCGGAGCGGCAACAGATTCACTGGCGTCAAGGACCGCAAAGTTTGCCGCTTCCAGCTTTATTCCCATAGTAGGCGGTGCTGTTTCGGAGGCATACTCAACCGTATACGGAAGTTTTGGGGTAATTCGTTCCGGCGCAGGAACAATCGGGATAATTATAATCTGCATTATAGTTCTCAGACCCATAGTCACAATTCTTGCGGTAAAATTTGTAGTAACTCTCGGCAAGATAGTCTGTGAGCTGTTCGGACAGCATGAAAGCAGTGAGTTTCTCGGCGGTACAAATGCGGTGCTGTCCATCGGCTTGGGAATAGTTATATGCTTCTCTATGATTTTTATTGTTGCGACGGCGGTTGTTATGCTGACAGCCATGAATGCGGTCGCATAGGATGGGTGATTGCTTTGGAAACATTCAGAACTGCAATTCTTACTGCGTGCATAATAGGAATTGTCAGCACTTTTGCAGACTTCGCCGCGCCGGGTGAAAGCATGAAAAAGCAATTGAAAATGATAATAACCTCGGTGATGATTCTGGCGTTGTTCACGCCCTTTGTAGGTTCTGAGTTTCGAATATCAGTTGACGCAATAGACGATTTAAGCGAGGACAGCACCTACAATCGATTAAACGAAGATTTCGAGGATTATTATCTAAGCCAGACCAATTCAAACATCGAGCAAGCCATTGTTGAGAAGCTTGAGGCTGAAAATATTTATACGGACAAAATAAGAATATATTCGCAGTTAGATGAATACAATGCAATAGAAATAACAAAAGCAGAGGTGCACGCCGAAAATTTAAGCGAAGAAACCAAGGAAAAAATCACAGACCTTATCGGCAGCGCTTTGCCGGACACGGAAATTGTTTTCGTTTCGGAGGTGGACAGTGAAACTCAGTGAGATAAAAAAACGCTTTTTCTCCTTTTCACAGCTTGACAAACGCACGAAAATTATTCTTGCGGTGGGTCTGATAGGGATTGCACTTATATTTTTATCGGAATTACTGCCCGATTCGTCTTCCGATAGAAATGAAGTGGAAGAAATATCGGACGATATAGTAGCCGAGGATTCCTATCAATATAAAAAGCAAATTGAAAAAGAGCTTACTGAAATGCTCTCCCAGATAAGAGGGGTGGGAAGCGTTTCGGTTATGGTAACGATTGAAGGCACTACCGAATATGTTTACGCCGAGGAGCTTGACACAACTACGGATAACGACGGCGAACAGGTTTCGGAAAGCTATCGCAATCAAATAGTAATGACCGAAAAGGACGGTGAGCAACAAGCGCTGGTCAAACAGATAATAAAGCCGAAAATAAGCGGCGTTTTTATTGTATGCGACGGCGGAGCCAATTTGTCGGTAAACGAAAGGGTAATAAAGGCGGTTTCAACTGCGTTGAACTTACCGACCGGCAGAATCTGCGTCGAATGCAGAGAATAAGTTGATTAAAAACGGAGGTATTTTTATGAAGAAACCAACTATGATTATCGGTAAAAAACAGATTGTCCTTGCGGGAATGACTCTGTTGTTAGGCGTTGCTGTGTACATAAATTATGCTGTTTCCGCCAACGGTAACGGAATAAAATCCACCGATAAGATTGAAAGCAAGAGCGTAAATTACGGCGACGCACAACTTGTAAGCAACGAGGCTGAGGAGGATTTTTTCGCTCAGGCAAGAATAGACAGAATGACCTCAAGAGATGAAGCGGTGGAAACATTGCAGACAATAATGAGCGGAGGCGACACAACCGATGAGGAGAAGGCGGTGGCATCGGAAGAAGCCGCCACAATAACAGGTCTGATTGAATCGGAAAGCAAGGTTGAAAACCTGATAAAAGCGGCAGGCTTTGAGGACTGCGTGGTGTATCTGGACGGTGAAACCGCCAATATCGTGGTAAAAGCTCCTGAAGGTCTGATTGACAGCGAAGCGGCGCAGATTAAGGATATACTTCTCGGCGAGGTTGACGTGGCAAATGAAAACATCAGGATTTACGATGTAGAATAAAATTTCACATTTATCAGAAAAAATATTCGGAAACGGTTGTACATTAAATAAAAATATGTTATAATAACCTTGAAACCAAGTGCTGTCGCACTTGAAGGAGCTTTCGGCTCCTTGTTTGATTCACAAACTGTTTCAAGAACATTTTATCGTACTAAGGAATCGCCTTGCGGCTCTTTTTATGATATAATAACTTATATATGTTTCGATTGAATGTTTTTTCTGATAAGGAGGCTCGCTTTTATGAGTCAGGTTGAAAACACTATTTCAAAGACTTTACATGTAAGCCGTGATGTGATTGCCGGCATTATCAGCAATGCAGTTAAAGAGGTTGAAGGAGTGCGGGGAATAGCTCCGCTTCCCAAAAATCCGATACAGCAGTGGTTTAAGGGAGATGATTTCGGCGACATCCGTATCGGTCTTGTTGACGATGTGCTTTCCGTTTCTGTAGGAATTATCATTAACGGCGGCGCAAAGGCGGTGCATACAGCCGAAAAAGTTCAGAATAAGATAAAAAGCGCCGTTCAGGGTATGCTCGGCATTACTGTGGCAAAGGTAAACGTTAAGGTTTGCGACGCAGTTTTTTAAATAGCTTTTACCGGCTCTCGGGAATAACATTCCTGAGGGCTATCGGCGTTTTATGACATAAATAATATTAAGGATGTGTTTTAGTGGCAGCAAAGAGAAGAGAAGTCAGGGAAACCGCTTTTATTTTGTCTTTTGAAAAGCTTTTCCGTGACGAGTCGATAGACGACATAGTCAGGATTTCGCAGGAATACGACGATTTCAAGATAGACGACGAAGCCGTACGCCTTGTAAAAGGCGTTCTTGACAAGCAAGATGAGCTTGATAAAATAATCTCGGGATTCAGCAACAAAAGGTCAATTGAGCGAATCCCGAAAATCAATCTGGCGATTATTCGTCTTGCCATATATGAAGCGATGTATGACGATAAGGTTCCGATTAATGTTGCTATAAGCGAAGCGGTGGCTCTGGCGCAGAAATATGCGCAGGAGCCTGATATAGCTTTTATAAACGGGGTTTTGGGAGCATTTTCAAGAAGCAAGGGCGCATCGAAGGATGAGTAAGATACTCGGAATAGATACCAGCAATTACACAACCTCCGCCGCGCTTTTGGATACCGACAGCTTGACGGTTGTTCAAAGCAAACTGCTGCTGCCCGTAAAGCATGGCGAAAAAGGCTTAAGACAGTCTGACGCTGTGTTTCATCATACAAAACAGCTGCCCCTTGTTGTTAAGGACGTGATGTCAGGCGGCATAAAGCTATCGAGTATCGGCGTGTCGGTCAGACCTCGCTCGGTTGACGGTTCATATATGCCCTGCTTTTTGGTGGGGCAGTCTGCGGCTGAAAATATGGGTGCGGTGATTGGTATAGAGCCTGATTTTACCTCTCATCAGACGGGACATATTCTGGCGGCGTTGTATTCCTGCAATATGCTAAAGCTGCTGAAAGAGGATTCTCCTTTTATAGCCTTTCATGTAAGCGGTGGCACTACAGATATGCTGCTTTGTACGCCTGATAAAGACAAGATATTAAATATTAAAACTATAGGTTGCTCTCTCGACTTAAATGCGGGACAGGTTATTGACAGAACGGGAGTAATGCTGGAACTTGATTTTCCCTGCGGCATTGAGCTTGAAAAGCTTGCTTCAAAAAGTAAAGCAAGCTATAAAATAAAGCCTACAATGAAGGATATGAACTGCTGTCTTTCTGGGATTGAAAATCAGTGCAGGGATATGTATAAAGCTGGAGAATCCAAGGAAAATGTGGCTCATTTCTGCATTTCTTCGGTTCTTGCAGCAATAAAGAAAATGACAGAGCTTACAAAACGCAAGTACGGAAATCTGCCGTTTATATACGCAGGCGGAGTTATGTCAAATAAGTTTATTGCGTCAAATCTCCGAGATGGATATTTTGCCGAGCCTGAATTTTCAAGAGATAACGCTGTGGGAGTTGCGATATACAGTGCAGTGAGAAAGGGGCTGATGTGAATGAGTTCAATTTTGTCTGTTTCTCAGTTAAATAAATATGTTCAATTCAAAATACGGTCTGATTTAAAGCTGAAAGACATAGCGGTAAAAGGTGAAATCTCTAATTTCACTCTGCACTATAAGTCGGGACACGCTTATTTTTCTTTAAAAGACGAAAGCAGTGTTGTAAAATGCGTGATGTTTTCAAGCAACGCTCAGAGGCTTAAGTTTTCTCCCGAAAACGGAATGAATGTGCTGGTAAGCGGAAATCTTGAGGTTTACGAACGTGACGGAGTGTATCAGATAGTAGCTTCAGATATGCAGCCACTTGGTATAGGAGCAGTGTATACGGGAATAGAACAGGTAAAGGAAAAGCTCAAAAGCAAAGGCGTGTTTGAACAGTCGGCAAAAAAGCCTATACCGTATTTCCCAAGGAGAATAGCTGTGGTAACCTCGTTGACGGGTGCGGCGCTTCAGGATATTCTCAATATACTGTCAAGACGTTTTCCTATATGCTCGGTGCTGATTTGTCCGGCTCAAGTGCAGGGAAGTATAGCTTCCGAATCTATATGTGCAGCCTTAAAAAAAGCTGACGAAAGCGGAGCAGATACAATAATTCTTGCCAGAGGCGGCGGTTCTTTTGAAGATTTAATGCCCTTCAATACCGAAGCGGTGGCGACGGCTATATTCAACTGCCGCACTCCGATTATTTCAGCGGTAGGTCACGAAACCGACACCACCCTTGCCGATTACGCCGCCGACCTGCGAACGCCTACCCCTTCTGCCGCAGCAGAACAGGCGACGCCTGATATTTCAGTGCTGTACAACGCTTGTCGGGCGATGAGGGTTAATCTTGACAGCGCGGTGCAAAAATATCTTTCTGATAAAGGAATAAGGTTATCCCAAATCAGTGCTTCACTTAACTTAAATTCACCTTCAAAACAGCTTGAAAACAGTATGAGAAGTGTAAACAATCTGCAGGACAAGCTAAACAAGCTGATTTTTGCCAGAGTTAAGTATGAAACTGCCGCTTTTGATAAATACGCAGCTCAGCTTCAGGCGTTGAGTCCATTTAACGTGCTTGAAAGAGGCTATACCATCACCACAAAGCATGATAAGGTGGTATATTCGGCGGCAGAGCTTAGTCAGGGCGACAGGGTAGAAATAAGATTTAAGGATTCGTCCTGCAAAGCGGTGATAGAATAAGGAAAGGAAAACTGAAATGACTTACGAGGATTCTATAAAAAGACTTGACGAGATAGTAAAAGCTCTTGAAAGCGGAAAGCTTCCACTTAACGAGGCTTTGGATTTGTATAAAGAGGGGATAGCCCTTTCTATAGACTGCAAAAAACTGCTGGAAAATGCCAGATTGCAGATTGAAACACTTTCTGCTTCGGAGGAAGAACAATGACTGAAACAAACGAGATAAGATTAAAAAATTACTGCAATCAGATAGAGCGCAGACTTGCTACATTTACTCAGGACAAGCCTGTACTTCAAAGCATAGTTGTTGAGGCGATGGAATATTCTCTTATGGCAGGAGGAAAACGGCTGCGACCTGTGCTTATGCTGGAATTTTGCCGCATGTGCGGAGGGGATATTTCACAAATTCTCGATATTGCCTGTACGATTGAAATGATTCACACCTTTTCGCTGATTCATGACGATCTGCCGTGCATGGACAACGACGACTTCCGGCGGGGACGACCGTCCTGTCACAAGGCTTTTCCGGAAAACATCGCCTTACTTGCCGGCGACGCTTTGAACACTCTGCCCTTTGAAATTATTTCTGGAGCGGCAATGGAAGGCAGGATTACCGCCGAAACTGCAGTTATGCTTATATCAGTGCTTTCAAAGTCGGTAGGCGTCAACGGAATGATAGGCGGACAGGTTATCGATTTGCAGTCTGAGGGAAAAGAAATTTCCGTGGAAACCTTGAACACTCTCCAGGAACATAAAACGGGTGCTCTGATTGAAGCCGCCTGCGTTATGGGAGTGGTGCTGGCAGGACAGTATGATAAAATACCTGCCGCCGCTCAGTATGCATCGGCGCTGGGGAGAGCCTTTCAGATTGTGGATGATATTCTTGATGTGACGGGCACTGTTGAAGAGCTGGGAAAACCTATAGGCAGCGATAAGGAGCAAAATAAAAGCACATATGTATCTGTGCTGGGACTTGAAAAATCATATCTGGAGGCTGAGAGAATAACAAAAGAAGCTCTTTTACATCTTAGCGAATTTAACGATAACGACTTTCTGTGTGAGCTTACAAAAAGCTTGCTTGAAAGACGAAGCTGATTTTTTGGGGGAAATTATGTAATGTCGGAAACAAAAAAACCGAATTTATATAAAATGCGTTTACCCGAGGATTTAAAAAAGTTGAGCATTGAGCAATGCAATATGCTGTGCAAGGATATAAGACGCATACTTATTGACACCGTTTCTCGCAACGGCGGTCATCTGGCTTCAAACCTGGGCACGGTGGAACTAACAATGGCGGTTCACCGGGTGTTTGACTCGCCTGAGGATAAAATCGTATGGGACGTGGGACATCAGTCTTATACTCATAAGATACTTACCGGCCGTCTTGACAGGTTTGAAACCCTCAGAACGGAAAACGGCATTTCGGGATTCTGTCGTCCTGAGGAGTCGGAGCATGACGCATTTATCAGCGGACATAGCTCTGTTTCCGTATCGGCAGCCCTCGGTATTGCAACGGCGATGAAGCTTAAAGGCGACAATCATCATACAATTGCAATACTGGGGGACGGAGCTTTTACCGGTGGACTTGTGTTTGAGGGACTTAACAACGCAGGAAAAAGCGACACCAATCTGATTATAATCCTTAATCACAATGAAATGTCAATTTCTAAAAACGTGGGAAGTATGGCGAAGTATCTGTCTACTCTCAGAACCAAGGATTCTTATCATAAAACTAAAAGTGCTGTAGAGAAAGTGCTGAACAAAACCCCCGTTGTGGGTCAGCCGATTAAACGAGCCATCAGATCCACCAAAAAAGCAGTAAGGGATCTGGTACTGAACAGTACTATGTTTGAAGATTTCGGCTTTGAGTTTATAGGCCCACTTGACGGGCACAATATAGAGGAGCTTGAAAAGGGTCTGACGGCGGCTAAGGCGCTTAACAAACCTGTATTTGTTCATGTCAATACTGTGAAGGGAAAGGGCTATGCTCCGGCTGAGGACAACCCGGGAGAGTTTCACGGCATAGGGTCCTTTGAAATAGCAACCGGGAATCCCGATGTGGTGCTTTCGGATAGCTTTTCCTCCGTTTTCGGAAAAGAGCTTACTAAAATGGCACAGACAGATAACAGAATTTGCGCTGTAACTGCCGCAATGAAATACGGAACGGGACTTCAGTATTTTTGCAAAGCCTATCCAGAGCGTTTCTTTGATGTTGGAATCGCCGAGGAACATGCGGTAACCTTCTGCGCCGGACTGGCGTCAATGGGAATGATACCTGTTTTTGCAGTGTATTCTACATTTCTGCAAAGAAGCTACGACCAGATCATTCACGACCTTGCAATCAGCAAAGCGCATGCCGTAATTGGCGTTGACAGAGCTGGAATAGTAGGCGAGGACGGCGAAACTCATCAGGGAATATTTGATGTTTCCTTCCTGACAACTGTTCCGGATATAACAATTTACTCTCCTTCATGTTACGAGGAGCTGACCGCTTGCCTGAGAAAAGCTGTGAATGAGGATAAGGGAGTCTGTGCAGTACGGTATCCCAGAGGAAATGACAAGTCGGTTTATGATAAATCGGAGGTAAATACTGCCTACAGCTATAAGGATAACAGCAACGGAATTCTTGTGGTTACCTACGGCAGACTGTATAACAACGTTTTAAAAGCCGAGGAGATTCTCCATAGCAAGGGAATTGATTTTGATACCTTGAAGTTAGTTAAGATTTTTCCTCTGGAGGATGAAATTATAGATATTATTTCAGACTACAAGCTTGTGTTTTTCTTTGAAGAGGCCTATACTTTTGGCTCGATTTCTGAAAAATACTGCGCTATATGCAATAATATTGCGCCATTTACAATAGAGGGATTTGTCAGACAGGGCAAGGTGTGCAGCTTGCTTGATGAGTGCGGTCTTTCTCCCGAAAAGATGGCGGAAAGCATTGAGGATTTTTTGAAAAATGGATAGAAGATTGGACGCATATCTTGTGGAAAAGGGATATGCTAAAAGCAGGGAAAGAGCAAAAGACCTTATAAAAAATAAGGCTGTTGCGATTAATTCAAAGACTGCTTCAAAGCCGTCGCAGCTTGTAAGCGACGGCGATGTTGTTACCATGACCGCAGACGACCTTAAATATGTAGGACGTGGCGCATTAAAGCTTATCAGCGCTTTTGAAGCCTTTGACATCCACGTTTCAGGCAAGGTATGCGCTGATATAGGAGCATCTACGGGAGGATTTACCCAAGTGCTGCTGGAAAAAGGCGCAAAAAAGGTTTATGCCATAGATGTAGGTCACGGGCAGCTGGAGGAAAGTCTTGATAAGGACAGTCGTGTGATAAACTGTGAGGGCGTCAACGCCAGAGAACTTACAAAAGACTTTTTCAAAGAGCCTGTTGAATTTGTGAGTGTTGATGTTTCTTTTATATCGCTCAGGCTTATAATGAAACCGTTGCATGACTGTGTTGATAACAGCTGCGTATTTGCAGTGCTTATAAAGCCCCAGTTTGAAGCGGGTAGAGAAGCCCTCAACAAAAAGGGCGTGGTAAAAGATAAAAAGGCTCATAAATCGGTGCTTAAGGGTATTACGGCGTTTTTTAACCAGTGCGGTTTCTCTATTTCGGGACTGACTTTTTCCCAAATCAAAGGCTCAGACGGTAATATTGAATATCTCGCCTGTCTGACCAAAAATTCTGATAGCAAGAATATTGATGTAAATATAGATTATATTGTAGATGAAGCGTTTAACAGTTTGTGAGGTGAAAATTGTGAATGCATATGTGTTTCCCAATCTTGATAAGAAAAATTGCCGAGAGGTTACCATTGAAACCTGTCGTATACTTAACAGCGAAAAAGTAAATATATTTATGGAAGAGCGTTACCGCAAGGTTTTCGATAAGCTTGATTTTATTCATTTTGCCGACGAAGTGAAATGTATTCAGACATCTGATTTTATTACAGTCATAGGCGGCGACGGAACTATTCTGAAATGCGCCGACGCAGCGTCTGTTTACAACAAGCCGATTCTGGGAGTAAACTGCGGACGGCTGGGATTTATGGCTTCCCTTGAGCACACTGAGCTGGACAGGCTTAAGGCTTTGTGCAAGGGAGAATATACTCTCAGCAAAAGAATGCTGCTAAAAATCGAAATTCTTCCCGAAGAGGGTGAGCCTTTGGTGTTCAGTGCGTTAAACGACGTGGTAATATCAAAGTGCGATGACTGCAAAATCGCTGACTTTAAGGTTACAAAAAGCGGTCAGGTGGTTTCTTCGATTCGTGCTGACGGTGTTATTTTTTCAACCGCTACGGGAGCCACCGCATATTCAATGTCGGCAGGCGGTCCGATTATCGAGCCGGAAATGGAATGTATCGAATTTACCCAGATTTGCTCCCACTCGCTTTTTGCCCGCTCAATGGTGTTTTCACCAGAAAGCGTTATCGATGTAAAATGCCGCTGCAACTACAATTCTCATTCTGTTGTAAATGTAGACGGTAACATAGTATACAGATTAAGCGGAGAGGACAGTGTAAGAATTTCAAAATCACCTCTACATCTGAATATTATAGATATTTCAGGGGGTAGCTTTTTTGCTTCTATAAACAAGAAGCTTATGCAGCCGCTGAAAGGAATATCCGAGGAGATATAGTATGAAAACCAAAAGGCAGAATATGATATTAAAGCTTGTGTCAGAGAAAAATATAGCCACTCAGGAGGAGCTTCAGCAGGAGCTTCGTTCCAGAGGCTTTGATGTTACACAGGCTACCGTGTCAAGAGATATAAAGGAGCTGGCGCTGATTAAAACCTCCGACTCCTCGGGACAGTATAAATATGCCGTTCCTGCTCTTAAACGCAGTTCTATGGCCCAAAAGGACAGCGCTATTCTCACTATTCTTTCGGATGGAGTTATATCTGTGGATTTTGCAATGAACATTGTGGTTGTAAAGTGTCACGTGGGAATGGCTCAGGCGGTGTGCGCAAAGCTTGATAATACGGAGCTTGACAACGTTGTGGGAACTATTGCGGGAGACGATACGATTTTTATTCTTATGCGGAGTGAAAAGGATGCTTCAAGGCTGGTAAAAGAACTTAGTATGGTTACAAACAAATAATCAGGGAACCGGTGGATTATGTTAAAGGAATTATATATTGAAAATCTTGCTGTAATTGAAAAAGCGACAATTAAATTTACCAATAGCTTTAATGTCTTTACAGGCGAAACGGGCGCAGGTAAGTCTATTCTTATAAACGGAATAAATGCGATTCTGGGACAGCGCGTCACAAAGGATATCGTCAGAACCGGCGCAGACAAGGCAGTTATTTCAGGAATGTTTACCGACATGAACATAGCCGTGCTCGCTAAGCTTAACGAGCTTGGCATTTCTTTGGAGGACGGTCAGCTTTTTTTGTCACGTGAGATAAGCTCCGATGGGGGAAGTGTTGCAAGAGTCAACTCAAGAAGTGTCAACGTGTCGGTGCTTAAGAAAATAGGGGCGCTGCTTGTAAACATTCACGGTCAGCACGATAACCAGATACTTATGGCTCCGGATGAACATATACATATCCTTGACAGCTACGCAGATGACAGCGAATTGCTGGCTGATTACAAAAATTCATTCAGAGAACTTCAGGACCTTGCCCGCAAGATAAACAAAATCAAAATTTCGGCAGGGAAAAAGTCGGAACGGATAGAAGAACTCAGGGAGATTATAAGCGAAATTGAAGCTTTGAACATCGACCACGAGGAGGACGAAAAGATAGAAGAAGAACTTGACATTGCCAAAAATGCGGTTATTCTGTCCGAGGCGGTTTATTCCGCAAATCTGCTACTCAGCGGAAGCGATGAAATCACCGGAGCGGCAGAAATAATCTCAGAAGCTGCGGGAAACATTTCACCATATACAGATATTCTCTCAGACCTTGAACCTCTTGTGGCAAGACTTTCATCTGCGGGTATTGAAATTTCGGATATAGCCGACGAGCTTTCCTCCCTGCTGGAAAGTCTTGAAGTCGACCCAAAGCGGTACGATTTTTTAAATCAGAGAAATGACGAGCTGCGCAGAATGAAAAAGAAATACGGTCCCGAGCTTGAAGATGTTATAAGCACTCTTGAAAACTCACGCAGCGAACTGGAATTGCTTTCGGATGAGGAGCAGGATTTATCAGAGCTTTTGTCCCGTCAGAAAGAACTGCTTGCGGTTACCACCAGAAAAGCAAAAGCCTTGTCTGATTTCCGAAAAGAAGCAGCACAGCGGTTTGTGGCGGAAGTAACGGGGGAACTTGAATTTCTCAATATGCCCAAGGTTAAGCTGGTGGTTGAGCAAAAGCCGGGCAAGCTTACGGTAAACGGCATGGATTCAATAGAATTTCTCATTTCCGCTAACGTAGGTGAAGAACCCAAGCCTATCGCTAAAATAGCCTCGGGAGGCGAGCTTTCAAGGATAATGCTTGCCCTTAAAAACGTTATAGCAGACCGTGACAGCATTGAAACTCTTATATTTGACGAAATTGACACCGGCGTCAGCGGACGGGCGGCGCAGAAAATCGGTATGAAGCTGAGGCAGATTTCAAAGATAAGACAGGTGCTGTGCGTAACCCACCTTTCTCAGATTGCGGTAATGGCTGATAATCATCTGCTTATTGAAAAGCAGGTGCGTGACGACAGAACCGTAACTACGGTGAAAAAGCTTGATTTTGAGCAGCGCAAATACGAAATCGCACGTATTCTCGGAGGAGACAATATAACTCCGCTTACCCTTGAAAATGCTGAGGAACTGCTTAAAAGCGTGGAGTAAGGGAAGTACAAGCAAATATATAGTTAAATTTACATTTGCGTTTGGGTAGAGCAAAAAAACTCTTACCTGAACGCAAACTCTTGTATTTTGTAATTGTTTATGGTATAATATTTGTGTTATTTTTATAAATCGGAATGGTGTTTTATGGATACAAAATCAGCCAAGGCAAGAATAGACCAATTGGTAGACATACTTAATTATCACGCCAGACTTTATTATGTTGAAGACAGAAACGAAATTTCTGACTATGAATACGATATGCTTCAGAATGAGCTGAAAAAGCTTGAAGCTGAATACCCTCAGTTTGTAAGGAAGGATTCGCCCACTCAGCGTGTGGGCGGGGAAGCCTTATCAGTTTTTGAAAAGGTTGAGCATGTTGTTCAGATGGGTTCCATTCAGGACGTTTTTTCTTTCCCGGAGGTTGAACAGTTTATAAATACCGTGAGGCAGTCTGTTGATAATCCCAGGTTTGTGGTAGAACCGAAAATCGACGGCTTATCCGTTTCTCTTGAATATATAAACGGTGAATTTACTGTCGGTTCTACAAGGGGCGACGGTTTTATCGGCGAAAACATCACTCAGAATCTTAAAACCGTCAGATCTGTTCCCATGAGTATTCCCGACAAGCTTCCGCTGCTTGAAGTGAGGGGCGAGGTTTATATGCCAAAGAATGTCTTTCTTGAGTTGGTGAGCAAGCAGGAGGATAACGGCGAACAGCCCTTTAAAAATCCCAGGAATGCGGCGGCGGGCTCTTTAAGACAAAAAGACCCGAAAATTACCGCACAACGAAAGCTTGACATTTTCTGCTTTAACATTCAGCGAATTGAGGGGAAAGAGCTTGTTTCACACAAGCAGTCCCTTGATTATATAAAATCTCTTGGCTTTAAAACCGTACCTATGTATACCCTTGTAGAGTCCTTTGATGAGGTTAAAAGCTGCATTGAAAAAATCGGAGAGCAGCGGTTTAGTCTGCCCTTTGACATAGATGGCGTAGTTGTAAAGGTGGATAGCTTTGCACAGCGTGAGATACTGGGTTCTACCGCAAAGACTCCAAAATGGTCTGTAGCATATAAATTTCCGCCGGAGGAAAAACAAACAAAGCTGCTGGATATTGAGCTTAACGTGGGAAGAACAGGAGCTATCACTCCTGTAGCGGTATTTGAGCCAATTTCTCTTGCCGGAACAAGTGTATCGAGGGCGACACTTCACAATCAGGATTTTATTGACGAGAAAAATGTTTCGATAGGTGATATAATAACCGTCCGAAAGGCAGGAGATATAATTCCCGAAGTTGTTTGTGTGTCTGAAAAGAAATCCCAAAACAGCTTTAAATATCCTGATGTCTGTCCCGTCTGCGGAACTCCTGTAGTCAGGTCGGAGGACGAGGCGGCGGTAAGATGCCCCAATGTGGATTGTCCTGCACAGATTTTCCGAAGCATTGTTCACTTCGCTTCAAAGGGAGCGATGAACATTGACGGACTGGGACCTGCAATTGTTGACGCACTGCTTAAATCGGGACTGATAAAATCGGTGGCTGACTTGTATAAGCTTACTGTTCCCGATTTGCTTGAACTGGAAAACTTCAAGGAAAAATCCGCTACTAATCTTATAAATGCTATTGAAAAATCCAAAAGCAATTCCCTTGACCGTCTTATATTCGGGCTTGGCATAAGAAACATCGGACAAGCAAGCGCCAAGCTGCTGTGTGAGAAATTCGGTGATATTGACAATATCATGTCGGCAACCGTCGAGGAGATAGCAACAATCGACGGCTTCGGAGAGGTTATGGCGGAAAGCGTCGTAAAGGAACTGAACGAACCTCACATGATAAAGCTTATAAATCGATTGAAGGAATACGGCGTTAACACCTCGTTTGAGAAGGTTCAGATAGACAACCGCTTTGAGGGCATGACCTTTGTGCTTACGGGAACGCTGCCTACCCTAAAAAGAAACGACGCTAAGCTGATTATTGAAAAATACGGAGGAAAGGCAAGCGGCTCGGTGTCAAAGAAAACAAGCTACGTCCTTGCCGGTGAAGAGGCGGGAAGCAAGCTTACAAAAGCTCAGGAGCTGGGCATTCCCATTATTTCCGAGGATGAATTTCTAAAAATGACGGAGTAGTTTCAGCTTATGAGAGTAAAAGTAACGGTTGACAGACCAATTGGTTTTTTACATCATGGTTGCTGTTACGAGGTAAATTACGGCTATATTTCCGGCGGAATAGGCGGTGATGGAAGTCAACAGGACGCTTATATTCTCGACAGACATATTGACTATCCTGTTGATGAATATTGCGGCAATGTAATTGCCGTTGCGGTGAGATCGGACGATGTAGAAACCAAGTGGATTGTAAGCAATGAAAAATGGCTTACATCTGAAATATATGACCGAATAAAGTTTATCGAACAATACTTTGTCACCAAGATTTATTTAATAGAAAATTTTCCTGCCCACAGGCTTTGAAGGATAATAAAACAAGGAGGAATGTAAAATGAACATTGACATCAAACACATTGCAAAGCTTGCACGGCTTCATATTGAAGACGACCAGCTTGAAAAGTTTGAGTCTGAAATGCAGAATATTGTCAACATGGTGGAAAATCTGCCTGACATCAAGGACGAGTTGACCCTTGATGAGAAAAACCCCATGATTTTAAGAAAAGACAAGGCTGTTACGGACAAGTATACAAGACAGGAGCTTATGGCTAACGCTCCTCAGGTTAAGGCAGGCTGTCTGGTTGTACCAAAGACTGTTGAATAAGGAGTGTTATAATTGGAACTTTACAGAAAAAGCGCATATGAGCTTTCTCAAATGATGAAAAACGGCGAGGTAAGCTCTGTTGAAATAACAAAGTCGGTTTTTGATCGAATAAAAGCGGTTGAGCCAAAAATCGACGCATACGTTACTCTTGACGAAGAAAACGCCTTAAAGGCGGCACAGGAGATTGACAACAAAAGGTCCGCAGGGGAGGAGCTTCCCGAGCTTGCAGGAATCCCTATCGGAATTAAGGACAACATTTCCACAAAGGGACTCAGAACCACCTGCTCATCAAAAATGCTTGAAAACTATGTTCCTCCGTTTAACGCCACGGTAATGAACAAGGTTTACGAAAACGGAATGGTGGTAACCGGCAAACTTAACATGGATGAGTTTGCAATGGGTTCTTCCACTGAAAATTCCTATTTCAAGCCTACCCGCAACCCAAATGATACCGACCGAATTCCTGGCGGTTCTTCAGGCGGTTCTGCTGCAGCTGTTGCTGCTTGCGAGGCTATAGTTTCGCTTGGCTCTGATACCGGCGGTTCTATTCGTCAGCCTGCTTCCTACTGCGGCGTAGTAGGTCTGAAACCTACCTACGGTTCGGTGTCTCGTTTCGGTCTGGTGGCATTTGCTTCATCTCTCGACCAGATAGGACCTCTGGGCAGAACGGTCAGGGACGTTGCCATGCTGCAGTCGGTTATAAACGGCCACGACAGAATGGACGCTACTTCCGCTTACAGAACTTATTCCGATCTTTCGGCAGGTCTTGAAAGCGGTGTCAGCGGCTTGAAGATTGGTTTGCCCAAGGAATATTTCGGCAAAGGCATCGACGACGAGGTAAAAAGCGGTATATTGAACGCCGTAAAAGCACTTGAAGCAAAAGGTGCGGTTGTAAAGGAAATCTCCTTGCCGTCCACAGATTATGCACTGTCCTCATATTACATCATTTCCTCAGCGGAAGCGTCTTCCAATCTTGCAAGATACGACGGCGTAAGATACGGTTTCAGAGCCGAGGATTACGACGGTCTGATTGATATGTACGAAAAGACCCGTTCCGAAGGCTTCGGCGACGAGGTAAAGCGCAGAATAATGCTGGGAACTTTTGTGCTCAGCTCGGGATTCTATGATGCGTACTACAAAAAAGCCAAGCTTTTGCAAAGACGTATCTCCGCTGAATTTTCTCAGGCTTTCTCCGACGTTGACGTAATCGCAACGCCTACTGTGCCGACTACGGCTTTCAGAATCGGCGAGAACACCGATGACCCGCTGAAAATGTACGCAACAGACATATGCACAGTTACCGTGAACATCGCCGGACTTCCCGCAATATCCGTTCCATGCGGAAAAGACAGCAAGAATCTTCCCATCGGACTTCAGCTTATCGGCGAAAAATTCACCGAGCAGAAGCTGCTGAACACAGCATACACCTACGAGCAGCTTGTGGGCGGATTTTCAATGCCTGAGATTTAAGGAAAGGAGTCTTGAAAAATGGTTAGAGGTTATGAAGTTGTAATAGGTCTTGAAACTCACGCTGAGCTTAACACCGATTCTAAAATATATTGTGACTGTAAAAATCAGTTCGGACTTGAGGTTAATTCTCAGGTCTGCCCCATATGCATGGGTATGCCGGGAACATTGCCTACCCTGAATGAAAAGGTTGTTGACTACGCTATAAAGATGGGACATGCTTTGAATTGTCACATAAATCGGGTATGCAAGCAGGACAGAAAAAATTATTTCTATCCTGACCTTCCTAAGGCGTATCAGATTTCACAGGCGGAGGTTCCACTTTGTCAGAACGGCTATGTTGACATTCTGGTTGACGGCGAAGAGCGTAGAATAGGAATCACACGAATCCATATAGAAGAGGATGCAGGAAAGCTGCTTCACTCGGACAAATTCCACGGCTGCTCTCTTGTTGACCTTAACCGCTGCGGCGTTCCGCTGATAGAGATTGTTTCCGAGCCGGATATGAGAAGCTCGGCTGAGGCTAAGGCATATCTTGAGACACTTAAATCAATCCTCCAGTACCTTGACATCTGCGACTGTAAAATGGAGCAGGGTTCAATTCGCTGCGACGTAAACGTGTCGGTTCACAAGCCTGGAGAGCCTTTCGGAACACGTTCAGAAATGAAAAATGTAAACAGCTTTTCGGCGGCTGTCCGTGGAATTGATTTTGAGATAAACCGACAGATTGACATACTTGAGAACGGTGGAACTATTGAGCAGGAAACCCGCCGCTGGGACGACGCTAAGGGCGAAAGCGTTTCAATGCGTTCCAAAGAGGACTCGCAGGATTATCGCTATTTCCCCGAGCCCGACCTGCTTACTATAGTGGTAGAGCAGGAGAGGGTGGACAAGCTCAAGGAAGATATTCCCGAGCTTCCCAACGCAAAGCTTTTGAGATATGTCAAGGAATTCGGACTGGCTCAAAAGGACGCCGCATTTATTGCAGAATCGGTTGAGCTTGCTACGCTGTTTGATAGCTGCATGGCTAAGGGCAGATTCCCTGCAAAATCATACACTACATGGATACTGGGCGACTTTATCAAATATCTTAACGACAATTCAAAAACCGTATCCGATACAAAATTAAACGCCGATAATCTTACAGAGCTTGTGGAGCTGATAGAAAACAAAACAATATCCAACGCAGGCGGAAAGAAGATATTTGCCGTTATCCTTGAGCAGGAAAAGTCGGTTAAGGAACTTGTGGACGAGCTTGGTCTTGCTCAGGTTTCAGACGCTTCAGCACTTGAAGCAATTGCGGACAAGGTACTTGCCGAAAACGAAAAGTCAATTCATGATTATAAAAACGGCAAAACAAACGCTCTCGGTTATCTTGTGGGTCAATGCATGAAAGCTTCCAGAGGTAAGGCTAATCCCGGTATGATGAAAGAAATTGTGCTTAACAAGCTCAATAATATGTAAAGTTTATCATATTGATTCAGTAAAAACCGCAGTTGTTCCAAAAGAATGCTGTGGTTTTTTGTTGACATGTTTTATGCTATTCAGAAAAGGTGATAATATATGTGGAAGTATATAAAAAGATATCTCCCTTTTGCCATACTTGCAGCCCTGTTTATGATGGGAGAAGTGCTGATGGACCTGATACAGCCCGAATTTATGAGTCGAATCGTTGATGAAGGTGTTCTGGGACTTAATAATGACGGAAACACAAATCTCAACTTAATTCTTACTCTAGGATTACAAATGATCGGTCTGGTTTTATTCGGATGTCTTTGCGGGTCTATGAACAATGTGTTTGTACATATTTCAGGGCAGAACATAGGAAACGAAATGCGTAAGGACTGTTTCCGCAGAATCATGACCTTTTCTTTTCCTCAGCTTGATAAATTCGGCATAGGTTCGCTTGTTACAAGAGTTACCAACGACATAACTCAGGTGCAGAATTTTGTATCAATGTTTGTCCGCGGCATGATTCGCACAACGCTCTTGATGTTCGGAAGCATATTTTTTATGTTCCGCCTTAATCGTGATTTCGGATTGATTGTACTTTGCGCTTTTCCCTTTGTGGTGGGCTGTCTTGCTTTCTGTCTTTGGAAAGCAAATCCGCTGTTTTCAAAGCTACAGACCCAGCTTGACGCAATTAACGCCATAATGCAGGAGGACGTTTCCGGCATTAGAATCATAAAGGCGTGTGTAAAGGAAATTTATGAAAAACTGAGATTCGGAAAGGCAAATGACGATTTGATAAAAACCCAGCTTAAAGTGCTTGTCATATTCGCCTTTATGAACCCGGTTATTAACTCGCTGATGTATATAGTCATAGCCATTATACTGCAGGCAGGCTCTGTTGAAGTGGCAAACGGTTCTGCAACGCCAGGCGCTGTAATGGCGGCAATTACCTATACTACCCAGCTGCTGCATAGCATTCTGATGCTGGTAATGCTTTTTCAGAACATTTCAAGGGGACTGGCGTCGTGGAAGCGTGTAAAAGAAGTGCTTGACAGCGAACCCGAGCTTAAAGACGGAGAGATTGACGGAAACACCTCCATGAAAGGCGAAGTTGAACTACGTGACGTTTCATTTGCTTATCCCGGAACGGACAGAATGGTGCTTGAGCATATCAATCTTACCGTACACAAGGGTGAAACTGTGGCTATAATGGGCGCTACCGGCTGTGGCAAAACTTCTCTGGTAAATCTGATACCCAGGTTTTACGATGTAACGTCCGGTTCGGTAATGGTGGACGGCGTTGACGTCAGGGAATACAAGCAAACTGCTCTCAGGGAGAAAATTGCAATAACCCTCCAGAAGAGCGAGTTGTTCAGCGCAACCATCAGAGAAAACATCTCCTGGGGAAATCCCGAAGCATCATCGGAAATGATAAGGGACGCTGCCGTTACTGCTCAGGCTGATAAATTTATTTCCGAAACTTCGGACGGATATGACTCGGTTGTTGCTGAGCGTGGCATGAGCCTTTCAGGTGGACAGAAACAACGGCTTTCTATTGCAAGAGCTATTGCGAAAAATGCAGAAATCCTGATTTTCGACGATTCAACCAGCGCCCTTGACCTAAAAACAGAAGCCGATTTGTACGACGCACTGCAAAAAGCAAGTCCGGGTACTACCAAAATAATTGTAGCTCAGCGAATCGCCTCAGTTCGCAGGGCGGACAGAATTGCGGTTGTGGAAAACGGAAAAATTGCCGCCGTGGGAACTCATGACGAGCTGCTAAAATCCTGCGAAGTATATCAGGATATATATCATTCTCAGATAGGAATGGAGGGTGAGGAAAATGCATGATACAAAAGACCGTACCGACATACGAAACTACACCGGGCGTAACCGCAACCGTTTTGCTGAGGTGGAGCACGCCGAAAATGCAGGCGCGGCTCTCAAGCGGATTATAACCTATTTTTCTCACGAAAAGCTGCTGGTTCTCGGAATGCTTGCCGTTGTGGTTTTCGGCACGGTGTGTGGTATAGCCGCCCCCAGCCTGCAAAGCCAAATTATTGACATGATTGCGGGAAGCAGAGAGGGTAGAATCGGTGCAACAATAATTCTGATGCTGGCGGTTTATCTTCTTTACAGTGGCAGTCAGCTGCTTCAGGGACTGTGTAGCGCAAACCTCAGCCAGCGTATCGTTAAAAAGATGCGTGAAGAGCTGTTCGGCAAAATCATCGACCTGCCGGTTAAATATCTTGACACCCATTCTCACGGCGACGTAATGAGCCGTATGACAAACGATGTTGAAAACATCTCTACTACCGTGTCACAATCTCTGGCATCGCTGTTTTCCGGAGTGCTGATGATTGTGGGCACAATGGCTATAATGCTGTGGTACTGCTGGCAGCTTGCTCTCCTTAGCTTCACCACGGTGATTCTGACGTTGCTGGCAACAAAGATTCTTTCGGTAAAGGTGCGTAAATTTTCCCGTAAGCGTCAGGCGCTGCTGGGACAGCTTAACGGCACAGTTGAAGAAATGGTGTCAGGCTATCGTACCGTGGTAGCGTATAATCATCAGGATATTACCATAGATGAATTTTGCCGCACCTCCGATTCTCTGACCTCGGCAGGTATCAGAACCGATATATTCAGCGGCATAATGGGTCCTATCATGAATTGTATCGGAAATATCGGGTTTGTGATTATTGCAGCTTTCGGCGGATATTTTTCAGCTCACGGACTTATTTCGGTAGGTGTTATCTCCGCATTTATCGTCTATGCAAAGCAGTTTAGCCGTCCAATAAATGAGATTGCCCAGATTTACGGTCAGATGCAGACCGCTATTGCGGGAGCGGAAAGAGTGTTTGCCGTTCTTGATGAAGCAAACGAAGATAAAACAGGAGAGCCGTTAGCTTCGGGTGATGCGGCGGTGTCCTTCTCTAATGTAACCTTTTCCTATGTTCCGTGCTGTCCGGTAATTAAAAACTTTACCCTTGATGTGCCGTCAGGCAGAAAGGTTGCCCTTGTAGGAGCTACCGGCAGCGGAAAAACCACAATCGTAAATCTTCTGATGCGGTTTTACGATATTGACGGCGGCGCAATAAAAATCGACAGACAGAATATACAGAATGTTTCACGAGACAGCCTGCGGCACAACGTTGCTATCGTACTTCAGGATACGGTGCTGTTCAGCGGAACGGTGCGTGAAAATCTGAAATACGGAAACGAAAACGCCACCGACCAGCAGCTGGAGCGGGCAGTGGAGATGAGCCGCTGCAGCGATATGCTGAGAATGTTGCCGCAGGGATATGATACTGTTCTAACTGGCTCAGGTGATAACATCAGCCAGGGTCAAAGGCAGCTTATCGCCATTGCACGGGCTTTTATCGCCGACCCGAAAATCCTGATTCTCGATGAAGCCACCTCAAATGTTGATACCCGCACGGAAAAGGCTATTCAGGACGCAATGCAGCTTGTAATGCAGGATCGTACCAGCATTATAATAGCTCATCGGCTGTCCACCATCAGAGACGCCGATCTTATAGTTGTAATGGATAACGGCGAGATTGTGGAAAGCGGGAATCATGAGGAGTTGCTGTCAAAGAAAGGCAAATACTACGAGTTGTATATGACCCAGTATGCCGGCTTTGCAACCTGATTTATTGTTAATATCAATTTTACAAACCCAGCCAAAGTATAAAAAAGCATCCCGCAGAAATTTCTGTCGGGATGCTTTTTACTATTCAAAATTTGAGCATATAAAGAAATAGGTAATGAGAGAAAGCAATACAAACACCGTTGAAAGAGCGATAACTGCCTTTGAAGCAATTGCTGATGCTTTATGCGTGCTGTTTTCACTGCAGCTGTGAAGCATTGTGCCTATGAATACGCAGCCGATCATCACGGTAGGCATTATATATCTGAAATTCTGTGTGCAAGTATGGGGATATTGATAGCAGAAGCTGTAGAAATTAACCATCATAATAATGTAGAATATCCAGAAAAATGTTTTTGTATCCCATTTAAATGCTGAGTGTTTTCTGACTGTATATACTATCATCAATATTACCGAAACAACCGCAAGAACAGTTGCGACCCAGAAAAATATTCTGGGAATAAATAATATTTCTTCGGGAAAATTTGATTCGTTTATGCTTTCCCCGAAAAGGGAATTTTTCAGAATAGCAATTGTGGGGTTGTATTCATTATATGAACCGTTGGATGCCCATTGTTCAAATACGCTTTCAAACTGAGCTGGTGAAAAATCCGTCAGCCTTTTCCAGAACGGTATATCCCCGATATATTGCGCCGAATTAAGTCCCAGTCCCGGCACATATGTTATGGGGACCTTAAATTTGATGTAATTTCTTATACCCCACCACAGCCCCAGCGGGCAGCAAACTGCGCCAAAAGCAGCATACTGACCAATCAGACCTTTAATTCTTTTCCTGCCTCGGATCAGAGCTACCAGAAATACAAAGGCGATAGCAGGTGCAACCAGCGCCGCAGAAAGCTTTGTCATCATTCCAAGCCCTACCGCAATGGCGATTTTGAGAATGTTTTTTAAGCTCTGATTATCTTTCCATTTTAAGGTGTAAAGCACTGCAAGAAGTATAAATAGAACGGAAAGCATGTCGTTGTTAATGCTTCCTGACATCAGTATGTATGCCGGGTGAAAAGCAAATACTGCAAGAGGAATATACAACGCAGCACCTTTGAACTTAAAATGCCTGAGAATTTTATAGATAACAATAACGCAGGCGGTGGAATAAAAGAGAGTGAGCATCTGAAGCGATTCCCTTGCAAAGTTGTGATCTACTCCGCAGTAATTTTCAAGTAGATTTATCCATGCCGCGCTTATTGCATGATGTAGCGGCGGATGATAAAACTGCCAAACCTCTCTTACGTCAAAATCGGGAAGTTGACGGTTAAACAGCAAATACTCAATGTATCCTGCGTGGCCAATATCTCCGCCAAATTTATGAACGTCGTTTTGGCGGGTGTAGCAAGAGGTAATCAAAACATAGAAAAACTTTATTAAAAAGCTTCCCGCAATAAGATAGAAACAGTTAAGCTTTTCAATTCCGTCTTCATTTACCCTGACAAGCATCTGAAATATAATCAGAAGTACCGCACTTACAACAAATATCCACAAGGCTTTGGATTCGGATGTTCCGAAAAACTTAGTGACAATGACATTTAAAATCAACAGACCTGCAGCTAAAAGCAGGGAAACGGGTTTGTTCAGCTTTTGTGAAGTGTATAGCTTATAGACCCAGAGCAGTATAATTGCAGCGAATATAAAGCTTCCTAAAAGAACTGAGCTTCCCGGAATATTTGACTGTGCGCCAAAACAAAAAGGCGTAAGCAACAGGCAAACAAACAATGCGACAAGATACGGATGAGCGGCGATACATTTAAAAACACATTCGATTTTATTGTTTTTGAAAGTCATAACCATTCACCTACTCGCTTTTCTGCTCGTGATATTCCTTTTCGGTGTTGACGTTCCAAATTGCCGTTTTGTCCGAATCGCCTGATTTTATACTGCGGGCAGCATAAATAGCCGTAAGCATTGAATGGTCCATGTTGTTGTATCTGTGCTGACCGTTTCTGCCGATACAATACAGATTATCAAACTTATCAAGAAAACTTATCATTCTGTCAAAATGCTTGTATGTGTCAAAATATGCGGGATAAGCTTTTTTAACACGTTCTCTGTGAGAATCAAGCACTTCTCCTGAGCTGATAACACCCATCTTTTCCAGTTCCGCCACAGCGAAAGCTATGCACTCTTTATCAGTCATATTCCAGAAGCTGTCGCCCTCGGCGCAGAAATATTCAAGCCCTATCCACACGGTTTTTTCAGGGTCTTTTACTAAGTAAGGCGACCAGTTGTTGAAAATCTGTATTCTGCCCAGCTTTACGCCCTTGTCCTGAACATATATCCAGCAATCCGGAACGATGTTTCCCAGAGTTTTCTTTCCCGTCTGATTTACAAGATTAAGTTTGTTCACAAGCAGACCCACCGTAACAAAATCACGGTAGGGGAGTCCTTCGGCAATTGTTTTTATCTTCTCACAAGGCTCGTCGCCTTCCATATCGCCTACAAGGTCCTTGACGGGCATGGAAGAAATAAAAATATCAGCCTCCAATTTTTTCTCGCCCTCGGGAGTATTGCAGTATACAGCCGTTATTTTGTCGCCATCGCATACGACCCGTTTAACGCTGTGATTCATAAGAATAGTTCCGCCGTATTCCTTCACCTTTTCGGCGGCAAGCTCCCAAAGCTGACCGGGACCGTATTTTGGATACCAAAACTGCTCGATAAGCGAAGTTTCAACTTCTTTTGAATCCTTTTTCTTACCGAAAACTTTAGAAAACATATCCTTCAGAATGGCTCTTATAGAGAGCCCCTTTACCCGCTGAGCACCCCAGTCTGCGGAAATCTCTCTCGGATGGCGTCCCCACAGCTTTTCTGTATACCCCTCAAAGAACATACTGTAAAGCACTTTTCCGAAACGGTTTATGTAGAAGTTTTCAAGGTTTGTTTCAGGCTTTTTGAAAATACAAGCCTTAAGATAGCTGAACCCGGCTTTCATTGTGGTTGCAAAGCCCATGTTTTTTATAGTTTCCGGTTTCATTGAGATAGGATAGTCAAAGAAATGCTTGTTGTAGTAAATTCTCGACACTCTGTCGCGTATAAGCATAACAACGTCGTCTTTTTCGGGGTCGGGACCGCCTTTTTCAAGGGGCTTTTCTCTGCCCAGCACCTTATCGTCATAAGCGTCGGCTCCCTGAATCGGCATTAAGTCGCTCCACCAGTTCATTACTTCTTCCGACTTTGAAAAAAATCTATGACCACCTATATCCATTCTGTTTCCGTGATATCTGACAGTCTGGGAAATTCCTCCGATTACATCCGATTCCTCCAGAACGGTAACGTTATATTCATTTCCGTCCTTAAGAAGCTCGACGGCTGCGGTAAGACCCGCAGGTCCCGCACCGATAACAACAACATTTTTCATGTGACAATACCTCTCTTTATGCATTATTTTTATTAAAGATAATAAACTTCCTTGCACAGAAATTCCACAGAAAAACTATAACGGTTGAAACAAACTTACCTATTATATAGTATTTATCCTGCGGGAACAAGCTGCCGAATAACTGCTTCGGCGCAAGAAAATCTTCAAAAAACCAAATTATTGCGACGTTCATAAGCAGACCTATAACGCCTATTGCCGCAAACGCCATAAACTCTGCCAGACGGTTTTTGATCTTTGAGTTTTTAAATATCCAGCAGGTGCTTAAAACATAATTGACGGTAAGTCCGAGAATAAAACTTATTACCGCTGCCAAATTCGTATTCATGTGGAACGCTTCTTTGAAAAGTATCAGCGAACCTGCGTCAATAACAAACGCTGAGCCGCCAACAAAGCAATATCTGAAAAATTGTATAAATGTGTTATCTGTTACGCCTGTAAACAAGTTTTTAAAATTCATCATTTCAGTTCCTTATCTTATTAAAATGCTATTTAATTATACTTGTTTTTGCAGCATCTGTCAAGAACTTTACAATAATATTATAAAATATGTTGATTATGCACATCACTATAATTAAAACGCCGCGCATTGTCATACGGTTGCACTCATTCGGGAAATTTTAGTTTAATCATGACAAAAAAGTTTCAAGCGGTGTTTTTATCTGTGTTGACAAAAGTAGAAAAAGACGTTATAATAATATAGAATGTATAGAAATGCATGATAACATACTATATGTTGAAATTCTGCTGAAATGAGGGCTTAGATGAACGCTTCCGAAAACACTGCGGTTTCCGTATCTGAAATACAGAAATTTCTTGAGGATTTTTCCGAACAGTATAAGCATAAAAACGGTCACTATCCTCTTGCGCTGGTTCATTCCTACGGCTGTCAGCAGAATGTAAGCGACGGCGAAAAGCTTAAAGGAAAGCTGTCGCTGATTGGCTTTGAATTTACCGAAGACCCAAAAGAAGCGCTGCTTATAATCTACAACACCTGCGCCGTGCGTGAAAACGCCGAGGACAGAGTGTTCGGAAATCTGGGGGATTTAAAGCATCTCAAGGAAGAAAGACCCGAGCTTATAATAGGTATATGCGGTTGCATGGCTCAACAGCAACACATAGCAGACCGTATAAAAAGTACCTACCGACAGGTTGATCTGGTGTTCGGAACCTTTGCCTATAACGACCTTTACGCCATGCTCTGGGAAGTTATCAACAACCACAGAAGAATATTTAACCTTTCTGAAAATCATACCGATATTGACGAGGACTTTATTCAACTTAGAGACGATAAGCTGCGTGCATTTGTGCCTGTTATGTACGGCTGCAATAATTTCTGCACCTATTGCATAGTTCCTTATGTAAGAGGCAGGGAGAGAAGCCGTAAGCCCGAATCGGTGGAGGCTGAGGTTAGGAAGCTGGTTAGTGACGGCTATAAGGAAATTACGCTGCTTGGGCAGAACGTTAATTCTTACAGCTACGGATTCCCACAGCTTCTCAGGAGAATCAACGCCATAGACGGGGAGTTTAGAATACGCTTTATGAGCTCTCATCCAAAGGACGCTACCAACGAGCTTATTGATACCATTCTTGAGTGCGATAAGGTGTGCAAGCATCTTCATCTGCCGGTTCAGGCAGGCTGCGACAGAATACTGAAGCTTATGAACCGAAAATACACAATTTCGGATTATATGAAGATAATAGATTACGCAAGAAGCAAGTCGCCTGAATTTTCTTTTACCACCGACATTATAGTCGGTTTTCCGGGCGAAACCTACGATGAATTCTGTGAAACCAAAAAAATAATCAGACAGGTAAAATACGATAACATATATTCGTTTGTGTATTCAAAACGCTCAGGCACAAAGGCGGCGGAGTTTGAGGATAACATTTCTGACAAACAAAAAGGGCTGTGGCTAAGAGAGCTTTTGCTGGAGCAGAGGGAAATAACTTCCGAATGGCTTTCGAGATTTGTGGGTAAAACCGTAACGGTCCTTGTCGAGGGCGAGGGAAGAACAGGTGAAGGTTATCTCACCGGCAAAAACGATGAGAACATTATCGTCGAGTTCAAAGGCGGCAGCGAGCTAATAGGAAAATTCATTCAAGTGAGAATTACAAAGGCTATGAACTGGGCTTTGGAGGGCGAGCTTGTTTTTGAATAAATAAATTTTAAAGGAGTTTTATTATGAACGTAATTGAAGCAACAAGAGCGCTTGGAAAGGCGCTTCAGGAAGACGAAAGATACAAGAAGTTCCACGAGGCATCAAAGGCTAACGACAACGACACCGTAATTCAGAACAAAATCGGTGAGTTTAATATGCTAAGAATGCAGCTGAATCAGGAAATGCAGAAACCAGACAAGGACGCTGACAAAATGACATCCCTTGATAATGACATAAAGGCGCTTTATGATGAAATTATGGCAATGCCCGTTATGGTAGCTTATAACGACGCCAAGGACGAGCTGGACGCTCTGCTTTCATCTGTAAACTACATTATTTCAATGGCAGCAAACGGCGAAGACCCTATGACCTGTCCGGAAGAACCGCCTCACGGCTGCGGCGGGAGCTGTTCTACCTGCGGCGGCTGTCACTGATTGAATCCGTAAACAATTAAAGGATAAGGAGTTGGCTTCGGTGCTTTTAAAAGACGTTGACGTTTCAAAGATTTCTCCGATGATGAAACAGTATATTGATATAAAAATGAAATATAAAAAGTATATTTTGTTTTACCGTCTTGGAGACTTTTATGAAATGTTTTTTGATGACGCAATAACTGCGTCAAGAGAGCTAGAGCTTACTCTTACCGGTCGGGACTGCGGACTTGACGAGCGGGCTCCTATGTGCGGAGTGCCATATCACGCTTGTGATATGTATTTGAAAAAGCTTGTAGAAAAGGGATATATGGTGGCAATCTGTGAACAGACTGCTGACCCATCTTCCTGCAAGGGGCTTGTTCCGAGAGAGGTTATAAGGGTAGTTACCCCGGGAACGCTTATCGAAAGCAGCATGCTTGACGAAACCTCAAACAATTATATCTGTTCTCTTTATGTTCAGTCAAAAGAATGTTCAATGTGCCTTGCCGATATTTCCACCGGCGAGGTGCACTTGTTTGAGTTTTCGGGGAAAGAGATGGCAAACGACGCTATCAACGAACTATCAAGGTTCTCCCCCGTAGAAATTCTTATAAACGATGCTTTTCTTTCCGTTAAGGAGATAGGAGATTTTATACGAACTCGTCTTAATGCTGCTGTGCAGTTGCTTGATGAAAATCAGTTTTCGCCTCTTATCCATACCGACGAGGTTTTGAAGCAGTTTTCAGCAAGCAATCTTGACGAACTGGGTATTGACGGAAATTCAACCGCTGCGTTTGCTGTATGCGGACTTTTTGGGTATATTCATGAAACCCAAAAGGCTCTTGTGGGACGTTTTTCACAGATAATACGTCATGACAAGGACCCAATTATGACCATAGGATTTACTGCAAGAAGAAATCTTGAGCTGACCGAAACGCTGAGAAGCAAGGAGAAAAAAGGCTCTCTCCTTTGGGTGCTTGACAACACCAAAACGTCTATGGGAAAGCGTATGCTTAAATCATATCTGGAGCAGCCGCTTGTAAATCCCGCTAAAATCATCGAAAGACTGAACGCAGTGGAGGAGCTTTATAAATCTCCTGTTGAACTTGGCGAGATAACTGAGGTGCTTTCGGGCGTATACGACCTTGAAAGATTGATGACAAGGGTAATGTACAAAACCGCAAGCCCCAGAGATTTAAAATCACTGTCACTTACGGCGCTGAAGCTGCCTGCCTTAAAGGAGCTTTTGAACAGTTTTTCATCAAAGCTGCTGGTTTCGCTAAACTCTCAAATATCTACTCTTGAAGCTGTATCTAATCTGATAGAGAATGCCGTTGTGGATGAACCTCCTATAAACATCAAGGATGGCGGAGTTATCAAGGACGGCTTCAACGACCGTCTGGACGAGCTGAGAGGAATAATTTCCGGCGGCAAGGATATTATTGAAAATATCGCCTCACAAGAGCGGGAAAAAACAGGCATAAAGAATCTGAAAATAGGATATAACCGTGTGTTCGGATATTATATCGAGGTAACAAAATCAAACTATGACCTTATTCCCGAAAATTACATAAGAAAACAGACCCTTGCGAATTGTGAGCGATTTATAACCGAAGAATTGAAAAATGCCGAAAATACTATTCTTGGTGCGAACGATAAGGTTATAAGCCTTGAACAAGAGATATTTGCTGAGCTTAGGGATTTTATTGCAACGCAACTTAAAATGGTGCAGGAAACTGCGTCGGCGGTGGCTGCGGTTGACGTTTTATGTTCCTATGCTGCTGTGGCGCTTAACAACAACCACACTAAGCCGGAAATCGCAATCGATGGAATTATTGAGATAAAAAACGGACGTCACCCCGTTGTGGAACTTATGCAAAAGGACGAGGTGTTTGTTCCAAACGATACATATCTCGACCTGACAAGCAACCGTATGGCGGTTATAACAGGTCCAAATATGTCGGGAAAATCCACATATATGCGTCAGGTTGCGCTTATCACTCTTATGGCGCAGATTGGTTCATTTGTGCCTGCGGATTATGCAAAGATATCCGTGGTGGACCAGATATTCACCAGAATCGGCGCTTCCGACGACCTTACGGCAGGGCAGTCCACCTTTATGGTGGAAATGAGCGAGGTGGCAGACATAGTAAAGCACGCCACTAAAAACAGTCTTGTTATCCTTGACGAGGTAGGAAGAGGAACTTCAACGTTTGACGGAATAAGCATTGCAAAAGCCGTGTCTGAATATATAACTAAATCCAAATCATTGGGATGCAAAACTCTTTTTGCCACTCATTATCATGAACTTATTAGCCTTGAAAGCGAGCTGGAGGGAGTAAAAAACTTTTCGGTAGCTGTAAAGCGCAAGGGCGACAGCATTAAATTCCTGCGAAAAATTGTTCCCGGCGGAGTAGACGAAAGCTACGGCATTGAAGTTGCCAAGCTTGCGGGTCTGCCCAACAAGATAATAAATCGGGCGAAGGAACTGCTGGAGGAGATGGAGGCAGAAAATAAAAAAGCTCGTCTTGCTGCAAAACAGATGTCCTCCGACCAGCTTTCGTTTGAAAAAATCAGCGAAGGCATTGTAACCGACAAGCTGAGAAAAACCAATATAGATGAAATGGACGATGCAGAGCTGAGGGAGTTTATCAAAGACCTTTTGAAGTATGTATAATAACAGTATGACAAGTTTTTAAGTGATTAATTACATGGAAGTTTTTATTTAAAATTTCGGTTTTGAACGATAGAAAAGGAACAGAAATGGCAGAGATTAAAGTATTAAGCAAGGAGGTTTCCGAGCTTATTGCGGCGGGCGAGGTTATCGACCGTCCGGCATCTGTAATTAAAGAGCTTCTGGAAAACTCAATTGACGCTGGAGCAAACGTTATAACCGTTGAGATAAAAAACGGCGGCAGAACTTATATCAGGGTTACCGACAACGGCAGCGGTATAGCTGAAAAGGACATCTCAAAGGCTTTTTTAAGACATGCAACCAGCAAGATTTCCACAAAAAACGACCTTGACAATATAATGACTCTGGGTTTTCGTGGCGAAGCGCTGGCGTCAATCTGCGCAGTCGCAAAGGTTGACGTGCTTACAAAGCTTATTGATGAAGAGTACGGTTGTCATTATATCATCGAAGGCGGAACAGAAAAGCTTTGTGAAAAATCAGGCTGCCCCGATGGAACTACCTTCGTGGTGAGGGATATTTTCTATAACGTTCCTGCAAGGCTTAAATTTCTGAAAAAAGATACCTCTGAAGGGAATTATGTGGCAAACTATGTGACTAAAATAGCTTTGTCACACCCTGATATATCGTTTAAATTTATACGAGATAACAAGACCGAGCTGCTGACTGCAGGGGACGGAAAACTTTATTCGGGGATATACTCGGTTTTCGGCAGAGAATTTGCCGCATCGCTTATTCCGGTTGAATATTCGTGGAAGGGTGTAAGGGTGTACGGATATACCGTAAAGCCGCTGTATTCAAAGCCAAACAGAAAATTTCAGAATTTCTTTGTAAACGGAAGATACGTTAAATCAAAAGCCTGTTGCGAGGCGTTGGAGGAAGCCTACAGAAACAGCATTATGACAGGTAAATTTCCTGCTTGCGTGCTGTGCATAGAGCTACCGCCAAATTATATCGACGTTAACGTTCATCCGACAAAAATGGAAATCAGGTTTTCTGACGAACGGCTTATCCACGAGGCTATTTTCTTTGCAATAAAGGATTCGCTTCAAAAGCAGGACACCCCCAACAAAATTGAGCTTGACGACAAAAAGCGTCATTTTTCCGACAGGGAATTATACCATGTGCCCGAAAAGCCGCAAGGAAAGCAGCTGAAAATACCCGTTTCCGACGACAGCCGTATAAACGATAACCGAATAAACGTACAATCGGACGGTATTTCTGAAAACTTCGTTACGGTCGTACCTCCCGTAAATAATTCGCCGTTAAGACATGATAAAAAACCGACAGATGATTTGTTTTTATCATCACTTGAAAAAGACGTTGAGCCGTGTTTGCCGGAAGAACATTATGTTGAACCGCCATATGATGTGCCTGACTTATCAGACTTCGGCGACACTGTGATATCTGATATTTATGATGAAATTGGAGCTTCCGATTTCAAATACATATCCAAAAGCTCTTTTGAAAAGAAAAATGACAATATCCAAGCCGACGACGAGGATTATGACGCTGAAGATGTAAAGCCGGTAGTTGTGGGTGAGCTGTTTAAGACATACATTGTGGCTCAGGCAGGGGACGAAATGCTTTTAATAGACAAGCACGCTGCTCACGAAAGATATATCTTTGAGAAAATCAAAAACGACGCAAATCAGCTTGACACTCAGATGTATATCGAACCGATTATGGTATTGCTTTCCTATGACGAGTATGACGCTCTGGCGTCCAATATTGAGCAGGTAGCAAAGCTGGGCTTTGATATTGAGCCGGACGTTGCCCCAACAGTGGCGGTAAAGGGAGTGCCCATAATTATCGGTGATGAAAATCCATCTGAGCTGGTAAGCGATCTGGCTAAAAATTTTTTAGCCTGCAAGCTGAATCCCCAGCTGGAGCTGTTTGACGAGCTTTATCATTCCATAGCCTGCAAGGCGGCTATAAAAGCCAACGACGATTCAAGTCACATAGAGCTTCAGGCGCTTGTAAACTCGATATACGGTCGGGACGACATCAGATACTGCCCTCACGGCAGACCGGTGATGATTAAGCTTTCAAAGAAAGATATAGAAAAACAGTTTAAGAGAATAGTTTAAAACCGAGGTGGACTATACGGAAAATAAAATACCTTTAATAGTTATAGCAGGACCTACGGCTTCGGGAAAAACAAGGCTTGCCGTTGAAATTTCTAAGCTTTACGATGGTGAGGTAATCTCAGCGGATTCAATGCAGATATATAAGGGTATGAGTATTGCCACAGCCAAGCCCACAACTGAGGAGATGCAGGGCATTCCTCATCATCTGATTGACTTTTTGGCGCCTGAACAGCCGTTCAGCGTCGCCGACTACGTCAAGTTGGCACAGCAAGCGGTGAAGGATGTGTACTCAAGAGGGAAAATTCCCGTTGTGTGCGGTGGTACAGGGCTTTATATCAGTTCTCTTACCGATAACGTCAGGTTTGACGATACCGCAGGCAATCCCGAGATAAGAAAACGCCTTGAGCGGGAAGCAGAGTTGATTGGCAAACACGCATTATGGGAAAGGCTGAGAAGTGTTGACGAGGAAACCGCTTTGAATGTCCACGAAAACAATCTTCCCAGAGTTATCAGGGCGCTGGAAGTGTACGAATTGACCGGCGTCAAATTGTCGGTTCACAAGGCAAACAGTAAATCAGCCGAATCGCCATATAAAACCTGTATTATAGGCTTGGGATTTAACGACCGCCAAACGCTGTACGATCGGATAAACCGCAGGGTGGATATAATGATACAAAACGGTCTTGTGGACGAAGCAAAAGATTTTTATCGAAGCCATAAACCTGCTACCGCCTGTCAGGCAATCGGGTATAAAGAGCTAATACCTTATTTTGAAAAAAATGCGGAGCTTGGCGAGTGTATTGACAAAATAAAGCAGGAAACCCGACGATATGCTAAACGTCAGCTTACTTGGTTTAGACGAGTTGACGGAATTCGGTGGGTTATGGTCGACGAATTTGGCGAATATAAAAATTTTCTTGGAAATGTACAAAATATTATAGCCAAATCAGAAATTATGTGCTATAATAAAAGTTGATATAGTATTTTATAATCAGTTTTATGTGTGAAAATGTTAAGGAGTGTAATTGTTATGAATAAGAATTTAAATTTACAAGACATTTTTCTTAATCAAGCAAGAAAAGAACGACTGGCTGTAACCATTTTCCTTATGAATGGATACCAGTTCAAGGGTATGGTAAAAGGCTTTGACAGCTATATTGTTATTCTTGACTGCGAGGGCAAACAGTATGTAGTTTACAAGCACGCTATTTCCACAATTGTTCCCACCCGCCCGATAAATGTGCTTGACGCAGCCAATCAGCAGGACGACAACTAAATAGGTGGTTTTTAATGAAATCAGTCACTACAAAAATTCTTGTGGGTCTTTTGTCAGTGCTGACGATTACTATGGTAGGTACTCAGATATATACAAGGCTTAACGATAATCACGATACCGAAGAAGCGGTGCTGTGTGATATAAGTGAGAACATTCCGTTCCAAGGTGTTATTGTCCGTGATGAAGAGATTGTCACATACGACGGCGAGGGAGTGCTGGATTATCTTTACGCTGACGGAAGCAAAGTTTCCGTTGACAATCCGATAGCCGAGGTTTATTCGTCTGAGGAAGCTATAGCAGCAAAGCATAAGGCAGAAACGCTCAACAGCCGTATTGACGATCTTGTAAGAGCACAGAATCCCGGCACAACCAATTATGTGCAGCCTGAAACACTTAAATCTACAATAGACGATCAATACAGACAGCTGCTGACTTACACGCAGGAGAAAGATTATGAAGCTGCGGCAGAGTTAAAGAGCGATATGAGTGTTGTGATAAACATATATAATATCATAACAGGCATTTCGGAAGATTATAATTCCAAGATTTCAGAGCTTGAAAGCGAAGCTTCACAGCTTGAAGCCGAGGCGGGAACTCCCGATGTTATCAACGCTCCAGAAACGGGGTATTTTGTTTCCTATTGCGACGGATATGAAGAAAGTCTGACTGTAGAGTCATTAAGCTCTATTACTCAGCAGGAAATCGAAGCTGTAATCAACAGCGCAGGTACTGATGAAAACGGTACGGACGACAATGCGATCGGTAAAATGTTTGACGATTATTCATGCAGTATCGTCGGAGTGGTGGACAGTGATAATCGCATAATCGAAGGCGATACGCTTCAGATTATGTTCAACACTTCCAATAATGTTTACGATGTTACCGTAGAATCGGTCAGAGATGCCGAAGAAGAGGGAAAATCTATCATAGTGTTGTCGTGCGACAGACTTGATGAAAACCTTGTTCAGTCAAGAGTACAGTCTATTGAACTGATTTTTGAGGAATATCACGGCATTCGAGTTCCCAGACAGGCAATTCGCTTTCAGGGCGAGGAAAAGGGCGTTTACGTAATTTTAGGTAATGAAATAACATTCAAGAAAATCAACGTTATTTACGAAGGCGATGATTTTGTAGTTTCCGAAAATACTTCCGATGAGGAGTATTTGTTACTTTACGATCAGATCCTTCTGGAGGTGGTTTCTAATAAAGATGTGTCAGAAATTAATGAATCCTCCTGAGTTTCAGTACATTCTTGAAAATTACAAGGAGATATGCTATAATGTAAAGAACGCAGCTGCAAAATACGGCAGGGGCGACGTAAAAATCATGGCGGTAACCAAGACCGTTCCTCCCGAAAAGGTTAATTTCGCTGTTTCACTGGGCATTGATTTGCTGGGCGAAAACCGAGTTCAGGAGTATCTTTCTAAAAAAGACAGCTACGATAAATCAGCTCAGGTGCATATGATCGGTCATTTGCAGACAAATAAAGTAAAATACATTATTAATGATGTTGACATGATACAGTCTGTTGACAGCGTTAAGCTGGCTGGTGAAATCAACAGGCTGGCAGAAAAAAACAATAAAATTATGGATATTCTGATTGAAGTAAATATAGGCGATGAGCAATCTAAAAGTGGAGTATCTGCTGACAGCCTCTATACGCTTATAGAGGAGATTTCGCCTATGAAAAACATTTCAATCAAGGGTCTGATGGCTATTCCGCCTATTGGCTCAGGCGACGAGGTATTTGACAGAATGAATGAGCTTTTTCTCAGTGTTAGAGAAAAAAGCTTTCCCGGAGTTTCTATGGATATTTTATCTATGGGTATGTCGGGAGATTATGAAACGGCCATTAAACACGGGTCGAATCTTGTAAGAATAGGAACCAAGCTCTTCGGAGCAAGAAAATATTTGGAGGTTTAAGGTAATGAGCGTATTACAGGGCTTTAAAAGCATTTTTTTAGGCGAGGACGAGATTGAACAGGAAGAGGAATATCAGTCAATCTATGAAAATAAAAAGGATTCCGACCAAGCAGACAAAAATCCTAACCGCGAGACGAAAATCGCCCCAACCACCACTTTGCAGATTGTTCTGGCAAGACCCGGCGATTTTTCTGAGGTAAAATCCATCGGCGACGATATTAACGCTCAAAAAACAGTTTTGCTCAATCTTGAAACCGTAAAGAGCGAAGATGCAAAGCGTATTCTTGACTTTATTTCAGGCGTTGCTTACGCAAACCAGGCAGATATCAAAATGATGGCTCAGAAGACTTTTGCAATTATGCCTAAAAACGTTGGATTCTCCGGCGTTGACCTTATGAGCGAGCTTGAGAACAACGGTTACAGCTTTTAAATGAAACCCCTTGATTTGTCGTTTCTCGGAAACATAAGCGGTGACGATAAAATTATGCTTAGCAGAACGGTGCAATGGGCTTATTGTGCAGAAAATAAGTATCAGGCAAAATATTCTTTTTTTCTTGACGAACGTCAGCTTGCTCTTTGCGAAGCGACGTTAAAATCAGTGAAGTTTGACGGCTACGTTGCTTTCGGAGGTTATGATGAGGCACAGCGAAAGGTGCTGGGATTCTTTCCACCCTTTGAGGAAAAAGCTTATGACGGTTTTCCCATTGTGCCGGTTACATTCACCTACAGAAAAAGCGATTTACTTACTCACAGGGATTTTTTGGGTGCGCTTATGAGCCTGAGAATATCAAGAGAGTCTGTGGGTGATATAATCGTTTCTGAGGGAAGAGCTGCGGTTTTTCTCTACGATACGGTTTGTGAGTATGTTTTGCAGAATGTAAGCAAAATAGGCAGGGTAGGTGTAAAAACAAGCAGAGGTTTTGACAGCGACATAATTCCCGTGCAGAAATTTGAAGAACTGAACGGAACCGTCGCATCGGTCAGACTTGACTGCGTTGTTGCTCTTGCGCTGCGTATTTCCCGCGAAAAGGCAGCCGGTTTGATTTCTTCGATTGGCGTAGATGTAAATCATGTTCATATTACAACTCCAAGCCATCAACTGAAAGAGGAAGATATATTCTCAGTCAGAGGTTATGGAAAATTTAAGCTCGAACACATCGGCGGCATTTCAAAGAAACAGCGTATTCATATAACACTGACAAAATATATTTAGGAGGCATTTGTATGTTAAAAGTAAATGACATAAAAGCCAAGACGTTTAATACTGTTAAAAATGGCTTTGACCCAGATGAGGTAATCTCTTTCCTTGGGGAGATTGCAAGGGATTATTCAGCTGCATTGACCGCAAATGAGGACAGTGAGGCTAAGCTAATCAAGCTGGTTGAAAAAATTAATGAATACAGAGCGGATGAGGACGCAATAAAAGACGCCATGATCAACGCTCAGAAGGAAGCCAGCAAGACTGTTAATGAAGCCAAAGCCAAAGCGACCGAAATGATTGAAACTGCCAAGAAGGAAAAAGATCGCATTGCTGAGGAGAGCGCTGCCGAATGTGAGCGAATTATCAATGAGCATAAGGAAAAGTGCGCTCAGTTGATCAAGGAAAATACCGAAGTAACCGAAAAGAAAATTAACGAGATGAGAACTCGCTTTGAACAAGAGAAAGCAAGTTACGAAACTTTGAAATCTGAAGTTACACGGTTTAAAGCCAATTTAGCTGAACTTTATAATAAGCAACTGCATCTTATCATGGAAATCCCCGAAGTTTCAGCGGAAAAGCCTGCGGAGCAAAAAGCCGAAGCTGCCGTAGAGGCTGTTGTCGTATCGGAGGAAATTAACGAGGTAAGTGAGCCTGTTTCCGACGATAAGGATGAACATCTGGAAAAGCTTTTAAATACCGATTCTTTTGAACCCGTTATTCCAAAAGAGAGCTTCGCCGACCTCAAATTCGGCAAAAATAACTAATTGTTAGGAGAAGTCAAATGCCACAGGATTATAATAAAACGCTTAATCTTCCGGAAACGGATTTTCCCATGAGGGGAAATCTTCCAAAGAGAGAGCCTGACGCTTTAAAAAAATGGGATGAAGAAAGACTCTATTACAAGATGATAGAGAAAAACGAAGGTAAGCCTTTATATATTCTTCATGACGGACCTCCGTATGCCAACGGTGATATTCATCTGGGCACCGCTTTAAATAAAGTGCTTAAGGATATAATTGTTAAATATAAAAATATGAGCGGCTACTGCTCACCATATGTGCCCGGATGGGATACCCACGGTTTGCCTATCGAGCTTAAAGCGATGAAGGCTATCGGCGTTGAAAACGGCGCAATTCCGCCTATTGAGCTGAGAAAGCATTGCAAGGATTATGCTCTTTCATTTGTGGAAAATCAGAAAAATCAGTTTAAAAGACTGGGAGTACTGGGCGATTTCGACGACCCGTATCTTACTTTAAAGCCTGAATTTGAGGCTCGTCAGGTAAAGATTTTCGGCGAAATGGCTAAAAAAGGCTACATCTACAAGGGACTGAAGCCGGTTTACTGGTGTCCCGAATGTCAGACGGCTCTTGCTGAGGCGGAGATTGAATATTCCGATGATCCCTGCTTCTCTATATATGTAAAGTTCAAGGTGACAGATGACAAGGGTTTGTTTGCCGATCTGGGCATTGACCTTGACAAAACCTACTTTGTTATCTGGACAACAACTACCTGGACTCTGCCGGGAAATATGGCTATATGCTTGGGTCCCGAGTACGACTACTGCATCGTAAAGGCTAACGGCGAAAATTACGTTATGGCTGAATATCTGGTGCCTGAGGTTATGAGCAAAGCGGGTATAACCGAATACGAAACTGTAGGCAGATTTACGGGAGCACAGCTGGAGGGCTGCAAGACGGAGCATCCTTTCATGGGCAGGCCGTCGCCGATTATCGTAGGCTCTCACGTAACTCTTGAAAGCGGTACAGGTTGCGTTCATACCGCTCCCGGATATGGTGTTGACGACTTTGAGGTGTGCAAGAATTACGACGATATAGGTATCGTTGTGGGAGTTGACGGCAAGGGCGTTCTGACCAAGGATTCAGGTGAAATGTTCGAGGGTCTTACCACCGACCAGGCCAACAAGGCAATCGGAAAACATCTTGAGGAAATCGGAGCAATGTTCGCTACCGAAAGAATCGTTCACCAGTATCCACACTGCTGGAGATGCAAGTCTCCGATTCTGTTTAGGGCTACCGAGCAATGGTTCTGTTCAATCAACGATTTCAAGGATGAAGCTATCAAGGCTATAGAAGAGGTTAACTGGATTCCCGGATGGGGCGAGGAGAGAATCAAAGGAATGGTTCGCGACCGTTCAGACTGGTGCATTTCTCGTCAGAGAACATGGGGAGTTCCTATTCCGATAATTTATTGCAACGATTGCGGAAAGCCTATAGTAACTGAGGAAACTATAGAAGCAATTTCAGAGCTGTTCAGAAAAGAAGGTTCAGACGCATGGTATACTCATGATATTTCGGAGATTATACCTGAAAGCGTTAAGTGCGAGTGCGGTTGCAGCAGCTTTACCAAAGAAATGGATATAATGGACGTATGGTTTGACAGCGGAGTTACTCATGCTGCCGTGCTTGAGGAACGTGACAATCTGCGTTCACCTGCTGATTTGTACCTTGAAGGTGCAGACCAGTACAGAGGCTGGTTCCAGTCGTCGCTGCTTACATCTGTTGTCTGCAACGGTCATGCTCCCTACAAGAACGTGTGCACTCACGGTTGGGTAGTAGACGGTCAGGGCAAGACAATGCACAAATCTCTGGGCAACGGCATTGAGCCGTCGGAGATTACCGATAAATACGGTGCAGATATTTTAAGACTGTGGGTGGCATCTTCCGACTATCATTCGGATATCAGAATTTCAAAGGATATTCTGGGACAGCTTTCCGATGCATATAAGAAAATACGTAACACTGCCAGATTTATTTTAGGAAATCTCTCCAATCAGGGTGGATTTGACATTGATAAAGACGGCGTTTCGGACGACCAGCTGTTTGAGATTGATAAATGGGCGCTGATGAAGCTTGACGAGCTTATCGATAAAGTAAATGTAGCATACGAAGCCTTTGATTATCACATTGTATTCCATGCAATTCACAATTTCTGTGTAATTGATATGTCCAACTTCTATCTGGATATTCTCAAGGACAGACTTTATTGTGAAAGACCGGATTCTATTGAAAGACGTGCGGCTCAGACTGTGATTTACAGAATACTTTCTGCAATTGCAAGACTGGTTGCTCCTATCCTTTCATTTACCGCTGATGAGATATGGTCGTACATGCCTCATTCTTCTGAGGACAATGCAGACAGCATCTTCCTCAATGATATGCCCAAAAAGAGTGGCATTACCGTTTCAACTGAATTTACCGACAAGTGGAATCTCATTGCGGCAATTCGTGAGGACGCTAAAAAGGCTCTGGAAATCAAGCGTGCTGACAAGGTTATCGGTGCATCCCTTGAAGCTGATGTTCAGATTTACGCCGACGGCAAGCTTTATTCCGAGATATGCGCTATTAAAGATCAGCTGCCTTCGGTGATGATTGTATCTAAGGTTGAAGTGCTTGAAGGCGCTGGTAACGGCGAATATAAGGGCGAACTTGAAGGCGTTTCCTTTACCGTTTCCAAAGCAAGCGGCGGTAAGTGCGAAAGATGCTGGGTTTATTCCGATTATGTCGGCTCAAACGAAAAGCATCCAACTCTTTGTGAAAGATGTTGTAATGTTGTAGAATAATTATGCTCAGAGGCTCTGTAAAAGCAGAGCCTTTTGGGTGTATAACAAGCCTATAAAAACTTTCCGCTGTTAATTAAGCGGGGAAATGAGGAAGAATGTTTATTTTTTCGCTTGTTATAATTGTGGTTTTGTCCGCAATAGATCAGCTTATTAAATTTGCGGTTGTCAGAAATATCGAAATAGGCGAAGTAATCAATGTAATCAGGTTTGGTTCCCATGATATTTTCAGCCTAACCCACATAACCAACGACGGTGCGGCATGGAGCATGATGTCAGGGAAAACTTGGTTTCTTATTGGAGTGCCTATTATCGTTATTGTTGCCGCTCTCGTTTATATGTATATAAAACGCAAGGGCAGCAAACTGCAGGTAATATCTTTAGCGCTTATCGTTGCGGGAGGAATCGGAAACCTTATCGACAGAATACGCATCGGTGAAGTTATAGACTATATTTCGTTTGATCCGATAGATTTTCCCATTTTCAATTTTGCGGATATATGCGTTGTAGTCGGCGCAGTTATCTTTTGCGTGTATATACTTTTTGCAGATATAAAAGATCACAAAGAAAAATCTTCCGGGTCAGAAAATGACCTAAAGGCTGATGTAGATGAACAAGCTTGAGTTCCATATAAACCCTGACGACGAGGGCTGCAGAATTGACAAATGGCTCAGTAACAAGGAAACGGGATTGACACGCTCGGGGCTTCAAAAGCTTATTGAAAATAACGGAGTTTTAGTCAACGACAAACCTGTAAACAAGAATTATAAGCTTAAAAACTCTGACTGTGTGGTAGTTATAATTCCCGAGCCTGAGCCCTTAGAAGCGAAACCGCAGAACATTCCCATAGATATTGTTTATGAGGATAACGATTTGCTGGTTGTCAATAAATCTAAAGGAATGGTGGTTCACCCCGCTGCAGGAAATCCCGACGGCACCCTGGTAAATGCTTTGCTCTACCACTGTGAAGGAAGGCTTTCAAGTATAAACGGGGTTGTCAGACCGGGCATAGTACATCGCATTGACAAGCTTACAAGCGGCTTGCTTATAGTTGCCAAAAACGACAATGCTCACAATCTGCTGGCGGAACAGATAAAGGCTCATAGCTTTACACGTGAATACATGGCAATCAACTGTGGAAGATTCAAGGAGCTTTCGGGAACGGTTGACGCCCCTATCGGAAGAAGCAAGTATGACCGCAAGAAAATGTGCGTTACAGAGCAAAACTCCAAGCGTGCTGTTACTCATTATGAGGTTATAGATGAGTTTGGTCAGTATTCACTGCTGAGATTCCGCCTTGAAACGGGAAGAACTCATCAGATAAGAGTTCATTCCGCCTATATCGGGCATCCCGTTTTAGGCGACAGCGTATACGGAAAACCCTTTAAAGGACTGGACGGTCAGTGCCTTCATGCCAAGAAAATAGGTTTTATCCATCCCACAAAAAAAGAGTATATGGAATTTGACAGCGAGCTTCCCGATTATTTTTTAGATGTATTGAAAAAATTAAAAGCATAAGAGAGGTTATCTTTATGTTTGAGGACATTAAAAAAGTATTGCTTATTACCGATATGGACGGAACTTTTCTTCCTGCAAGTAAAAAGCCCAGCTTTAAAAATCTCCAGGCTATAGAGCATTTTCAAAAGGCGGGTGGAAAGTTTTCTATTGCAACAGGCAGGTCTCTTCAGGCTTCTCAGCAGTATTTCAATGATTTTACCGTAAACTGTCCCATAATAATGTGCAACGGCGGCATGGTTTATGACATAAAAAAGAAAAAACAGATATACGATGTCTATCTGCCCGAAAAGGCAAGAGCCTTTACACGTCAGATTTTACAGGATAATCCCGATATAGGCTGTGAAGTTTTACTGCTTGACGGAGTGTATGTGCCACAGATGTCCGTCACGGAATGGAAGCATTGTGAGATCTGCAAGGTAGACCCCATCTTATGCAATATTGATAAAATCCCGGACAACTGGTATAAGGTGCTGTTTGCCGACGCCTCAGACAGACTGGGCAATCTTGTTGAATATACGCGCAAATGCGGTTTTGACGACGTTGATTTTGTGGTATCGGCTCCTCAGTATTTTGAGATGCTTCCAAAAAATATTTCAAAGGGTTCTGCTCTTGAGCATATGAGAAAGATATGCGGCATGGAGGATTACACCTTTGTGGCGGTGGGAGATTTCAATAACGATATTGAAATGATTAAGTATGCCGACGTGGGCATTTGTCCGTCAAATTCCACCAAGGCGGTAAAGGCTGCCGCTGACATTGTGCTTGACGTTTCCTGCGAAGAGGACGCAATCGCGGAGGTAATAGATTACATATCGACTCAGTTAAAATAACATATATGGAGGTTTATCGTATGGACGCTACTATTAAAAAACAGCTTGAAATCAACGCCTGCAAGGTTCGCCTTGGAATTATCGAGGGCGTGTTCAATGCTAAATCGGGTCATCCGGGCGGTTCACTTTCAATTGCGGATCTGCTTACATATCTGTATTTTGCAAAGATGAACGTTTATCCCGACAAGCCTGACGAGCCTGAGCGTGACAGACTTGTGCTTTCAAAGGGGCATACTGCCCCTGCGCTTTATTCAACACTGGCTTTGAAGGGCTTTTTTGACACTTCCGAGCTTAAGAGCCTTCGTCATATCGGCGCTTTGCTTCAGGGACATCCGTGTATTCATATTCCCGGAGTCGATATGTCGTCCGGTTCGTTGGGACAAGGAATATCCGCTGCTTGCGGAATGGCGCTTTCGGGCAAGATTTCGGGAAACACCTACAAGGTTTACACCATTCTCGGCGACGGCGAAATACAGGAAGGTCAGGTGTGGGAGGCTGCAATGTTTGCCGCTCATTACAATCTTGACAACCTTGTGGCTATAATCGACAACAATGGACTGCAGATAGACGGCAAGGTTCAGGACGTTATGTCGCCTTATCCTATCGACGAGAAATTTGAAGCTTTCGGCTGGCACACCATAAAAATGAACGCTCATGATTTCGACGATATAGAGAGGGCTTTCAACGAAGCCGAGAAAATTGCGGAACAGCCGGTTGCGATTATCCAGACAAGCGTAAAGGGCAAAGGAGTTTCGTTTATGGAAAACAACGTTTCATGGCACGGCACTGCGCCTAATAAAGAGCAGTACGAACAGGCTGTAAGCGAGCTTACACAAGCGTTGAAAGAATTGGAGGGCTGAAAATTATGGCTGATATAATCAAAAAGGCTACCAGAGAAAGCTACGGCGAAGCGCTTGCCGAGCTTGGCGATAAATACGAGAATTTATATGTTTTGGACGCCGACCTTGCTGCCGCTACAAAAACAGGTATCTTCAAAAAGAAGTTTCCCGACAGATTTTTCGACTGCGGAATTGCCGAGGCTAATATGATGGGTGTTGCCGCAGGTCTTGCCACTACGGGAAAAATTCCTTTTGCATCTACCTTTGCCATGTTTGCGGCTGGCCGAGCTTTTGAAATTGTAAGAAATTCTATCGGGTATCCTCACCTCAACGTAAAAATCGGCGCAACCCATGCCGGTATCTCGGTGGGCGAGGATGGCGCAACTCATCAGTGCAACGAAGATATTGCCCTTATGAGAACTATCCCCGGCATGACTATTATTAATCCTGCGGACGATGTTGAAGCTAAGGCTGCGGTTGAAGCTGCAATACTTCACAACGGACCGGTCTATATGAGATTCGGTCGTCTTGCCGCTCCCATATTTAACGATAAAAGCACATATAAATTTGAACTTGGAAAGGGAATAAAGCTGAAAGAGGGAAGCGATGTTTCCATTATTGCCACTGGACTTATGGTTTCCGAGGCTCTTGAAGCGGCTGAAATGCTTGCGGCTCATGGAATCAGCGCTGAGGTTATAAATATCCACACAATAAAGCCTATAGATTCAGAGATTATTATTGAATCGGCAAAGAAAACGGGTCTGGTTGTTACCGTAGAGGAGCACAGCGTTATAGGCGGACTTGGTTCGGCGGTGTGCGATGTTCTCAGCGCTCAGTTGCCGACAAAGGTTGTAAAGATTGGCGTAAACGACGAGTTCGGTTATTCGGGTCCTGCTGTAGAGCTGCTTAAGGCTTTCGGTCTATGCGCCGACAATATTGTAAAAACGGCTAAGGCGGCTGTTGAAGCAAAATAAGTCAAAATTTCATAGTTTCATTAACAAAAACGCTTTCTCTTGTATATTATAAGCAAGAGGAGGCGATTTTGTTGAGTCGGTACAGCACTTCAAGAACATTTAAAATATCATATATTATTCTTGCACTGACCGTGATTCTGGCGGTGTCGGTATTTATATTCCATAGACAGGTAAGCCGTCACATGGCGGAAATCTGCGAATACAAGGGCAGAAATACCGCCACGGAAATTATTAATGACGCTGTGGAATTGCAGATTGGCAGGGAACAGGAACAAAACAGAAGCTATTTAGAGATAGAGAGGGATTCAAACGGTAAAATAACCTCAATAGAAACAAACGGTGTTGCCGTAAACGAGCTACAGAATAATATCAGAGAATCGGTGAATAATGAACTTTCAGCAATTGAAAACAAAGAACTTTCACTGCCTCTCGGAACTTTATCGGGTATCACATTTTTCAGCGGCAGAGGTCCTGAGATAAGCCTGAAGCTTCATCAGGTGGGCGCAGTTGACACAGAAATACGCAGCGAGTTTATCGCCCAGGGTATCAATCAGACAAAGCACAGAATATCAATATTGGTTACGGCGGAGGTTTCTGCTATATTACCCCTTCACTCTACCGATATAACGATTTCGGAAGAGTTTCTGATATCCGAAACGATTATTGTAGGCGAAATACCCTCGGTATATTTATCGGGGAAAAGCGGTTAAAGGCGTCATAGCTGTAAAAACGGACAGTAGTCCCCCTTAAGCTGCATAACATACTAAATGTTATTACAAAAAAATAAGGTATCGTTGCGAAAAACATAAAAAGCGCCGCTGTTTTTGTTGACTAAAAGAGATAAAAATGATATAATAAGCATATTGGAATGTATGTTACAATAATACGGAGGATTGAAAAATGAAGGTTACGCTGATAACTCATACTCCCGACCCGGAGAAGATTGTGGCTACTGCTGCAAAGCTTTGCTATTCAAGCAGCGATATAGACACTCTTATGGACGGACTTACGGAAGATAAAATACATAGCTTTATAGAAATGCTGGCCTCGCTCGGTCATGAAAGCCCGATTGAACACATCTCATTTACTTTTGGAATTGAGGGCGTTTCACGTTCTTTTCTTGCCGAAATGACAAGACACCGCATAGCTTCATTTTCTGTTCAGAGTCAGAGGTATGTAGAGGTAACCGATTTTCAATTTGTTACTCCTCCCGAAATCAGTTGTGATGAAACCGCTTTGGAGATTTTCAATCAGCAGATGAACTCGGCAATAGACAGCTACACTAAGCTTGCCGAAATTTTAAAGAAAAAGCATTATGAAACCTTTATATCCGAAGGCTTTGACGAAAAGACAGCTAAGCATAAGGCTCAGAAAAAAGCCATCGAGGACGCACGGTTCGTGCTCCCCAACGCCGCCAACACCAAAATGGTGGTAACGATGAACGCCCGCAGCCTTTATAATTTCTTCAGGCAGAGATGCTGCAATCGGGCGCAGTGGGAAATCAGAAGCGTTGCGGATGAAATGCTCAGACTGTGCTGCAAGGTTGCGCCCACATTGTTTAAAAATGCCGGTCCTGCCTGCGTAAGATTCAGTAAATGCGGCGAGGGTAAAATGACCTGTGGAAAAATTAATGAGGTTCGCAAGTACTACGAGGAACTGAAAAATGCAGAATAAAAAACGGCTTATCGTGCTGGAGGGTCTTGACGGCAGCGGAAAAACCACTCAGTTTAAGCTGATTACAGAATATTTTCAGTCAAAAGGTGTTAAAATAAAACCTATCAGCTTTCCCGATTATGACCAGCCGTCGTCGGCTTTGGTTAAAATGTACTTAAACGGCGACTTCGGTAACGAGGCGCAAAGTGTAAACGCCTACGCTGCGTCAAGCTTTTACGCTGTGGACAGATATGCCAGCTACAAACGTTTCTGGGAAAAGGATTATAACGACGGAGTTTTCATTCTCGCCGCCAGATACACAACCTCAAACTGTATCTATCAGATGGTTAAGCTTGACCGCAGCTGCTGGGATTCCTACCTCGACTGGCTGTGTGAATATGAGTACAACAAGCTTGAGTTGCCAAAGCCGGACATGGTCATATTTTTAGATATGGATATTGAAATTTCCCAGAGGCTCATGACTGAGAGATACAGCGGCGACGAGCATAAAAAGGACATACACGAAGCAAACGTAAGCTTTTTAAAAAAATGCCGAGAAGCTGCTCTTTATTCTGCGGACAGGCTTGGCTGGAAGATAGTTAAATGCTGTGACGAAAACAAGCCGCTGGCGGTAAATGAAATAACAGAAAAAATACTTGAATTGTTAAATACATTATCCATAGAGGGTTGACGGTTACCCGTAAAGTTAAGGCTCTTTATTGAAAGAAAAGTGAAAAAATATGTTTAATTTCAGAGAAATACAATTATCCGATCGTGACTGGATAAATGCCTGTCTTAAGGTTTCGGATTTCAGGGGCTGCGAGTACTCCTTTGCAAATAATCTTGCCTGGAGAAAGTTTAGCAATACCCTTATAGACTTATATAAGGATTTTTATATAAGCTGTTCCTTTGACGGCAAGCAGCCTGTAATAACCTTTCCTACAGGTGTAAAATGCGATGATTCGGGAATAGAAAAGTATCTTGAGTTGTTTCATGAGCTGAAAAGCTTTACCGGCAATCAGGGATATTTTTTGAAAATCAGTTCTGTAAATGCTGAAAATCTAAAATGGATGCAGGATTATTACAAGGATAAAATAAGCGTTGAAGCCAACCGTGACAGTTTTGACTATATTTATAATGCTCAGGATCTGATTGAGCTTAAAGGTAAAAAGTATCACGGCAAACGAAACCACATAAAACGTTTTAAAGACAACGATTGGAGCTTTGAACCCTTGACTGCTGATAACTTTGACGAGTGCACCGCTTTTGCCGCACATTCATACAACGAAAACAAGGGGTATGACGACTTTTCCGCAGTTGTGGAGCAATATGCCATTCACACTTTTTTCAGCAACTTTGATTATCTTCAGTTGAGAGGCGGCGTGCTCAGGTCAGAAGGCAAAATGGTGGGATTTACCATCGGCGAACAGCTTAACTCAGATACCTTTGTGGTTCACATCGAGAAGGCTCTCAGCGAAGTTCAGGGCGCTTATCCTACGATATGCAATGAATTTGCCTCAAAATATGCCGCAGGATTTAAATACATCAACAGGGAAGAGGATCTGGGGATAGAGGGACTTAGAAAATCAAAGCTTTCATATCACCCGGTATTTCTTCATGAAAAGTATACGGTTACTTTCCATTGAACGGTTTTTACCTAAAAACAGCGGCATATCAAAATAATATTTATTCAGGCTTGTAAATTTCTTTTGAAAGGAAGTTTTATTATGGTGTATGTATTTTTAGCCAACGGATTTGAAGAAATCGAAGCAGTTGCTCCCACTGATATTTTAAGGCGCGCAGGAGCTGAGGTTAAAACTGTAGGTATCGGTTCAAGGGAAATAACCGCATCCCACGGTATTAAATTTATCACTGATATTACTGTAGACGAAATCAAGCTGAACAACGAGCTTGAAATGATTGTTCTGCCGGGAGGTATGCCGGGGGCTGACAACCTGGAAAACTGTCCCGAGGTTCAGGCGGCAATAGATTACTGTTCAGATTCTGATAAGCTAATCGGAGCAATTTGCGCCGCGCCGAAGATTCTCGGTCACAAAGGGCTTTTAAAGGGAAGATTCGCAACATGCTTCCCCGGCTTTGAGAGCCAGCTTATCGGAGCGCAGGTTACCTCTCAACTTGTGGCAGTAGATGGAAATTACATTACCGCCAAAGGAGCAGGCGCAGCTGTTTCTTTCGCTTTAAAGCTTGTTGAAGCTATGTTTTCCAAGTCAAAAGCCGAGCAGCTTGAGGCTACCCTCCAATGCAAATAAACAACTATACAGACAAAAACTCATTGCGTGTTCATTTCAAAAACATCCGCAGACAAATGACCCGTGACGAGAAAAATTTAAAAGACAAAAAGATATACCAAAATCTCATCAGTATGACCGAGCTTCTATTGGCTGATGAAATTTTAACTTACATTTCCTCAGATATTGAGGTTGACACGGAAAGAACAGTAAATTTTTCTTTCAGCAATAGCAAAACGGTGTTTGCTCCGAGATGCATAAGTGGATCAAATATAATGCGATTTTATAAAATAGCGTCGTTTGACGATCTTGAAAGCGGATATTTCGGAATAAGAGAACCCAAAGAGTACTGTGAAGAAATTGAAAATAATTGCAATCAAATATGCCTTGTGCCTGCGCTTTCATATGACAGAAAAGGATTCAGGCTGGGATATGGGAAAGGATTTTACGATAGGTTTTTATCTGACTTCGACGGTGTTACCATAGGGCTTTGCTATGACAATTGCATTGTCGATAAATTGCCGGGCTCTGTTTACGATATACCTGTGAACGTTCTTGTTACGGAAACCGAAATTATTAGATTTTCAAATTGTGAGAGGATTGATAAACAAAATGGATAAAAAGGATTTCAGCATTGACGATATAATCAACGACGTTAATGCCAAAAAGCTTGAAAAGGAATCTGCGGCAAAGCCTGAGGATGAGGCGCCTGTTGAGGAAAACAAGGTTTCCGATAAAGCTGCCGATATTGAAAAGGCTCCACAGGAAGCTGCAAATGAAAATGTTTCACCTGATAATCAGGAGGAAGCTGCGGTGAAGGCTAATAAAAGCGTCGATTCAACGAAAGACAGCCAATCATCCGACAAGACCGATGTCGAGGCAGAGCCTGTGATAAAGGCTGAGGTCGGTGCAAAATCTTCTGCGGCAACAACCAATCAGCCTGCGAACAAAAATGTGCAGCCAACTGCAAAGAAAAATGTACATAAGAAGAAAAAGAAAAAGAAGAGCAGAATAAACACCTCCATATTCAGCGGCTTGATTATTGTTGTGGTTATTCTTACTATTTCGATTGTTGTCGCAATCGGCGGAATTTCACTTGGCATGGAATACACGGGAATAGGCAAGAGTGAAAATGAAGTAACCTTTAACATACCCGAAAACTCCACTACTGACGAAATAGCCCAGATACTTGTTGACAATCAGATAATCAACAATAAAACGCTGTTTAAAATAACCATGCGCTTAAAGAGCTCGCCGACGATTTATCCGGGAGATATTACTTTGCATCCCTCTATGGGCTATGCCGCTGTCATTGATGAACTGGCAACAATGCGTGAATCGTATGAAACCGTTACTATAACGTTCCAGGAAGGCTTGACTCTACTTGACGCCGCTAATCTTCTTCAGGAAAATGGAGTATGCTCGGCTGACGATTTTCTGTTTGAATTTAACAGGAATCAAAATTACAGCTTTGAGGAGCGGATTACCGAAAATGTCGACGCATTTTACAGAATGGAAGGATTTTTCTTCCCTGACACATACGAATTTTATGTAGGCGATTCCGCTTATAATGTAACAAGAATCATAAGAGATCATTTTGAAGATATGATCACAGATGAAATGTACGAGCAGATGGATGAGCAGGGTCTTACCCTCAGCGAGGTTATCACCTTAGCGTCAATCGTTCAGTGGGAAGCTAATTCGGTAGAGGAAATGCCTACAGTCGCTTCTGTCTTCCTCAACAGACTTGACGACAGCGATACTTTCCCGTCGTTGCAGTCTGACGCCACAAGCAATTACATAGAAAGAGTTATTGTTGTAAAGGCAGACAGCGACGCTTCAATAGAGCATTTTTCAAACAGCTACGACACCTATGAATGTGAGGGGCTGCCTGCGGGACCGGTGTGTAATCCGGGGCTTGACGCCATAAATGCGGTGCTGAATCCTGATGACACAAATTATTATTACTTCTGCAACAACCTGGAAACAGGCGAGAGCTTCTTTGCAGAAACTCTGGAAGAGCACGAAGAAAACCTTGTTAAGGCAGGGCTGGCTTAAACATATACGAAAGGATTTGTTTTTGAATGTCTGATTCCGCATTGCTGGAAATACTTTCACCTGTTGGTGATACAGAGCGGTTGTATGCTGCGCTTGACTTTGGAGCGGACGCCGTTTATCTGGGCGGAAAGATGTTTGGAATGAGAGCGGCTTCAGCAAATTTTGATTTTGAAACTCTTAAAATGGCGGCTGACGAAGTTCATAAAAGAGGTAAGAGGATATATCTTACCTGCAATACGCTGCCTCACAATTCAGAGATTGCTCAGTTCGAGAAGTTTGCAAAACAAGCCTCCGATGCGGGAGTGGATGCTTTAATAGCCAACGACATCGGCGTTTTTTCGCTAATAAAAAAGTACACTCCCGATATGGAAATCCACGTTTCCACACAGGCAGGTATAGTCAATTACGTTACCGCCAATGAGTTTTACAATATGGGAGCTAAAAGGGTGGTGCTTGCAAGAGAGCTTTCCCTTGAAGAAATTGCGGAGATACGTGCTAAAACTCCAAAAGGCCTGGAAATAGAAGTGTTTGTCCACGGAGCAATGTGCGTAAGCTTTTCAGGCAGATGTCTGCTTTCCCAGTACCTTATCAACCGCGACGCTAACCGTGGCGAATGCGCTCAGCCATGCAGATGGGGATATCATCTTATGGAAGAAAAGCGTCCCAATGAGTTTTACCCTATATTTGAGGACGAAAAGGGTACTTATATACTCAACGCCAAAGACCTTTGCATGATCGACCATATAGACAAGCTTGCCAAGGCTGGAGTTGACAGCTTTAAAATCGAGGGCAGAGCCAAGTCGTCTTACTATGTTTCGGTGGTAACCAACGCATACAGAATGGCTATGGATATTTACAAGCGTGACCCTGAAAACTTCAAGCTGCCCCAATGGATTCACGACGAGGTATTTAAGGTAAGCCACAGGGCTTACTGCACCGGCTTCTTTTTCGGTCATCCCAAAGACTGTCAGTATTATGAAAACAGCGGCTATATACGTGATTACGACGTTGTGGCAGTTGTTGAAGAATGCAAGGACGGCAGAATTTACGCTCAGCAGCGAAACAAATTTAACGCAGGAGATACTCTTGAGGTTTTATCTCCCGGCTGCAAACCTACAGAGATTACAGCCGATGTTATTTACAACGAATACGGCGAGCAGGTTGAAACTGCCAATCACGCCATGATGAAGCTGTCCATCCCGTGCGAAAATGAATTTCCGAAAAACTCGATTATAAGAATGAAAAAATAATAGACATACTATGTTTATTATGAGAGCGAAAGCAAGCCCTGCTTTCGCTCTCTGTTTAGTGTGAAGGAAATACAATCACAAAAATATGTTGATTATCGAAAGACTGATTTTCAAATATTTACTGAACAGCATCCTGTTTTGCTTGAAATTCAATGGATAATGTGGTATAATAAAATAATTAGATTGTAATTGAAGGTGAAAATAAAATGCCGATAAAGATACCAAATAATCTTCCTGCCTTTTCTACTCTGGAAGCCGAAAGAATATTTGTAATACCCACTGACCGTGCCGACCATCAGGATATACGTGCACTGAAAATTGCCATAGTCAACCTTATGCCCAATAAAATAGTTACCGAAACTCAGCTGCTCAGACTGTTAAGCAACACCCCTCTCCACGTGGACATCGACTTGGTGCAGATGAACCACATTTCAAAAAATACACCTCAGGAGCATATGCTTGCTTTTTACAAATCCTTTGACGAGGTAAAGGGTAACAGGTATGACGGTCTGATTATCACGGGAGCTCCCGTAGAGCTGATGGAGTACACGGATGTTGATTATTGGAACGAACTTTGCGAGGTTTTCGAGTGGTCTAAGACAAATGTATATTCTACTATTCATATCTGCTGGGGCGCTCAGGCAGCGCTATATTATCATTACGGCATACCAAAACATCCGCTTGATTGTAAGAAATTCGGCAACTTCAAACACCATATAGACTATCCTCAGAGCCTGCTTCTGAAAGGCTTTGGAGATGTTTTTCACTGCCCCCATTCCCGTCATACGGAGATAAGGCGGAAGGACGTTGAAAAGGTATCCGATCTTATTATCGTAGCCGAGTCTTACGAAGCGGGTATCCATGTTATTTCCGATAAGGCTGAAAGACAGTTTTATCTTCTCGGGCATTGGGAATACGACCGTGATACGCTGGCAAACGAATACTTCAGAGATATTGAAAAGGGAATTGATATCGAAATTCCCTACAACTATTTCCCCGAGAACAATCCGCAGCTTACTCCCGTTTTCAATTGGAGCTGCTCAGCAAATCTGATGTATGCAAACTGGCTTAATTACTGTGTATATCAGAGAACGCCGTACAATTTAAACGACCTGGCGCCTGTTAAACGCTAAACAATACCGAGCAAAGCTGTAAATGCACTTTGCCCGGTATTTTTACGCTATTTTTTCCTTAATGCCAGCATAAAAAGCATCATAATCAAGCAAACCGACGGCACAAAATTATTAAAATCCACAATTACCTGAGCGCTTTGGGAAGAAGCGGATATATATCGTGGAGCGTATAACTTAAACATCGCAAAGCTTACCGCATATTGAATCGCAAATAACAGCACTCTTGACAGAAAAAACTTTTTCAGCGAAAATGCGTGAGAATTTACTGCGGTAACCTGAAGCATAACGCACAAGCCGCCGAATCCGCACAATGAAGTTATAAGGGGAAGCAGCCTGTATGGCGCTCCGTAAAGCTGCGCTATTGATGAAATTTCAAAAAAAGATTTTATTAAAACTATACCGTTAGAGGATATATGGAACCTATCGGCTGCAAACTCAAACACATTACAGCTTTCCATAACTGACATGACGGCAGAAAAAAGCACTATCAGAATACACATTGTAAACAGCGATTTTCCGGCATCTACCGCAGAATCAATAATAATATCGGAACTGAAATTAAAAGAGCTTTGCGTGTTATCATCGTTTATTTTATAAATTCTGTTTAAAATAACCGCCATAATCACATTTGATATTAAAATCGAAACAAATATAATCAATCCTACGTTTTTGTTTCCGAACACAGCCAAGCCTACTGCTCCGCTTAAAAATGCCGGGCCGCCTGCATAACAATAACAGCTCATGATTTCTGCGGTTCTGGCGGTGATTTTTTCTTCCTTAACCATTTGTGAAAGTAGCTTGATTCCTATAGGGTAACCGCAGACATTGCCTAAAACAAATATAAAAAACAAATTATCGGGCAGCTTCAGCAGATACCTACTGATAATATGAAAGGGCTTTGAAATATAACAATAAAGCCTGCTTTTTATGATTATACCCGAAACAGCCATAAAAGCAAACAGGGACGGAATAATTATATTGAAGCATCTAAATATCGAAGCAATAACTCCCTCCGATACGGCTTTTGCATTAATAATTAAGGCTATACAACAGCAAAGCGCCGCAACGCTTAGTATATATGGCTTGGCTTTTTCCCACTTCAATATCATATGGTCTGCTTCCTCCGTGCATATATAGGTTTCTTTTTCATTTAAGTATATGTCCGAATTTCAGACAATATAATTGTATAAAAAGAAATCGGAGTGAGCTTTATGAAAAGGAAATCGCCAAATATCAAATTCACGGGAAAAGTCAAAGAATTTATGTACCTTAACTCATATATTAATATAATAGATAACAAAAAGGTCGTGATCGAAAACTGCAAGCAGATACTTGAATGTAACGAGGTTATGGCTCGAGTAGCTACCGGAAGCTTTCAAATAGAAATATGGGGTAAAGGACTTACCTTAAGCAACTATTGCACAGATTCGGTAGAGGTTACAGGCGTTGTGGAATCGGTAGCTCTCACCTCTAAAAAGCAGAGAAAAAGGGATGTATAAAATATCTTGAAAAAAACTTCACCACACTACCGAAAGGAGGCGTGCTCTCTATCGGGAGCATAAGCGAAATAATGAGCCTTGGGACAATAAGCTATGAGATAATCGGCGACAGCTACGAAAAGTTGTATAAATATATCATGGAGCAAAATATTCCGTGCAAAAACGTAACGGAAATAAAAGGCGTGCTTTACCTTGAAACATCGGTATGGTGCAAAAGCGTACTGGAAGAAGAGTTTAATAAGCTTTCTTTTGAATACAAAATCACAAAGAAAAAAGGCTTATTCTTTATTTTGAAAAAGATTATAAGCAGAAAAGGACTTGTATTAGGAGGTATAACTGCTTTAATTATCTCTTTTATTGCCTCAAATCTGATGCTTAACCTGGAGATTTTATGCGAAGATGAGGAAATCAGAAAAGATATTACAGCCGTTTTGCATGAAAACGGAATTGCGACAGGAAGCTTTATGCCGTCTATAAACTGCGCTGTAATTGAAAGAGAACTGAAACAGAAGGTAAACGGTATTTCATGGGCTGGAATAACCTGCGACGGCTCAACGCTTATTATTGACGTTGTAGAGAATGTTGACAAGCCCGAATCAAGAAAGATACGACTTCCATGTAATCTGGTTGCAAAATACGACGCCGTGGTGGATAAAATTGAGGTTTACGACGGTCAGCTGGTAACTACGGTGGGAAGCGGAGTAAGCAAGGGAGATATACTTGTCAGCGGCACTGTTATCACGGAGAAAATCTCATACGAAAACGGCAAGGAAATTAAAGAGGTATCTCAGAAATACGCCAGGTCACTTGGGAAAATATACGGAACATTTACCCTGAAACAGACCTTTTCCCAGCCTTTTGAGGCAGTTGAACAGGTGATTGACGATAAGGCGGTAAACAAAAGCTATCTTAAAATTTTTGACGCTGATATTCCTCTGTTTATCTCGAAAGAGGAGGGAACATACAGCGAAACCTCAAGCACCAATATGTTTTCAATATTCGGCTTTGAATTGCCTGTAGGAATAACTCATACCGAGCTTTATAAAATCAGCTCCAAGGAAGTTACATATACGGAAGAACAAGCTTTTGAACTTGCATATGAACAGGCAGAAAGGTATGAAAACAACTTTCTTGAGGAATATGAAATCAAAGACGTAAGCTACAGTGAAAATATTACAGAAAACGGCGTAGAGGTAACAGTTGAGTACACCCTCTACGGGGACATATGCCAGGAGGTTGAATTCTTTATAAATAAGTAACGATATTGTCTTAAAAACCGTCGTCTACGCATTGCATTTTGAATGTAAATGTGATATACTAAATAGTGAATGAAATTATTGCTAAGGCTTATATATATGCCTATGGAAGGATAGATAACTGTTAATGATAGAAAAAACAATAAATGTGGACAGAATGGAAGTTGTTTTAAATCTGTTTGGCAATTACGATGAAAACATTAATCTTATTCAGCGTCAGTATAACGTGGTTATTCTCAGCCGGGGAAGCGATATAAAGATTACCGGAGAAGAGGAAAATGTATATTCAGCTTCCAAGGCGATTGAAGCGCTTATAGCCCTTGCCAACAAGGGCGAAAACATAAACGAGCAGAACATAAGATATGTGTTTTCTCTGGTAAAGGAAGGCACTCAAAACGAGATTAACAACCTCACAGACGACGGCATATGCGTTACCATGAACGGCAGAATCGTAAAGCCCAAGACTCTGGGGCAGAAAAAGTATGTGGACGCTATTAGAAACAAAACCATAGTGCTGGGAGTAGGACCTGCCGGAACAGGTAAAACGTACCTTGCCGTTGCAATGGCGGTAAAGGCGTTCAGAGCCCATGAGGTAAATAAAATCATTCTCACACGCCCTGCGGTGGAAGCCGGTGAAAAGCTGGGCTTTCTGCCGGGAGATTTGCAGAATAAAGTTGACCCCTATTTAAGACCGCTGTACGACGCTTTGTTTGAAATGCTGGGTCCCGAAACCTTTGCAAAACAGCAGGAAAGAGGCTGCATCGAGGTAGCCCCACTTGCATACATGAGAGGCCGCACCCTTGACGATTCGTTTATTATCCTTGACGAGGCGCAGAACACTACCCCTGAGCAGATGAAAATGTTTCTTACTCGTCTTGGCTTTAATTCAAAGATTGTAATAACCGGCGATGTCACTCAGATTGACCTGCCCGATTCAAAGCGTTCGGGACTTATTGAAGCTACCCGTGTTCTGAAAAACATCGAGGATATTTCTATAAATCGTCTTACCGAAAAGGACGTTGTAAGACACAAGCTTGTACAAGATATTATCAAGGCATATGAAAAATACTACGAGAGAGGAAATGCATCGAATCATGGGAAAGGTTAAAGTTTTAATCACAAACAATCAGCATGCTTTTAAAATATCCTCCGGAATTCGTCTTTTGATAAGAAAATGCTGTCACGCAGTGCTTGTCACCGAAGGGATGAATGAGGATTATGAAGTAAGCGTTTCATTTGTTGACAATAAGGAAATACACCGTCTTAACAAGGAATTCAGAAACATTGACCGTTCAACCGATGTGCTTTCTTTTCCTCTGGGGGAGAACGGGGTGTATGATAAGGACAACGAAACAAACTTCTATCAGCTGGGGGATATAGTAATATCCGTTGAAACGGCATACAAGCAGGCTGAGATATACGGCCATTCAATAGAACGTGAAATCGGCTTTTTGACGGTTCATTCCATGCTGCACCTTTTGGGATACGATCACGAAGAGGGGGCGCTTCAGGAGCGGATGATGCGTGAAAAGGAAGAAAGTATTCTCGCCCTTCTGGGAATATCCCGCGACCAGAGTTTTGTGATAGACAAGCATGAGTATAAAATTTAACCTGAAACGTTTTGCAAAAGGCTTTGGATATGCTGCCCGAGGATTTATAAGGTCGGTAAAATCCGAACGCAATCTGAGATTTCACCTGTGCGCCGCTTTTTACGTTATATTGTTTATGAATTTCTACGAATTTACAAGAAGTGAGAAAGCTTTGATTTTTCTTGTTATCGGCTTGGTTTTAGGCTTTGAGCTGATAAACACGGCATTGGAGCACTGCGTAGATCTGATTTCTCCTGAACATCACCCTCTTGCTGAAAAATCTAAGGACGCCGCAGCAGCCGCTGTTTTGTGCCTTAGCTTTTTTGCCGCTGTAATCGGTGTGATTTTCTTCTGGGATTTAAAAGTTTTTGGTGAGATATTCAGCTTTTTCTCAAAAAATATTATAGCGCTGATAGGTTTGATTTTTTCAGCGATAATCTGGTTTGTCATTATTTTTGTAGTCAAGACCGATAAGAATGTAAAAAAAGATGAGGAAACATAACTATGAGCAATACAAAAAATGCATTCGTTACAATTGTGGGAAAACCTAACGCAGGCAAGTCTTCTCTGCTTAACGCTTTGGTGGGGGAGAAAATAGCTGCTGTAAGCTCAAAGCCTCAGACAACACGCACCAAAATAACCGGAGTGGTGACCAAAGGGGATATGCAGTATGTTTTTATGGACACTCCCGGTATGCACAAGGCCAAAAACAAGCTGTCGGAGCATATGATAAAGGCGGTCAATGACACCGTTGCCGACGTTGACATTGTGCTGCTGGTGGCAGACTGCACAAAATCCGTTTCTAAGAGCGAAACTGACCTTATCTCAGGCATAAGCCGCAAAAGCAAGGTTATTCTTGTACTGAACAAAATAGATTTGCTGAATGACAAGACCGAGATTATGAAAAAGATTGCTGAATATTCTAAACTTTATGATTTTGAAGAAATAATACCCGTAAGCGTTATTGAAAATGACGGAATTGATATTATCATCTCGGTGATAGACAAGCTTGCGGTTGAGGGACCTCATTATTTCCCCGACAATATGCTTACCGACCAGCCGGAAAAAGTGATTATGGCTGAAATTATACGTGAAAAGGCGCTTAACAATCTTAATGAGGAAATTCCCCACGGAATTGCCGTGACAATCGAAAGTCTTAACGAGCGTGACAACAAAAACAGCGAGCCGATTCTTGACATCTCTGCGGTAATCTACTGCGAGAAGGAGTCACACAAGCGGATTATCATCGGTAAAAACGGTGCGATGCTTAAGAAAATCGGCGGCGAAGCCAGAGCAGAGCTTGAAAGTTTTTTTCAGATAAAAGTAAATCTTCAGTGCTGGATAAAGGTTAAGGAAGGCTGGAGAAACAGGGAAGGCATGATAAGAAATTTCGGCTTGTCTTAACATCTGAAAAAATTTCCGATTATAACTTTTTCTCAATACGCAAACAATATAGACAGTTTCTATTAAAGGGAGCTGTTTGATGTGAGTTTATGGGAAAAGTTCTGTAAAAGCGGTAAAATTGAAGATTACCTTAATTATAAAAATTCCGAAGAGGGAAGAGGCAATGAAGACCTTTAAAGGACTTGTAATTCGAGAAGCAAGCAGAGGCGAATCCAGCAAGTCGATAACCGTGCTGTGCGCAGAGTACGGCGTTATAGATGTTTTTGTGCGAGGCGGAATGAAAAGCAACAAATCATCCTCCGCTACTCAGGTGTTTTCATATTCAACCTTTTGCACAGATGAAAAAAAAGACTCAAAGGGACGTGTAAGCTACTACTTAAACAGTGCTGAATCGGTGAATATTTTTTACAACCTCAGGCTTGATGTGAAAAAAACTGCTCTGGCCAGCTATTTTTCTGACCTGCTTTGCTATTCGAGAATTGAAAATTCCGATTGCAGCGAGATTTTGAAGCTCACCCTGAATTCGTTGTATTTTCTCGATAAAGGAACGAGAGAACCAGACCTTTTAAAGTCTATATTTGAATTTCGTCTGCTGTGCGAGCTGGGATTCAGACCATATCTGGTAGGTTGCAATCACTGCTTTGCTTACGAAAGCGAGGTAATGCACTTTAACTTCAAAACGGGACTGCTTGAGTGCGATAAATGCTGCCGAAATCCCAACAGCATTTATGATTATAGGCTTGACAGAACCCTGCTTTATATTGTAAGATATATTGCGCTGACCGACTATGACAAGTTGTTCAGCTTCAAACTGAGCGACGCTTATCTCAAAAAGCTTGCCGATTTTACAGAGAGATTTACGGGATATTATTTTACAAACGATTTTGAAACCTTAAGATTCTATAAAATTATTTAGGCGGTGAAACCTTGAATAAATATTACAAAACGCTGGAACTACATAAGATTCTTGAAATGCTTTCAAACGAATGCTCCAACGAAAAGACGCGAAAAATGGCGCGTGAAATTGTTCCGTCCGACGACCTTTTCACAGTGCAGCGTGAAATCAACAAAACGGTGTGCGCTTTTGATTTGTCGGTTAAGTTCGGCACGCCTGTGTTTACCGATATAAAGGATATTTCCGCCGCCCTTAAAAGAGCGGAATCGGGAGCGGCGCTTTCTTTGAAAGAACTGCTGGATATAAAGCGAACGCTGCGACAGATAAATACCCTTTGTGACTGGTACAAAAATGTGGAAGATCGTGAAAACGAGCTGGAGTATCTCTTTGAGATGCTTTTTCCAAATAAGTATCTGGAAAACAAGCTGGAAGCGGCTATTATTGACGAAGAAACCCTTGCCGATGATGCAAGCCCGGAACTGGCGTCAATCAGAAGAAAAATTGCAAATTCCGGCATTAAGATAAGAGAAACCCTTGACAAGATGATAAAATCCTCAGGGGTAAATAAATACCTGCAGGATTCTATTGTTACAATCCGTGACGGAAGATTTGTGCTTCCCGTAAAAAGCGAGCACAAGGGACAAATAAGCGGTCTTGTACACGATACATCGGCTACCGGCTCCACCCTTTTTATTGAACCGATGGCAGTAGTTGAAGCCAATAACGATATAAGAATTCTCCAGGGTAGGGAACAGGACGAAATTCATCGGATTCTCACAGAACTTTCCGGCGAATGTGCTCAGATAAAAGAGCAGCTTGAATCGGGCTACAATGCAGCAACAGAGCTTAATCTTTATTTTGCAAAAGCCAATCTTGCCGCAAAAATGAAAGCCTGCGCCCCCGAGCTGAACGATGATAATATAATCTTCCTTAACAAAGCCCGTCATCCCCTTATAAATGCGGAGGATGTTGTGCCTATAAACTTTTCAATAGGAGAAAAGTACAACACGCTGATTATAACAGGTCCAAACACGGGAGGAAAAACCGTAGTTATGAAAACGGTAGGACTGCTTACCCTTATGACAATGTGCGGTATGCTGATTCCCGTATCTGACGGCAGCAAAATCTCGATTTATAAGAATATACTGGTAGATATAGGGGACGAGCAGTCGATAGAGCAGAGCCTTTCTACCTTTTCCTCTCATATGAACAGGGTTATAGGTATACTAAAAAAGGCCGATTACCGAAGCCTTGTACTCCTTGACGAGCTGGGTTCGGGAACTGACCCGGTGGAAGGTGCGGCTTTAGCCGTAGCAGTAATCGAGAAGCTAAAATCCCAGGGCGCAACCACAATAACTACCACCCACTATCAGGAACTTAAAATGTACGCTATTGACACTCCCGATGTGGAAAACGCCTCTTGTGAATTTAACGTTGATACTTTAAAGCCTACCTATCGGCTTATTATCGGCGCACCAGGTAAGTCAAATGCATTTGCAATTTCCTCACGGTTGGGAATGCCGGATGAAATAATCAGCCACGCCAAGTCGCTTATAACCTCTGAAAACCGAAAGTTTGAGGAGATTATTGACAATCTTGAAAAAGCCCGCATTACTCTTGAAGAAAACAACAAGGCGGCAGAGCAGTCAAGAAAAGAATGTGAAGAGCTTAAGCGTCAGCTTGAGGAAGAGCGGGAACGCCTATACAATGAAAAGGAAGAAGAGCTGGAAAAAGCCAGAAGAACTTCTGCAGATATTGTAAACAGCGTTCAGCGTCAATCTCAAAGGCTTATTGACGAGCTTGAAAAAATCAAGAAGGAAAAGGACAAGTCAGGCTTTAGCGACAAGGTCATAGGAGCAAGGCAGCTGCAAAAATCTACAATGAACAAGCTGTATCTGGAGGCAAACCCTGTATCTGAAAGCATGAATGACAACTACGTGCTGCCCAGACCGCTGAAAAAAGGCGACAGCGTATTAATTGTAGACACAAACCGCAAGGGAATACTTGTTTCGCCGCCGGACAGCAAGGGAATGTGCTTTGTTCAGGTAGGTGTGATGAAAACCAAAATTGATGCTTCAAAGCTGCGGCTGATAGAAAAGACCAATACCATGACGGCAAATAAACAGCCAAAGAAGCCTAAGTCCTACGTTTCCACAGCCGGAGTGGAAAACCGAATGACAAGAAAGGTTCGGACTGAACTTGATATAAGAGGTTATGCGGTAGACGACGGTTTGTATGCGCTTGACGATTTTCTCGACAGCGCAGTCATGTCGGGCATTAGCATGGTTACCATTATTCACGGCAAAGGTACGGGCGTGCTGAAAAACGCAGTGCGCAATCATCTGAAACATCATCCTCATGTCAAGTCGTCACGTAAGGGCGTTTACGGCGAAGGCGAGGACGGAGTTACTGTAGTAGAATTAAAATAAAAATATAAAACCCATTATGGCATAATGTCATAGTGGGTTTTATGCTTTTTTCGCTTGACTTTTTGCCGGAGAAGTGGTATACTGATAGTAACAGTAAGTTGCACTAAATAAAAATTTAGTGCAACAGGGAGTAGGTATCAAGTTTATATCACATTATCAGAAACTATTATAAGGAGTTTTATCACATGAAAAAAGAATACCTTGAAGATTGTCCCGATTACCTTGAATCATTTTTAATGAACCTCAAAGTTGTAAAGGACCGTGCCGACAGAACTGAAGAAGCTTATTACATTGACCTGAGAACTTTTCTTAGGTATTTAAAGCTGAAAAACAATCTGGTTTCTTCTGATACCGATTGGCATGAAATAAAAATCGCCGACGTGCCTCTGAGCTTAATAAGGAAATTCACGCTGAACGACGCATATCAGTATCTGCGATTTCTTAAGGACGACAGAAACAATTCCACTGCCACCAGATCCAGAAAAACTTCCGCTTTAAAGCAGTTTTATATTTATTTGCACAAAAAAGCAAAGCTCATAGCTGAAAACCCTTTGGTGGATCTGGAGCTGCCCAGGATAAAAAACAAGCTGCCCAAGTACTTATCTCTTGAAGAAAGCTTAACCTTACTGCAAAATGTTGATTCTAAGTTTAAAGAACGGGATTTTTGCATTATCCTGTTGTTTCTTAACTGCGGAATGCGTTTAAGTGAGCTGGTTGGTCTTAATCTCAATGATTTTAGCAAGGATAACCGTTCTCTAAGACTGTTCGGCAAAGGCAGTAAGGAACGGATTGTTTTTCTCAACGACCCCTGCATTCAAGCTTTGGAGGATTACCTTAAGGTTCGTCCGCCTGTTGACAACAATGCTATGTTTTTGTCCGCTAATAAGACAAGAATTTCCAAACGACGCGTGCAACAAATGGTGGAAGAAAATCTGAAACGTTCAGGCTTAGGAAATCTTGGCATTACTACTCACAAGCTGCGCCACACCGCCGCAACGATAATGTATCAGCACGGCAATGTGGACACACTGGTGCTGCGGGATATATTGGGACACAAAAGCATTGCAACCACGGAAATTTACACTCATCTTGCCGATGACAATCTCCGTCAGGCTGCGGAACACAACCCAATTGCGGAGGAACTGGAGAAAAAGAAAAAGTGAAATCCCACTGCATTCTGCTGCCCTGCCCCGTTGCAGTAATCAAATCTTCTTTTTAAAGGCGTTCAGCAGAATATACGCTCCAATCAGAACCACCGTTACAACCCCGAGAATTACATACATAGTCGGTACATTCACCTGATTGTCGAAGAAATAAATGTTGCAGTCAAGACTATCCCTCAAGCTTTCAATCACTTCCCCGGGAACGCCCTGATTCTCCATATCTGCAAAGACTCCCTGCATTGAATGGTTGCGAACCAGCGATGTGCCGTATGTGCCTGGTAGAAAAGCAACTACTTTTTGCAGTCCATCGCCGAAGGAGGAAATAGGCATATATGCGCCGCAGATAAATCCGTAGCCTGCGCTGAGAATTGCACCTAATGCGGAAATCTGTCCTTGGGTTGACAGGAAAAAGTTTATCAGCGATGAAAGCGCAGTGCCGAACAGAACCAGCAGTAAAACGTCAAGGAACAAAAGCAACACATCGAAAACCGACATATACCACCCCACAATTCCCACATAGACAAGGCAGATAACCGTAGCGGTAAAGCAGATTATAAGAGTGGAAACCAGCGTAGCAATATAATAGCTTAGTGAAAGGGTTGCAGGTTTTGCGGGAGATATTCTTAAGTCCTTGATTGTGCCGTTGACTTTGTCCTGCACCATTAAAAAGTTAGAACAAAAAGCCACGGTTATACACGAAACGGCAAGAATTGACGAAATAAGCTGACCGCCTACCAGACCGTCGATTAAATCCTCTGAAAGCTGTACCGTACCGTTTAAGGCGGAGGTAAAATTATCACGGTATAAATTACCGAGAAAAGTCGCATAAAGCACCAACAGAATCGCCGGGGTTATTAGGGATGTAAAAAACATTCCTTTATCTTTAAAAAACAGCTTAATATTTCTTTTAATCAGAATCAACGACACACTCATTTTTTCGTACCTCCGGTCAGTGTTTTACCTGTTACTGCAAGAAAAACATCATCCATTTTTCCTTTGGTTATTTCGTAATCATCAAACAGCTGAGGATATTTGATAATAAGTCCGGTCGCCGTTTTGGTATCGGACACGGAAAGCCGATAAGCATCTCTTATCCGCTCATACTCAACACCGATTTTCTTAACGTCCTGCTCGTTTGCACCATATAGAGTAATATAGTCCCCGGTATAGGTATTTTTCAATTCAAGGGGCGTACCCTCTGCTGAGATTTTGCCGTTATCGATAATTACAACATAGTCGGCTTCTGCGGCTTCTTCCATGTAGTGAGTAGTGAGAAACACCGTCATGTTCTCATTTTGGCGAAGGTAGGATATAACATTCCAGATGTTTTTACGTGTCTGCGGGTCAAGCCCTGTGGTAGGCTCGTCCAGAATAAGTATCTTAGGCTTATGAAACAACGCTCTGGCAATATCGATTCTTCTCCGCTGTCCTCCCGACAGCTTGCCTACGGGACGCTTTAGCAGCTCCTCAAAATCAAGCAGATTTGCCAGTTCGGACAGTCTGTCTTTAAAGGCTGTGCCGACAATGCCATACAAAGCGGCACGACTTTCGAGATTATCATAAACCGAAAGCGCCGAATCCAGCACTGAGGACTGAAAAACCACCCCCAGCTTACGTTTAATCAAGTCCATGTTACTATCAAGATTCTGCCCGTCAATCTGAATACTTCCGCTGTCTTTGGAGAGCTGTCCGCACATTATGTTGATAGTAGTGGACTTCCCTGCACCGTTTATGCCAAGAAAAGCAAACAGCTCGCCTTCTTTAACACAAAAGCTTAAATCCTGAACGGCTTTTACCTCGCCAAAGCTTTTGCTGAGGTGAGTGATTTGTATGATGTTTTTCATTGTGACCTCCTATGGGGGATTTTTATGTATTATTTCTTTGAAGCAATATCACGCACTCCACATGTGTCGTTGCTATGATAGGAACATATAGCGTTTACCTCGTCGGTTGTATCGGAACACAAATCAGCGCATTGTTTTGCAGCCTTACTATTCTTTCTCGGCGGCTTGAAGTTTGCCCCGTC